>CAZIFL010000019.1:0-55558 GCA_964539095.1 uncultured Synergistaceae bacterium
ACACAAGCGGAGGCTCCCATTCAAAGGCACAATATAATGTGGAACAACCCACTAGGCTTGCCCCTTGTTCGTATGTGTGTCTATTTGCTTTGCGTATTTCTTAACAGGAAGTCTACTCCGACTTTTTGATGGGGATGAAGGGGAGCATCCAACTTCCGAAGGCTGAGGCGTTGCGGGTCTGGAAGAAGACGAGCCCCGGGCCGGTGAAGCGGCAGATGAGGCCCTCTCCGGCGGTGAAGGAGGAGATCCATCCTTTGGAAGAGGCCTTTTCGATGGAGTATTTGGTGTCCGCAGTCCAGGCCACCAGGTGTTTGTTATCTACCATAAGCTCTTCACCAGGGGTCAGTTCCTTCCGCATAATGCCGCCGTAGGAACTCAGGAAGAGGGTTCCCGTGCCGCTGGCTCGGAGCACAAAAAAGCCCTCCCCAGAGAACATTCCCTTCATGAGATTCTGCATCTTCGTAGAGATATCTACTCCGGCGGATCCCGCAAGAAAGCCGTTTTTCTGTACCGTCATCTCGATGGAGCCGTCGAGTTCCACCGCTTCGATATCTCCGGGGTAGGAGGGGGCGAAGGTGGCCTCTCCGGGGCCCTTGTTGGCCTGAACTTCCTGGAAGAAGAAGGATTCTCCCGAGAACATCTTGCGTCCTAGTCCCTTGAGAAAACCTCCGTCCATGGATCCCTTGATCTCAAGAGATCCCTCCATGGAGACCATGGCATCCGATTCCGCCTTGATAGTTTCGCCTTTTTCAAGATCTACCTTGAGAAGGGCGTTCGCACTGCCACGATAGATTACTTCGTACTTCATGGGTTTGCACAGCTCCTTTCCTGTTCTGCTTTTTCCAGGGGATATACGGGTAGATCCCCTGGATCACGTTATTGTAGCACGGATGGTTAGAGGTTAGAAAAGATATGTTGTTCTGAAAGCTACAGACCATACACGCTCTGTACACGTTCCCAGGGTTGGGGAGACTCTCTGTCTACTCCTCCTCCTGCCGGATATGCGAGCGGTAACGCTCCAAAAGCCCGGAAAGGCGATGCTGCACCTGATCCCGTTCCTCTTCAAGGCGCTGCACCTTCTCTACGGACTGCTCTGTCACGGTGCCGCCCTCCTGGGCCTTCTCGAGTTCGTCATCCTTTTCGAGAAGCGTTAGCTCCAGGGCGGAGAGCTTTTCTGCCAGATCCCGGTTCTCTTTTTCCAGAAGAGCCATACGCTCGAAGGCCTTCTCCGCCGCCTTTTCCAGTTGTTCCACAAGATGGATCATGGGAATGATGTACCTCCTTGGATGTGTTCGGTTGCCGCAAGCTCTGCGGGCTCTTGCTCCTGAAATTCTTCCGGAAGATCGTCGATGATCTTCCCCGGATTGAGGATGAGATTGGGGTCGAAGGCCCGCTTCACTCGGCGGATAAGCTCAATCTGGGGGGGATCGAGAAAGTGCTTAAGATAACCTCGCCGCTTCAGGCCGATGCCGTGCTCCCCCGAAAGGGTTCCCCCCATTTTTCGTGCCCCCTCGTACAGCTCCAGCCGGGCCTTTTCGATGGTCTCTTCCCAGGCGGTATTCTCCGGGGGTACCAGAAGATTGATATGCAGATTGCCGTCCCCCGCATGGCCAAAGGTGATAGATTCCAGGCCGTATTTTTTTGCTACCCTGTGGGCCTCCTCCAGCAGATCTGGGATGGCCTTGGGGGGTACCGCGATATCTTCCTTGGTGTAGTGGGAGTAGAAGGCGATCACTGCCTCGGAGATGCACTTTCGGGCCTTCCAGAGGCGATCCCGGGTGCTCCGGTTATCTGCCACGAAGACCTCCAGGGCACCCTCTTCGATACAGAGATCTCCCACCTGTTCGTACTGATCCGCCAGGGCCTCGGGGTCGTTCCCCTCAAGCTGGATGATCAGGTGCCCCCCCGCCTCTCCGTAGGGGAGGGACTGGCCGAGAAAGCGCTCGGCTATCTTCACGGCGGAGCGCTCCATGAACTCCAGAGAAGAGGGGATGATCCGGGCCTCGGTCATCATGCGGGGGACAAAGGCCATGGCCTTTCGGGGGGTGGGAAAGGGTACCAGAAGATCCACCGTGTGGGCGGGTTTGGGGAGAAGCTTCACGATGACCTTGGTGACGATCCCCAGGATTCCCTCGGAGCCCGCCATAAGGTGCAGAAAATCCAGCCCCGTCACGTCCTTGCGGCGTTTCCCTCCGAACCAGGTGATGGAGCCATCCGGAAGCACCACCTCCAGCCCCAGAATATTGGCTCCCGTGGTGCCGTACTTGAGCACCTTGTTCCCCCCGGCGTTTTCCGCCACATTTCCCCCGATGTAGCTCACGTCCCCGCTACAGGGATCCCCTGCGTAGAAGAGCCCCTCCTTGGCAGCCCCCCGGTTGATCTCCGCAGTTATCACGCCGGGCTCCGCCGTGGCGGTGCTATTTTCCGGATCAATTTCGAGAATCCGGTTCATTTTTTCGAAAGAGAGCACCATCCCCCCACAGGCGGGTACCGCCCCTCCGGAGAGCCCCGTTCCCGCCCCCCGGGGGGTAACGGGAATGCGCTTCGCGTTGGCGTAGCGCATAAGGGCTGCCACCTGCTCGGTGGTCTCCGGAAAGAGCACCACCTCGGCGCAGTAGTTCTCGTGCCAGAAATGGCGCTCCACCTCGTCGTAGGAATAGGCCTCCCGTTTATCCCGCTGGGTGGCCACATTCCCCTTCCCCACCAGGGAGATAAGCTCCTCCACTACCTCGGGGGTTACCGGGGCGTATTTTTCATGCTTCATTGCCCCCGCTCCTTTCGGATTCGCTCCACAAGCCGGGGAAGTATGGCGTGAAGATCCCCACAGAGCGCAAGATCCGCCACCCGGAATATGGGAGCCTCGGGATCTTTATTGATCCCCACAATATACCCTGCGGTCTGCATTCCCGCAAGATGCTGCACGCTTCCGGAGATTCCCGCCGCCAGATAGAGCTTGGGAGAGACCACCTTTCCCGAAAGTCCTACCTGATGGGGGTAGCCTATCCATTGGGCCTCCACCGCCTGGCGGCTCGCTCCCACCCCACCTCCCAGAAGCTCCGCCAGCTCCCGAAGAAGCTCGAACCCCTCGCTCCCCCGAACGCCCTTCCCCCCCGCCACAAGGAGGTCCATATCCTGGATATTTCCCGCCTCCCCCTCCAGTATCTGCACCCCCTCGGGGATAATCCGGCTTTCGAAGCACTCTCGGGGGAGGGGTGGGCGGATCAGCTCCCCCGAACGCTCCTCCTCCGGGGGAATGGGAAAGGTTCGGGGGCGTACCGTGGCCATTTGGGGACGGTGGTTCGGAGTTGTGATGGTGGCCATCACGTTTCCTCCGATGGCGGGGCGGGTCTGCAGAAGGAGCCCCGTCTCCTCTTCCAGAGCAAGCTCGGTGCAGTCCGCCGTAAGCCCCGTACCAACGAGAGCCGCCACCGCAGGAAGGACGGTGCGCCCCGAGGTGGTGGCGGGGGCGAGAACGATCTCGGGGCGTATCTCCTTAATGAGCGCAGCGGTAACCTTGGCGGCGATCTCCTGGTTGAACTGGGAGCATGAGGGATGCTCCACCAGATAGACCCGATCCGCTCCGCTGCGAAAGAGCGACTCCGGAGGATCCTCCAGAAAATCCGTAAGCAGCAACACCCCCACGGAAAACCCCTCGCCCCGGCTTCCCAGCTCCCGGCCTTTACCGGTAAGCTCCTGGGTAACCGGATGGATCTTTCCTTGCCGCACCTCACCACAGATGAGTATAGTGTTTCCCGGACCCCTCACGTCACAGCTCCTCTCGTAATCTTCATGCGTATCCCTTGCAACTCCCTTGGAGAATCCTAGAGAAGTGCCAGATCCCGGAGTTTCTGCATCAGCAGATCAAGCCCCTTTTCCGTATCCTGGGGGCCGAAAAAAGCGGTCTCCCGGGAGAGGGTGGGGTAGTGGATCTGCACCACCCGGGTGGGAGAGCCCGCAAGCCCCGTTTCCGCCTCGGAAAGCTCCAGATCCTTCCGGGAGAGTTGGGGAATGGAGCTTCTCCGGGCCCGTTTCTTCCCCGCCAGAGTGGGGAGGGAGGGCTCGTTGAGATCCCGAAGCACCGTGAGGAGGCAGGGAAAGGGGAGAAACTGGTATTCCGATCCCTCCTCCACAGTGCGCCGCACCCGAAGGCCTCCCTCTCGAAGCTCCAGGGCGCTCACGTAGGTGCTGCAAGGGATATCCAACATCACCGCCACCTCGGGGCCCACCTGGCCGGTCTCTCCATCCGTGGCCTTCTCCCCCGCCAGAATCAGGTCGAAGGGGCCGTATTTCCTGCAGGCTTCTGCCAGCACCCGGGCGGTAGCCCAGGTATCTCCCCCGGCAAAGGCGGGATCGGTAAGAAGATAGGCCCCGTCTGCCCCCAGAGCGAGAGCCTCTTTGAGCGCCTCTTCCGCCTTGTGAGGCCCCATGGAGAAGGCGGTTACCGTGCCCCCTCCTTGGCGGCGTAACGCCAAAGCTCCCTCCAGAGCGTTACAATCCAGAGGATTCATAAGGGTTCCTACCCCCTGGCGGATCATGGTCCCCCTCTCGGGATCCATCCGAACTTCCTCGGTATCGGGCACCTGTTTTATCAGCACAGCGATATGCATAAACCGTGCCTCCTTTTCCTGTGAAGACTCTTTCTGTTATTTGTAGGGTAAGATCTCTCTTTTGGCAAGGGAAAAAACGCCGGAAGAGAGTAGCCCGCTCTCTTCCGGCGTGATCTTTGGGGGTATAGTGTTTCTTACGATGGATGATTCCTCTTTTGTCTCTTCAGCGACGAAGAAGATTTCCCACGGGGCAGAAGGAGCACCATCCCCGTTGATGACGCAGAAGAGCGAGAGGAAGGGCCACCAGAGAAGAGATAAAGCACATACGGTAGAGAATCACCCCCAGAGTATACCAGGAGAAGCTGGTGAACATGTTCTGTTGGTATAACTGAAAGAGGAAAAAGCCCCCCATGCCAAAAAGTGCCCCAATCCATATTTTTCGAGAAACAACCCAGGAGGGGAGAGGCTTCTTCGGAGAGATTCGTACCATCACCATGTCAAGAAAGCTCCCCCGTGGGCAGTAGAAGCCACACCAGCGTTTTCGCTTTCCCAGAAGAAGAACTCCCCCAAGAAAGGCAAAGACCAAAAGCGCCACGGGAGGATAGTACCACCCGAGAATCATGATCCCTCCGTAAAGGAAGGCGAAAAGAGCGCGAAAAAGTTTATTGTTATTCATATCTTCCAACCCCTTCGATAGTATATACCTATATGGGGTATATACTATCGGCAAAAGCGATAACCTTCAAGAGGGAAAGAGAAATCTTTTCCTAGAATGCGTAGAATGGCGTAGAGTGCGCAGAAAAGAACACTTCAGGAAAAGCCCTCTACGGGGAAGGAGAAGGATCTTTTTTCTCTCCGCAGGCCTTACATATGCCGTACACCAGAAGCTGCTTTCCCTGCACGGAATATCCTTCGGGCACCTCCACCCGAGGCAGGGATTGCCCCTCCAGGCACTCCATGATACCGCACTGCAGACAGCAGAAGTGAGGATGATCTCCGGGGCATCCCGGACTATCCAGAGGATGGGCCCGAAAGCGCCAGGAGCCATCGGTGCCCTGAATCTTGTGAATAACCCGGCGTTCCTCAAGAAGAGCCAGGTTGCGATACAGGGTTATGCGGTCCCATTCGTTGCCGAGAAGCTCCATGAGTTCTCCGTGGCTCAGAGGTTTTTCCGCATCATAGAGAATTCGGAGAAGCTCCAGCCGCAGGGAGGTGAGGCGTATCTTCCGGGAGGCGAGAATGGAGGCGTATTCGTTCATTCTCGAATACCGAAGGGGCATCGGGGGTAGGTGCAGGGAGAGCATCCTGCGCAAAGCCCCCCCACCCCCCAGCGGCGTACCTCCCGTTCCGTGGGGTAGATCCCTGCGGCGATCTGGGTGAGCAGGGGATCCAGGGTGGTACGTTCGTCATGTACCACGCAGGCGGGGGCTCCGATAAGGGCGGTTGTGCCGTGCATACCCAGCATAAGCATGGATCCCGGCAGGGCGGGAACCCCCCGGAAGAGCACCGTCTCCGCCACCTCTTGGATAGCTCCGGGGGTACGGTCGTCCGCATCCACACTCATTCCTCCCGTACAGAGCACCACGTCGGGATCCCCTTCGAGAGCTTTTCGAATAGCTCCGGCGATCTCCCCCTGGGCATCTCCCACGATCTGCTGTTCCAGCAAAATCCCTCCGAAGGGTTCCAGCTTGCGCCGGAGCTTGGGGGCAAAGGCATCCGAAACCAGACCCTTTTTAAGCTCCGATCCCGTGGTGATGAGCGAAATTTTCAGGGGGCGAAAGGGGCGAACTTCCAGGGGGGTGGCCATCCTGCGGGCTCGCTCCACGGTCTCTCTCTTTACCGCCAGAGGGAGAATCCGAAAGGCTCCCACCTTGTCTCCCGGAGCTACGGAACTCTTGGGGGGAAGGGTGGCGAAGATCCAGAGGGGATCTTCGTTGATGGCGTGAATCATCTCGGGATCGTAGAGCAGAAGCCCCGAGACGGTGGAGGAGAGAACGCACTTTCCCTCCTCGGGACCCGAAAGGGAGAGATTCGCCCCCTGAACCACCTCTGCAAGCTCTAAAGCAGCGTTGTTCTCATGTACCTCATCCTCTTCAAGAAGGAGCACCGAAAGGTGTTCCCGCCCCATGGAGCGAAGCACCGGAAGATCCTCCTCGGTAATGACATGCCCTTTTCGGAAACGGGCCCCCTTATACCCCGTCTCCGGCACAATCTGGGTGAGATCGTGAGAGAGAGGCTGTCCCAAAGCCTCCTTCAGGGAGATGACCTTCTGTTCCATAGAAAAACCTCCTTTTTCGCGCATCCTTTTCTCAGATCATCGAACTATTTCCCAGGAAATAGTGAAGGGTATGGTGCACGAATATCTCTGGGGGGAGATAGAAGTGCATCGCTATTGCATAGTATACACAAAGAGAAGGGAGGTCAAGGGGAAAGAGGTTTTTCTACAGCCTTGGGGAGAGAGGCCGGGCGATCTTTTCGAAGAGATCCCAGTGGTATTCGTGTTTTTCCCTGTTTTGCTCCAGCGCCTCCAGAGAGATGCCGAAGAGCTGCAGGGGGAGGGCGGGCTGCACCAACGCCTCTCCCCGGGGAGTTACCTCTCTCTGAAGAATCTCAAGCTCCGCCTCCCTCGGGCATACCCAGAACCACCAGTTGATGCCGTCGTAGTTGGTGGTGTCGTGGTCGAAATACCAGGGGAGAAAGACGTGCCGCTGCAGCATCATCCAGAGCTGAAATCCCCCCAGCTCCTTCCAGAGCCTTTGGGGGATCTCCTCCGGAGAGGGGAGGAACTGAAAGTAAAAGCGGTCCGTGTGAAAGAGCCCGTGGATATCTCCCGGAGGAGGGGAGAGGTGTTGAAAGTGTTCGCTGTCGTAGTGGTGCAGGAAGAGCAGATCCAGCTCCAGAGCGCTGAAAGAGAGCCCCTGTTCCCGGCTCCAGGCGTTCCACCGCTCCTCTCGGGAAGGATCCTCTTCGGGAACCTTGAGGGGGCGAGGCCAGCTCTCTTTGATCGTTTGAACGTCGGAATGTTCGGGATAGAGCCATTGGAATCCCTCTTCCGACTCTCTCCAGAGGGCGAGAGTCTCAAGATTTGGAGCATACTCAAGAGCCTCTCCGGGGTGGAACTCCTTGATCCCCCAGCGCCCCTGAAAGCCCCGGTTCAAAAGCAGCTCCAGCAGAGTACGCTGGTGCGCTCTCTCGGGGTCTTCCGGAGAGATTCCGGGAAGGCAGGGGAGAAAATACTCTTCCGCCATCTCTCGATAGCGTGTTCTCCCTCGAGAGGTGAGGAGAAAGAGATCTTCCTCTTCGTGTGGAATGCGTTCCAGAAGGCCCTGTTGTTCCAGATCCTCCAGAATCGTGGGATCTTCTCCTTCGAGAGCCACGGTTTTTTTGCACCAGCAGGGATGACGAGAATCGAAAAGAAGCAGCACTTCTTCCATGGAAAAAACCTCCTTCGTATAAAGTTATAATCTGAAGGTCATGATGGATGCCATTATAGGATATAAGGGGGAGGCCCCGGCATGCCGGGGCCTCGAAGGGAGAAAAGAGGAGGGGTTTCAACGTGTACTGTTCCTACTTGTGCAGCTCTCCCAGTTCCGCTATATCCTGATGCAAGGCCTTCCAGAGAGACCAGCAGGCGAGGAGCATCACGATGGCGAAGGGGAAAGCCACGGCGATAGAAGCGATCTGCAGGGATTTTAATCCTCCGCTCTGGAGCAGTACGAAGGCCAGGGCTGCTTGCAGCACGCCCCAAACCCCCATCTGCATCTTGGGAGGATTCAAATTCCCCCGGGTGGAGTACATGGAGAGCACGAAGGTAGCCGAGTTCGCCGAGGTGATGAAGAAGGTGGAGATCAGTAGCACCGAAACCAGGGAGAGCACCATGCCCATGGGATAGTGGCTGAACATCTCGAAGAGCCCCGTGGAAATGTTGTCGATAATCTTCTGCGCCGCATCGGGAGCGATCTGGGCGATATCCAGCTGCAGTGCGGAGGTGCCGAAGACGGCGAACCATGTGAAGCTCCCCAGAGCGGGTACGATCAGCACCCCGGTGACGAACTCACGGATGGTGCGCCCCCGGGAGATCCGTGCGATGAAGCTGCCCACGAAGGGAGCCCAGGCGATCCACCAGGCCCAGTAGAAGAGGGTCCACCACCCCATCCACTGCTTAAAGTTGTTGCCGTAGGGGGCCATGTGGAAGCTCTCACGCACCACGCTCCCCATATAATCTCCCATTCCCGTCAGAAGGGCCTCGATAATTGTCACCGTCGGCCCCAGAATGAACATGGCTACCACCAGAAAGGCGGCGATCCGCAGGTTCATGTTGGAGATAAACTGAATCCCCTTGTTGATCCCCGTCACGGCGGAGCCCGTGTAGATGATGCCGATCAGCAGGATGATGAAAAACTGCACCCGGATGCTGTAGGGAACGTTAAAGAGATACTCCAGGCCGCTGTTGATCTGCTGGGCCCCCATGCCGAGAGAGGTGGCCACTCCGGCAATGGTGGCGAAGATGGCCAGAATGTCGATGGTCTTGCCGATGGGGCCCCGAATTCCCTTCTCTCCCAGAAGGGGGAGAAAGACGGAACTCACCAATCCCGGAGCGTTTTTCCGGAACTGGAAGTACGCCATGGCCAGAGCCAGTACCGCATAGTTGGCCCAGGGATGGAGCCCCCAGTGAAAGAAGGATATCCGCATGGCCTGAGCCGCCGCCTCGGCGCTCTGGGGTTCCGCAAAGGGGGGTTGCATGTAATGGAAGATGGGCTCTCCTACCCCGTAAAAGACGAGCCCGATCCCCATACCTGCAGAGAAGAGCATGGCAAACCAGGAGAGGGTGGAGTACTCAGGCCGTGACTCTTCAGGGCCGAGCCGCACCTTACCGAACTTGCTCAGAGCGAGCATAATAGGGAAGATCACGAAAATCGTCATGGCCAGCATGTAGAGCCAGCCGAAATCCTCAATAAGCACGTTGAAAAGTCCGTTGGAGGCGGCTTCAAAGCTTGCGGGAGCAAGCCAGCCCCAGGCCACCACGGCGAAGGTGATAGCCAGAGAGATCACAAACACTGCATTCCAGGGCGATTCCTTATTCAGATTCTTCATGGGAAACCTCCTTGAGTGCTCTTGGTTTTGTAGAAATGTACGTAAAGACGCACGCACTACACGCACTGTACGCACAGAATATGGTTAGAGAAAAAACGGGGCCTGTGGCAAGGCCCCGTCGCAAAAATGCCGCTGCTGTTCCTAAATTTTCACCGGAAAGACCGTATATCCTTCCACATCCTTGGTGAGAGCATCCAGAGCTACCCCTACCCGATGGTACCGGAGCTTCCACTCCTCTTCCTTGGAGAGCTGGGGATTGCCCAGAGGATAGGGGACCGATACGGTCTGTACCAGTCGGTTGTTCCCCATGGATTTTGCCACGTTCAGGAGGTTGCACATGGTGGTGATGGTAAAGCCCGCCCGCTCAATTTCCTTTGCCATCGTTGCACCGCAACGAGTGCAGGTTCCTCAGGTAGCGGTGAGAATTACCGCATCCACCCCGGCCTTCTTGAGATCCTCCGCGATCTCCCGCCCCATCCGCGCAGCTTCTCCCTGAGTGGTGCCGGTGCCCACGGTGACGTAGTAGTAATCGTAAAGTTTCTTGAAACGCCCCTCTTTTTCGTAGGCCCGCATGGCATCCAGAGGCACTACCCGATCCGGCACGGTATCCGCCGCCTCCGGGTCGTATCCTGCGTGGATGGTTTTGTAATCCGGCACGGGAAAAACTTCCAGCTCGGAGATGTCGTACTTCCCCCACTTGGTGGCGGAGGCGGACTGAATACGATCCGGATTATCCGAGGGGACGATCCCCCCGGAGGTGACCAGAGCGATGGTCATGTTCGAGAGATCCGGAATAGCCGGTGCGGGGGTGACCTTATCCATCTTGGGGATGGGGAGTTCCGAGACAAAGGGCTCTCCCTTGAGCTTCTTGAGCATCATGGCTACCGCTCGATCCGCCGCCATAACAGGCTCCTCCAGGAAGACCTCATGCCGGATTCCCCGGACATAGTATCCCTCTTCCGAGGCGCACTGCAGAGGCTGCCCCGTGGCAAGCTTCTCTCCGAAGGCTGCCATAACCTCAAGATCCTTTTTCATAAAGGTGGCTTTGCGCCCCCCGGGGAAGATGTAGAGAGCCTGCTTGTACATCTCCACCCCGGGGTTTTCCTCGTTCATGGAGGAGATCACGGGCACCCCGAAACGCTCTTTCACCGCCTTGCCGATGGCGCCACAGGCGTTGCCGTAGCGTCCCGCCATAAAGGCAGGGCCCGCAAAGAAGAGATCGAACTCCTTGTCCTCCAGAAAGCCGAGAATGCGTTTTATGGCCTCCTCGGTGTGGCTGGCGGCGAAGTTGTCTCCGCAGACCACCGTATGGGTAACCTCCACGTGGGGCATGAGGCTGTTCAGAAGCCCCGAAGCTCCCAGGGTTCCTTCGTGGAGGGTGGGTTCGTAATCCGCCTGATCCTCGCCTCCCACCTGGCCGAAGAACTGGTTGAGATAGGCAATGGCTTTCATGGCAATCCCTCCTTAAAATTCCCTGCAGGTCTTCAGAGAGGCCCCGCAGACGCCGTCGGCGCAGAACATGCCGTTGTTCTCCATCACCAGAGAGCCATCTTCCTTCACGCAGCCTTCCCATCCTCCGGAGAGGCCGTCCCGGGCCATGGCTTCCAGCTCACCCAGCACCACCGGCATGGGGGGGAGTTCCAGATACTGAGAGACGTTGCCGCAGGATACGATGGCGTTCGCCGCTTCATCAATGGCCACCAGAGGCTGGGATGCTCCATCCCGACCGGTGCACTCGTTGGCGATCCCCACGGTCTTCACCCCTACCTTTTCCAGCTCCACCAGCACCTGGATGAAGTCCACATCGGGATTGCCGTACCCCTCTTCTGCCACGAAGGCTCCCGCCGCCCCAAGATTGGAAGCCATGGAGGCCACCATCTGGGCGGAGCGCTGTTTCTGATCCATGGCCACGTTGAGGTTGGACATGATAATCCCCAGGAAGTTCAAGGTTTTGCCGTGCTCTGCCATGATCTTCCGGATGGTTACACTATTCTGCCACTGATAGGTGGAAATTTTCGAGGATACGGGCATGAAGCTTCCGGAGACCACCGCTCCATCGAGAATCTCGTTGGGGTGCATGAAGGTGGGGAGCATACGATTGCCGTCCCATCCGTAGATGAGAGTGTTGTAGCCGAGAGCCTCCATCTGGGTCTGGGGCTGCAGCACATAGACTACGCCGGGGAGCTTCTGCACCTCGGGGGAGCGCTCGTTCAGAGGAGGAAGATCGAAAACCTCCGTCTCCTCCGGGGTGAGATCCTTCAGGCAGGAGCCCACATACTCCGCCAGGCGCATGGCTGCCCAGCGCAGAGCGCGGTTCTTCTTCTGCTGCTCCCGCTGCTCAAAGACTTCATCCGTATCTGCCACCAGTACCAGGTTGCGAAGGGCTCCGAAGAGGGTGTTTCTCTGGAAGGGGCCTCCCATGTCGATGAGACCGTCCTGGAAGCTCCCCCAGTGCTCGCCCACCACGATGACGGATGCTCCCTTAAGAGCGTGGAGGGTTCCCTCTCCTGCGGGGGCGAGTTCTCCCGTCACGCCGGGAAAGAGATGGGTGCCTCCCTTGACCTTGCAACGCATCTCCACGGCTTCCTTCACCGGGCAGAGACGTACCATATCTCCGGGGTTGACGATGTGAAGCTCTGCGGAGATGATATGCTCATCCTCCCGAACTACCTGCAGGGCTTCCTCTTTGTTGATGCTGAGTACCCCTTTGGAGAAGGCGGTCTTGGCTCCGAAGGTCATCTCTTTGACGTGGAAATTGCCGATTTCTAATCGCATCTATCAATCACTCCTTTATCATGGAAAATCTGGAATTCCTATCCCCGTATCCTTTTGGTTCAAGAACGTTTCGGTTTGAGGAAAAAGAGGAACCCGGGGAGATGAAAATTCCCCCAACTGCTACAGACGGACCTCGCTATGCTGTTCCCGGATGGAACGAACCGCATCCGCCAGAGCTTCGGGCTCCAGTACCATCTCCATCATTCCCAGATTTTCTTCCCAGACTTCGGGAGCGATCTCTTCACGAATCTCCTGCTCAAACATGTGATATACCGGGAGTCCCAACGGAACTCCTGCCAGGGGGCCTGCAAAGGTTGGATCTCCGGCGGTCACCGTTTCGGCGTAAATCTCCGCTCCTTCCGCATCGGAAGAGCCGAGAATCACCACCAGGGCTTCTTTGCCGAACGTGTCGAAAGCGTCCTTGATCCTCTGCTGATTCTGCAGGTCCATGGCTCCTGCGGCGGTTCACACGAAGCACTCCGTCACGGAGAAGATTACTTCTGCTCCCGTAGCCTCCAGAGCCGCTTCCATGGCGGGGCCGGGAATACCATCCCGTTCCCCCAGAAGCAACAACTTTTTTCCTGCCAGCTTGGACAATTTGATTACCTCCCTTCTTCGAATGGTATGCTGCATGCTGTGCACACTGCGTTGTACCCAAGGTTCAGAGATTCTCAAAGGGCGCCATAAAAGGACGGCTTGCGAAGAATCTCACGAAGTAAGGTGAGAAGAATACCCGGGCTTCTGAAGAAATCCTTCAAAAGCCCTAAGGGTAGCATCTGAATTGTATGAAAATTATGGTGCTAGTTGCCATGGGGAAAAACGTGATTCTGGGGGTAGTACAAAGCGTGAGATGCGAGGGGCGAGTTGCTAATTGTTAGTAAGACCTTAGATGCGAGGGGTAGTGAAAAATAGTTAGATCCGAGCCTCTTCCCCTCGCCCTTGCTTTTACTAACCACTAACCACTAATCACCGGGCACCAGCCTCTCCCGGAGGGCGAGCCGGGTAAGATCTGCCAGATTGTTACACCCCAGCTTATCCATGATCTTCCGCCGGTGAGTATCCACGGTGTTCTTGCTGATATGGAGGGTAGCCCCGATCTCCCGGGTGCTGGCGCCCTGCACCAGAAGCTGCAGCACTTCCGTCTCCCGGGGGGAGAGAAGATCCCCCGAAGAGGGGGCGGGTTTACAGAGCAGCTTGCGGTACTCCTCAAGCACCACGCTGGTTACCTTGGGGCTGAGATAGCACTCCCCCGAGGCGAGCACTCGGATGGCGGTCACCAGATCCCGGGGGTTGGACTCCTTCAGTACATACCCCTGGGCTCCCGTGCGGAGAAACTCCCCGATCATCCGGGGGTTATCGTGCATGGAAAGCCCTAGAATAGCTGTCTCCGGAAGCTCCCGGCGCAGTATCCGGGAGACTTCTATGCCGTTAATATCTCCCAGAGTAACATCCAGCACCGCCACCCGGGGGTGGAGTTGCCGTGCCATCTTCAAAGCCTCCGCGCCGCTCCCTGCCATGCCGACAATCTCCAGATCCGGCTCTTTGGAGAGTATCTCCTTCAAGCCGTTTAACACGATGGTGTGGTCGTCCGCCAGAAGAATGGAATGTTTCATGAGGGGGCTCCTTTTTGTTCTGGTGTTTGGTGGCATATCTGTTGCGGTTCTTCTTTTTCCAGAGGAGCCCAGAGCGTCACCGCCGTTCCTCCTCGGGGGGCGGGATCCACCCGAAGATATCCCCGGATATGCCGCAGCCGCTCCCGGATGCTGAAAAGCCCAAAGGCTCTCTTTCCGGAGGTTCGAAAGACTTCGGGGTCGAACCCCTGGCCGTTATCCTGCACTGTAATACCCACCCCTTTGGCATCCCGGTAGATCCGAAGATCCACCCGGCTAGCGTTGGCGTGCTTGATCACGTTTACCAGAAGCTCCCGAGTCATCTGGAAAAGCAGTATTTTCACCTCGGAATCCAGATTTTCCGGAGAGCCCTCCTCGGAAAAGGAAAATTCAATGTCATGAGGGTGGAGCATCTGCTCCCCCAGAGATTCCAGAGCCGCCCCAAGTCCCACCTCGTAGAGCAGGGGAGAGCTGATCTCAAAGGTAAGGTTTCGGGTCTCCCGGATCACCCCTTGCAGCATGGGGATCACCTCCTGCAGAGAGGAGGCGCAGGGTGGGGGAAGATCCTCCAAGGCGAGGTGGAGCTTTTGAAGGATCATGGCGAGGGAGTAGCCGATACGGTCGTGAAGATCCGTGGCGATCTGCCGCCGGGCCTTCTCCTCCGCCAGGGTGAGCCGGGTGGTGAGATTCCGGAGAGACTCCTTATACTGCAACAGATGCTTCTCCTTACGTTTCAGGGCTTCCTGGGCCAGAATGCGAGGGGTGATATCCAGAAAAAGCACCGCCACCTCTTCGGAGCCGATGGCAAACCCCAGAGCCTGAAAGTAGAGCCCGGTCTCCTTGTTAAACCCCTGGTAATCCACGGAGTTTCCCGTGCGCACCACCTCCTCGATAAGCTCCTGCCACTGGGGCTCTGTGGAGGGCCACACCTCGGAAAAGGTGCGCCCCGCCACCTGGGAGCGCGCAACTCCCATAATCTCCTCATAGGCGGGGTTGATATCCCGGAAGAGTACCTGGGGAGGGGCGGAACCTTCCAAATCCCGCAGCACCTGATAGATGGCGAAGGGACAGAAGTTCTTCTGAAAGATCGCCTCATACCGCCGGCACTCGTCCGCTTCGGAGCTTATGAGGGGGAGCTTTTCCTTTGTAGCAATGATGACCATCTCCTTTCTCATATCCAAAAATGCTACCGGAAGAAGTCGAAGAGGCACCCCATGTCGAAGGAGCCGAATCGGGACTTGCCGAAGCGCTGGTAGACCTTGCGCCTTGCCTCCTCCAGGCTGGGGGAGGTCACCCCGTGCCGGATGGAGAGAGATGCCTCGATATAGGCTGCCAGCTTGTCACAGATCTCCACCAGCACCCCATCCAGCGGCCATGCGGCGGGTGTCATCGCTGCGGAGAGAGCCTCCGGGGTTGCCTCATGATCCCCCAGAAAGAGCAGCTCTCCCGAAGGAAGCCGGAGCTTCTGATGAAAGACGTTCTCCGTGAAGAAACGCAGCTCCTCCCCGCAGCTCTCCGAGAGAAGGGGGTAGACCTTGGAGCGCATGGCCTCCTTTTCGTACTCCTCAATAAGCTCCTCCAGCCCCTCCACCGAGCGCTTCACCGGGCTGATGATATCCCGGGTCAGCACCTCGGGGAGATCGTGAAAGAGCCCCCCTAAAAAGGCGTTCCGTCCCCGCAGGGAGGGGAGTTCCATCTGTACCGTCACCACATAGGCCAGAAAGGCCACACAGAGCATATGATCCAGCACCGAGGTTTGAGGGATTCGGGGGGTCTGGGACCAGCGCTTCTGAAAGCGGAGCTGCCCCACCAGATCCACAAAGGCGTAGAGCCCCCTCTTCCGGGAAGATCCCTCCAGCTCCGAGAGAGCCTCCCGCACCAGAGGAATATCCCGGTACTCCTCAAGCTGGGAGTCGATGGAGCGTTTGGTATCCTCAATGCCGTAGAGGGATTGGCTCCAGTGGTAGACAAGGCCGAACTCCCATTTGGTGGCGGTATAGTGGGCGGCCCGAAGAATGCGCTTCTCCCTTTCGAAGGAGGAGCCGAAAAAGTATTCCTCGAAGCGATCCCGAAAGGCGAGGCTCACCCCCCGAAGATCTTCTTCCAACTGCTCCAGCACCCAGCGGTTCAGCTTATTCCCGGATTTTTCCATCATCATATGGAAGATAGGGGGTTTGATATCCGTAAGAAGCACCCGGTGCAGGAATTCGAAAATTCCCCCTTCCACCAGAGCTATCCAGGAGAGGGGAGCGCTCTCGTTACGCTGCTCCTCCTCGGCGGCCATAAGGTAGGCGATGATCATCTTGTGCGCCTGTTTGCTCAGCTCGGTAAACTGAATGGGCCGGGGGTGATCGTTCCAGCGCTCTATGGAGGCGGCGGAAAAGAGGCGTTCCACCAGGCTTCGTCGGATCATGAGTATGACAACTCCCTTCTTGGTTTCCTGAGGTTTCCTGAAATTTCTCCCTCTTCATCATAACCAAGATTGTCTCTTTCGTCATCCTGCGCGAAAGAAAAAAGATCAGCATTGGTCTATATCTTCACGCTCAAAAAAGCTTGTTTTCCTGCGAAAAGTAGAGAAAAAGGCCCCAAGGATCATGAATGCGAAGAGAATATTCTTTTCCCCCGCCCCTCGGGAGATTCCGAAGAGCTGAAAGAGGAGTACAATAAGGTAAGGCAAGGCAAGGCAAGGTAACACAGAGACGTAGCAGAAGTGCTAGCAGGAAGAAGTACCAAAAAATATTCAAGGGAGGTTTGAAGATCATGATGCAGAGCAAGCGCAGCAGAGGAAGTGCCACCCTTCTGGTGGTGCTGGGAGCGGCCTTTCTCGCCCTTGGGGCAGGAGGAACCTGGTTTCTCATGGATGAGCGTTCGGAGGGCTTCCGGGAGGAGATGCGCAATGCGCAGTCCTGGATGCGGGATTCTCTGAAGGATGCGGAGAAAGAGCTGGAAAAGGCCCGGGAAGATCTCCGGAATCTTGGAGCGGACTTCTCCAGCAAAAAAGAGGAGTGGCAGCGTCTTTTCAAGGAGAAGACCGACGAAGCAGGAACCATGATGGAAGACCTCCGGAAAAAGCTCGGAGAGGCCAGGGAAAAGGGAGAGGAGATGGGAAAAGAGCTACAGCAGGAGTATGAGGCGAAGCTCGATTCCCTGAAAAAAGAGTTCTCCCAACGGCTGGACGACGGAAAAGAGGAGCTGGAAAAACGTCTGGCGGAACAGCATCAGGAGTTTTTGAAAGAGAAAGAGGCCCTGGAGGGGCGCTTCCTGGAGGAAAAGGATGCGCTGAAAAACGAAGCTGCCCGTATCCTTCAGGAGGCCCGGGAAGAGATGAAGGAGATGCTCCGGCAGAAGGAAGAGGAGCTTCAGGCGCTTCGACAGAAGCTTGATGAAAAAGAAGAGCCTTCCTCGGAGGAGGTCTCTCCGTAGAGCCCTATCTTTCACAGAGGTGTGGTACAATGTCAGAGCGTGCATTTATAATCTGAACAAGCCGGATAGGGCAACTTTCAAGGAGGGACGAAGGATGAATGAATACGGTAACGACGGTGGAGGAAAGGATAACAAAATACTTTTTATCTCTCTTGGTGTTCTCTGTGTGATTTTTCTCGGGGTGACCTCTTTTGTGTGGAGTTCCGTAAATCGCCAGAACCTGGGTCTGGCAAATACTGTCTCCGCCCTGGAATCGCAGATAAAAACCCTGAAAGCCTCTCTGGGAGAAGCCCCCTCCTCCGGAGCAGGGCATGATGTCGATGCTCTCCAGAAAGAGGTGCGTAACCTGAACGCCCAGGTAGGGCAGTTCCAGACCGATCTTGGAAATGCTCTTGCCGCGGTAAAAGCCGTGGAGGAGAAGTACGAATCACGGGTGAACGCTCTGGAGGCAGATCTCGCCTCTGTGGCGGGAGAGGGCGCAAAGGTTCAGGCACGGCTTCGGGAGGCGGCAGCCCAATCCCTCGCCTTCCAGAAGGAGTTGCTGGCCCATCTCGAAAGCCTTACCGCTGCCCAGGAGAAGCATCTTTCGGGAGAGCAGTAAAAAGGGGCGGGAGTTTCAACAGGTTCTTGGCGCGTATCAGACAACTACGGTCCAGCCCTTGCAGGCCGCAACACAGTGCGCTAGAGTGTGCATTTTTGGGGTTTTTTCACGAAGAAGCTGAACACCGCTTCGCGCGGTGACGGTGGAGAAGATATTCTGCACATAATCTAAGGAGGGTATATGTTCCATGGGTGAATCGAAGGCGTCTCAGAAGATGGAGGCCCTGGTGGAGAAGTTCGGGGTAGGGGCAGTAACAAAGAAAGGCTTATTTCTCGGTCTTGCGGCGGTAGCGCTCTTTGCGCTGATACTGGGGAACATCATGTGGACCCAGATGAGCAAGCGAATCACAGCGGTAGAAGAACAGGTAGCGGCCATGCGTTCTGTGAACGATGAGGTCAAGGCCATGATGCAGAAGACCGAGGAGAGCATAGCCGCCATCAGCGCTACTGCGGAGAACCTCGAAAACACCGCCAAGGTGCTCGGGGATCTTCAGGTTAAGGTTCAGGCCCTGGAGGGGAGCTTTGGAGAGCTACGGCAGGATATGCAGAGTGTTGTCTCCGTGGCGACCCAGCAGGGTGAGGCCATGAAGAAGGCCGTGGAAATGCAGAAGGAGGCCCTCGCCCAGCTGATAGAGATCGTCTCCTCTCAGGAGGCCCTGCTGCATCAGGAATAGACGTTAGCGAGACATCCGAAAAGAGTACAGGCGTGTCATACAAGGAGGAGCCCATGCATGGGCTCCTCCTTTGCAGCTTAGGGCATTCTTTCGCCGAATCTCCGGCGCTCTCAGCATATCAATATCAGCACCCCTCGGAGTCGGTCTTCTCCTCGCCCTTCTCCCCACGCTCCAGCCGGTGAAGCTGGCGCTTCCCGTGGGGATCCCCATGGGTGGGGACGATGCAGATGAAGGCAAAATCTTTCTCTTGGCTGTGATTTTCGAAGGTATGTTCCGTCCCTCCCGGGATATGCCCCCAGGACCCCGGAGGAAGAGGCCCCACCTCGCCATCCACCACGATCTGTCCCTCTCCTGCAATCCCCAGCACAAAGTGATCCCACTCGTGGCTGTGAGGGGGAACGCAACATCCCGGAGGAAGCACGAAATGGCGCATGGTGTACTCTTTCCAGAACCGTTCGGGGCCGAAAATGATCCGCTTGGTAATATCCGGTGCCAGGGCGGAAGCGTTGTACACCGGAAGATCTTCAATACGCCCGGTGATGGGTTTTTTCTCGTTGTCCTGCATGATAGAACCCTCCTTTTGTGGTGTCTCTACGAAAGCAGTATATATGAAAAAGCGGGATCTTTGCAAAGATCCCGCTTTCAAAGAAAGGGAGAGTTAGGGGAAGCGTAAAGCTTCCCGAGCAAGTCTCCTGCCCCGGGGTTTTTTCGTGGAAAACCCCGGGGGGAGAAGGGGCTCCTACTTCTTCATGGCCTCCAGAACCTTCTTGGGAAGGGCGGGAAGCTCGGTGATCCGGGCGCCGCAGGCGTTGTAGATACCGTTCAGCACCGCAGGATGGGGAGCCGAGAGAGGAAGCTCTCCCGTACCGGAAGCGCCGAAGGGGCCGAACTCCCGGGGGCTCTCCATGTGGATCAGTCGGATGTTATCGGGGATATCCTTGGCAAAGGGAAGTCCGCAGCCGATCAGGTTGTTGTGCTTGTCCACATCCTGGAAATCCTCGGTGAGGGCAAAGCCGATGCCCTGGGCGATACCGCCGTAGAGCTGGCCCTCCACCACGGCGAAGTTGTTGATCTTACCCACATCCGCCGCCAGGGTAAATTTCTCCACCGTGGTCTTGCCCGTGGCGGTGTCTACGGCGACCTCTGCCATAAAGATGCCGAACATGTGGTTGGCGAAGGGGTAGCCCTGACCGGTGACATCATCCATGCCGGTGCAGTGCTGCACATCTCCATCCACATTCCGGAGGGTGGCGGTCCACTGACCCCGGTGGTGTACCGGAAGCCCCTGGGCGATCATCTCGTCGTAGCTGCGGTAGGTGCCGTCGTCCTTGCGCATGGCATCCAGAAGCTTGCGGCAGCTATCCACAATGGCGTTCCCCACCATAACCTGACAGCGGCTCGCCGCAGCGGCTCCGCTGTTGGGGGCCTTGGAGGTGTCGTTACAGATAAGCTTGATCTGCTCGGGCTTGATCCCCAGGGGTTTCAGAGCCTCATGGGCGGTACCCACGCAACCCATGTCGGCCCCCTGGCCGTGATCTTCCCAGGTGTTGTAGATGATGACCCCGTCTTTGGTGAGTTCGATATCGCTCTCCGCCTCGTCCGGGCCGTCGTCGTTGGAGTTGTAGATACCGAAGGCGATACCCACTCCACGCTTCACCTTGTCGGTGGAATTTGCTTTGGCGAAGGCCTTGGCCTCCTCGTAGAAGGGGCGAACCCGGGCGATCATGGCCTGAAGAGGATAGACCTCGGGACGCTGGCCGCTCGGCATGGTATCGCCGGGCTGGATGACGTTGTGCTCCCGGAACTCCAGGGGATCCATCCCCGCCTTCTCCGCCAGCATGTCCATGACGATTTCTCCGGCGTGGTAGGTCTGGGGGGCTCCATAGGCCCGGAAGGCGCCGCACCACCGATGGTTGGTGAAGGCGGTATAGCCGCATCCGTTAATGTTGTTCAGCCGGTAGGGGGCGAAGAGGAACTGACCTCCCTTGTTGGTGAGGTCCTGGCTGGATTCGGAGTAGGGGCCGTGATCCACGTACCAGGTGGACTCTGCGGCGGTAAGCTTGCCCTTCTCGTCGATCCCTGCCTTGACCTTGAAGAGGAAGGGGGAGCGCTTGGGAGTGCGAACGATATGCTCTTTCATGTCCAGCCGCATGTAGACCGGCCGCCCCGTGGCGATGACGCAGATGGCGAGAAGGGGCTCGTTGGTGGGAGCCACCTTGTAGCCGAAGCTGGCTCCCATGTTGTTCTGGATAACCCGGATCTTGCTGGGGGGAACCCCCACGCCCCGGGCGATCATCATCTGATGCCGGTAGACGCAGATGCTCTTGGTCTGGAGGGTGAGAAGCCCTTCGTGATCGTAGTAGCCGAAGCCGCAATCCGTCTCGATGGTAAGGTGGGGCTGCCGGGTGCTGTAGAACTCCTCGTCCACCACGTGGGCGGATTTCTTGAGAAGCTCTGCGGTCTCTTCGGGTTTTCCTTTGATGATGGGGCGCTTGTTGAAGACGTTGGGCATGCCGTCGATGCCCTCAATCTCCTCATAGACCTTCACCGCATCGGGCTTGATGGCATCCTGGATGTAGAGAAGGGGAGGAAGCTCCTGCATCTCTACTTTCACCGCCGCAGCGGCGGCCCGGGCCTGCTCCTCGGTGTCGGCGCAGACTATGGCTACGCATTCGCCCATCTGGCGAATTTTGTCGCCTTCCCCCACCATGATGCGCCGCTCCCAGCCGTCGGTGGTGGCGGTACCGGAGTTTGCCTGACCACGGATACGGTTGGTACCCTTATTGGCCTTGATGTCCTCGAAGGTAACTACTTTGAAAACGCCGGGCATCTTTTCGGCTTCAGAAGTGTCGATCTTGAGAATCTTTGCGTGGTGGGTCTGGGGGCACACGGGAACTGCGTGAAGGGTTCCCTCGGGGAGCTTCAGGCCGATGTCGTCACCGAAATCCCAGGTGCCGGTGGCCTTGTACACTGCGCTGGGCCGGGGGTAGTAGGTTCCCCAGACGGAGCCGTCTTTGCCCATCATCTCTTTGAAATCCGTCATCTCTGCTTCGCCGCGCAGAACCTCCGCGGCCATCATCACTGCATCGACAACCTGAACGTAGCCGGTGCAGCGGCAGGCGTTACGGTTCTTCTGAAACCAGTCGCGCACATCTTCCCTGGTGGGGTTTTTGTTCTCGTCCAGAAGGGCCTTGGCGCTCATGATGAAGCCGGGGATGCAGAAGCCGCACTGAATGGCGCCGCTCTTCACGAAGGCCCACTGCAGAGCGTGGAGCCGGCCCGGGGCGCCGAGCCCCTCGATGGTAAGAACCTCTGCTCCGTCTTCTACCTTGCTCCACTTCACGATGCAGGAGCGCACCAGCTTGCCCTCCATAATGACGTTGCAGGCGCCGCACTGCCCCACGCCGCACCCTATTTTGGTGCCCGTAAGGCCAAGCTGCTTCCGGATAACCTCCGCCAGGGATGTGTCGGGATCCGCCACCACATGGTGAGGGATACAGTTGACCATAATGGTCTTCCGCAGATACTGTTTCATGCCGCTATTCCTCCTTTTCACATTGGAAGGTCTGCCCGTTTCCAGGTAGGCCCTGTCGGTCCGCAACCATGGACGACAATTCGTCTGTAGGCCATCGAACTCGGAGCTTTTTGTAAAGGATCTCGTGTATAATGTATCCAGGCTCTTTGTGCAAACTCTAACCAATAACCCTAGGGTTTGTCAATAGTAGATATTCTGCATGTTTGTTGCATAGTTTCCGGTTTCTCTTTTTTTCCGTATACTTGGCCATATCGTAGAATCGTGAGAGGAGACGTGTGCACATGGATTATATTCTGCAAGGTTTCGTCCAGGCTTTGGGCTATCTGTTTTCGGGGAATGAAGAACTCTGGTCCGCCATCATCACCACCCTCAAGGTTTCGAGCCTCTCCATCGCCTTGAGCCTTCTTATAGGGGTTCCTCTTGGTTTTGTGCTGGGACACGCGGATTTTCCGGGGCGGAAAGTCTGCCGCACCCTGGTGGATACCCTGCTGGCCCTCCCCACGGTGGTGGTGGGGCTTCTTGTGTATGCCTTCATCTCTCGCAGGGGGCCTCTGGGGGAGCTGGGACTTCTCTTCACGCTGCCGGGAATTGCCCTGGGGCAGATGGTGCTGGCTCTCCCCATCGTCATTGCCCTTACCGCCTCGGCGGTGGAATCCCTTGATGCGCGCCTTTCCATGACCCTCCTCACCCTGGGGGCCAAAAAGGGGCAGCTTGCCCGGGCAAGCCTCATGGAGTCCCGCTATGCGGTGCTCATGGCGGGGGTTACCGCCTACGGGCGGGTGATCTCCGAGGTGGGGATCTCCATGATGATCGGGGGAAACATCAAGTGGCACACCCGAACCATCACCACTGCCATCGCCCTGGAGACCGGCAAGGGGCAGTTCGCCGAGGGGATCGCCCTGGGGCTGGTACTTCTCACCATCGCCTTTCTCGTAAATGGTTCCCTCTCACTCCTTCGCCGGAGGGTGCAGGCATGAGTACCCCTCTCTACGAACTTCGCAAGATTCAACGCTTCTACGGCAGCCGAAAGGCTCTGGATGTGGAGCATCTCAAGATCAAGGCTCAGCGAGTGGTAGGGCTGGTGGGGCCCAATGGGAGCGGCAAGAGCACCCTTCTGCGCATCCTCGCCTTTCTGGAATCTCCCGATCAGGGAACCTTTCTCTATCGGGGAGGTTCTCCCCTCTCTCGTGAGGAGGAGTACCGCAAGGAGGTCACTCTTCTGCTCCAGGAGCCCTATCTGCTCAAGCGGTCAGTGAAGGAGAATATCGCTTACGGACTCCGTTTTCGGGGAGAGATCGGGGATCTTAATCTTCGGGTGCGGGAGGCTCTGCAGATGGTGGGGCTGGAGCCCGAAAATTTTATGCGTCGTGCCTGGTACCAGCTCTCAGGGGGGGAGGCCCAGCGGGTAGCTCTCGCCTCTCGGTTGGTGCTGCGTCCCCGGGTGCTTCTGCTGGATGAACCCACCGCCAGCGTAGATCTGGCAAGTGCTGCCAAGATCAAGGCCGCCCTGGGGGAGGCCCGGAAAAACTGGGGAACCACCCTGGTGGTGGTGAGCCACGATCTTCAATGGCTCTACGAGGTGGCAGATGACGTGGTAAGCCTCTACAACGGCCGTATCGCCTCCTTTGGCCCCGAAAATCTCTTTGCGGGGGGATGGAAGGCCGCCCCCCTGGGAGGAGCGGAACTCTTTCTTGAGGATGGCCAACGGGTGATGGTGTCGGAATTTTGCGGGGAAGATGGAGTCGCCTCCCTCAGCCCGGATAACATCCTTTTGGCGGAGGAAGAGCCCTCGGGGCTCTCGGTGCGCAATGCTCTTCGGGGGCGGATAAGCCAGATGCTCTACGAAAACGGCAGCGGCCGTGTGCTGGTGCGGGTGGTGGCGGGGGGGCATCCTCTCACGGCGCGGCTCACAGCGGAGGCGGTGCGTGATCTGGCGCTCCATCCGGGAAAGGATATCTGGGTGCTCTTCAAGGCAAGCTCTCTCAGGTGGCTCGCCTGATCTTTCGGGGGGCTATCCCACCACCTTGTTGCGCCCCCCCTCCTTGGCGGCGTACATCCGCTGATCCGCCTTTTCGATAATGTTCGAAAGCGACTCCTCCAGATCTTCCACCTCGTAGACCCCGATGCTGGCGGTAACCTGCAGGGCATGGAGCGCCGCATCGAGATCAATGCACTGCCGCAGCTTCTCCGCCACCCGAAGGGCCTCTGCCTTCGCCGTCTCGGGAAGGAGCAGCACGAACTCATCCCCCCCCCAGCGGCCGAAGATGTCGTACTTCCGGATATGACCCTGTACCAGCCCCGCGATCTTGCGGAGCACGAAATCTCCTGTATTGTGCCCGTGCAGATCGTTTACCCTTTTGAAATTATCCAGATCCACCATCACCAGAGAGAGGGGGTGCCCCTTTCGAAGGGCCCGGCTTTTCTCGTTCTCTCCCGTCTCAAGAAAGGCCCCCCGGGTATGGGCTCCGGTGAGCTTATCCAGCACCGCCATATGCTCCAGCTTGAGAAGCACCCCGTAGACCACCGTGGCCACCCCCATGAGAAGCAGCGCAAAGAGCACCAGAAAGAGGGAGAGAAGCACGTAGAGGGTTCGGCTCTGGGAAAAGTTTTCCGTCTTTTCAAAGGTGAGGAGGAACCCCCCTTCTGTGCTCTCATGGCGGGGGAGAGGCGCCCCCATAATATCGAACCATCCCTGGGGAGTCTTCCAGGAGAGACAAAAATCCCTTCCCCGCAGAAGCCGCAAAGCGAGTTCCCTTTCGAGATTCAGAGGAAGCTGCATCTGCGGAAAAAGCTGCAAAAACGCCAGATACTCCTTCCAGAAGGTGTGGGGGATCAGAAACCGGATATCTCCTCCCAAAGGCCCTCCTTCGCCCCGGAAGGCTTTTCCGGGCTCTCCTGCGGAAGTCTTTAGAGCAAATCCCACGCCGAAGGTCTGGAGGTTAAAAAGAAGCTTCAAACCTTCGGCAAGCGAGAACATGTCCTCCCCCGAAAGAAGAGGGTTCATTCCGGCATTGATCTGGCAGGATCGCAGGGTGGCCTGAAGCTGCATGCTAAAATGCGCCGCCCGATCACCCTGGTAGCTCCTGATCCCCGCATCGCGGTAGGTGGCCAGAAGCCGGAGGCTCAGGAAGAGAAGCATCGCCAGCGCCCCGAGCACCATGTAGTACATGCGTCGCCGTCGAACCGAAAAGTTGGCGTGATTGCGAAAAATCCCCATTCATCTATCCCCGTCTTGATACAGAATGTGTGCTTTCGGCCCGTTCTTCGAACAAGGAGGCCTTCGAAGAAAAACCGTAAAAAACTTTACCACAGAAAGGCTCCTGAGGGAGTTTTTCATATTCTCATACTCTCATTTTCCCAGAATATCGCCGGCTTTTCGAGGGGCTTTCATAAAAATAGAGAAGGGTTATGGGAAAGCTTTCTAGGTCTTTAGGCCTATCTTTTCCCCCTCCGTAAAGTGACTGTGGCAGTAGTAGGGTTTTTTTGGTACACTCACGGGGTTAGAATAAGAAAAATAAATGGAATTACTTTAAATAAAAATAAGAGAAAAATTGAAAATAATCGCGCAAAAGATTATGTTCAGCGGTGATCTGGCCCGACTTGATCTAAAGGTGTTGTGTATGCGTAAAAAGCCTTTAGAAGGATGCTTTCCTCAAGAGCATAAAAATATTTAAATATTGCAAAATAGCAAAGAGTTTGAGCGGTGTAGTATGCACACCATAACACAAGGGGCGGGTGCCCCAAATTAAGGAGGAGTATAGTAATGCTGAGCTTTTTCCGCAGTTTGTCTATTCGTGTTCGACTCATACTTTTGACGGGGATTCTCTCTTTCTTTCTGGTCCTGGTGGCCTTTGTCGGGTACTACGACCTGAAAAAGGCCGAGGCGGATCTGGATGCCATGTACCGCGATTATCTCCTGCCGGTGCAGTGGCTCAATGATAACCGGGCTAACTTTCAGGCCATTCGGGGGAATCTGCTGGCTCTCATGCTTACGGAAAATCAGGAACGGGAGCGGGAGCTGCTGGCGGATATCCAGCGGCGTCGGGAGATTGATAATGAAAATCTAAAGAACTACCGCGAAACGCGTCTGGATGCCTTCGAAAGAGAACATTTCCGGGAGGCGGAAAAGCATATTGCCGCTTTCCGTCAGGCCTCGGAAGAGGTGATCCGTCTCGCCACCGTGGGTGGCAAGGATGCGGAGGCCTACGAGGTTTACCGGGATCGTGCTCGGGACCCCTTAAACGACTTCAACGACGAGATGGTTCTTCTCGCAGCGCACGTCACGGATCTGGCAGAGAGGACAAACGTTGCCAATGCGGTAGCGACGAAAACCGCCATCCGTCTTCTGGTTATCCTCTCTCTGGGAGCTATTCTTCTCGGCAACCTTGTAGGAATTGGCATCGTTCTCTCGGTGGTGCGCAGCCTGAACAGGCTCCGGCAGGGGGTGGATGTCTTTGCCACGGGGGATCTCACGGTGCAGTTCGATACCTCCGGGCGGGATGAGGTTACCCAGGTGGCCCGATCTCTGGAAGCCATGGGGGGCAAGCTCCGGGAAGCCATGCGGGCTATCGGAGCCGCCTCGGAGACTCTGGGAGAGCGGGCGGAAGACTTCTCCGCCGTGGCGGAGGAGACCAACGCCAGCGTGGAGGAGGCCCGAAGCGGTGCGGAGACCGTGGGGAACTCCATGGAGAACATCGCCGCCATAGGCGAAGAACTTAACGCCAGCGTGGAAGAAGTAGCCTCCGGAGCCAGCACCGTAGCCACCCGGAGCACCGATGTGGCAGAGCAGGTGGAGACCGCCCGTCAGGCGGGAGAGGCCAGCAGTCAGGCGGTGGAAAAGACCGTGAAAGATGTGGCGGATCAGATCACTCGGGTGGAGGAATCCGCCAAGGCCACGGAGGAACTCGCCGCCAAGGCCGCCCAGATTCAGAAAATCGTGGTCACCATCACGGGGATCGCCGACCAAACCAACCTTCTCGCCCTGAACGCCGCCATTGAGGCCGCCCGGGCGGGGGATGCGGGGCGGGGCTTTGCGGTGGTGGCGGAGGAGGTGCGCAAGCTGGCGGAGGACTCTAACCAAGCCGCCACGAGCATTGCGGATCTCGCCAGCTCTATCGCCACGGATCTCGTCTCCGTCAAAGACGGAGCCGAGCGCAACAAGCAGGGGGCCCGGAACGTGGAGCAGCTTGTTCGGGATGTCTCCGAAAAGATTGCCCTCATCATGGAATCCCTCCAGAGCATCGCCGGAGCATCCCAGGATGTGGCGGCCATCGGAGAGGAGCAGGCTGCCTCCAGCGAGGAGATCGCCGCAGCGGTGCAGGACATGGCGGGGAAGGTGACAAACTCCACCGAGATCGCCGAGGCCCTGCGGCACCAGATGGGAGATGTGGCCACCGCAGCGGAGAAGGTTGCCCAGGGAGGGGAGGAGCTGGCCCGGCTCAGCGAGGAACTTCGAGGGCGGGTAGCGGCGTTTAAAGTGGAAAAGGCCTCTTCGGGAACTTCTCGCAAGGCTTTGGAAGCTCCTGGGAAGCGGCGATAACCTTGAGATAGACCCAAAACCTGGGGAACCTCACAGAGGTTGTGGAAGTTCATAAACTGTTTGCGAAGCCCCGATCCCCCTCGCCCTGGTCCTTTCCGGAGCGAGGGGGATTTTTGTGGCTCCCTCCATCAGATTGCTCCCTGGCCCCCTCCTATTTTTCATAACTATTTTCTTTTTCCCCTTCTTATTTTTTCCCTTTGCCGGAAAATAGACTAAACTAGTTACAGTGGAACTTTCACTCTAGGGTTGTTCTCCATGTATACCGGGAACGATCGTGTCGGTTGGTACACAACACTACCCAAGGGGAGCTGATAGATATGTTTCGTTCACTTCGTGGAAGATTGATTGTGGTATTTCTTGTGGTGGCCCTTTCGGCCATGGGGGTTATAGGTTTCTTTGCTCTGAATCGTTCGAGTCGTGCCATTATGGATGCCACCTGGAAGGAGGGAGAGGCGCTGGTAGAGGCCTTGGCAGCCCAAATGAGCACCCATCTTGAGGAAAGAGCCGGGCTTGTGGAGATGCAAACGGAACAGCCTCTCATGCAAAGGATGAATCTGGAGGAGCAACACCCTTTTCTTGTCCCCCTGTATGAGCGGTACGGTTTCATCGATATGTTTGTGGCGAACCTTCAGGGAGAGACTCTTTCGGTAAGGCAGAATCTTCCTGGTCCCAGCATTAAAGACAGAAGCTATTTCCTTGAGGCGGTAAGGGGGAAGAAAAGCGTAATTTCCGATCTCCTTGTGGATCGTAAAGAAGGAAAACTTTCCTGCATATATGCCTCCCCAATAATTCTCAACGGAAAGGTGGAGGGTGTTCTCGGTGCTCTGGAATCTCTGGAAAGGCTGTCGGAAAAACTGGCCAATGTGCGATGGGGAGAGCGTGGGTATGCCTATCTCCTGGACGCCCGGGGGGTTGTTGCGGTGCATCCGACAAAAGATCTTATCGGAGAACTTAACGCTGCTGTGGAGGGGGATCGGATTCCCCCAGAACTTGCCCGGGCCATGCGGCGAGGGTTAGAGGGGCACTCTGGCCGGGTGGAATACCGTTTCAACGGTCGAGATCAGATGAGCGTCTACGCTCCGGTACCCTTTACAGGGTGGCTCGCGGTTCTCACCGCCCCTCGGGCACAGTTTCTCGCCCCCGTGGCGGCTCTGCGGAACGTGATTCTCGCCGCATCTCTTCTGGTGGCCTTGCTGATTATCGTAATCTCTCTGCTCTTCGCCCGGAGCATCGCCAAGCCCATCAGCGGCGTAACCGCCATTCTTGCCAGACGGGGTAATCTCGACCTGCGAACAGACCCCGCAGATGCCTGGATTCTGAAGGTGAAGCTTAAAGAAGTTTCTCAAATGGTGCAGGGGCTTGCCAAGATGGAAATCGCCCTGAATGAGACCATTCGCTCCATCGCCGGTGTAGCAGAGACCCTCGGTAAGAATGCGGAGGACTTCTCCGCCGTGGCGGAGGAGACCAACGCCAGCGTAGAAGAGGCCCGCAGTGGTGCGGAGACCGTAGGCAACTCCATGGAGACCATTGCCGCCATCGGGGAAGAACTCAACGCCAGCGTGGAAGAAGTAGCCTCTGGAGCCAGCACCGTAGCCACGAGGAGCAGCGAAGTGGCCGAAGAGGTGGAATCCGCCCGCTCTGCGGGAGAAGCGGGCATGACCGCAGTAGGGCAGACCGTGAAGGACATGAAAGACCAGATCCTTCTGGTGGAAGAATCTGCCAAAGCCACGGAAGAACTTGGGGAAAAGGCTGCCCAGATTCAGAAAATCGTCACCACCATCACCGGCATCGCAGACCAGACCAACCTTCTCGCCCTGAACGCCGCCATCGAAGCCGCCCGGGCAGGAGAAGCGGGGCGGGGCTTCGCGGTAGTAGCGGAAGAGGTGCGCAAACTTGCGGAGGAATCCAACACCGCCGCAGGAAACATTGCGGACCTCGCCAGCTCCATCGCCGCAGACCTCGCCTCCGTCAAGGAGGGGGCGCAGCGAAGCCGCCAGGGAGCCCAGAACGTGGACCACAACGTTCGGGATGTCTCGGAGAAGATCGCCCTCATCATGGAAGCGCTGGAGAGGATTGCCAGCTCCGCCCAGGATCTCGCTGCAGTAGGGCAGGAACAGGCCGCCTCCAGCGAGGAGATCGCCGCAGCGGTGCAGGACATGGCCCAGAAGGTAAACGACTCCACCGGAGTAGCGGACTCCCTCCGGGGGCAGATGGGAGAGGTTGCCGGAGCAGCGGAGCGCGTCGCCTTAGGAGGCGAGGAGATGGCCACCATCAGCGAAGACCTCCAGAAGCGTATAGGGGCCTTTGTGCTGGATGAGGAAACCCGTCACGGCTCTTCCAAGGCTCTCACCGCTCCCCGATCCTCCAAAGCGTAAAAAATACGAAAAGAAACAAAAAAGGAATAAAAAAACTTCCCCGGTTTCAAGGGTTTTCCCCCTCGAAACCGGGGAAGTTCTATGTGAGAGGAATTTTTGTTAACACCTTTCTCCACGTACGAAGAAGGGGAAACTCTCTTTTTCTCCTTTGGTCCGAAGAGCCCCGGAGATGGCATGATGAAGAACCTCCTCTCCTCTCATGCGTTTCTTTTTTGTCACAAGCGAATTCAGATCCCCCAAGGGGTTAGCTTGTCTTCCCCGGAAGAAGATTCTATAATTGCAAGCAGCCTTAGACCGTGAATTGAATTCAGTTTTCAGAGTAGCCTATAGTTTTGACATCTGTTTTTGCTCTTTTTGCTTGCCGTTTCTTGAAGGGCGAGAGTATCTCGAGAGTTTACAGAAAGAGCAACGATGGTTGTCATATTTTGAGGAGGTGTTGTTCCATGAGATCGCTTCGAGGAAGACTTATAGCAGTGTTTCTGCTGGTGGCCCTTTCGGCCATGGGGACCATTGGGTTTTTTGCTTTGAATCGTTCGAGCCGGGCCATTATAGATGCGACGTGGAAAGAGGGAGATGCCCGTGCGTCGGAGCTGGCTCTTCGGATAAATGCCTATCTTCAGGAGCGAGCCATGGTGGTTCAGATGCAGGCAGATCGCCACGTGGTCCGGGGAATGAATTGGGAGGAAGTGGAGCCCTCTCTGGCACATCTTTACAACGAGTATGATTTTTTCCTCATCTTCGTCATTGATCTTGACGGAAAAGGGCGTTTCGTTAATCGAGATGTAGAGGGGAGTTATGCGGACCGGGAATACTTTCTCCGAGCTGTAAAGGAGAAGAAATCCACTATTACGGATCCTCTTGTCTCCCGCTCCACGGGAAAGCAGAGCTTTGTTATCGCCAGTCCCATTATCCGGGAGGACCGTGTGGTGGGAGTCCTTGCAGCCAGCATTCCTCTGGATGTACTCTCTCAAGAGGTCGGCGCGGTACAATGGGGAGAGAGTGGCTATGGCTATCTCATTGATTCTCGGGGGATTCTTGCGGCGCATCCCGTAAAGGAGTTTGTGGGTGAAGTCAACCTTAGTGTAAGAGGCGATCGCGTGGCCCCGGAACTCGCTGCCGCCATGCAGCAGGGGCTCAAGGGGGAGGCCGGTCGGGTGGAGTACTTCTTCAATGGTCGAGACCAGATGAACGCCTATGCCCCGGTACCTCTCACGGGGTGGCTCGCCGCTCTCACCGCCCCTCGGGCACAGTTTCTCGCCCCCGTGGCGGCTCTGCGGAACGTGATTCTCGCCGCATCTCTTCTGGTGGCCTTGCTGATTATCGTAATCTCTCTGCTCTTCGCCCGGAGCATCGCCAAGCCCATCAGCGGCGTAACCGCCATTCTTGCCAGACGGGGTAATCTCGACCTGCGAACAGACCCCGCAGATGCCTGGATTCTGAAGGTGAAGCTTAAAGAAGTTTCTCAAATGGTGCAGGGGCTTGCCAAGATGGAAATCGCCCTGAATGAGACCATTCGCTCCATCGCCGGTGTAGCAGAGACCCTCGGTAAGAATGCGGAGGACTTCTCCGCCGTGGCGGAGGAGACCAACGCCAGCGTAGAAGAGGCCCGCAGTGGTGCGGAGACCGTAGGCAACTCCATGGAGACCATTGCCGCCATCGGGGAAGAACTCAACGCCAGCGTGGAAGAAGTAGCCTCTGGAGCCAGCACCGTAGCCACGAGGAGCAGCGAAGTGGCCGAAGAGGTGGAATCCGCCCGCTCTGCGGGAGAAGCGGGCATGACCGCAGTAGGGCAGACCGTGAAGGACATGAAAGACCAGATCCTTCTGGTGGAAGAATCTGCCAAAGCCACGGAAGAACTTGGGGAAAAGGCTGCCCAGATTCAGAAAATCGTCACCACCATCACCGGCATCGCAGACCAGACCAACCTTCTCGCCCTGAACGCCGCCATCGAAGCCGCCCGGGCAGGAGAAGCGGGGCGGGGCTTCGCGGTAGTAGCGGAAGAGGTGCGCAAACTTGCGGAGGAATCCAACACCGCCGCAGGAAACATTGCGGACCTCGCCAGCTCCATCGCCGCAGACCTCGCCTCCGTCAAGGAGGGGGCGCAGCGAAGCCGCCAGGGAGCCCAGAACGTGGACCACAACGTTCGGGATGTCTCGGAGAAGATTGCCCTCATTATGGAGGCCCTCGAAAAAATCGCCAGCTCCGCCCAGGATCTCGCTGCAGTAGGCCAGGAACAGGCCGCCTCCAGCGAAGAGATCGCCGCAGCGGTGCAGGACATGGCCCAGAAGGTGAACGACTCCACCGGAGTAGCGGACTCCCTCCGGGGGCAGATGGGAGAGGTAGCCTCCGCAGCGGAGCGCGTGGCTCTGGGAGGCGAAGAGATGGCCACCATCAGCGAAGACCTTCAGAAGCGCATCGGGGCCTTTGTGCTGGATGAGGAAACCTCTTCCTCGCGTGAGCCTCTCAAGGCCCTCGGAACCCCGAAACGCCGTTAAGTTAAAATGTGTTGCACGCTGTTTGCAGCATGAAAATAGGATAGTTTTTCCACACAACCCCCCGGCTCCAGGGCAGCTTGCACAGCCTCCTCGCCGGGGGGTTTTGACTTTTCAGTATTTTCGACTTAAGCTCTTTCTGTGGAGGGGGGTGCGCCGTGGTGCTCTTTCTCCGTGCTGTTGTGGTAAAGTTAGCGGGACCTTGTGAAGTGCTGTGAAAGGCAGCTATTTTTGAGAAGGTGGTGACAGCATATGCGCATACTGCGACGTTCCCTCTATCTTCTGATGCTAGCTCTGGGGCTCTTGCTTCTCTCCTTTTTCGCCTTTCTTCCCGGAGGCTCCGGCAGAGCCCTGGGAGAGGGGGCTTCTCTGTTGCAACCTCTTGAGGAGCGCATCGCCCTGCTTGAAAAGGCCCTGGAGTACCGTATCACCGGGGAGAGCGAGGAGGCCCGGGGGAATCTCCCCGAAGCGCTCGGGGCCTACCGGCAGAGCTATGCTCTCTACGAAGATCCCCTTTTGAGGGAAAAAATTCGCGCCCTCGAAGAAAGGGGCGAAAATCTTCATCAAGCTTCTGTTACCGCAAGAACCGCTCCGGATCTGGAAGCTCTGCGGCAGCGCATCGCCTATCTGGAGAGCCTTGTGGGGGTGGGCGCTCCGGAACATTCTCGATTGCAGCTGAAAGAGGCGCAGGAGATAACCCGGCAGCAGATATCGCCTGAGGGAGGGGTTCTGAAGGTGGATCTCCCCGGGGATCCTCTGGACGGCCTTGAAATCAAGGTTCCTTCGGGAGCCTGGAAGATCCCCGTAGAGCTTGTGCTGCAGCGCCGGGAGATTGCAGAGCACGATTTCGGCCCCCTTTTCAACCCCGTATCCCCTCTTCTTCAGGTGCAGAACCCCGGCCTTCTTGCTGAAGAGCCCCTGGAAATTTCCATCCCCGTTACGATACCCGAGGGGTACTTTGGCATGGCCTTCTACTGTGACCCCCGGTCGGGGCGGCTGGAGGGGCTGATGCCCCTCGCTTCGGAGAAGGATCGGGTGGTGGCTGCCACGAGGCGTTTCTCGGATATTGTGGTGAGCGTCGTCTCCATGGATGCCGTAACAGGAGATTTGAACATCGATACTGGGTTTCGGCCGGGGTACGATGACTGGCAGTTCCCCAACCGGGGCTCCTGGATTGCCCCCCGGGGGCACTGTGCAGGGCAGTCGGTGGCGGCCATGTGGTACTTTTACGAAAGGCGTCTCGGGGGAGAGCGTCCTCTCTACGGTCGTTACGATAATAACAACCGGGGGTATGGAACGCTCGATTTCTGGCAGGACGATTCCTGGGGGTACCGCCTCTCTTCGGTGATACAGAGAGAGCTGAACTGGGATAGCCAGATCTACCAGACCCTGCGGGAGCTGCGCGGCGCGAATGATCCTGTCACCATGATGGCCTTCGCCTACATTATGCAGCTTACCGGAGGCCCCCAGTACGTGGGGATCACCTCCGATAACCCCCCGGCGGGACACGCCATCATCGCCTACAGAATGGAGAGAGACAGGATCTACGTTTCAGACCCCAATCATCATGGGCAGGAGCGCTACATCGCCTATGAGAACGGCAGATTTCTCCCTTACAACTCGGGGCTCAACGCCCAGGCCATAGCCGAGGGAAACGAGGTGGCCTTTACGAGAATCGGCTATCTCCCCCTCTCCCGCTGGATGGATTGGGAGGGGATCGGAAGGCGCTGGCAGGAAGTTTTTGCCGGAGAGGGACGGGTGGGGGAGGATTTCTTCCCTCCGGTGACGGTGGAGGTACTTGTTTCGGACGGTACGAATTTCTCCTGGATTCCCCTGGTGGATCGCTACGCCACGGATGAAGACACCACGAGAAGGGCCACCTACACCGATAACGGCTTTCGCTACAACATGACGGGGCGTCTCGGCGTTCGCGTAAATCCCACATATACCTCCATGCGGATTACCGCCTTCAGGCAAACCGCTACCATCTTCTCTGTTTCGGCGGATCAGACGGTTCCCTTCCGTTTGCAGCTTCAGGAGGGGGAGAATGATTTCGGCTTTCTTATGGAGTTTCCGGTGGATGGGCGCTTCAAGTTCTATGACTTTCAGCGCTTTATCGTTCGCTACAACGAGAGGGAGCCGGAGCCCCCGGAGGAGCGCTTCTTCTTCGAGAACCGTACCTTCTGGATGACGGGTTCCCCCTTCGCCAACGATTCCTCGGTGACCTTCCCCAAGGTGCCCCTCAATCTGGGGCTTGAGGTGACAGGGCTTTCGGGAGATATCCTTCCCAATACCCCCGAGGCGGAGCGGCTGGGGAAGATGACGGAGGGGGTGGCGAATGCAAAGGATGCCATGAAGGAGCAGATACTCCTGGAGATGCAGAAGATGGGGGTAACCCTTACCGAGGCCCAGCTTCAGGAGGTTCTCGCCCAGACCCTTGGCCTGAGCGGCTTTGAACAGGGGGAGGGGGGCGGCCAGACCGCTCCGGGAACGAAGATCCTCGCTTCGGGGTATGCGGCGGAGGGAGAGCCTCTTACGCTCACTCTTTCGGTAGCTCTTGATGCCATCCCCCCTGTACCTGTCGCCATGCCGGAGACACCTCCTCTGGAGGGGCAGGTGAGGGTGACAAAGTGGCTTGTCACCACGGGATTTCGTACAAGCCCCGAGATGGGGGGAAGCTCCGGCAGTGCTTCGATCTCCTGGACCCCCGGAAAGGATACCAAGGATGCCAACATCCCCGAATCCTTCTCGGTGGATCTGCTGATGTACTACTCCCTGGATTTCTACAAACGAGGTACCCAGGAGCCCTGGCTCGACAGCGGGGTTCCCGTGCGGTATGACAATCTTTCGGTGAGCTTTCCCGTGGGGATCTGCTTTTTCCCCGTCGTTGCGGGCAGCCAGGACTAGGAAGCAAAGGAGGTTTTTGTCATGTCGTATCATAATGCCTTTCCTCGAAATTCCTTTTTGAAAAGGTTTTCCCCAAAAAAGAGGCTTTTCTGGGGATGCTCCCTCTTCCTGGGGGGCGCTCTTCTCCTGCTTCTCTCCTCCCCTCTCTGCCCTCCGGGAGAGGCCTCTTCGGAGGTGCGGCAACGATGGATAGCCCCCTACTGGGCGGAGCTTCCTCTCTCATGGAAGCCCCTGGTGCAGCGGCGCGACGGGGTTCTCTTTTTCTCCGGGGCGGGGCCTCATCTGATTGATCGTCCCGAAGGAGAGAACCTCCCTCTGCTGGCCTTGATGATACGCAAGCAGCCCGCTCCTGAAGGGGGAGGGTACGAGGACTTTATACGTGAGATGGAGCGCCAGTCTTCGAAAGAAGAGGCGAAGAACTTTACCTCGCATCGGGAGGATGTTCTTCTCGGCGATCTCCCCGCAGTATGGTACTCCTTTTCGGGAGAGGCCCGAATGGGGGATGTCTTCCGGAAGATGGGAGGAACCTTGATCGTTACAAAAGAGCCCGATGCTGAAGGGCTTTTCACCCTGGCTGTGCTGATGGGTACTTCCGAGGCCGCGGAGGAGCAGAAGGATGCCCTTAGGGCTATTCTCGCCTCTCTTCGAAAGGGGGTACCCCCGCTGGATCTGCAAAAAAGCTTTCCCTACGGAGCTACTCCGGAGGCGTTTCGGCATACCTTCGGCCTTGCCTGGGCTTCGGATGGAATTTTTGCCCTGGGAGATGCGACAAACTGCAGAATCCGTCTCTTCGATGCCGAGGGGATGCTTCTGGAGGAGTGGGGGGAAAAGGGGAGGGGGGAGGATGGAACCCTCTCCTTTCCCCAGGATGTTGTCTTTGCCCCGGATGGCTCGCTCTGGGTGCTGGAGGAGGGGGATAGTGTGCAGGCCCGGCTACAGCGCTTTTCCCGAAAGGGGGAATTCCTGCAGAAGATCGATCTGAGCCCCAAGGTTATGGGAGAGAAGGGGATCTACAAGCCTTCTTTTGTGAGAGTGACCGATTCCGGAAAGATCGTGGTCTTCGGTTTCTCCGACACTTCCGACGGCAAGGAACGGATCCTCGTCTTTACTCCTTCCGGGGAGCTTCTCGCCGCCTGGGAGCCCGGAGAGGGCGGGGGGTTGGCATCTCTGCCGGGGGATCGGGTGCTGCTGTTTCAGGAAAATCCCGAAACTGATCGGAGCCCTCTCTTCTGCGTCTACGATCTGCAGGGAAAGAGGCTTGCCCAGTGGTCCTTTTACGGTACTGATCTCCCCTCCACCCCGGGAGATGAGGAGATCTATTTCAGCCCTCGGGGGCTCGCTACGGACGGGGCGGGGAATATCTACGTCTTCGACGACTCCGAGAAGGCCCTCTGGATCTACGATGCCGAGGGGCGCCTTCTTCAGGTTCTTTCGGTGAGTGAGCATTTCGGCATCTTTATGGGGATGACCGCCTCTCCCACAGGGGATGTGGTGGTGCAGGACCGACCGGCAGGGTACGGCATGGGAGAGCCTTCGCTGCACATTCTGAAAAACACCTTTCTAACCTCTTCCTCGCAACCATCTGAAAAAATGATTTCCGAGGATAGTCCCATTCCTCCGCCTCTCCCCGTAGGGGAAGTTCCCGTTCTGGGAACCCCCGTGGCAGAACCTCCGCCGGGAAAACCCGAAGGCGAAAAGGCTCTGCGGGAAGAGTTGGCCCGGCTGAAAAAGGCCCTGGCTCTGCGTGAGCAGGCTCTTGTCCTCGAAAAGGGGGGAGATCTCGGGGGAGCTGCGGCCCTCTATCGGGAGAGCCTCCCCCTGCATCCAGACAGTGCAGTAGAGGCCTATGCGGCAGCGCTGGAGCAGGCACAGAGCGAAAGCGCACTTCCTGGCAACATTCTGGAAAAAGCCTCCGGGATAGTGGCCTCTCCGAACCTCGCCCTCTCCGGAGAGATTCCAGAAATTTCCAAAAAACAGGAAGAGGGACCGGAGGAAAAACCGGAAAAGGTGCTCGAAGAAAAGCCGGAAGAGGCAACACTCTCTCTGGAAAGCCTCCTTGCGAAACCTTCAGAGGCTCCGGAACTTCCCGAGCCTCCCCAGTTGCCGGAGCTGCTTCAAAAAAGCCTTCTTCCTGCATCCCCTTACGAAGAGGCGGAGAAGCTTGAAGCAGAAGGCCGCCGCTACGAGGCCCTTCTTAAATACCAGGAGATTCTGCGTGAGAAGCCGGATCCCGCCATGCAGACCCACGCCCGGGAGCTGGAGAGCGCCCTCCGCAGGGAGGCCCGGCAGATGGTTACCCAGGCGGTGGCGGTACAGAATCGGGGAGAGTACCGGGAGGCCCTTCGTCTCTACCGGGAGAGCCTTGACATTTTCCCCCTGGAGCAGGTAAAAGAGTACGCAGATCGTCTGGAGATTTTGCTGCATCAGGGGGCTCAATCCCAGGAGGTTCGGGCGAAGGCAGAGAGCCTCTGGAGAGAGGGGGCGGCGCTGGAAAAGAACTGGCGCTACCAGGAGGCCCTGGCAAAGTATAAAGAGGGGCTTGCCCTCTCGCCGGATCCCAAGGTGGAGGAACATGTGAAAAAGCTGGAGGCCTTTCTGGCGGGGCGTTCCAACTGAATGGAGGCGGTATCCTGCCTTTTGAGGAATCCTTTGGAAAATCAGAAAAGGGCAAAAACGGAAAAACATAAAAATGCCGCTTTCTCGTGATATCATGCTCCGAGACGAAAATGCAGGAGCCCTTGGGAGTGTCTGCTTTCCATAAAGAAATTTCGGATATTTTCCCATTCTCTTCCTTTTCGGCATAACCCATCGGAGGTCTGTGAAGGCATGTTTAAACGGAATAAACCGCATATTTTTGCGGCAAGTATCTTGATTTTCCTTGGTTTTGGGGTTGCCAGTATTTTGAGCTATCTGGTGGCCCTTGCGTCCCTGCGTCATCAGATAGAAAAGCACACCCTTCCCCTCACAAGCGATACCATCTATTCTGAAGTACAGCGGGATCTTCTCGCTCCCATCTTTATATCCTCTCTCATGGCCCGGGATACCTTTCTTCGAGACTGGACCCTTCGGGGAGAAGAGGATGTGGATGAGATAACCCGTTATCTTCGGGAGATCCAGGAGCAATACGATACGCAAACCAGCTTTTTCGTCTCCCAGGAAACGGGACGTTATTACTACTATGAGGGCATACTCAAAACCGTCTCCCCCCAGGAGCCTCGGGATGTCTGGTACTATCGCCTGCAGTCCCAACCTTTGGATTATGAGGTAAACCTGGATGTGGATATGGCTCATCGGGATGCCCTCACCATTTTTATCAACCATAAGGTCTTTGATTACCGGGGAAACTTTATGGGAGCCACCGGGGTGGGATTAGGGGTAAAGGGAGTTATCAAGACTATAGGGGATTACCAGAGCCGTTATTCCAGAAACATCTGTTTTTTCGATCGTCAGGGAAATATCACTCTCGCAGGATCTCACTTTCTGGAGGGGGAGAAGGATCTTCGTGAAATACCCGTGTTGGGAGATTATTTCAAAAAAATTACAGATCAAGGAATGGAGACCTTTCAATATAGCGCCAACGGAGACGTCTACCATGCGAATGTCCGGTTCATTCCCGAATTCGATTGGTATCTTTTGGTGGTACAGGGAGAGGGGGAAAGTAAGCGACACATCTTCCTGGCTCTCCTTTTCAACTTGGGCATGTGTGCCGTCATTGCGATTTTGGTGATCCTCTCTATGCACGCTCTGGTGGAGGGGTACGAAAAGAAACTGGAAGCTATGGCCGTTACGGATAAGCTGACGGGAGTCTACAACCGCCATGCCTTTCAGATTTTTTTCAAACAGGCCCTCCAGGAGTACCGGCGAAGCAGAACCCCCTTTTCTCTTCTCCTGATGGACTTGGACGACTTTAAGAAACTGAACGACATCCACGGGCATCTTCAGGGAGATGCCATGCTTCGGGACGTGGCTAAAAGCTTTCAGGAAAATCTCCGGGGTATGGATGTTCTGGCCCGCTGGGGGGGAGAGGAGTTTGTGGTGCTTCTCAAAGGGTGCCCCCTGGAATTTGCCTTCGAACGGGGCGAATGTTTTCGTAGGCAGGTGATGGAACTCTCCTGGATCTCCAAGAGGGGGGAGCCCATACAAGGAACCCTGAGTTTCGGAGTGGCTCAGTGCCGGGCGGGAGAAGCTGAAGAAACCCTCTTTTCCCGAGTGGATGATGCTCTCTATAGGGCCAAGAGAAAAGGTAAAAATCGGGGCGAGCGAGGGTAGTCGGAGAGAGCGGGGCTTCCGCTTCACAGAAAAGGAGCGATGGATGATGGATTTCATGAAAAAAGCTCGGCAGAGGGCTTTAGAAAAAGATGCGGCGGATTCTTTGGTTCGGTTTCGGGATCGTTTCTATCACATTCCCGGAAAGATTTACATGGATGGTAACTCTCTGGGGCTGGCGGGAAAGGATGCGGAAGGTGCTCTTCTGGAGACTCTGGAGGAGTGGAAGCGCCTGGGGATCGACGGATGGCTGGAGGGGAATCCCCCCTGGTTCCGCATGGGAGAGACTCTGGGGGCGATGATGGCCCCTCTTGTGGGAGCGGAAGCCCCGGAGGTTGTTATGACCGGGGGAACTACCATCAATCTTCATGCCCTCACCAGCACCTTCTACAACCCCCGGGAGGGACGCCCCAAGATTGTGGCGGATGAGCTGAACTTTCCCTCGGATATCTATGCCCTTTCAAGCCTTATCCAGCTCCACGGAAGAGACCCTAAAGAAGATTTGATTCTGGTAAAAAGCCGGGATGGACGTACCCTGCACGAAGACGATATTATTGCCTCCTTCAAAGAGGATGTGGGGGTGGCGCTTCTCCCTGGGGTGCTCTACCGGAGCGGCCAGCTTCTGGATATCCCCCGGCTCGTTCGGGCAGCTCATGAGAGGGGGATTATTATAGGATTCGACTGTGCCCACTCTGCAGGCTCCGTCCCTCATCATCTGAGTGACGATGGAGTGGACTTCGCCTTCTGGTGCTCCTATAAGCACCTTAACGGCGGCCCCGGAAGCCCGGGCTTTCTCTATCTCAACAAAAAGCATTTTTCCCGTTCTCCTGGCTTGGCGGGGTGGTTCGGCTACGTGAAGGAAAAGCAGTTCCAGATGAACCTCGACTTCGAACATAGCCGCTCCGCGGGAGGGTGGCAGATCGGTACCCCCTCGGTCTTCTCCGGGGCGGCTCTCAAGGGGGCTCTCAAGGTTTTTGCCGAGGCGGGGATAGAGCCGGTACGGGAGAAATCTCTGGAGCTTACGGACTATTTCATAGAGCTTGTGGATAAAGAGCTTGCTCCTCTAGGATATACCGTGGGCACTCCTCGGGAGCATTCCCGTCGCGGGGGACATGTGGCGGTGGAGCACGAAGAGGCCTGGCGCATCTGCTCCGCCCTCAAAAAGCGGGGGATCGTGCCGGACTTTCGCCCTCCCCGGGTGATCCGCATCGCTCCGGTGGCCCTCTATAACAGCTACGAAGAGGTTTGGGAGGTAGCCAAGGCTCTGAAGGAGATCGTTCTCTCCCGGGAGTACGAGAACTTCTCCAAAACCCCCGCGGCGGTCTCCTGAGAAGAGAGATAATGACACCTCGGGCTCCCCTGATTTTTCCAGGAGCGTAGGTACACTTCATTCTGGGCAGTGTAAGGCGTGAGTACAATGATCCGGGGGGTGACAGGAGAAGAAAAGGTGCGGCACATGGTGTAAGGATATGGATGAGGCATGTGGCGATTTTCGGTATCCCCGGAACCTGCGTAATCCGTATAATTTTTCAAGGAGGCGTATCTATGGCACGGAAAGACGTTATCTACGGACTTAATGATAAACCCCCCTTCCCGATTATGGTACTTGCGGGGGCGCAGCATGTCTTGACCCTCTTCGGGGCCACCACGTTGGTGCCTCTCATCTTTGGCCCCGCCATGGGGATGAGCGGTCCTCAGATTGCGGCATTTATCTCTTGCGTTTATTTTGCCATGGGGGTGGCCACCCTTATTCAGATCAATCCTAAGATCGGTTCGGGGCTTCCCATCGTGCAGGGGTCGAGCTTCAGCTTTATTCCTCCCATCATGACCATCATCGGCGCCTATGAGGCCATGGGCCCGGAAGTGATCATGCAGTATGTCGGAGGGGGTCTTATTGTGGGGGGGCTCATTCTCTCCTTCATCGGCTACAGCCGCATCGTGGGGGTTATCCGCAAGGTTATCACCCCGGTGGTTATTGGCCCTGTCATCATGGCCATCGGCTTTTCTCTGGCTCCCGTGGCGATTCAGTTCAATGCGGCGAACTACTGGCCCATCTCTCTTCTGGTGGTGGTGCTTATCATGGTCTTCAGCCTGGTGAGTAAGAACAAGTATGCCAACATCTTCGCCATTCTCAGCTCGGTGCTCATCGCCTACGGTATCTGTCTGGGGCTCTCCAAGATGGGGATCTTCGCGGCGGGACATCCCGCCCATGTGGATCTGGCCAGCGTTGTGGAATCTCCCTGGCTCCGCTTCAACGTGATCATGCCCTGGGGGGCTCCCAAGTTCAGCTTCCTCGCCTTCGGGGCACTTCTGGCGGGATTTTTCGCCGTCATGATCGAATCCATCGGGGACTACCACTCCTGCTCCTATGCGGCGGGGCTTGAGGATCCCTCTCCGGAGGTGATCAGCCGCGGTATCGGTGCGGAAGGGCTCAACTGCGCCCTGGCAGGTTTCTTTGGCGCCGTGGGGACCACCTCCTACACCGAGAATATCGGCCTCATCGGCCTTACCCGGGTGGCGAGCCGCTGGGTGGTGGGAACCGGAGCGATTCTTCTCATCATCATGAGCTTTGTGGCCAAGATCGGCTCTCTGGTGGCCACCATGCCCAGCCCGGTTATCGGCGGGGCCTACATCGCCCTCTTCGGCATCATCGGAGCCTTGGGAATTCAGATTCTTATGCGGGCTGACATGGGCTCCCAGCGGAACGTGGTTATCGTGGGTTTTGCCTTCCTCATGGCTCTGGGGCTCCCCGGCTGGATCGAGCAGAATCAGAACCTCTTCATGGATCCCGCCTACGGTGAGATCCTCAGCACCCTGGGTGGCATGGTCTGGGCCATCCTCAAGACCCCCATGGCGGTGGCTGGAATCTGTGCTGCTCTCTGTGACAGCCTCATCCCCGGCACCGACGAAGAGCGGGGTATCGTGCGTTCCTAGAGCGCTCCTGTTCCAAATCGTAACACCACTCGCTGCTATACACGCAAAGAGGGCTCCTTCAGGGAGCCCTCTTTGCTGTGTGTGGTGGGTTGTGCAGGTGGCTTAGAGCGGTTTCACAAATAATGTGTCACGTGCTGTTTCACGGAGCCTCCGCTTGTGTGTCCCCTCTGCTCTCGACTGGTCGAACCGCTCCCTTGCTTTGCTGCTCCGGCCCGTCGCCCCAGGCGCGCCGTCCATGGCGCGGCTGGGGCTTACCGGCACGTCCTGTGCCGGTACCGGGCCTCCGCGACGCAAAGCTGCACTCGCCGACCACTATGTCGCTGCCGGGGACACACAAGCTCCAGCTCTCCTGTTAATATAGTGTCACATGACAACGAGAACCGCTCTAGGAGATATTTTTCAAAACCATGGCGACACCCTGACCGCCGCCGATGCAGGCGCTCACGATGCCGAATTCCTTCTTCTGGTGCTTCAGTGCGTGAATCAGGGTGGCAAGAATCTTCCCCCCCGTGGCTCCTATGGGATGTCCCAGGGCTATAGCGCCCCCCCAGGGGTTCAGCTTCTCCATGGGAAACGCCATCTCCCGATGGCAGGCGAGAATCTGGGCTGCAAAGGCCTCGTTAATTTCGATGATATCCATATCCTCCAGGGCCATACCCGCTTTTTCAAGGGCCTTGGGCATGGCTACCGTAGGACCAAGGCCCATACGGACCGCATCCAGAGCCCCCGGAGCGTAGCCCAGAATCTCCGCTAGGGGGGTATAGCCATTCGCGACGGCCCAGTCTCTGTCGGCGATGATGCAGGCGCTTCCCGCATCGCAGAGGGCGGAGCTGGAGGCGGCGGTGATGGTGCCGTCTTCCTTGAAGAGCACCGGGAGCTTTGCAAGGGTTTCCATGGTGGTGTCACCCCGGGGGATTTCGTCGGTATCGAAGAGGATGGTTCCCTTCTTTCGATCCTTCAGCGTCACCGGAACGATCTCCTGGGCGAAGAACCCTCCTTCGATGGCTGCCAGGGCTTTTTTGTGACTGTTCAGGGAGAAGGCGTCCTGCTCCTCCCGGCTGATGGAGTATTCCTCCACCAGAACCTCCGCAGTGGCTCCCATGAGCATATCCGCCAGGGGGCAGTGAAAGCCGTCCTTATGCAGGGTATCAAGAACCTTTTTCTCTCCCATCCGGTATCCCCAGCGGGGATCCGGGAGAATGTACGGCGCATTGGAGGCACTCTCCATACCCCCTGCGGCCACCGCTACCATGTCGCCGAGCCGGATCTTGTCTGCTCCGAGCATGGCCGCCTTGAGGCTGGAACCGCATCGCTTGTTTACCGTAAAGGCAGGAATGGACTGAGGAAGTCCTGCCCGATGCATGGCGATGCGAGCGGGGTTTGCCCCTACCCCCGCCTGCCAGCCGTTCCCCATAATAACTTCCCCTATATCCTCGGGAGAGATCCCCGAGCGTTTCACCGCCTCCGCGAGAGCCATGGCACCAAGTTCCGGGGCGGTGATGTTCTTGAGAGAACCCCCGAACTTTCCTCCCGGGGTTCTGCATGCGCTTATAATAACCGGTTTGCCCATGATAGGTTTATCCTTTCTCGCTTCGTTACGCAATGCCCTTCATGGGGGCAAGATCCGGAGAGATGTCATACTCCATGGGGGTGTTTGCCTTCAGCTCTTCCGGGGTTACCTCGGGAGCGATTTCGCAGAGCACCATTCTGCCGTGGATCTTCCGCATGAGGCAGAACTCGGTGACGATGACGCTCACCACGCCCTTTCCGGTGAGAGGAAGCGTGCAGCTCTTGATGAGCTTCGGCCGCCCCTTCTTGTCGCAGTGGGTGGTGGCGATATAGACCGCTTTGGACCCCGTGACGAGATCCATGGCTCCCCCCATGCCGGGAACCATCTTGCCGGGGATCATCCAGTTGGCGAGATTTCCCTCTCCATCCACCTCCAGGGCACCAAGCACGGTGGCATCCAGATGCCCCCCCCGGATAAGGCCGAAGCTGGTATCGCTTGCCACAAGGCAGGATCCCGGAAGCAGGGAGACGCAACGCCCCCCCGCACCGATGAGCCGGAGGTCATCCACTTCGGGTTTTGGGCCCGCACCAACGATGCCGTTCTCGGTCTGCATCAAGACGTGTACGTCTTCGGGTATGTAATCCGAGACCAAGGTGGGGATGCCGATGCCGAGGTTGACCACCGTGCCGTCCTCGAAATCCAGGGCGATTCGTTTGGCTATTCTATGGCGGACAAGCTCTGCATCAAGTACGGGAAGCATAGTATCCGTCTCCTTTCAGAACGAGTATATCCACCAGGATCCCCGGAGTGACCACGTCGTTGGGGTCGATCTCTCCTTGGGGGAGAATGGCATCCACCTCGGCGATAACAAGATTCGCAGCGGTGGCCATGGCGGGGTTAAAGTTTCTTCCCGTGCCGTAGTAGGTAAGGTTTCCCCATCGGTCTGCCTTGTATCCCCGGATAATCGCCACATCCGCCTTCAGCGGAAGTTCAAGAATGAACTTTCTTCCGTTCACTTCCAGAACCTGTTTCCCCTCCTCATGGATGGTCCCCACCCCCGTGGGGGTGAGAAACCCCCCAAGACCAAAACCGCCGCAGCGGATGCGCTCCACAAAGGATCCCTGAGGAACAAGCTCAAGCTCCATCTTTCCCTCGTTATAGAGATTCTGGGTGGCTCGGTTCAGTCCCACGTGGGATGCGGTGACCTTGCGGCAAAGTCCCTCTACCACGAGCTTGCCGTGTCCGATCCCCTTGGGATATTCGTCGTTGGCGTAGAGCGTATCGTTTGCGATGAGATGAAGATCCTTTGTCCCCTGAGCTACAAGAGCATCAATCAGGGTGTAGGGGACCCCCGCGTAGTTGAAGCCTCCCACCATGAGAGAGGAGCCGGGTTTGATGTGTGTTACCGCCTCCTCGGCGGACATCACCGGCTTGATGAGTTTATGTGTCATGAATCGGATGACACCTCCTTAAGATTGTGAGCCGTCGGAAGAGGGAATTCTCGAAGCTTGCACCACTGCTTTTCTCTTCTGCAGAAGGAAAACACCTATCAGAATGGCGAGAGCGAGAAGATCCGTATAGATGTTCGGAACGATCAGCAGGAAGGGGACCACAAGAAGAAAAGCCCTCTCGAAGAGGGAGAGCTTGGCGAAGTAGTACCCCTGGACAGCCGCTGCGAGGCCGATGATGGCCATGAGGGCTGTGCCGAAGGCGAAAACGATCTGAAGGATATTCCCCTGGAAGAGAAGATGGCTGTTGTAGATGAACATATAGGGTACAAGAAAGCCCGCCATGGCAGTGAGAAGGGCGGTAAAGCCCGTCTTGATGGCGTTGCTCCCGGCAATTCCTGCGGCGGCGTAGGTGGCCAGTGCCACCGGAGGGGTCACATCCGCCAGAACCCCGAAGTAGAGGCAGAAAAGGTGTGCCGACATCAGGGGTACTCCCATCTGGAGCAGGGCGGGAGCCGCCAGGGTGGAGGTGATGATGTACTGCGCCGTGGTGGGGACCCCCATGCCGAGGATGATAGAGCCGATCATGGTGAGTATCAGAGCCAGAGGAAGAATTCCCCCGGAAAGGCTGATGACGAAGGATGAGAAGGCCAGACCGATACCGGTGATGCCGATGATGCCGATGACCAGCCCCGAGCAGGCGCAGGCCGCAGCTACCTCAATAGCCCCGATGCCCCCGTTGATGAGTGCATCAAGAGTACGTTTGGGGGTCATGCGATACTGGGCTTTCCCAAACCAGGAGACCACCACCATGAGTACGATGGACCAGAAGACCGCCTTTACCGCAGAGTATCCGAGGGCCAAAAAGACCACCAGGGTGATGATGGGAAGGAGAAGATGCCACCCCTCCTTGAGAACTTTGCCTACCCGGGGGGCGGTCTCTGTGGTGAGGTTCTTGATGCCGAGTTTGCCCGCCCGGAAGTGCACCATGGCGATGATGGAGATGAAGTAGAGTGTGGCGGGAATCGCCGCGGCCACCACGATGTTCCAGTAGGAGATACCGAGGAACTGGGCCATGATGAACGCCGCAGCTCCCATGACAGGGGGCATGACCTGCCCTCCCGTGGAGGAGGCGGCCACCACCGCCCCGGAAAAGGCCGGGCTGAATCCCGCCTTTTTCATCAGGGGTATGGTAAAGGCTCCGGTGGTTACCGCATTCGCCACGGAGCTTCCGGAGACGGTTCCCATGAGGCCGCTGGCTACCACCGCCGCCTTGCCCGGCCCCCCCTGGCTGCGCCCCGTAAGGGCCAAGGCGAGATCAATAAAGAACTGTCCCGCCCCGGAGACCTTCAGAATGGCCCCGAAGAGGACAAAGAGGAAGATGAACGAGGCAGAGACCCCCAGGGGAACCCCGAAGATGCCGTCGGTACGAAGATACTGAAAGGGGGCGATCTCATCGATGGGGAATCCCCCGTGCCCGAGAATGCCCGGGAAGTAGGGACCAAAGAGTGCGTAGAGTATGGCAATGATGGCCACGATGGGGAGAGGCCACCCCATGGCACGGCGTCCCCCTTCAATGACCAGAATAATCATCATGATGCCCAGATAGACATCGGAAGGTATGGGCATACCCTCTCGCATGGCGATGGCGTTCCAGTTGAGAAGGATATTCAGACAGCCCACCACCACCATCCCCGCAAAAACCCAGTCCCAAAGATCAATTTTGTTCTTAGGGCGGGATTTCGTGGCGGGATAGAGGAGGAAGACCAGGCTTCCCATGAACATCCAGTGGACTCCTCGCTGATACATGGCCGGAAGAAGCCCGAAGGCCGCAGTATACAGGTGGAAGATGGAGGCAGAAAGGGCAATACCCGCCACTACCCAGTACTGCCACCCCGAAAGCTTGCGTCGGTTTGTTTCGATAACCTCTTCCTCCAGAGGGGGAGGAGATGCCTGTTCCTCGGGCAGATTGTGTTCAATTTTCATATACAGACCTCCACTATGGAACACCATAAAATTTTTTAGGAAGGCTCCCGACGGTTTTTTCCAGGATCCGCCGGGAGCCTTTTGCGTTAAAAATTATTGATAGCGGTTGTTTTCTTTCAGGGGTACAGGGTTATTTCATTGCTATGCCCTGCTCCTCGAAGTACTTCTTTGCCCCGGATACAAAGTCGGTGATACCCACACTGGCGGATTCGGGGACAAAATGCGCCGCCTGCTGGGTGATGTTCATGAAGCTCTCCCGATTCTCAACGATGGTCTTCACGAGATTGTAGGCAAGAGTCTCATCCATATCGTTGCGGACCACCAGATAGTTGCTGTCGGCGATGGTGAGGACATCCTCTTTGATGCTCTCGTAGGTGCCGGCCTTGATGGTGTAGGAGATGAGGAAGGGATTATTTTCCACAACCTTCTGTACAAGTTCGGGCTCCAGAGGGATAAGCACCACGTCACGCTGGGCTGCCACTTCGAGCACTGCAGAGCCCGGGGCTGCGAAGTTCCAGAACACCGCATCCACATTGCCGTCTTTCAGCGCCATGACACCTTCGGGTTGGGTGAGCTGCTGCCTTGAGAAGTCTTTTTCAGGGTCAATGCCTGCCGCCGCCAGGATGAGATTGGTCAGAATCTGGTCTCCTCCGCCGGGAGCGCCCACGGAGACTTTCTTGCCCTTGATGTCCTCAAGCTTGGTGATTCCCGTGCCTCTTGTGGTTACGAGGTGCTGGGGGGCAGGGTACATGCTCATGAGGATCTGGAGGGGGAGCTTGCCGTCGGGCTCGAAAGCTTCAGTGCCCGTGATGGCCTGGTAGAGAGCGGACCCCATGGTCATGCCGATCTGGGCGCGTCCCGATGCTACCAGGCGGCAGTTTTCTCGCGAGGCCGAAGTGGCCCGGGAGGTGGCCCGAACATCAATGTTCGCATTCGTCAACACCTCTGCCATGGCTCCACCGAGGGGATAGTACGTCCCACCCACACCGCCGCTGCCGATGGTGATAAAGGTGGCGGCACAACCCACAGATGCGAACACCATAATACCCATAAGCGCAAATACCAGAATTCCCTTCTTCATGTACAACTTCCTCCTTTTTTGGTGCAAGATAAAGGGTTCTTTACCCTTTTCCCTTGAGCGCCTCGGAGGATGCCTTTAAGGCATCCAGGAGACGATCTGTCATCGTGTCCATCTCCTCTTTCGTGGTTATCAGGGGTGGGGCGAAGAGAAGCTGATCCCCTGCCACGCCTCCGATCTGCCCCGTTCCGGGGTAGATCACCAGATTGCGCTTCATGCACTCCGCCGTTACCAGGGCGGCGGCCTTGAGAGAGGGAGCGAAAGGGGCCTTGGTCTCTCTGTCTGCCACGAGTTCGATCCCCCGCATCATTCCCATGCCCCGAACATCTCCCACTATGGGAATCTCATAGAGAGCGGGGATCTTCTCTTCAAAGTAGGCTCCCATGAGGGCGGCGTTCTCAAAGACCTTGTGTTTCTTCATGTACCGGATGGTGGCCACCACCGCGGCGGCGGTAACGGGATTGCCGTTATAGGTGTGGCCATGCTGGAAGGAGCCGCTGCCGTCCCGGATGATCTCGGCGATCTCTTTAGAGACGATCATGGCTCCTACGGGGGCGTATCCCCCGGTAAGGGCCTTGGCGGAACAGATGATGTCTGGAGTTGCATTCCAGTGCTGGGTACAGAAGGGCTTTCCCGTGCGCCCCATGCCTGTCATGATCTCATCTGCCACCAAAAGCACGTCGTATTTGGTGCATATCTCCCGGACTATGGGCCAGTACTCCTTCGGCGGGTTCAGAGCCCCCGCAGTGGAGCCCACCACGGGCTCCGCGAAGAAGGCCGCCACCGATGCGGGGCCGATCCGCAGAATCTCGCTTTCAAGAGCCCGGGCGCAGGCCACGTCGCACTCGGGATAGGTGAGGTTGTAGGGGCAGCGGTAGCAGTAGTGGGGCTGGATCTTGGGGCACTCCTTGAAGAGGGGGGCGAAATTTCGTCGCCGGGCCATGCTCCCCGCAAGCCCCATGGTAGCGATGGTTCCCCCGTGATAGGAGTTCCAACGGGCGATCATCTCGGTCTTGCCGGAGCCGTTACCATCCCGTTCTAGGAAATACTGGCGAACCATCTTCATGGCGGATTCGATGGCCTCGCTTCCTCCGCTGATAAACCAGGCGTAGTCCAGCCCATCCTGAGTGAGAGAGCAGAGTTCCTCCGCAGCCTCCACAGACCTTTTGTTGTTCCACCGGGAGGGGTGGGCGAACTCCATAGCCAGAAGCTGTTCATAGATCGCCTCGGCGATCTCCTTCACACCGTGTCCAATGTTCGAGAGTAGCGCCCCACTACACCCGTCGATAAAAGCGTTCCCGTCTTCGTCGTAGAGATAGATTCCCTCTCCACGAACTGCCGTTTTAAGATTTCCTTTAAAGCTCCGGGGTATGAAATGTCCGAGATCCACTGAAGAAGCAACTCCTTCCATTTTTTGAACTTGAAGACAAGGTTTGTTGGCGGTCGTTACAGATTTTTGTGGTTCGTGTAGACCTCATCCTCCCTCCAGCGTCTCTCAAGCATGCCGAGCTTCTCTGTAACGTCCTCTCCAAGGTGCTGGGCAACGCTGAGGATGAGACAGTTCAGAACGCTCATGGGAGCTGCAAAGGAGTCGATGAATGAAACGGGTTTGTACGGTACCGCAAGCACGTAGTTTTGTCGGGCCAGAGGACTTGCAAGATTATCGGTGACTGCGGCGGTGGTGAGCCCGAGCTTTGTGGCCGTTTCGAGAACCTGCACGGTCCATGAGGAGTACCGGGGAAAGCTGATCCCGAGAACGATGCTCTTGGGAGGAGCGTTTGCCAGCATTTCAAAGGGCATGTCAAGGCTGACGTTTTTGACGTTCGGCAGAATCCAGGAGAGGTAGAAAGAGAGATAGTACGTAAGGGAGAAGGAGCTGCGATATCCCGCAAGATAGACCGCATCGGCCTTTGCTATGGCTTCCCCCAGACGATACAGATCTTTTGAGGATATGTTGGAGAGAGCGAGGGTGAGGGTTTCCAGATCCTTCCGGATGGCACGCTCGAAGAAGTCGTGCTCCTGGGAGGATTCATAGTCTTTCAGGCGCTCAAGAGTGGAGAGGTGGTTCATTAGAAGATTTGCCATGGTACTGCGCATCTCCTGATATCCCGAAAATTCCAGGAGATGAGCAAGGCGGAGCACCGTGGTTTCGCTCACTCCCACCCGTTTGCCGAGTTGTGAGGCGGTGAGAAAAGCCGCCTCTCTCGGAGATTCTAAAATATAGTTCGCCACCAGAGCCTGTCCCGGGGTCATGTTTTTTCGTTGTGAGGTGATGCGTTCTCTAAGCATAAGGCCTCCGCGAAGGAAAAGAGTTTTTTTAACCACTCGACTGAAGTTTTTCCTTCGCCAATAATAGTGAAAAAATTGCGTATTGTCAAACCGCATCTGATGCGTATGTAATGTACAAGGCGAAGCTGGTAGCAAAAAAACGTTCATGCCATGTGAAGTCAATGAAAGAAAGGGGGCTCCCTTTCGGGAACCCCCTTGGTCATGCCTTTATGCCTGGAAGTGAATCCTTATTTTCCCGCCATCATGGCGGCTACGTCCGTTTCGGGATTCGCAATCCCCTTGATGCCGAAGTTTTCCACCAATACCTTCGCCACGTTGGGGGAGAGGAAGGCGGGGATGGTGGGGCCCAGCCGGATATTCTTCACTCCCAGATGGAGCAGTGCCAGAAGTACCGCCACCGCCTTCTGTTCGTACCAGGCGATATCGTAGGAGATGGGGAGATCGTTGATGTCTGCGGCGCCGAAGACCTCTTTAAGCTTCAGGGCGATCACCGCCAGGGAGTAGGAGTCGTTGCACTGTCCCGCATCGAGCACCCGGGGAATGCCTCCGATATCTCCGAGATCCAGCTTGTTGTAGCGATACTTGGCGCATCCTGCGGTGAGGATTACCGTGTCCTTGGGAAGAGCCTTGGCTACCTCGGTGTAGTAATCCCGGCTCTTATGGCGTCCGTCGCACCCCGCCATGACCACGAAGCGTTTGATGGCCCCGCTCTTTACCGCTTCCACCACCTTATCCGCCAGGGCTATTACCTGGTTATGGGCAAAGCCCCCCACGATGCTCCCCGTCTCAATCTCCTTGGGAGAGGGACAGCTTTTGGCCTTCTCGATAATGGCGGAGAAATCCTTGGGTTTGCCATCCTTCCGGGGGGGGATGTGGGGTGTATCGGGATAGCCCGCCATCCCCGTGGTGAAGAGCTTGTCTGCGTAGGTGTTGTTCTTTTTCAGAGGCACCAGGCAGTTGGTGGTCATGAGGATGGGGCCGTTAAAGGACTCGAACTCCTCGTTTTGCTTCCACCAGGCGTTGCCGTAGTTTCCCACAAAGTGATCGTACTTTTTGAAGGCGGGGTAGTAGTTCGCCGGAAGCATCTCGCTGTGGGTATAGACATCCACCCCGGTCCCCTCGGTTTGCTTGAGAAGATCTTCCATGTCGCGCAGGTCGTGGCCGCTGATGAGAATGGCGGGGTTGTTCCGCACCCCGATATTCACCGTGGTGATTTCGGGATTGCCGTAGGTGGAGGTGTTGGCCTTGTCGAGAAGGGCCATGGTCTGTACGGCCTTCTCCCCCGCCTTAAGCACCAGCCCGGTCATCTCCTCTACCGATAGGTCCTTGGTGGTGGAGGCGAGGGCTGTCATGAAGAAGTCGTAAATATCGTTGTCCTCATGCTCCAGCACCGCCGCATGCTCCGCATAGGCGGCGATCCCCTTGAGGCCGATGGTGAGTAGCTGTTGGAGGGAGCGCACATCTTCGTTTTCCGTGGCGAGAATGCCCACGGACTTTGCCTTTTCCCGGAAAGCCTCCAGCCCCTGGGCGTGCCAGGTGGCGGCGTCGTGCATAGGCTCTCTACAGGGTTTTCCGTGTTTACTCTCATATCCCTTCAGGAAGGTCTCCTTGAGAGCATCCCGGCGCTTGAGTCCCTCCTCTACCCGGGCTACGAAGACCGCATCATCCCAGTTGGCGTTGGTGATGGTGGTAAAGAGGCTCTCTCCTACAAAGCTTCCCTCCTGGGGGAGAGCAATGCCCTCTTCCTTCCCCTTCTCATGCCAGAGAGCTATTCCTTTGAGTGTATAGATAAGCAGATCCTGAAGATTGGCGGTCTCCTCGGGCTTGCCGCAGGCTCCCCGAATCGTACATCCCTTGTTCTGCGCAGTTTCCTGACACTGAAAACAGTACATATGCATCCTCCTTTTCTTGGCTGCTTCCTTGCTTTCTCCCTATGCAACGCACTCTTGCCGCGTTCCCCGAAGGGAAAAGATGGCCCCTACAGAAGTTTTGTGGGATTCGACGGACGAGGGGTCTTTACCACCAGAACCCGAAAGGTTTCGGGGCCTTCGTTATACCAGCAGTGGGGAATATCCTTGGGGCTCTCAACGAGGGTATCCCGGGAGACCTCCAGCTTCTCCTCCCCGATCTCCACGATCCCCGTCCCCTCCAGCACGTAGAAAAAGACGTCTACTGGGGTAATATGTTTTCTCAAGGATTCCCCGGGCTGTAGGGTAATGTGCATCACCTGAGCATGGGGCTGATCGTAGAGCTTGCAGACCTCCACTCCGTGGGGGGTTTGAACCTTTGCCGCCTGGGAGACTGCGATGTATTTCATGACGTTCTCCTCCTCTTCCTATTTTCACGTATCAGTATACCGATAAAGCCTTTAAAATGCCACTCTTTTTCCAATATGCAAAACCTTGTTTTTCTCGTCTCTTCCAGTTCTCTTTCAGGGAGAGCCTCTGTTCTCGGGGAAAAACGCAGATAGTTCTCTCCCTGTTACAATATGCCTCAAAAATCTGTTGAAAGCTTTGGAACGTGGAGTGTTATCTGCAATTCGGTATTAGAATACCAAAAAAGATAAAGCTTTTCCTTGATCCAGATCAAGAAAAAAGTTTCTGGAGAAGCGAGAAGGGGAGGGCAAAAAGGAGACGAGAAGATGGTGAAAGGAAAAAAAGAGTCGTTGCAGCATATTCTGGGCTTTTCCGGGCTACCTTCGGAGGATCTGCAAAAGATTCTGGAGGTGGGGATCTTTCGGGAGTACCAGAAGGGGGAGACCATTTTTTACGAGGGCGAGGCGGGAGCGGGGTTCTACGTGGTGCAGCAGGGGAGCCTTAAGGTCTACAAAGCCTCCCCCGAGGGGAAGGAGATTATTCTGCATCTCTGCGGCCCCGGAGATCATCTCGGTCATGCGGGGGTCTTCGAGGGGGGGAGCTTTCCCGCCTCCGCCCAAGCTCTGGGAGTCTGCGGGGTTCTTTTCTTTCCCCGGCAGGCCATGCTGAACCTTCTCGCCCGGGAGCCCCAGATGGCTCTGCACATGCTGGGGGTGCTCTCCCTCAAGCTTCGAGAACTCACCCTCCAGGTGGAAAATCTCGCTCTCAAGGAGGTTCCAGGGCGCCTTGCCTCCTATCTGCTTCATCTTCGTGATGCGGAGGGGGAAAAGGAGATAAACAGTAATGTCAACAATGGCATAAACAACGATACAAGCAACGATATGGGTAACGAAATAAAAATCGATCCAAAAAAGAGCGCTGAAAGTGATACAAAAAAAAGGACTCAGGAAAACGTCCTGGATCTCCCGGTCTCTCGGGTGCAGCTCGCCCGGGTGCTGGGAACCACACCGGAGACGCTCTCCCGTATTTTCGGAGAGATGACCTCCCGGGGGATTCTGGAGATCTCCCGGCGGCATCTGGTTATCCTGAATGTTCCCGCCTTGGAGTATTTGGCGGAGCAGGGGCGGTATTCTGAAGGGAGGGGTTAAATACAATCTGCCTGCGCTCCCTGGGGGTTTCAGAGGAGTTGCTACGTGTTACTCCTCCCCGGTTTGATCCTGAGAGAGATGGATGCCGCCGATCTCCTGCAGCACGGGACGCAGAAAGCGCACGCTTCGGGGTTTGCGCCCCAGAATGCCCGGATCGATGAAAAAAAGCTGAATAGGTTCGCTCAAGGTGACCCCCAGCCGGGTGCCTTCGTCATAATCCACTACCTCGAAGGCTACCAGATACTGGGTGGTGCGGAAAAGCCCCTCCCATTTGGTGAAGACCAGCAGATTCTCGGAGCTTCTGTCGGGAAGATGTACGAAATCCCGGGAGATCATGGCGGTATGTACCCGGGGGAGCACCACCTCCCGGGGATGGGGGATATCCATAGAAACCTCTAACTCCGCAAAGGCGTGGTCGTAGAGTAGCTTTCCCGCGGGCATTATCAGTTGCGTTGCGGGATTCGCTCCCCGGGCACTCTCGGGGATCGCCAGAAGGGAAAATCCTAGAAGCAGAACCGGAAGCAGCAGAGTGAAGCGTGTCTGTTTTCGAATTTTTTGCATGATGAGCATTCTCCTATTCTCCTATAGTGCAGCACGTTGGCCTGCATGGCACACGCAAGCAGGGCCACATCCTAGCTGAAAGGGTGACAAAAGGCAAGAAGGTGTTTCTTGTGACCTGCTTCACCGCATTCATACGAGAGGGGAGATCGTGAATAAGGTTTTTCTGTGGTATTTTTTCCAAATTCTCAACCTCCTCTGGTGGGTTGTTCCACATTATATTGTGTCTTGGAATGGGAGCCTCCGCTTGTGTGTCCCCTCGGCTCCGAAAGTGGCGAACCGCTCCCTTGCTTTGCTGCTCCGGCCCGTCGCCCCAGACTTCCACCGACCAGGTGCGCAGCTGGGGCTTGCCGGCACGTCCGCCTGCCGCCAGGAGGTCCTCCGCGACGCAAAGGGAGCCCTCGCCGACCACTATGCTCGCGCCTCCGGACACACAAGCTCCAGCTCCAGGATTT
>CAZIFL010000020.1:0-54134 GCA_964539095.1 uncultured Synergistaceae bacterium
CCCTGACCCTCCCCTACTGGCTTAACCGGGCTGCCGAAGCAAAGGGGGTCAACTTCTCCGCCCTGCTTCAACACGCCATCAAAGAGCAGCTCGGCATGGAAGAAGCTCGGCGTTAGTTCATCAGAGACGGCTCCCGGATACGTTTTTCCGGGAGCTATTTTCTTTTTTTACTCTCTTCCAACACCACCCCGCACCATTCGGGGAGGCTTGCCACGGGAAGATCCAGCCAGGCGTTTACGGGGGTTGCCGTCTCTGCCCGGGCAAGCCGCAGGGCTATGCGTTTGAGGCTTTTGCCAGGGGAGTCTCTGTCTTTTCTTCCTGCTCCTCCTCCGGGCTCCCAGATTCCGAGCCCAGCAAAAAACCCTGCACCGCCGTAACCACTTTGTTGAAATCCCGCAGGGGAAGCCTCTCCAGAATCTGCACAGGAATTTTGAGAGCCCGGGAGGCCAGGCGAATCTGGAACTGCTTGCTGAAGTCTCCCAGCATGGTGAACTTTCCTTCCCCCTGAAGCTGGTTTTCCACGGCGATCATGTCACTTCCGGTCATTTCCTCCAGGGGGATTTCCAGTACCGTATGGCGGACTTTCTTTCCTCCCACTTCGAATTCAAAGGGCTTGCTCAGTTCGATCTTCATGTTCTATCCCTTCCCCAGGGCGGAGCGTACTCCCGCGAGGTAGTCCACCCCATCCACCCGGTAAATGTAGTTGAGCTTGTCCAGCTCAATCTTTTCGCTTCCATCGAGAGAGAGTTTCATGTACAGCACCTCGAATTCCATCTGGGGGTTTCCCAAATCTCCCACGTTCAGGGCTCCGAGCTCTGGGCCTTTGGGGGTTCCCTTTACGAAAAGGTGAAGCTGTTGCGCTTTGTGTTCGCCGCTTCCCGCATCATAGCTCTGGAGTGCTCCGTAGAGATCCAGGGAGTGGGTTTTGTGGGCCGCCAGCTTGGTGATGCTTTCGGTGACGCTTCTCCATTGCAGGCTTAGGGTGGTGGAGCCGAAGTGTCCCAGCACGAGAGAGTCGAAAACCCCCGCAATGCCCGCCCCTTTTACCTCGCTGCTCATGGGCTCCAGCTTGGGAAGGGTAACCTCCGCATTTCCCAGCTCTTCCGTTCCCTCCAGGTACACCGCAAAGTTGATATTCTTCTCGGGAATCAGGTTCGTACTTGCCATCGTTCAATCCCCCTTTCTAATCGAAGAGTGCCCGGAAATACTGGGGATCGAATTCCAGGGTTCCCCGGATTTCCCGCGCCGGAGGGGGCGGCGTGACGTAAATGTGGAACTTCAATATGCCATCCATGAGATCCGTAAGGGGGTTTTCGGCCTCCGGAAACGCCACCCGGCCCCCGAGGATGTACTCTCGTGCCGCCAGACCGTTGAGCCGCACATTGAAGGAGTTGACGATAGTTTTAACCAGGCGCAGCGTCATGGGGCCATCCACCTTCTGCCAGAAGGTAAGGATAAACTCGTTGCCTATCCAGTCGAACATCCGGCGAATGGGCACGAAGGCATCCTTGGGATCCGTATTTGCGGGGTAACAGGCGGTGCGGTTTCCCCAGGCGCGCCACCCCCCTACCCAATTCAGGGCCGTGATAATTCCCTGGCCGTTGAGGTAGTTCGCCATCTCCGGCCCCAGGTTGACCTCCTCCCCCGAAGCGTTTACCAGGGCGTTCATCTGCAGGTTCTTGTTTGAGGGGCTCTCGTAGGGCACGTCTTCGTTTCCCGCATCGATGGTGTTCATGAGCCCCGCAAGCTGGGTGGAGAGATGAAACACATCATTCCCGAGTTTGATCTTGGGCCAGCAGACGATCTGCCGTTCCCCCGCATAGTTGTTGTTCTGCTTCCATCCGGGAGCATCGGTGTATTTCTCTGCGCCTCCCGAAGCAGAAGGGATGTCGCAGAGAGCCTGAGCGGTAAAATGGCCGTTCACATTCTCCGCCTTGGCCAGCATAACCGCCGCCACCTCGGGCTTTTCGGACCACCCGGGAGCAAGGATCAGGCCGGGAAGAATCCGGAACTTGGGAAAGATTTCGTTTACCAGTTCCAGGCCAGTACGTTTCCCCGTGGCCACGTCGATCCCCCCGATGATGTCCTCCGCAGTAACCTGGGAGGGATCCACCCGATCGAACCCCAGGGTTACGCTTTCCGCCTCCGCCAGGCTTCCTCCGGAGAGTACCGAGAGAATGGCGTTGCCTTCGTCGTCATACCCCAGGGCATAGTCCGTTCCCGCCACGGGAGCGGGATCTCCGCTCACCGTTACACTGTCCAGAAGCACCCCTTCTCCGAGGTTCGCCTTGCCGCTTTCGATGGCAACGGGCGCAGGATCCACCGCAGTTTTATGTTCCCCCGGATCGAGCACGTTGATAAACACGCAGGGTCCCACCCCATAAAGGGCAAACTGGGAATAAGTGAACTCACAGATGGAGTATTTCTCCCAATCCTTGCTGAATCCGAAGGCCTGCACCGCCTCGGAATAGCTGTACACCAGCCTGGGAACGTTCACGCATTCCGGGTCCGTGAGGTGCACCGGAGCGGTACCGATTACCACGGGAAGCCCCGCCTCGGTTCGCACCGGAGGAACGAGGGATGTGGGGACTTCGCTTTTATATACCCCGTGTCTGTAGGCCAACTATTTCACCTCCTGCAACGCCCGGGCGACAACGGAAAAGAGCCGGGATTCGTTCGTCCCCGGCTCCTTTATTTTCTTCCGCATATTCCCGAGTTCTTCCACGGGAACAAAGAGTTCCCGGATTTCGGGAATCTTCCCGAACCAATCCTCACACCAGGGGGGCAATCCTCCCCGGAATACCTGGTTGGTCTGCAACGCTCCCCCGGGGATATTGGGCCCCAGGTAGACACACGTTGCGGGGGTGGTTACGCTTTTTCTTTTTACCGCCACGGCGGTCACCTCTCTTTCTTATCTATTCCACTGGCACGGGGGAATCGGGGCGGGGATGGCAAAATGGGCCGTCATTTCCGCAATGCCATAGGGGGCTGGCTGATCCTCGAAAAAACGCCATTCCAGGATCTTCCGATCCTTCGGAGTAAGGGCGTATTTGTTCGCCAGGGTACGCCCGGGAAGGGTAAGCAGGGACGTGCGGATTCCCTGAAGAATGTTCGCGCAATCCATCCACCCCCGGTGATCCTCCGCCCAGGTCTGAATTACCATCACCACGGAGCATCGCCCCCCCTCTTCGGGGAGAGGTCCGTCGGAACCCTCAATTGGTACGATCTGCACGCAAGGCACGTGATCATCCCCCGGAGGCCCCGCACTTTTGGGAATCAACCAGCCGGTTATCACCTCCGGAGGAGTGCGGCCACTCCCCTTTTTCGGCACCGGGAATTCCTGTACCACCCCTTCGAGGTGCGTTTTCAGGGCTTCGCAGAGCAAGAGCATTTATTTCCCCCCCTCAAGCAGATATGCCACCTGGTGATTCAGTTCCTTTTTCATTCGTTCCGCTGCGGTGGCTTCTATCTCCTCCGCTATTCGGTCGTGGTGCAGCATCTGGGGCACCGAAGGACCGAACTTTTTTTTCAAGGGAACGTTGCGTCCTCGTCCCCGACGTTGAAAAACTCCCACCCCGGAATTCATGCGTGCCAGAAAAGCCCGCTGAAGCGTCGCCTGTTTACCCTTGGTAACGGAGAGGCGAATCCGGGGGCGGCTTTGCACGCTTTTCCCCCGGGTAGATCTTGGGCTTTGGGGGGTAACTTTGAATCGCATGAGCGAAAGGGGGCTCCCCCGGGAAACGAGAAATCCCCGGGGCTTTGTATAGGAGGCCCTTCGAACATCCATGGTATCCCTCACCGTTTGCGCCTTGACGATGAATTTTCCCCGCACCTGACGTACCGCTTCGGCTCTGGTCCCCGTGAGGGTTTTGTTTACCGCTCTCGCAAGAGCCTTTTCCGCTCCCTTGGGGATGTGCCGCAAAAGGCTTTGAGCATCCCGGATATCCTCAAGAGCCCCTTCCATGCGAAAAGATTGCGTTGCTATTCTCTGACCGCTCATGCTTCATTCGCTTCCAGCGTTATTTCCAAAAGCCCTTCACCCTGGGACACCTCCGAGACGATCCACTCCTTTCCGGAGACTGTGAGTAGGGATCCCGTTTTCGGGCGGAAGCCCAGATCCGCCTCACGACAAATCAGCATAACCCCCGCCGTCCAGATTCCTTCGGCATAGTCCGCCTGCTTGCGAGGTTTACGCTTTTGGTAGAGGTCCTCATCCAGCACGGCGAGGATCTCCTTATCTGCTACAAAAAGGAGATCCCCAAAGGTTTTGAGCAGGGTTTCATCCGCTCGGCGCATGGATTGGGCGAAGCTCATTCCCCCCGACGCTCCTCCAGCATGGTCATGAGTTTTTCCAGAGGCCAGTCCGCCTGGGGCCTTCCTCCAAGCTGGCGATACTCTTCTTCAAGCTCTTCCCGGGAAGGAGGGTCTTCATCTTCTTCGGGAATTTCCGGAAGGTTTCCCTCCTCGATGCTGGTCTCTTCTTCAAGGTCTTCGGGATCATCCGGCTTTTGGTTATGCGGTTTTTCCATTTCAGAACTCCGCACATACTCCGCAGCCCCCAGGGCCACGAGGCGCTTTTCATCCCCTTCTCCGGCGGAAAAGATGTCTCCCTTTTCGTATACCGTTCCATCGTGGCGTATCCACATTTTCGCCCTGATCATGACCCTACCCCAGCACGGTGCATCGCAGGGATGCGTTCTTCTCCACCGGCACGGGAAGGGGACGGCAGGAAAGCCGAACGTACCGGGCGGAACCGTCGGGTTCTTCCCAACTGAAGGGTACCCGCCGGGCAGCCACCACGCCAATCTTCACGTTGCTCACCGCTCCGTAGAGCATGTCGTACCGGCTGGCGGGATTGGCGAGCAGAATCTTTTTGGCGGGGACGATCTCTTTGTTGGTTCCCGTGGCTTCGTCATACGCCCACTCTTCGTAGCAGAGGAGATCCAGAGATACCCCGGGAGCGAGAAGGCGACCGAGGTAGCTCGTTCCGTTGGGCATCTCGGCGGGCTTGATCTCCCCCATATCCACCCGGCGCATATCCATAAACTTCAACAGCTTTTCGTTTTCCAGCAAAACGCTGGCGGCATCGCTTCCCAGTACGGCCATGGTGGGAGAGTATCCGGAACTTTTCCGCATCAAGGATGCCCAGGCTTTGAAATCCGCCAGGGGATCCGAGGTGGTAGCACTCCAAAGAGATCCCCCGGAAAGGGCCACCGAGGGGAGGCCGAAGTCCATTTCTTCATCTATCCCCTCATCGGGATCATAGAGCACTATCTTTCCGTCGAAGAGCGCCTGAGCGGCCATTACTTCCTCCCGGCGGGTGATCATGTCTTCCAGAGAGGCCATATCTTTGCCGAGCTGTTCCGCCGCTCGCTGTTCCGGGGTTTTCTCCCCTCCGTAAATAGTTTCTCCCGGGGTTCGCTTGAGCAGATCCTCCGCGGTGGTTACGCACTGAGGCCCCACGAGAGGAGGCTTGTAGCTCTTGGTGGAGTATCCCCCTCGGTCCACCGTTTTTCCTCCCTTGCGAGGACGCACGAAGGGGGCCACCCGACGCTTGGCCTCCGCGCTGTCGATATCCACGCTTTCGGTGTCGAAGGTCTCCACGTTGCTGAAAAAGGTTCGCATGAGAAAGGTCTTCGGGGTAAAGTTCTGGGACAGAGCCCGAAGCATGGTTCTGGTGTTGAACATATCAATAGGCATAGGTATTCCTCCTGGCTAGGCGCCCATGGTGGCGCGGAAATAGATTCCCAGGGTTCTGGCCTGGTCTGCAAAGTCTTCGGCGGCGCTTCCCTCCGCGAAGGTAAGGGCGGAGATGGCGAATTCTCCGGAAAAATACACTTCCGCCGAAACGCTTTCATCCCCCACCGTAACGTTATCCGCAAGAACGGCAAAGACCTCTTCGGAGCCGTCTTCCTTGGATTTATCCACGGGAACGCACTGCCCGGAGGAGGTAACCTTCCCCAAAACGGTACCTCTCGCAAGAGTCTGGGAGGGGGCAAGCTCCACAAGCCCCACCACCCGTTCCGCCGGCCCCGCTATCAGGTTGTCCCTGGTGCAGGAGCCCATATCTTCAATTCCCGCGTAGTTACTCATGGTCTACTTCCTCCCTCCGAACCCGGCCCCGAAGGACGCACAAAAAGCCTCTTCTTCTTCCGCTTTGCTCCTGGCATTCTCCGGGGAGCCTTTAGGAGCATCCCCGCCGCCGATTTTCGGCAGTTCTGCCGCATCCGCCATAAGGTTTTTGTGAGCCTCGGCTCCCTGCTGCTTCTGACGCTCCAGCACACGCCTGGCGAAGGTTTCCGCAGAGCAGGGGTTTTCGAACTTGGCATCATGGCCGAGGTCTCCCGTTGCCACCGATCCAAGGCCTTCAATGGCCTGAATGCGCTTTCTCTCCTCCAGGGCTCCCTCCTCTGCGGCGGCCTTGAAGATTTCAGGGTATTTCGCTTTCAATTCCGCAAGATCCACTATGGTTTCCTCCTCTTTCTCCTTCGTTTCTCCGGGCTCTTCCTTTTCCAAAACCCGGGGTTCTTCTTCCGGTTTTTCCTCCGCTACAGGCACAAAAAAACCCGGCACATTTCTGTACCGGGAGGCATCGAAGCGCAAGGTTCGTTCTCCGCAGGCGAGTATAGCCGTATTCCCCTCCAGCCTGGCCGCAATCTCCAGAGATCCCTCCACCTTATCCGCGAAACCCAACTCCACCGCCTCCCGGGCGGTGAGCCAAGTTTCCGCCTCAAGAAGATTCCGTATCTCCTCCTCGCTCTGGCCGCTTCTCTTGTAGAGGCCAATCATGGAGTTCTGCACCTTTTCCAGAGTATCCGCCATCTTGCGCATTTCTGCGGCGTTGCAGCTTCCCAGATAGACCAGGGGAGAGTGGATCATCATCATGCTGTGTTCGGGCATGATGATTTCATCCCCCGCCATGGCCACCATGGATGCGGCGGAGGCGGCAATACCATCCACGTATACCGTAACCTTTGCCTTGTGCCTCTGCAGCATGCTGCAAATCGCCTGAGCGGTGGTAACGGATCCCCCGGGAGAGTTGATCCGTACCGCTATTTCCGAAACGGGGCCGAGATCCTTCAACTCCCTGGCGATTCCTTTCGCCGACACGTCGCAGAGGTCTTCCCCGAAGATCCGGAAATCCCCGATATCTCCGTAAAGCAGAAGCTCCGCGCTATCCACTTCCGCAGACGCTTTTATTTCCCAGAATTTAGCGATAATCGCCACCTCCCCAATAAAAAAGCCCCTCCGGAGAGGGGCCTCATACTTTTGCTTGTATTATGCGATGGGTTCCAACTCAAATTTTTCACGGTACTTGTTTACCAGATACACCTGTCCTTTCCCGGTCACTTTGGGGGTTCTGGTGATGCGGATGCTTCCATCCGGATTGTTCACGGTGCGCTCCTTAATTTCAAAGAGCCCGAGATCCATGGATCTCTGGGTGGGCATATTTCTGGATTCACCGTTCTTCATGAGAAAACCGTCTTCCCGCAGAAGCCGAAAAAGGCGGTTCTGCCCCACGTCAACGCCGTTCTGCTTGAGAATTTTCGCAAGTTCGTTTACCAGAATGGATGTTTTGCTGGTCTCCACAGTTTCCGCAAAAAGCACCTTCGGCCTGTCCTTCTCTACTCGTGCGGCAAGGTTGGCCCTTTCCTTTTCAATAGATGCCGCAAGCTCCAGAGCTTCCGCAAAGCTGCCGGGGATCTGGGAGGAGTATTTGTTTTTGAGTTCGGCCTCCATGCGGTTGAAGGCGGCTATGTAGGCCTCTTTGAACTGCATGGCTTTTTTCCCGGTGTAGCCCATGGCGAGAAGAGTGAAGCCGTCACGGGTGATGAGGTAAATAGGAAATTCCCTTTTTGCTCCATTCCCTGTCTGGGCTTCTTCGAACGACTCGCCAAAATTGGAGAGTCGAAACTCGTTCGAACAATCCAAGCCTCTTATATCCCGCAAAACTTTGTCGTGTGGTTTTTCAAACACCCTCGCAACATCCCGGCTGCTGACCACTACCCTGTCATTCTGGACAAAAATCCCGAGTTCGTTCATATCTCTACACCTCCAAAACAGCATCCTGAGAATATCCCAAAACAGGGATGACCCGGAGTGTAAAAACCTCGAATTTCCCCTGAAGCCTTTTCCCGTGCTCTTCCAGAATCGCCTGTCTATTCATGAGCATTTTTCTTAAATGTTCCCGTTTCGGGAGTCGTCCCCTTTTTTGGAACAAACCTTGGATATCGCAAAAAAACACAAACACACAAAATCCGTATGACCAACTGGTGCTTATTTCCTGCGGAAAGGTTCGCACCCCGGAATTCCAGAGGGTGTAAGCTTCGTGGAAAGCTTTGGAGCGCATTCTCGCTTTGGGCAGGTTATTGTAGGGGTGCCCCTTTCCGTATCTCTCTTGTCTTTCTTCGGGCATGAAAAAAGACCTCCTTTCAGCCATGCCAAAGGAAGCCTCTCGTATGGTATAATTACCACATGAGAGGAGCAATCCTTTCTCTGGCCCCGTTTAGCTGTTTCTCCGCCAAGATAGGCAGCTATTCGGGGTTACTTATTTGTTGCCGCTTTTTCTTTTCAGCTCGCTTGCTACATATTGCTCCACCATCTGATCTGAAGCATATCCCTCCATCAAAACCTCAAGGATGTCATTCATTCGCATCTCTTTTTGGACACAAGCCATTCTGAACCGTTTCTGGATATCCGCACGAATCGTCGTTGTGAACGTTTTCCTTTCGCCGACACTGCTTGTCATGGCACCACCTCCGGGAAAAGTCTACCACACTCTCGCATTGCTGTAAAGCTGAAAGTATAAGAGTATAGCACGGAGAAGGATTGCCACTAGATTTTCATTTCAACCAACCCATCAAAGCAACACACATCAGGGAAAGTTCTACAGCACCATTATTTCCCACCTCCTCTGAAGTAAGTCCTTCAAGAGAAGTGTCTAAGCAAACTGTTAATTCTTGCGCATATGGCTTAAGCTCGTCCATGTTGGTCACTGAAAGGGCTAGCTTATTGTTCGAATACAAAAATGCAAGCCAATCAGCGCACGTTGCAAGTTTGTTCTCATGGGAAGCTTCTTGCCATTGGGCCGCCGTTGCGCCGTGCAAAGTGCCGCCTTCATACCATTCTTTCGCACTCGCTATCCCTGAGAAAGAAACTATGACCAACAAGCCAGTAAGGAAAGCTCCTACAAATATGAATTTTCTCACAGGTACCACCTCCTGAATGAATTATAGCACGTCAAGAGGGATCACCAAAAAAGCCACCTACCCCGAAGGGTGGTGGCTAAATATGCTGTTTTTCAGAAAGGATAATCACCACTGCTCAGTCTGCTCCTTTTTCTCTTCCAGAAAGGTGTCACTACGAGTGAGGAAACCCTTGTATTTCCCGCAAAATTTGGAGATAGTCTCTTCTTTTTTGGTTTTTCTTTGTTGTTCCGTTTTCTCAAGAACTTTCCTGCTCATCTTTGCCACCTCCTAGTACCTTTTATTTTTTACTCCACATACCTATTGTACCTCTTCCAGCGGGACTTATAAAGCAAAAAAGAAAACCCCTACTCCCCACCGGCCCCAGCAAGCCCTCCTTCTCTTCGTGCTTTTTCTTCCGCCACTCTTTGGCGGTGGTTTCGCTCCCAGTCTCCTCCGGTGAGTTCCGCCGTTTCGTGGCTTCTGGTGGAAAAGCCCTGGTTTACTCTCTCGGTGGCGGCATTTACTTCCTGCATGGGGTTCAACTGCCCCTGAGATGGGCCGTGCCATACGGCTCCACAGTAGGCCTTTCGTGTCATGGGATCGTCGAAAAACCCGGGGGCCCAGATCCTTCCCGAGGCCACCGCTTCTTCCAGCCAGGCTTCATAGATGGGGCTGCAAAAGCTTCCGGCGAACCAATATCGCCACATCTTGAAGAACTTCCACGCCTCCAGCAGAGCCCCCCGAGAGGCGGAGTAGCTGGCGGTAAAGTGCTTTATCAGCACCTCGTAGGGAAGCCCCAGGGCCGCCCCTATCTGGCGGCTCATGGCGGTTACAAAATAGTCGAAGGCCACTGTGGGCCTTTTGGAATCCACGGTCTGCACTTTTTCCCCCGGTTCCAGACTCAAGACGGTGCCTGTTCCTAACTCCATAGCCTGGGGATCGTCCACGGGGGCTCCTTCGCCTAAGAAGCTTTCCATTCCTTCGGGCTTTTCAGAGGTGATAAAGACCGTGAGAAATCCGTTCACCACAGCGGCCATGAGTTCCGCATCGGTATACCGGGCAATCTGTTTCAGGTCTTCGATCACCGGAGCCAGAAAGGGGGTTCCCCGCCTCTGGTTTATTCTCTCGGGATCCATGAGATGCAGGATGTTCCGCCTTCCGGAGCGTTCGCCGTAGGCTGGCCACCGTTCCCACTGATAGCGCCTCCGGATGGCGCTTGATGTGGAGGTGGTGCTTTTGGGGTGGGCTTTGCAAATCCAATACGCCAGGGGGGCGCCGTTTTCATCCACTTCCACCCCTCCCCGAATATCCCTATCCGGAGGGATATTTTCCGGGTTACAGACCACATCACCCTCCAGCAGACGCACCCGCAGGGCGTAGGGCAGGCGGGAAGACTCCTGCATGATGAGGGGAACAAAAACATCCCCGTTCATAAGAAAAGAGAGAAAGGCCAGCCGCTGTAGCCCGTAGAAGTCGCAGATTCTTGCGGCATCGCACAGGGGAGATTCCGCCCACAGGGAGAACTCTCGTTCGGTTTGCCGCTCCCATCTTCTGGCCTCTTCATCCGAAAAGCCCAGGTATTCCGAATCTATCTGAGCGTTCAGCCTGAGCCCCGGCCCCACTACATTGGCTCTCACGGTCTTTATGGCCCCCGCCGCCAGGCCGCCCCCCATGTAGAGATCCCGGGATCGCTCCCGGAGGGTTTCCAGATTGTCGGTTATGTCGCCGTCCGGATCTCCTCCTCCGGATTGCCAGCGGAACATGCTCCGCTTTTTCCGGGAGGCTCCGTGCTTGCCGTATCCACCGCCGGAGATGCTATCCAGAGCTTCCAGCTTCATTCTCGCCTCTCGGCGACGGAGGGCCATGCCAGGGGAGAGGGTTTCCACCAGGTCATCCACAAGTTTTCTCATGTCACAGATCGCGCGGAATTACGTGGAATATCCGCCTGCCTCCTCCCTCAAGTTTCGATACTTCCCGTCGCCAGTAGGCTATGCGTTCCACGATATAGGGCAGATCCGGCATGGCAAGTTTGCGGCTTCCCATGCTGAATTCCTGCCCTTCTGCAACCTTGAGTTCCGCCTCCATCCAGGCGCAGAGGTGCCTTTTTGCTTCTTCCAGTCGTTCCGCCTTGGTCATGCGGATACCCCCTTACTCAAAACCCTGCGCTTTCGCGGTGCCCCCCTGCCTGGTCCGGTTTCCGCCAGGCGTTTCAGATCCGGGTTCAATATCCCTATGGCCGCCGTGGCGTATACCCGGCAATCCAGGGGTTCGTTCCGGGCTTTCTGGGATTTTTTTACCCATTCCACCTTGCGCCCCTTGGGGCTCATTTTGATAACCTTCCGCTCCGAGGTGAGGCCATCGAAGTAGGTTCCGTCATATCCGGTTTCCCCTCCTCGGGGCCAGTGGCAGTAATCGGGGCCTTCATCCTCCACCCGCAGCCGGGAATAGAGGAGTGTTTTCAAAGCATCCACTCCCAGGGTAAAGAGAACCGCCTTTTCACGCCCCGCACGGGTGGGCTTTCCTATCTGGGGGACCCCCGGCCCTCCGCGCCCCTTGATGGCGAAGATGCGCCGCTGTTCCCGGAGCTTCGTAAATCGGTACACCTGGGAGGTGCAATGCCCCCCGGAATCCACGCAGGTACAGGAGATGCCGAGCTTTACCCCATCCGCCCGAACCCAGGCCCTTTTCAGGAACTCGTCCAACTGCGCCCATACCTGAAGATCCTTGGAGGGATCTCCCATGAAGACCCGGTATTCTATGCCCCAGCTTTCGAAGCCGATACCCCAGCCGACCACCTCCACTTCGAGGCGATCATCCTGCACATCCACCCCGGCGGTGAGCACCAACACACCGAGGGGAAGCCCTTCGCCGTACACGCCTCTCCGGCGTTCCAGCATGGAGGACTCTACCGTAGAGCCTCCTTCGTCCCAGGTGCGGGCAAGCCGGGTGTTGTGAAATACCTGCATGGCCTGAATGCCACCGCTCTCCTTGGCCTCCAGGAATTCCTCCACCAGCTCCGCCCAGGTTACCCAGGGAGAGACGAGCCCCGTAAGGTGGAAGGATCTATGACGCCGCCTCTCGGGATGCGTAGCTATCCATTTTCCCGGGGAGGCCTTCCATACCGTTTCTCCGTATTCTTTACCGCAAAGGGCGCAGCGCAATACGGGATTTGCCTCCCGATTTCGGAAAATAAAAAGATCCCACTTGGGCTCCACATATTTGCCGCAGCCGGGACATTTCCAGTGCCACCGCTCCATGGTGCCCTTCTCATACTCGTTTTCTATGGGAGAAAGGTCTCGTATGGTGGGGGTGGATACCTGAATGATGAGGCTGTTCCAAAAGGTGGATACCCGTTTTTCCGCTATCTTTCGGGGATCTCCCTCGGTGCCCGCACTGGCGGGGTATCCATCGATTTCATCCATCAGCAGCACACGCACGGGGCGGGAGGCAAGCTTTCGGGGCGAGTTCGCCCCCACGAGAGCGAGGTACCCCCCGGGGAATTTCTTGTTGAGAATGGTGTTTCCCGAGGTGCGGGACTTTACTTCCCGCACCCGTTCCCGAAGAACCGGGGTGCTCTGTATGGTGGGGGCAAGCCGCTCTTTGGAAAAGGATTCCGCAAGATCCTCCGTGGGCCATGTCCAAAGTATGGGGCAGGGATCCACGGTAACGAAGTAGCCAAAGATATTCATTTCGAGTTCCGTTTTCCCCACCTGGGACGCCGCCATAACGGTTATTCGTCGCAACCCGGGATCCACAGTGCAATCCATAAGCTCCCGCTGAAAGGGTGCCCGGCTCGTTTTCCATCTTCCCGGCTCCGAAGCGTATTCGCTGGATAACTGCCGGTTGCTATCCGCCCATTCCGATACCGTCAGGCTCGGGGGAGGGCTCGTCATCTTCAGGATCTTCCGGCAAAGCTCTCTCAACGACGTCTTCCGGGTCGAACCTCGCAAGATCCTCAAGGGCATCCCTCACCTCCTCCATAATCAGGTCCCGAATTTCCGCGGGGTCCTCCTTGAGGGCGAGAATGGCCGCCATCTTGTTCGGCAGCCCCAGCATTCGGCTTCGAAAGACCGTGACGAGATCCCCCCATATCTGGCCTACCGCTTCGATACGCACGGTCTCGCCGAGCAGCATTTCCACGGATATCTCCGCCTTGTCCGCCTTCGCCCGGGTAAGCCGCAGGGTTTCCGCGTCCAGATCCCCCTGATTGCTCTTCGTGGCTCCCCGGAGATATTCGCAATACCCTTGCACGGCCTGGGCGAGGTCATACCGATCTTCCGGGTTCTTCTTGAGCGTCCCATCGGCGGTAAGTTTCTGCACCCACCGGGGGGAGATGCCCAGAAGATCCGCAAGATCCGAGGAGGAGAGATTTTTCGAGAAGAGATCCCCGGAATCCGAAGAAGAAACCTCTTTCCCCTCGTTTTCGTAGTAGGTTTTCACGGATTCCTGCAGATCATAGACTCCCCGGCGGACCTTACGAAAAAGCCCCTGGGCCGCAAATTTCTGCACGGACCTTTCCGTAATGCCGAGGATGGCTGCCAGGTCCTTTACCCCTCCTTCGAGCAACGCAACACCCCCTAAACCGACATGCCCAAAAAGTTTACAAAAGCGAAAGCGAACGCGAAGCGAACACCCCCTGAACCAGTTCGCACCTATGTCAAAGCCGCGGTGTCGTTCGCCCCCACTCTTCAGGCCCCCGAAAGAACCTATAAAATCCTATACAATTCTGCAAAAGGCCTTGTCGCAAGGGCTCTTCTACCACGCTAAAGGATTGTATACCTATCACGTATAACGTATATTGTCCGTGATAACTTGGAACCCACACCAAAGCCAGTAATTACAAAGCTTGAACAGCGTTTTGCCTTTACCGTTGAGAGGTCTTTATTAACGAAAAAGCTCTTTCGTGGATGAATGACAGAATCAATCAAAAAGAACGCTTTTATTAATCGTTATTTATGTCAAAAAACCGCCTTTTTCGAGTACCCCCCTGTCAAAAGGAAGAGGCCTTTTGCGTCGAAAACCGCACCTTCTTGTACGCTGTATCGTGATCATCCTGGGTGATGCCGATGTACCGCAGGGTTATGCTTGGAGAGCTGTGGGCAAATAAGCTTTGCAGGGTGGCCACGTCTTTGGTCTCTTTGTAGTAATGATGGCCAAAGGTCTTGCGCAGTGTATGTGTGCCTATTCTTCCGGGCACGCCGCAAGCTTCGGCAGCCCGCTTCAACACGTGCCGTACCTGCCATTCCCCCAGGGCACGAATGCCTTCATCGCTCATGTAGCGGGAAGGAAAGAGCGGGGACGAAAGATCCCAGGCGGTAATAGGAGAAAGGCACCCCCTGATAACGCTTTCCAGCTCCGTTCCCCGGATAAGTATGCTCCTCTCCCGATTGGTCTTCATGGTCTTCTTCTCTCGGATACGCACACGCTCGGCCCATCTACGCCTCCCCGAGGCGTATTCATCTATGATGTGCCCGAAGGTGAGGCGCTGGAGGTCCGAAATCCGCAACCCCGTATGTATGCCGAACTCGAAGAGAAGATAGTATTTTTCGTTCCATCGCCGCAGATACCGGGACATTTCCGCCACCTGTCTCCGGTCGCGTATGGGATCCACCGATTCCATTCCAACCCTCCCTTTTTAACAAATTGACCTAAGTTGACATTTTGCTCTTGGTGAATTATAATTTACTAAGAAACAAAAACCTGCTGAGGAAAGGAGGTGAATAAAATGCCAAATGCACAAATCCAAGTCCATGTTGTTTACAACAAAGCGGAAAAGAAATGGGAGATAAAAATTGTAGAAGGATACACTCATGATAAAAAGTATGACACCCAACATGAGGCTACAAAAGTTGCTCGTGTCATTAGCAAGCAGCTCAAGGGAGAACTTTTTATACATGGAATGGATGGAAAGATTCGCGACAGAGATAGCCACGGAAATGATCCTTTCCCTCCAAGAGGATAATCTCAAACACAACACCCCCGATGGAGCCTTCCGCCGGGGGTGTTGTGTTTCTCTATCCTTTTTGCCGATGATACTATTTTATCGCGATTTGCAGATTACGGAGGGAATAAAACGGGAATATCTCGGGAACATTTCGGGAATAAAAAGGGAATAACTCGGGAAATCGAAATTCAGAAAAGAAACCTCTGGGGCATCCGCGCCAAACATGCAATTCTCCCCGGAACGTCCTTTCTGTATTTCCGAATCGTTTTTATATCTAATCCCCCGGTTTTCTGGCTTATCGTTATTATTACTGATGTCGGTTCGCTTCGGGGAGTCCATCCAGGCTTTTCCACCAGGGTGATATACAGCACGAAAACCTTCCACATATCCTTGAAATCTTGAGCAAAATTTCTGGTCGCGGCTACTATGGCATCCCACCCCACCACCTGAAGAGCCGAAACATAAGGGGCCACGCTTTCCACCACAACCGCCTGGGGAGCGGCATCTTTCCCGGGAGCCCGGATGGTGGGATCTATATATCCCCCCTGAGCCATATTGTGACGTATGATCTCCTCAAGGTCCTCCCGGGAAGGAGGAGCCGCCTCTCCGGAAAGAATCCGCAACCCATCCCTATGCCTCGTTGCCACGAGTTCCACAATTTCTTCGATGTAATCACGCACGAAAACGGCCCTCCTTGAAAAACTTTCTATGCTTCTTCCCCGGATTTGTTGGGATCGAAGGTCTTACGATCCTTGAATTCTTCCCGCTTCCCCTTGTTCCATTGAGAGAGGGGGGTCAAGAACCCCACAACTCGGGAATAGACCTGGCAGCGGGTGCGCTTCTTTTCCTTTTGTTCGGTCACTTCATCACTTCCCCTCTTGGCGCTGCGCATATTCTTCTTCGTTGGGAAGGACGGGGCATTGCACCCAATCCGCGTTAATACCTCCGAACCACTTCCAAGTCGTTCCATCCTCACACAAAGCAATTACGTTGTTTTTCCCATAAGCATTCTCGCCAGATGCAAGCTGCTTTACCGTTTTCATCCCTAGATGCCCTCCCCTTCTTCAAACTCACTCATATCCGGAGCCTTATAATTCGGCCCTTTCAATAATTTCCCCGTTTCGCTGTATTGGGGCTCTTTCACCTTTGTTATATTGCTTTCATGCACAAGCTGAAAGGCCCTCTGGAGATCCAGCCCGTAGGTGACGGCAAACCCGGAAACCACGTATTGCAGATCCGCCAACTCCTTCATGATCTGCGACATCTCGCCCTCCCCGGCTGCCACTTCGAGTTCTTCAAGCTCCTCGCGGATGAGAGCGAAGCGGAGTTTCAACAGATCCCGATCTTGCCCGAAAGGCTCTCCTTCAGGTCCGCCAAACCCTCGGTGAAATTCCAAAACAGCGGCTTCATATTCGTTCATCGTGTTATTCCTTCCTCTCATACCGCCACGTTGCCCCCGCAGAAGTTCCGCCGATAATCCGGGGCCTGACTTACGATCCATCCCCCAGCACCGCACATCTCTTGCAGCCTGGAGCAGATAGCCTCTCCGTGGTCCCCGGCCTTATAGGCCAAGGTGCCCGGTTCTGTGTGGTTCGTGGTCACAATGGTTTGTTTCTGGGCCGTATAGCGCCCGTCGATAATCCTAAAGAGCTGTTCACTTGCGAAGGCGGTGGGGCGTTCCTTGCCCAGGTCATCAAGCACAAGCACATCTACCTCCACGATCCCCTCAAGCACCTTCATGGGCCTTTCTTCCCCCTTCGACCATGCGGCATTCCGCAGCACATCGATCATTTCGGGTACCGAGATATACAGCCCGGTCTTCTGTCGGCGCAGGACGTTGTTCAATATCGCCGCCGCCAGGTGGCTTTTCCCACAACCGTAATTTCCCGCCAGCACCAGGGATCGGTCAGACTTGGCGGATTCTTCCGCAGCTTTGGCCATCTTTGCCGCATGGGGGTGTGCAGTCTTCACAAAATTTCGGAAACCCTTCGCCTGGAGTAGCGGGGGGAGCTGGGATTTCTGCATGGTGTACTCAAGGTTCCGGCTCCACTCCGCCTGACGCTTGGCCTGGCACTTGTGAGTTACCACCACCTCCACACGGCCCTGCTCCGTGTAAACCTTCCGGGAATGCCCCCTGGGGATGTTCGGGCAGCTCTCGTATCCCGGGCAGTTTCCGCAGTTCGCCTGGCTCTCCTTGGCCTCCAGCACGGCTATGGCATCGAGGGCTTTTTCTCCTCCGAAGATCCACGGGGCATCCTCCCCCGCCAAGTCCGGGAACTGTTCTTCCAGCCACGCCACGGCCTCAAGATAGTTCTCCTCGGCATACCTTCGGGCCTCTTCGGGGGTTACTCCTGCAAGCTCAAAAAACAGGCTCTTCGGGCTGGCGGCACTCATTGCACAAACCCCCCGTACTTTTCTTTTAGGGCCTCAAGGTCAACCTGTTTCCCAGGCCCACCTCCTGGCCCCTCGGACGGAACGGTTGCCGCATACTTACCCTCCAGCACTTTCATCATGTTCGCTTCTCGCAGGAGCCAATCAAGGTCTGCTTGCCAGTTCCGGTCGTTTTTCCCCAGCAGGAAGGGCATCGTGTTGATTGCTCTAAAAAATCCTGCCCACCACTCGAAAGATTGCCTCTCTTGGGATTCCCCCCATCGGGCATGGATAGATTTTCTCCTGGATTTCGTAATTCCTTTTGCTCTTCGGAGGGAATCTCCAAGGATATCGTTGTAGGCTTGTACGATCTCCATGTAGGGGATTTTTTCTGAGACTTGGGTTTTGGCTTCAGGAACAGGGGGCGTAATATCGCCGCCACCGCTATAGTGATTCTCCTTAGGTGATTCTCTATTTAGTGATTCTTCTTCGGGTGACTCCCTGTCACCAGTGAGGTGACTGTGTGACACTTCACTGGTGACTGACTGGCACCACCCCTTTTTCTCTGGTGACTCCCTGTCACTAGTGTAGTGACTGTCTGTCACCACATCATTTCGTTTCCTAGTGAGGTAGTAGACGGAGCTTTTCCGTTTCTCCGCTCGGCGGTGCACCTCGATATACCCCTTTGCTTCCAGAGTATCGACACAACGGATTACCTGGCGCCGGGAACAGCTTGCTCGTTCCGCCACAGATTCCATGGACGGAAAGCATCCAGCCCCTGGGTCGCCTCCGGAAACAAATGAGCAAAGCGCAGCGTATACGGCTTTGTCGTAAACCGATAAGCTCGCATCTCGCATAACGGACAAGTCCAAGAAACAAAACCAATACGACCCCTTATCAACTACCGATACCCGTTCCGCTGCCATGGCCTACCTCCCTATCCTCGTCACCCGCACATCGCCGACGTAGAGCGACCGCCATGTAAAGGTCTCGATCACGCCTCCGGATCTGCGAAAAAGGGCCTTGGGAACCATCCCGCCAACCCATCTTTCCAAGGTCCCCCGCCAAAACGCCTTGTGCTTATGAACCTTTCGATCGTCTTGTGTGCGCACCTCGTAATCCCCTGGGGGAAACCGCCTGATGATCCGCACCATCTCCTCATCCATAGATCTCATGGCGAGGCCCCCTAGAAGGGCAAGGGCTCTTCATCAGAGCCGGAAAAATCGCCGTCCACCCCGGTTCCTTCGGAGGAGTACAGGCCACCCCGACCCTTTCCAGATCCCGAAGGCATGAACTGCACTCCCTGGGCCATAACTTCGGTGACGTACCGTTTTACCCCTTCCTTGTCCTGGTAGTCCCTGGTGGTGAGCCTGCCCTCCACCAGAATGGCGCTCCCCTTTTTCAGAAAGGTATCGCAGTTCTCCGCCATCTTTCCCCATACAATGACGGGAAAGAAATCAACGTCTTCGTGAGCCTCCCCGTTCTGCCCCTTCCACTGCCTGTTTACCGCTAAAGTCATACGGGCTACGCTTTTCCCATGGGGCGTGTATCGCAACTCTGGATCCCTGGCAAGGTTGCCAAGGAGAATGATCTTGTTATATCCTCGTGCCATCTTTCGTCATTCCTCTTCGCCGCAAAAGGGCCTCTTGTGATACAATGGTGGCCGGGTGCTGTGAACACCCGGCTATCTGTCTTTCCTCTTCGCCCTCACTCCGTGGGGGCGTTTTTGCTTGCCAGGTACTCTTCCGCCTCTAGGATGCTTTCCGCGTGCCCTACTGTGATAACATCGCGGTACGTGGGGTTCCAAAAATCCCCGTCACACGCCCTGGCAAGCAAAATTCTGGCTCCATTAAGCTGTTTTTCGGGAGTCATGCCTTTCCCCCGTTATCATTGCCCGCTTCCCCATCGAAAGCCTTCCCTGCGGCAAGGGCAAACGTTTCATCAAGGCGTTCTCTTGTAAAAGCATTGGCAAGTTCGGCGAAGAAGTGCGCCAACACCGGGAAATATTTCCTGTCCAGATTGGCACTGAAAATCCGGAGGTCCTCATCACCGGGATCGGAAATGTCGATGTTTACAGAGCCCCGTTCCTCCATCTCTCCCTCTAAATTTGTCATGTCTCCTTCGGAAATCTCTTTCGCCAAAAACCTGCACTCAGCGGCCATCATGCTTAACCACTTCTGATTAGCGGCAAACCGGGAGAGTGCGTACACCTCTTTTTCGCTAAGCCCCCGCAGCGTGGTCATCATTGATCATCCCTCCTATTTCTTTCCCGCCCTCGAAGATTCCAAAGCATTCCCGCCATCCGTGCCCTCTCCTGGTGGGACCGAAGATAGTTCCTACCCGAACGGCGTAATACCGGCACCCAACTTCCTCCGACAACCTTCGAGCCCGATCTCTGGCGTAATTCACCCGCACCTGGAAATCATCCAGCGTCAACACGTTTCCGTTCTTCATCATGCACTCCTCCTGTTTACAGCCGCCTGTAACTTCAGCTCTCGATTAACATATCTCTGTAGCATGGCCGTAGAATACCTCTGCGTCATTTTCCGCATCACCTCGTGAGAACTCAGGCCGATAATCTGCTTCAGGTCTCCCGGGTCTGTCGTTCCTCCGGCTATCAGAAGGTCCAGGGCTTCTATCATCTCGTGGCTCCATCGGCCTGACACACCGCCCATCACATATCACTCCATTTGCTGTTTGCCTCAATCCCGGGCATCCCCGGCAAAAAACGAGAACTCGCTCTTCCTGCGCCCATCTACCCACGAAGAGCCCCCGCCCTGGCCATCTCATGACGAAGCTCCAGCTCCTGAAGGGGAAGGTACTTCTCTTCGTCCTTCCAGATGGAGTAATCACATGCCGGGTTGAAATTGGCCACGTAAGCCCCGGAGAGGATGCACCTGCATGCGATTGCTCCCGTGCGGGCATACCGGGCGCAATCCCCGCAACGCCGAGGGTAAAGCGGACGTATCACGGATTTGTCCTCATGGACTGCAACGCCTTTTTCCGCAGTAGCTTGTGACGCCGATAACAGCGCTCCTCGTAAAGATAAGCCGTCAGCCGTAGCAACGTCCATGCCAGCCCTAAACCTCCAAAACCCCCTACCGCTATCCAAACTGCCTTCATTGCATTACACACTCCTTTCTCATCTTTTGGTTGTTATATATCGGAGCTTCCTCTCCGCCATGTTCGGGTCGTGCCTTGATCCACTGCTGTACCGTCGATGCTTTGTACAACGCTCTACTACCAATCTCCACATTTTTCGGGGCAGGATAGGCTTTTCCCAGGGTGCCCTGACTTCTGGCCTTCTCAAGATAGGATTTGCTCATCCCGATTATTTGGGCCACCTCTTCCGTATCCATCAGATAATCCATCTCCAGCTTTTTTTGCTGTACCTTTTCGGCAATAACTTCTTTCATTGCCTCCCGGAAGGCTTTTTCTATATCGATTTCAGCGAGCAGGTTGGCTATGGTTTGCTGCACCAACATGCCGATAATGCCATCCAGGCCCAGCTGCTCCTGGGGACATTCGAAGGGCACCACCTTTACGCCCGGCATTGTTTTCCTCCTTCCTGTACTTGATTCAAGTACGGTTAGGGGTTACACTCGTCAGAGTGCTCAGAGGATTCGCATTGAGCGCGGCGAATAAGGGATCGAATAACTGTTCCTCTACTTCCCCCCGTACGTTGCACTTCTTTGTCAACCCACTTCAAATCACTTGGATCGACTCTTATTTGGATCGATGTCTTTGGCATTTATTCATCCTTCCGGAAAAAACAACTTTTAACAGGAGGCTTCTCAAATGAAATACATATCCGTAAAACAGCGTATGTCTCTCGGTTTTGCTTCTGCTGCCAATTTTGATGAATTAGCAGGAAGCAATGTCTTTTTCCTAACCTCCATGGGAATTGTTTCCGGCAAGCTCCTCAGAGAAGGAAAAGAGGAAGGGCCTAATCAGGAAAATTCGAAGTCTCCGGAAAAAATTACAAAAGAGATTACAAAAGGGCTCGTAAATGGAGTCATTGGTTCCTTTGAAGAGGCATGCCTTGAGGAAAAAGAAGACTTTGAGCGCCCTCAAAAAGACGGTTTCCTTTTGCTTGAAGATGTTAAAATATTTAATGGCGCAAACATTTCAAACGAATCTCCTTCCATAACAGCTCCAACGCTTGTACTTTTTATTGATCAAATTGCCGGTATTTTTGTAAGACCTGTTTCCCCACCAATCTCCCCAGCTGATATGCCTGCTCGTATGCCTGCTCAGGAGTAAGGTTTTCAGGGGCCTTGGCTGTTATATTTGAGGAAGAAATCCGATGCAATTGCTGCTGGATTTGCAATTGCTGCTGGGTGAGATCCTGAATACTGACCTGTAAAGCACAAAAAACAGCCCGATCTTTTTCAGTCATCCTGAGTTGAGTTTGTTTTCTTTTGCCCCTCCGGGGGCATTTTTTATTGCATTTTTTATTCATGCTGCCACCCCTTTCCCTTTATGTCCCAATCAATTCCCCAAGATCCAGAAACGCCGCTCGTGCTTCGTTGTACCTAGTGCGGAGGGTGACCGTGCCTTCTCCGCTGAGCCGCCCATCCGCCGCCACGTCCATGGTGATTGCTACTATCTCGCCTGCTTCGTCGCACGTGGCGGCCAGGGCTTGGAGGCTTGCGATAAATCGGGATACTGTGTTGATCGCCCCCAGGATGCTTTGTTCCTCCCCGCCCTGGGGTAATGCTGCTACTCCGGGGCGGGGGCTGTAGGGTTTCCGCTCATAATAAAAATTTCCCCGGAATCCGTTTCAACTTTCAAGGTGCTAAATTTACCTAACAGGTAGCTTATTGCGTTGTCAGAGGGAAACACCCGCCCCCGTCTCCATTGAGATACTGCTTTTTCCGTAACATTTAAATCCTTAGCAATATCAATGTTTTTCACTTCAAAGTCCCTCATTTTTTCATCTAAATCAATCAGTTTCATTGTTCCACCTCCTTTCCGCACCAAGAATATAACCTGATAGGTAATTATTTGCAATGGGCCTAAAGGCTCAAAATAAACCTTATGGGTTATTTTTTGAGAACTTCCAGTGGATTGACTTTGCGGGAGCATGGCTTTACCTTGTAGGTTATGAAGAAAAAGAGAGAAGGGGGGGTGCGGACAAGTGGAAGACGAGAAAAAACTTGTTTTTAAAAAAGACAGAGCAAGAAATGTAATGCGAGAAAAAAACATCAAGAATAAAGATATTGCTGAAGCTATTGGAATCACGCAAAAACATGTATCCAACGTCTTAAATGGCAAGGCCGGTGTTTCGTATGGAACAGCCAAGCAAGTGGAAGAGCTTCTAGGAGTCCCTCTGGATTTTTTAACGGGCGAAACCGACGACCCCTCCCCACCGGGGGCCAGGGAAGCGATGCACCCTTACGAGACAAGAGGACAAAATCCTCCCCCTCTCCCCGGGAACTTCGTGGAAATTCCGCTTTTGGATATGCCCACCACGGGCACCCCTGGAGCGTTGCAGAGAATGGCCAACAACGCCGACGATTCAATGGAAAAAACCATCGTCTCCCGTGACACACTTCGTATCGACAATATGAAGAAACCTTTTGGGATTCGCGTTTCGGGCAATTCGATGGAAAGGGCCGGCATCTCAGCGGGGGTAATTGCAATAGTGAACCCGGCAGAAGAGTTCAAAAATGGAAGTGCTTATCTCCTCTATTACAACGGAGAATGGTTCATTAGGTGGGTCTTCGTCCACCCGGATGGCCGGGTAGAATTGCATGCCGCCAGCGATAAACCCACCATAAGCGTAGATGCGGAAACAGCAAACGACAAGACGTTATTCAGCATTGCGGGAAAGATTGTTGAGGTGCTTCGCTCGAACAAACCAGCGGACATGTTTTAAGCGTTACGTGTAGGAAGGGGGGAAGAAAACGGAGGGTGTTGCGGGACTTGGAATTTTTGAGGATAAGTTTACTTGGATTTTGCCAGGGAATGCGTTGAAAAACGAGGCCGATCCAAAAAATCAGCGAAAAGGAAGTGTCTTTCATGAAAGAAAAACTCACACAGAGATTGGGGAAACATAAAAAACTTGCTCTTTTCACCATTTGCATATTGTTCTCTCTTCCTTTTTTGGCCTATGCGTCTGATAAACCCCTTTCTTTAGAAGAACAACAAACAATTTGCCTTTCTGTGATTAACGAAATTTCTGAAATTGATCGCGCCGTAACAGCTCCGAGCGACAGGCTCAAAGAAGCTGTCCTTGATGCAAATATTTCTAAAAACAATTTGCTCCAAGTTGCTAATCAAGCTCTTGAATCCGCTCAAGAGGCAAAAGACGCATATATGCGTATCCAGCTTAATTTACCTAATGGGCTTCCCGAAGAGACAGAAGCAGCTTTGAACACCATGGCATACGAAATGAAACTCGCTTATTCAATAAAGACATCTGTCTACTCTTCCTTTATTGAAAATCTAAAGAAATATGGCGATAGAAAATTAGATCAAAGCTCTAATGGCGAAATTTGGGGACATATAGCGATGGCAATTGAGGCCGAAAAAGCTGCAAAAGAATCAATTGGGATAGAGTGATAAAAAAATCAAGGACGCGGGTAAAAACCTATCCAAGAAGGCTCGAATACGGAGGGAGGCAGAAAGGTGAGTGGCAAATTTGCTGACGGGAAAATGCTTTCTCCATTTAAAGCGGAGGAATACGCCAAGAAGGTAAATCAAAAAAATGCAACGAGATTTCAAAACGACAAAGAGCCCGAGCCAAAAAAGAAAAAAGGCAAGGGATGTTCCCGCTTCATCCTCCTTGCGGTAATCATTATTGTAGGCTTGATTCTCCTGGGAAAATTTGGAGAGGAAAAAGATGCTCCGCAAAAGGTAGATACGGCCCCACCGACTATAACGCAGAGCGAACAAGTAGAACAAAAATCCGAAGAGGGGCCTCCGCCCCCTAAAGAAACCGCTGAACCGACAATCACAGCAGCCTTTACCCTTACAGCCCCCTCTACGCCATCCCCTACTACCCCCACACAACAACCCAAGGCCAGCGATAGCAATGCGGCCCCAGAGTCTTTCCCGGTATACGGATCCTCCTCCACGCCTCCCACGATGGCCCCAAGTTATTACGAAGCCACCGATGCCGGGCGGGAAGAGATCTCCATGATTGTTTACGTTACCCAAAGCGGCAACAAATACCACCGAGATGGCTGCTCCCATTTGCGAAAAAGCAAAATACCCATCGACCTGAAAGACGCAATACGTCGAGGATACGAACCCTGCTCCCGGTGCAACCCGCCGAGGTAACGGAACAAAGAAGATAGATAATCCACAGGGAAAGCACAAGGATTCTTCTTCACAAATCGCAGTTGCAGCTTGAATGCTAAAAAATTAACAGGAGAAATTTCATGATTCGCAACAAGTTAATCCTGCAGGAAATAGGGCAAATAATTATAATGCTTGATGAAAAAATAGGGAGACTGGAAGATCGCCTCGTGAGCCGAATTTATTATATAGCTACGATTTGCATCGCAGCCCTTATTCCGTTCCTTATTTTGGGCCTTACGTTTTTTGCTCAAAAAGACACACCAGATCTTTATGTTATGAAACTAATTGCAAAAATATCGTACACGACGATTTCTCTGACACTGTTATTTGGCATCATAATAATTCTCATGAATGGATGTCACATAAGCAAACAGATAAAACAACTTAAACGTGCTCGAGAAAATTTTTACGGCCTTTGGGAAAGCCGATTAGGGCTGCAAAAAGATATTTTCTGGAAAGAACAGAAGAAAATTCTTGAAAATACTGATTTTTAAATCACCCAACCCTTTCTGAGAAGAATCAAAAAGACAGCAACTTATGTTTAAGGGAAGAGTTCGCCACACTTGCGAGGCACATCTAGGCACGTATAGACTACGGAAGATTTTAATTAAACTTATTGAGAACCTAATGATGCGAGAAAGGATTGATCGCCTTGGAGAACACCTCTCCATATAAAATGACTGTCGACTTGAACGTTCTAGATCACCTAGCCGATGGCCTGTACAGCAGCGTTGCGGCAGTCATCACGGAAACCGTAGCGAATGCTTGGGATGCCGATGCCGGCAACGTGTGGATAACCATTGAAGAAGATCGCTTGGCAATAACCGATGATGGAATAGGAATGAACACTGACGGAGTGAACGAACGATACCTAAAGGTAGGGTATCGTCGTAGAAAAAATGAAGGAGATCGTTCTCAAGAGGGACGTCCCGTAATGGGTCGCAAAGGTATAGGGAAGCTATCGCTTTTTTCCATTGCTAAGCAGGTAGATATTTTCACTCGAACGCAAAAAACGGATCCCATAGGCCTGAGGATTTCGACTACCGACCTTAGAGAGGCAATGGACCGTCAAGACGAAGAATATCATCCCATTCCCGTCGATATACCGGCAAACGTGACACTAGGCGAACATGGGACCTGCATCGTGGCCTCGAAACTAAAGGAACGAATCAGAGAGGTTAGCCCAAGTTCCCTTAAACGTCGCATCGCCAGACGCTTCTCCATTATAGGTAAAGAGGATTCCGGAACGAAAGGAACCAACGATTTTTTCAGAGGATTCCATGTCTTCGTAAATGATGAGGAAGTAACCTCCGCCGATAGGGATGATCTCAAATTCGTCGAATACCTATGGGGCATAGGTGAAGAGGAAATCGACACTAGTAGATGTGAAGAAGGATATCTCAAGGAAAAATTCATACTTCAGGGTTCTGGCAACGGCTTGAAGGAAGGAGAAACAGTTAATGGGTGGATAGGTACCGTAGACAAACCTAAACGTTTAGCGACTTCGGAAGGGAACCTGAACTCCATAATAGTCTTGGCTAGAGGGCGATTGGTAGACGAAGACGTCCTCTCTCGAATAACCGGAGCCGAGATGTACACGAAATACCTGACGGGACAGATTGAGGCGGATTTTCTGGATAACGAGGACAACGATATAGTCACCAGCAATCGGCAAAGACTCATCGAAGACGACCCTCGTTTCGAAAGGCTGAAAGTGTTTCTCAAAGCCTGCCTCCGCAACATCGCATCTAGCTGGAGCGAAACGAGAACGCGAGACAAGGTAACGGAACTCGGGCAAAAATATCCCAAAGTAGCCGAATGGATCAATTCGTTGGAAACGGGCTGGAAAAGGAAAGCCGAAAAGCTTCTCCAAAAAATCGCCACCCTCGAAATAGAAGACGATGAGAATCAAGACAACCGCAAAATGTTGCTACGCCATGCGATTTTCGGCTTCGAACGACTACGCTTGAGAGGAGATGAGGAAGAACTCGAAAGAGCCTTGGAAGCAGGGGTAAACGACTTGCTATGCCTATTGTCTGGGAAGGACGACTTGGAAGCTGCGCTGTACTTCGACATCGTCTCCAACCGGCTTGAAATCATAAAAATTTTAAACCAATTCGTTGATGAAGACCAAAAAGAACGTGTTTTACAAGAGTATCTCTTCAATCATCTATGGTTGCTGGATCCCTCTTGGGAACGTGCGGCAGAAGCGCCTTCAATGGAAGAACGACTGAGACTCTGCCCAGGACTTGAAGACAACGAAGAAACTAAAGCAACATACGGCCGCATAGACATTCGATATCGAACCATATCCGGCAAACATGTAATAATCGAATTAAAACGAGCTTCAGTGATAACAAGTATTTTTACACTTGCTGAACAGGGTTCAAAATATGTAGATGCATTAAAGAAAATACTACCTATGGACGCAAGAAATCGCTCCGTCATAGAAGTCGTATTCGTTATAGGGAAACCTCTTCCAGAGGACCGTGACAGAGTTTTCAGCATATTGAATGGAGTCAGCCCAGGCTCTCAAATAGTGACATATGAACAACTGATTCAATCGGCCAAAGCTTCATATGACGAATATATAGTGAGAGCAGAAAGAGCGGACAGGATATCCAGGATGTTCGATTCTTAAGCCCATAGAACGGCGACTTCGACCAAAACGGTAAAGAAGATCTGGAGCAGTTCTTCGCAGCAAGAGGCTCTGCTGATTCGAATGCGTAAAAAAGACCTCGATCTTTCCAATCAAATATGGCATAATCTTGGCGAGGCCAAAAGCGACATCACAAACCTCGCATTTTTGACGACACGGGGATGATCTCATGAAGAAGGGAATTTCGGTAGTGGATCTCTTTTGCGGAGTCGGGGGACTGACCCACGGTTTTGTCATGGAAGGGTTTCGTGTGTTGGCCGGAATTGATACCGATAATGCCTGTCAATATCCTTTCGAAGCCAATAACGTCGGAGCTAAATTCATCGCTTCCGATGTCCGGGATTTGTCGGCGAATGATCTGGCAAGATTATATCCAAAGGATGACATAAAAATCTTGGTTGGCTGCGCTCCTTGCCAACCTTTTTCCCTGTACAACGGAGGAGATCGCAAAAAAGACGACAAGTGGCAGTTGCTCTACCAATTCTCATATCTCATTCAAAAAATAAGACCCCATGTGGTATCAATGGAGAACGTTCCGGCCCTGAAAAAATTCGACGATGGGAAGGTATTGCAAGATTTTCTTTCATCCCTAGAAAAATGCGGCTATACGACGGAAACGTACGAAATCTACTGCCCGGATTACGGTATCCCCCAAAAACGGACACGGCTCGTTTGTTTCGGGTCCTTACTAGGAACCGTATCCATGGTTCCTCCGACTTGCAACAAAAACGACTATAAAACGGTAGCGGAAACCATAAAAAAGCTTCCTCCGATTTCTGCCGGAGAAACCTCCATTGAAGATCCTCTACACAGGGCTGCCTCCCTCTCCAAACTCAACATGGAAAGAATTCGACAATCGAAACCGGGGGGCACGTGGCGAGATTGGAATCCGGAAATATGCGCAAAATGCCATCAGGCACAAAGTGGGAAAAGCTACCCCAGCGTATACGGACGTATGTCTTGGGATAAACCCGCCCCGACGATGACGACTCTCTGTTATGGCTACGGAAACGGACGATTCGGCCATCCGGAACAAGACAGAGCGATATCCCTACGGGAAGCGGCTCTTTTCCAAACGTTTCCGGAAAGCTACCAATTCGTGGAACCCGGCCAACCATATAAGATGAGAACGCTGGGACGTCTTATAGGAAACGCCGTTCCAGTTCAACTTGGTAGAGTTATCGCAAAAAGCATCTATCTCCACCTCCTCATGAACAGCTAGGAACTCGTTGCCCGCCACAGAAGACGCCCCCCCTCTACCCCAACAACTCTATCGTCCTGCTTTTCATGTTAGGAGCCAGATGGGCATAGCGTAGTGTCATTTTAAGATCGCTATGCCCAAGCAATTCCCTGACCACGTTCAGATCCGCACCATTTATTACCAGCCGGCTTGCAAAAGTATGCCTGAGGTCGTGCCACCGGAAGCCCTCTATATCTGCAGCCCTCAACAGGGCTGTCCAGGCGGAATTGCAATTATCCATAACGCCCCCCGTCTTTGGTGAGGGGAAAACAAGTCCTCTTCCACCTTGCTGCTCTTTCCACTTTCCCAAAGTTTCGAGAGCCGTAGGGCTTAACGGGATTTTGCGGGATTTTCCGGTTTTACAGATTTCGGCTCTCACGGTAAGAACCTGATGACCAAAATCCACATCTTTCCACTCCAAACGGAAGAGGGTGCCACGGCGCACTCCGGTTTTCAGACTTATAGTAATCATGGGCTCCAGGCTGTCGGCATAGGCCACGTTATCCAAATCCGGCCATGGGCCCCTGCCCCGAGAAAAACACCATTCGTTATGCTTCCGTCTTTTCCGGCGAATCTCCAGGTCCCGCTCTTTTAGGGCTCTGTAAAGTCGCTCTTCTTCCTCTTCCGACAGGTAGCGGATTTTCTCTTCCGAATCCGTTTCTTTCAGGGTTTTTATCCCTCGCATACTCACCAGGGGGTTACAAGGAAGAACCTCCATTTCCACCCCCCAATTAAGAGCCGCCCTCAGAGCACCATACTTACGGTTTATACTGGCGGCCTTGTTCCCACGGCTCCGCATTTTCTCCCGCCATGCTTCTATATCCTGCCGACAAAGATCGGAAATTATTTTGTTGCCCCCGAAAAACTCGACGAAATTACGCAGTATGATAGCCGTATTCTGCCCGGCCTTTTTGTTTTTTACCACCCAGGGGATATAATACTCTTCGAGGTATCTGTGCAAGGCCATGTCCTTTGTTGGGGTTTTTGCCGCCGGATCTTCCCCTTTGGCCACATCGCCGATGATACTCCGAGCAATATCCCGTGCCTGGGCAAGGGTTAACCCTTCCGCAGAACCTATTTTCGCATTGCGGCGAGGACCGTTCGGGGTTGAGTACCGCAGGTAATAGTTTTTGGTGCGGTTCCCCACTCGCACATGCAACCCCGGTAAAACCGTGTCCCACAGCTCCACTCGTTTTCCCGGCTCGGCTACAGCTTGCCGCACCAGCGTTTGCGTAAGTTTGATCTGCACTTTGCCGCCTCCCAGAAAGTTTTTGGAGTCAATTTGGAGTCAGGCAAAAGTATAACATAGTGCGATTCAATGCAAGCCAGAGAAAAACAAAAACCTTGCAAAGCATTACAATAACAGCGTTTCTCTTGCATAGCCATGGATGTGATTAGATTGAAATATACGGGTTAACGGCCTTCACACGGAAGAGGTCACAGGTTCGAGCCCTGTGTCGCCCACCATTACAAACACTGGCCCCGGAGGGAAAACCTCCGGGGCTTTTTCGTGCCCAGACACCAGATAGACACTCACCGGGACGCCACCGAAAAAATCGGAAGTGCCCCTAAAGGTGCAAAGGCCTTCGCACCTCTTCCCGCTTGATGTAATAAAGATTGCGCTTCTCTTCGTTTTTTCCCGAATTCGATGAAACCGCAAAATTGCTTGACAAAACCGCCTTTGAGTTATACATTTGTACATACATCGTATCAACGTTGCGTTGAGGAGGTGCGATCATGATAAAAACTTTAACAAAGCACGGAAATAGTCTGGCTCTGGTCATTGAGAAACCCATTCTGGAGCTGTTGGGGGCAGATGCGGAGACCCCCTTCGACATCACTACCGATGGGCACGTTCTCATCCTCTCCCCCGTAAAGGATGCTGGTCGCCGTGAAGCCTTTAAGGATGCTCTCCATAAGGTCAATTCCCGTTATCCCAAGGCATTAAAAAAATTGGCGGAGTAAGCTGTGGATCCTCAGTTTCTCAGTTTGAGCGAAATACTTGAGATTCACCAGGATCAAGCGATGCGTTACGGAGGAGCCTCGGGCATTCGGGATTTGAATCTTCTCAAATCCGCTCTGGCCATGCCAAGGGCGACGTACGGGGGTGAGTTTCCACATACCGACATTTTTGAAATGGCCGCAGCATATCTCTTTCACCTTGCGAAAAATCATCCCTTTCTTGACGGAAACAAACGTGTCGGTGCCGTGGCAGCCTTGGGGTTTCTTGCTTTGAATGATTATGACTGTTATGCCCCAGAGGAAGATTTTGCCGAGATAGTGCTATCCGTTGCACGAGGGAAACTTGGCAAAGCTGATATTGCGGTGTTTTTACAGCGTTGGAGCAAAGGAGACACATAGACGGAGGCTCCTTGAGACAGATCATGACACGCATCATTTGCAAAACCGCTCGAATAGCGAGCAAATGCGGATAGAGAATGAAAAAGAAGCCCCCTTCCATACGGGAGGGGGCTTAAGGATGTTTGCAGAGGCTGAAGAAGATTTTCGCTTTCGAACCTACTCCACCCGCTCCACCTGGGTCCACTTTTCTTCCGAGGCACCGCTCCGAAGCACCGCCTCAAGAAAGGCCAGGGTTACCGCCCCCTGGAAGGAGCAGGGGTAGTCCCGGCCGGGGTGGGTCTCCTCTCCCCGGATGGCCCGGAATGCCCCTTGATAGATGTTTGCGAAGGCCCGGAGCAATCCTTCGGGGTGCCCTCCCGGAAGGCGGGCGGCCTTACGGGCCTCTTCGCAGAGCCGGGGGCTCCCCTTTTTGTAGATTGTGCTGGTGCCGTCGGGGTTCATCTGTTCGAGGATATCCGGGCTCTCCTGATCCCAGAAGAGCCCTCCCCGGCTGCCGTAGAGGCGTATACGAAGGGCGTTCCCCTCCCCCGAAGAGATCTGGGAGGCGTGGAGAAGCCCCGGCACGTTCCGGCCGAACCGGATGAGCACGCTGCCGTTGTCGTCCAGAGTGTTTCCTGGAATGGCCGAGCCGAGATCGGCACAGACTTTTTCCGGGATAAGCCCCGTAACGGTCTGTACCAGATTGATGGCGTGCAGCCCCACGTCGATCATGGTGCAGGAGGGGCCGGAGATGCGAGGGTCCAGATGCCAGGTTGTGAAGTTTTGCGGGTCCTCCACCAGAGGAGAGAGCCATCCCTGGGTGTACTCCACCACCACCCGCAGCAGATCTCCCAAGGCTCCGCTCTCTACAAGATGCCGGGCCTGCTTTACCATGGGATATCCCGTATAGCCGTGGGTAAGGGCATAGAGGCGATTCTGCTTTTTCGCCTCCTGTCGGATCTCCCGGGCCTGCTCCAGAGAGGTTGCCATGGGCTTATCCGAAAAGACGTGGAACCCCTCTCGAAGAAAGGCCAGAGCAAGCTCGTGATGGTTCGCGTTGGGGGTGGCGAGAATAACGAAATCAATCCTCTCCCCCTCAGGGCGGCCTTTCTCCCCCTCTATCATGGCGTGATAGTCTCGGTAGACCCGACTCGGATCAACCCCCAGCTCGGCACCCCGGACACATCCCTTTTCGGGATCCCCCGAAAAGACTCCCCCCACCATGGTGGCCTCTCCGTCCAGGGCAACGGCTCCCATGTGGGCGTAGCCGATGAAGGAGTTTTTACCTCCCCCGATAATCCCCCCTTGCAGCTTTTTCATGTTTCTCATCATGGCATGCCTCCGATCTTTCGGGAAAATCTCTTAACACAATCCCAGGATTCTCCGGTTTTTCTCCCGGTCGTCCTCTCCTCCGGCAAAGTCGTCAAAGGCTTTTTCCGCAGTTTCTATGATCATGGAGCGGATAAAGGGAGCGCCCTCCCGGGCACCCTGGCGGAAATCCTTGATGCAGCACTCCCATTCGAGTACCGCCCAGGAGCTGTATCCAATTTCGGTAAGGGCGGTAAAGACCTTTTTGAAGTCCACATCTCCATCTCCCAAGCTGCGGAAGCGCCCCGCCCGATCCTTCCAGGAGCTGTACCCTCCGTAAACCCCCTGCCGGGAGGAGGGAGTAAATTCCGCATCCTTTACGTGAAAAGCTTTGATGTAGGGGGCGTAGGTTTTGATGTAGCCGATGTAGTCCAGACACTGCAGAACGAAGTGAGAGGGGTCGTAGAGAATGTTTACCCGGGGGTGATTTCCCGTGGCCTTGAGAAAGCGTTCGAAGCTCACCCCGTCGTGCAGATCCTCCCCGGGATGAATTTCGTAGGCTAGATCAATGCCGTACTCCTCTGCAGCTTCCAAAATGGGGCGCCAGAGTCGGGCAAGCTCCGCAAAACCCTCTTCCACAAGTCCTCCGGGCCTCTGGGGCCAGGGGTAGACCAGGTGCCAGAGCAGGGCACCGCTAAAGGTGGGAACCACCTTCAGCCCCAGGTTGGCAGAGGCCTTTATGGTGCGTATCATCTTTTCTACCGCCCATTTCTGGCGTTCCCGGGGGTTGTTTCTGAGGGAAGGTTCCGTAAATACATCGAAAAGTTCGTCGTATGCGGGGTGTACCGCCACGAGCTGGCCGAAGAGGTGCGAGGCGATTTCGGTAATCTTCAGGCCGTGACAGCTTTCTTTAAGTTCATCACAGTAGATCCTTGATTCTGCGGCCAAATCGATGTCCATAAGCCCCTTTTCGTTTGCGGGAATCTGCACCCCCTCGTATCCTAGATCCTTCGCCCAGGATGTGAGGTTTTGCAATGTGTTAAAGGGCGCCTCGGTTCCGTAGAACTGCGCCAGAAAAAGGGCGGGGCCCTGTATGCGACTCATGAGCATATCTCCTTTGCACAGGTTCTCACTGCTTTTTGTCGGTTCTTGTCGGTTCTTATTGGATCATATTTGTTTTTATATCTTATGGTTAAAAAAGCTGCTGACGAAACTGTCAGCAGCTTTTTTTGTTCGAGAGGGACGTCGCCCGGAGTGCCTACATGTCGAAGTTCAGCTCGTCTGCCATGTAGTACTGTCCGGCGTTCTCCTTGGTGATCAGCTCTGCCGCAAGGATAATGCGGATGGGGAGCTTCTTCTGGTAAAACCCTTCGAGAACCTGCTCGTTATGCCCCAGGATCGCCAGGCTGATGGCGGTGGCGATGCAATCCGGAGGATAGGTTACGTTGGCCTTTACGAGAGGATTGGAGTCCTCCATGATCATCTTCAGAATTTCCTTGTCTGCCGCACCGCCGAGGAAGATTTTGATGTCATCTCTTCCGGATTCCTTGTAGGCCTGGAGCGCTCCTTTGAGCATGTCGTCATCCGCGGTGTAGACTGCGTCGATCTGAGGATATTTCTGGAGGTAGTTCTCCATCACCGCCAGAGCCTTTTCGGGGTTCCACATCCCCGGCTGGGAGTCGAGGACTTCCAGGCCGTACTTGGCGGCGGTCTCTTTGATGGTATCCACCCGGATGGTGTTGATCACGCTGGGAATGCCTTCGATGATGACGAGTTTTCCCTTTCCTCCGAGCTGCTCCGCGATCCACTTGGTTCCTTCCCGGGTGTAGCCCTCGTCATCGTTGCTAATGTAGACGTGATAGACGGGTCTCGTGGTTCCCCGGTCGAGCACCACTGTATAGATACCGCTATCATAGGCCTTCTCGATCACCGCGGTAAGGGAAGAGTCGAAGGGGAAGCAGACGAGAGCGTCGATATCCTTGATCATAAGATCCTCAATATCCGCCGCCTGTTTGGTGACGCTGTCCGCTGTGACCACGAGGAATTCCAGCTCCGGGCATTTCGCCTGCCAGTCGCTCACGGCCTTTTTTACCCACCAGTTTACCCGGCCCATGTATCCGTGAGTAGCTGTGGGAAGAGAGATACCGATCTTGCCGGTATAATTTTTGGATTCCGCTGCCACGACACCACAAAGGGTCAGGGCGAGAAAAACAGACACCAGGGCAAATACGATAAGCTTTTTCATTTTCGACGAAACCTCCTTAAAAGATAAAAATTCCCATCTCCTTCACCGCTCTGCCGTGCCCCCCAGGCTGCGGGGGGCGAAAAAACGCTCTTCCACCGCACCACCTCCTTCTTCGGGGCCTTTTTCCCATCCCGCCCCGTCCCCTTCCATTCCCTGCATTCTCAGACTCCTTTTGCGGGTCTGCTCGCAAAGCGCCGTACCGTTTCGGGCTCCGCCCTCTGCATCCGCACCGGGGCGAGACCCTGAAGAAGAAGTTTCAAATCATCCAGCACCATATCCCCTATGGCAGTATAGGCCTGGGGAATCCCCCCCGCCCGATGGGCCGAGAGGAGCAGATGCTCGTTTTTCCGGGCCCGGTGATCCTGGGGGAGAGGCTCTTCGGGAAAGACATCCGTGGCAGCGGTGAATCGCCCCGCCTCGGTAAGATCGCAAAGGGCATCGAAATCCACCACCGCCGCCCGGCTCATGAGCAGGAAGAAGGCATCCTTTCGGATACGCTCCAGGAGCTTTCGGCTCAAGAAGCCCTGGTTCTCCTCGGTAACCCCCGCCATAACGAAGATAAACCGGCTCTTTTCCAGAAGCTCCTCCAGAGAGATTCCCCGGCATCCGTATTCCTTTAGAACGCTCTCGGGAAGCCAGGGATCATAGACCGTGAGGGAACAGTGAAAGGGCTGGAGCAGCTTTGCCAGAGCCTTTCCCAGATTACCGAAGCCGATAATCCCCACCTCGGAGCCGGAGAGAAGCACCGAATCCCCGCAGCTATCCAAGAGAAAGCCCTCCCGGCCCTGGCGGAAGCGGCGATCCTCCCGGCTGATACCCCGGGCAAGATCCAGGGCCATCCCCAGAGCCATCTCCGCCACGGGAAGAGCGTAGGCGCTGCCGCAGTTCAGCACATGGATATGATTCCGGAAGCAGTAGAGATAGTCTACATTCTGGTAAAAATTTCCCTCCACGTTGAAGATTCCCCGCAGATGGGGCATGTTCGCCAGGGCTTTTTCTGGAAGGGGCACCTGGCCGAGTATCGCCACCACATCCTCCCCGAGAAGGGGTATCAGCTCATCTTCGTTGATCTCCTGATCTCCAAGATAGTGGAGATCCACCAGATCTTCCAGACAACGTAACGCCTCCTCGGAAAAGATTACCTGAAGCTTTTTTGGATACGGAGCGGCGATAACCCTGGGACGTTTGTTTTTTTCCGTCACCGAGAACCCTCCCTTCGGTTTTTATGACTCTTTCGCACGGATGCCGTAACTAGTCACTGCTATTGCTATTGCCACTGTTTCTGCCATTACTACTGTTTCTGTTTCTGCACGTACACTGCGATGATGATCACTAGCCCCTTTACGGTGCCCTGAAGATAGGGAGAGACCCCCACCATGTTCATCATGTTATTGATAATGCCGAGGATGAGGGCTCCCCACACGGTTCCCCAGACGGTACCCCGTCCCCCCGCCATGGCGGTGCCTCCGATGATGACCGCCGCAATGGCATCCAGCTCGAAAGCAAGCCCCATGTTGGAGGTGCTCACCGCATTAAACCGCGACCCCAGAAGCACCGCAGAGACCCCCACGAGCATCCCCGTGAGGGTGTAGGCGTAGAATTTTACCCTATCCACGTTGATGGCGGAGAAGAGGGCCACCTTCTGATTCGACCCCACCGCACAGAGATAGCGGCCGTACCGGGTGTTATTGAGTATCAGATGCAGCAACAGAGCGAGCCCCAGGAGAACGAAAACCGGCACGGGGATACCAAAGAGGGACTCCATGCCGAACTTGCCGTAGAGGGCGTTTTTAGACTGAATCTCTCCCGCATTGCCGATATAAAGGGTGAGAGAACGGAAAATCGCCATGGAGCCCAGGGTGACAATAAAGGGGGCGATCTTTCCCCGGGTGATCATGATGCCGTTAAAGGCCCCCGCACATCCTCCTACAACGATTCCCGTAAGAATCCCCGCCAGAAGCACCATGAGTTCGTTGGGGAGCACCGTAAGAAGACTGTTCATGGCGATAATCACCACAGCCCCGGTAAAGGCTACCACGGAACCCACGGAAAGGTCGATCCCCGCAGAGATGATAACGAAAGTCATCCCCAGACTGATAATCCCCGTATAGGAAACCTGCCGCATGATGTTGATAAGGTTTCGGGGCTTCAGAAAATAGGGGCTCAAAAACGAGGAAAGCACGATGAGAAAGATCAGGGCGATCAGCGACGCGTGCTTTCTCAGAGGCAGTTTGTGCAGCAGTTCGACGAAATGTTTCAATCAGGCTCCCTCCCTTATGCCCGTGGCACAGAACATTATCTCTTCTTCACAGATCTGATCTCCCTCAAGAACCCCGGTAATGCGGCCATCCTGCATCACCACCACCCGGTGACACATGCCGATAAGCTCCTCCATCTCTGAAGATATGAGAATGCAGGAGATTCCTTGTTCCACAATCTGGCTGATGAAGGAGTAGACCTCCTGTTTGGCCGCCACATCAACCCCCCGGGTGGGTTCATCCGCTATGAGCACCATCGGCTTGGTATCAATGCTCTTTGAAAGGGATACCTTCTGCTGGTTGCCGCCGCTTAAAAACTCCAGGGGAGTGGCGAGGGATGCCGTTTTCAGATTGAAAAGCTCGCGATAACGCTGGGCCGCCCCAAGCTCCTCCCTTTTACGAATCCACTGAAATCGGGAGGGAGAGTATCGGGGGAGGGATGTGAGGGTGGTGTTGTGAACCACGCTGAAAGACGTGAGAATGCCGCTCCCCTGGCGATCTTCCGAGAGATAACTTATCCCCGCCTCCACCGCATCCCGGGGATTTCGGATCTCCAGCCTGCGCCCCTTGAGAATGATTTCCCCCGCCGAAAGAGGGCGCAGGCCGATAAGGGCCTCTGCCACTTCGGTTCTTCCCGCCCCCACGAGACCGCCGAAGCCGAGAATCTCCCCCTCCTTCAAGGTAAACGTGATATCCTTGAGCACCCCCGGAACCGAAAGATGCCGAACCTCCAACAAAGGAGTCTCTTGAGGAGAGATCTTTTTCGGAAAGATCTGGGAAAGCTCCCTCCCCACCATGCTCTGGGCCATCTCCTCGGGAGAGACCTCGGAGACGGGCCTGTCCAGCACGAAGTATCCATCCCGCAGGACGAGAACCCGATGGCATATCTCCTTGATTTCTTTTAATTTATGAGAAATATAGATAATGGTCATGCCTTCTTCTTTCAGCCTTCGCATGAGCCGGAAGAGAATGGCAATTTCGTGCAGAGTGAGCACCGACGTGGGCTCATCCATAATGAGGATTCGACACTTGAAGGCCAAGGCCTTACAGATCTCCACCATCTGCTTTTCCGCAGCACTCAAATTTTCGATCTTCTCCTCGGGAGCGATGGAAACCCCCAGCTCTTCGAGAAGCGCGGCGGTTCTCTTTTTCATGGCTTTCTTATCGAGAAAACCGCTCTTTGTACGAAGCTCCGACCCCAGAAAGACATTATCGTATACCGTGAGATCGTTCACCAGGTTGAACTCCTGAGGGATGATGCTGATGCCGAGTTTTTTGGCATCAAGAGGGGTTCGGATATCCACCTTCCTTCCCTCCATGTAGATCTCTCCGGAAGTAGGCTGATAGATACCGCTTAAAATCTTCATCATGGTAGACTTCCCCGCCCCGTTTTCTCCGATAATGCCGAGGATCTCTCCGGGGGAGATCTGAAAGGATACGTTGTGAAGCACCCTTACAGTGGAAAAGTCTTTGCAAATATCCGTAACCCGAACGAGTTCGTTCTTTTTATGGTTCATAGACGTCTCCTTTCCGGCGGTGATGCGGGGATAGGACATCCCCTGACAATACAAAACGATTGTACACTTTTCAGCCGAAATATGTAAAGGAATTTTCTTCGGAAACGCGTAGAAAAAAGAGCCCTCGGGATGGTTTTTCCCTGGGGCTCTTTCTTTATTAACCTTTTCCTTGCGAGTCGATTAAAGTTTGTTCTCTTGTATCACGCTCCTGAGTGCTGCTTTCGGAGAGTTTTTCAAGCTTTTTCAGACTCTCTGCAGAAGCTCCTCATAGGTGGCAAGCCCCGTCATTTTGGCGGCGTACCCTGTGAGGGGGACCATGTCCTCCCGCTCTATGTTAGCAAGGGCAAATTTCCGGTTCAGCGCCATGAAGTGCTGCATCCCTACGGTAACCCGGCGGAGATAGGAGAAGACACCCAACGCTCCGGGGAGAACCGAAGAGGCCTCTTTGCCGTAGAGTTCTTTGATAATACGATAATCTGCGAAAACCTCCTCAAGAGTATTCCCGAATCGGGCGTACTCCTTCGGAACCGTTCCCTTCTGCAGAGCCTCCCCCACCTGTCTTCCCACCGAGGCAGCCCCCATGGCTCCCCGGCCCAGGGCGATGGTTTTCACATAGGGGGCTCCCAGAGCAAGCCCCTTGTAGACCTGATCCTCCGTGGCAAAACCCCCCGCCATGGCGATATCCGGGAGGGGCTTTCCCGCCTTTTGCATTTTTTCGAGAATACGACAGGTGAGCACTTCAAGGAGCACCGTGGGAATCCCCCATTCATTCATCATCTTTACCGGGCTGTGTCCCGTGCCGCCCCCGGCTCCGTCCAGGGTTACCAGATCCACCCCCGATTCGGAGGCGATCTCCAGAATGGTGGCGATATCCCGGGGATCGAAGGGACCCGTCTTGAAACAGACTCGCTTTGCCCCAAGATTGCGCAGCTCCTGCACCCGCTTTACCAGCTCTTCCGGGCCCCAGAAGGGGAGCTTACCGATCTTTTCGAAGACCCGCCCCTCTCCCCGGGCGTAGGCCTCCGCCACGGCGGGATCTTCTGGATCCGGCAGAACCACGTACCCCATCTTTTTGAAACGGAAAGCATCCTCAATCTTCGGTACCGGCCCCATCCCCTGGATCCCCTTGGCAGCCTGGCCGAACTTGAGTTCCACCGAGGTAACCCCAAGCTTTTGGATGGCGTACTCCAGCACCCCGTGGTATTCATCGTCAAAGTTCCCCTGAAGCACCACATCTCCAAGTCCTCGATGGTAACGACGAAAAGCCTGGAGCATTTCGGCAATCAAAGGAGCCTCCACCACCCGGTTTCCCTCAAGTACAAGTCCGGGATCCTTGGCGATGACATCCTCCCCGATCACCACGGGAACCCCGAAGAGAGCCGCCCCTCCGAAGTACTCCCGCCAGGAAAGCTTTGCCATGGCGGGGAGTATGAAGGGGGCTGCGGTGGGAACGGCTTCATTCCTGCCGAAGGTAGAGGAGAGATCCGCCTTGGGAAAGGTGGCCTCGTAGGGATCTTCCGGGGCGCCCCAGGCTCCGAAGACTCGCCCGTTGATGTTGAAGTGGGAAAAATCCAGAGGGTAGCGTTTCTCCGAGGCAAATTGGTTCACATCCGCCAGATAGGGCATGATAGCTTCCGCCCCCCGCACCGCAGAGAGGCCGATCTCGCAGGGACCGAAGCATTTGGCGGTACAGACCGAACACATGCCGGAGATATCCGTTACGTGCTCCGGGGAACGCAGATGGGTGTTGCTGATGGGACTTCCCTGATAAGGGCTTAAGGACATGGCACATAACCTCCTTTTTCAGAACAGCTCTTCCTGGAGGACGTCTATAAGCCCTCCTTCCGCAAAAATGGGCGCTTTCTTCACAAGGATATTTCTCCCTCATCCTCCAGAGCAAGAGCAACTGCCTTCTGAACGTGCAGCTCTAGAGAGTTCAGAAGAGGAAGAGACGTATGTTCCGGTTTGATGAGGATGGGAATTTCCGTACATCCGAGGACAATAGCCTGGGCTCCTCGGTTTTCAAGGTTTTTCATAATCTCCAGATAGGTTTTTCTCGAAGATTCCAGAACCTTCCCCGCACAGAGTTCCTCCACGATAATTCTATCTACCTCCCGGCGCTCCTCCTCTTCCGGAAGAAGCACGGTGCGGCACCAGACTTTTTCAAGATGCCCCCGGTAGTAATCCGACTCCATGAGGGTCTTGGTTCCCAGAAGCCCCAGGGTTTCATACCCCTCGGCCTTCGCAGCCTCTCCGATGGCATCCGCTATATGCAGCAGGGGCAACCCCGTGGCCTCCTGAGCATCCTTCGCAAAGGCATGGGCGGTGTTGGAGCAGATGACGAGAAAATCCACCCCTGCACACTGAAGCTTCTTGGCGGAGTTCACCACAATGCCGCGAAAAGTCTCCATACTCCCCCCCTGGAGAACCGCCGCCACAGGGGTAAAATCGACAGAGGTCATGACACACTCCGCGGAGTGCACGCCTCCAAGTTTTTCCCGAACCAGAGTGTTGACTCTCTCATAGCATATAACACTTGACTCCCAACAGAGCCCTCCGATAAAGCCGATGGTCTTCATAAAGTTCTCCCCTTATTATCCCTCTAAAACCGCATAACCCCTTCAAGCACTGTTACTCCGGTTCCTCCCACTGCAACACGCACAATATCTCCATCTTTTCTCTCTACCGAAACTATTACCCTTCCGGGACGGCCTACTTCAAACCCCGCCTCGCTTTGTAGCTCCACCCGATCTCCGGTACCGAGGAGGTCATGATAGGCAAGAAAGGCCCCGGCACAGCCGTTGCAGGTTCCGCAGACGGGGTCCTCCGCAATACCTACAAGAGGAGCAAAGGCGCGCATGTGAAAGAATCTTTCAGGATTAAGCGTTTCGAGGCAGAGAGGAACCACTCCTATCACCCCATACTTTTCGCTGAAATTCCGGAGGCTTTCCATGGCAGGGGCAAGAGTGCGGACCGTTTCCAGATGCCGTATTCCCACCACAAGCCACCAAAGCCCTGTGGAAACCTTGAGAGGAACCTTTTCGAGAAGGTCCTCGGTTCTCAGATTCAAAATTTCTGCTATCTCTGCAACTGTGTCCGTCATCTCCCGGTATCGGGGACGGGCCTGAGTCATGGTAAAGAGGGGGAGCCCATCCAGAAAAGAACGTGCCACTTCCAGCACACCTACCCGGGTCTCCTGAGTAAATACGGAGCGTTCCGGCGAAAGATATCCCTTTTCGTGAAGGGCATGAAAAGTCCCCACCGTAGCATGTCCGCAGAGATCAACCTCTCCGTTGGGGGTAAAGAAGCGCACCCGAAAATCCGCCTTGTCCGAAGGAGAGACAAAAGCAGTTTCACTGAGATTCATCTCCCTGGCGATATGCAGCATCTCCTCATCCTCCAGGGAGTTCGCCTCCAACACCACCCCTGCGGGATTACCTCCAAAGGGCTTTTCCGTAAATGCATCCACCTGATAGATTTGAATCTCCTTCATGAATCACGTCACCGCCTTTATTATCAAGATTGCCTCGGGCATAGCCAGAGGGGTACTGCGTTTTTACACGAGAGGCTCCTGGCCTCCCGGATGTTCTTCGAGAAAAGGGGCATGTCCCTTCAAGCTTTCCCCAGCAGCTCTCGCCAGGCGAGCCACTCCCTCTTCAATGCGATCCAAGGCGGTATGGGCAAAGTTTAACCGTATGTACTTCTCTCGTCCCGCCTCATCAGGATAAAATGCCCCTCCGGGGAAAAAAGCCACTCCCTGCAAAGCTCCCCGAGAGAGAAAGCTACGCAGAGAAAGCTCTTCCGGAAGCCTGCACCAGACATAGAATCCCCCCTCGGGGGTTTTCCAGCTCCAGGGGATTTCTCTTGCATGTCTTCTCAGGCTCTTTTCCAGAAGATCCCGCTTTTCCCGATAGCCCCGGCAAATTCGAGAGAGGTACTCCTCGTAATGCCCCTGACGGAGGAATGCATCCAGAAGCATCTGAACCGCCGTATTCACGTGCAGATCCGTTATCTGTTTAAGTCGGGAAAAACGCTCGATCACCAAGGAAGGAGCCACCACCCACCCCACCCGAAGCCCCAGAGAGAGCACCTTAGAGAAGCTGCTCAGATATATCACGGAGTCCCGAAGGTCCAAGGCCTTAAGAGAAGGGAGGCGGTTCCCCTCGTAGCGAAGTTCTCCATAGGGATCGTCTTCCACCAGGGGGATCCCCGAGGTTCCCGCAATTTCCAGCACCTCTCGTCGTCTTTCCAGAGACATGGTTATTCCCGAGGGATTCTGAAAAGTGGGCAGGAGATAGAGAAACCTCGGATTGTGCCGACGAATAGCCCCCTCCAGAAGATCCCGTCGTATCCCCTCCTCATCCATGGGAATCCCCACAACCCGAGCCCCGGCAGCTCGAAAAATCTCCAGGGCTCCGAAAAAGGTGGGCTCCTCGGTGAGCACCACATCCCCGGGAGAGAGGAAACTCCGGGCAACGTAGTCCAACCCCTGTTGGGAGCCCGAAAGGATCATGACATTCCGAGAAGGTACATGCATTCCTCGATGCCCCAAAAGGGCGGCGATGCTTTCCCGAAGGGGGGCATACCCCTCCACGGGACTAGGAAGATAGAGTTTACGTGCATTTTCCCGATGCAGATTTTTCTGGATATCCTCCATGATCTCCCGTGGAAAGTAATCGGGATCAGGAAAACCCGAAGCAAAGGAAATCGTTCCTTCTCGGTTCGCCCGGGAAAGCATTTCGGAAAAGAAGCTTTCCGGAATCCCCGAAGAAGCGTTAAAGAGAGAGCGCCAATCCAGGGGTTCTTCTCTTACAGAGGCCTCTTTTTCTCGGGATTCCCAAATTTTCACCTCCGTTCCCCGTCCCACCCTGGCATGAAGAAATCCCTGGGCCTTCAGCTCCTGATAGGCCTTCACCACAGTGCTTCGGTTAACTCCCAGGCGATGGGCCATCTCCCGCTCCGGAGGAAGAGACTGCCCTTCCCGAAGCATCCCCGAAAGGATCTGCTCCCGAAGGGCCGAGGAGATCTGAAGATAGACGGGAACCCCGGAATGACGTTTCAGCCGCAAGTCCATTTTTAAAGGCCCTCCTCTCTCGGTTCTTAAAATATGGCGTTCTATCCTTTCGACATTTGCCGCCTGGACCGTCCAAACACCATTCTACCCCCCTCTTTTCGGTGTGTAAACTTCCAAAAAAGAAAAAAAATAGCCATCCAATGGAACAGGAAGCCATCCAAAAGAGGTTCTCTCTTTCATGTTGGAGTTCGCCCCCCCCTTTAGCCATAGGCCGCAACTTCTTCCTGTAGTATTATGGGGAGACGTGGTTCCCGGAATTTCCGGACACCTTCACAAATTTTCACTATTCTTATCCAAAGGAGGCTTGTTCTGATGGAAAGGAGACTTGGAGTAATCGCCATATTGGTGGAACAGCGGGAGCATGTTCCCGAACTGAATGCTCTGCTTTCGGATTTCGGATTTCTTCTTCTCGGGCGTATGGGGCTTCCCTTACGGGACAAGGGAGTCCACCTCATCTCCCTCATCATCGACGGCAATACCGATCAGATAGGAGCTCTTACAGGAAAACTCGGGAAGATCCCGGGAATCCAGGTAAAGTCCATGCTCACCAAATACCAGGAAGCTTCGGATGCGTAAAGAAGCCCCTTCCAAGCACCCTATCAAAAGCCCTGAAGAGGGTTTTTTCTCATGAATCATATCCCCGCTCCTTCGAAAGAGCAGGTTCTGCAATGGCATAAGAAGCTTTCCCTGGAGGATCTCTGCGCCCAGGCAGATGTGATGTGCCGAAAATTCTACGGGAGCACCCTCTGGATTCGGGGGCTTCTTGAGATTTCCAACCACTGCACCTGTAACTGCCTCTACTGCGGCATCCGCCGGGATAACCGGGAGGTCCGCCGGTATACCATGACCCGTAAAGAAATTCTCCGGGTGGTTCGGGATGCCTGGGATGCAGGGTTTCGGACCTTTGTGATACAGAGCGGAGAGTGTGCGGAAAAAACACGAGATCTCCTCTCTTTGGTAGAGGCCATGAGGGAGATCATCGGCTCCGAAGGAGCTCTTACCCTGAGCTGCGGCATCCTCTCTCTTCAGGAGTACCGGGATCTGAAAAAGGCCGGGGGGGATCGCTATCTTCTGCGGTTTGAAACCTCCTCCCCGGAGCTACACACCTGGCTTCGAAACGGGGTTACTCTGGAAGAACGCCTGAGAGCACTGCATCATCTTCGGGAAGCAGGGTTCGAACTCGGATCGGGGTATATGGTGGGACTTCCCGGAGAGACTTCGGAGATCCGACTGCAGAATGCCCTTCTCTGTAAGGATCTGAAGCTGGACATGGTGGGGATCGGCCCCTTTCTCCCACATCCCCGAACCCCCCTTCGGGAAGCCGCACCGGGAGATCCTTCCCTGGTGCGGGAGGCGGTGGCCCTGGTACGGCTTCTGCTCCCTCAATCCAACATTCCCGCCACCACCGCTTCCGCCACTCTGGGGAGGGATCTTCAAGGGCAGCTTTTTCGGGGTGGTGCCAACGTGCTGATGCTGAACATCACCCCTGCCAAGTACCGTCACTGCTATACCCTCTATCCCGGAAAGGCCACTCTTCCCGAGGACGTTCCTCTCTTTACCCAAGCCCGGGAGTTTATCCCCCCTCCGGGAAAGAGGGGGGATTTCTCCCGGGGAGATGCTCTTTCCCATGGGAGTGGAGGCGAAAAATCACGAAAGGAAACCCTATCATCATGAAAAACACCCCCCTCTCCGAACGAGTTCATATCGTTCTCTACGGACTCCGGAACAGCGGCAAATCCTCTCTCCTGAACAACCTTTTTCAGCAGTCCATCTCCATCGTCAGCCCCGTGGCGGGAACCACCACAGACCCTGTAACCAAGGCCATAGAGATGGAGGGGCTCGGCCCGGTGGCTCTCACGGATACCGCGGGGTTCGACGACTATCGGGACGCTCTCGGCCGTATGCGAGTGGAAAAAAGTGCCTCCCGGCTGGAGACGGCAGATATAGTGGTGCTGGTCTCTCCGGGGGATCGCCCCTTCTCTTCCGAGGAGAGAGCTTTTCTGGAGCATCAGAAAGATACAGCACTTTCAAGACCTCTTATTCTGGTGGAAACCTTTGGAGACCGCCCGCTTCACTCCTCCCGCAGAGATCTCTCCTCGGGATTCCCCCGGGTACGGATCGACAATCTCTCGGGATCCGGGGTGGAGGAGCTGCACCGGCTCTTCGTCTCCCTGACGGATCATATCGAGCGGGAACGCCCTCCTCTGGAAGGGCTGGTCTCTCCGGGAGATCAGGTGATGCTGGTAACCCCCATAGACAACTCCGCCCCCAAGGGGCGTCTTATCCTCCCCCAGGTGGAGGTGCTTCGGGATCTTCTCGATAAAGACTGTACTGCTTTGGTAACCAAAGAGTTCCAGCTTCCTCAGGCCTACGCAAGCCTCGTCAAACCTCCCGAGCTGGTGATTACGGACAGCCAGGCCTTTGGATATATCAAAGATCTTCTTCCTCCGGAACAGCCTCTTACATCCTTCTCCATTCTCTTTGCGAGAAAGAAGGGAGATCTCTCCTACTTTACAGAGAGTCTGAAGGCCCTGAAAAACTTCCCTCCCGGAGAGAAGGTGCTGGTGCTGGAGGCCTGCAACCATCACCGGATGGACGATGACATCGGCACGGTAAAAATCCCCCGGATTTTTCGGCAGAAGGTACAAAAGGATACCCGTTTCGATCTCGCCCAAACCCTTCCGGTGGAAGAGAAACTCCGCAGCTATGCCCTGGTGATCTCCTGCGCGGGGTGCATGGTAACCCGAAACGTGATGATGCGGCATCTCGGCATTCTTCGAAAGCTCCGCATTCCCGCCCTGAACTACGGCATGTTCTTCGCCTGGGCCAACGGGCTCTTTCCCCGGGCCCTTCTCCCCATCCCCTCGGCGGCCCTCCTTCTTCAGGAGTAGAACCACTAAAAAGAGGCGGTTCCCTTAAAGGGCCGCCTCTTTTTCCGCATTTTAAGAAGTTCTCCGGGGTGCACTCCTTCGGAATTTCTACAATCTTTCGGGTATCCGGGGAGTCTCGGAGACTCTCTCCAGGGAGAGTTTGAAGAACCGAAGTTCTCGCTGAAGCTCCTCGGCTCCCCGGGCAAGTTCCGATGCCGCCCCCGCCACTCCTTCGATGGTGTTAAAGGTAGTGGTGGCAGATTTCCCCATGGCTCCCAGGGCGTCGTTCACTCTTCGATTGTTCTGGGTGATGCTATCCACCGAGGCCGCCATCTCTTCGGAACTTGCCGCCTGCTCTTGGGCGATGGCGGCGATGTTTTGCACCACCCCGTTCATGCGTTCCACCACCTTGAGAGAATGATGGAGTTCTTCATAGGTACTCTTCGTCAGAGCTACCGCCTTGTCCACCTGATCCCGGCTGGCCTGAACTTCTTCTCCCGCATCCTTTGCCCGGGAGCGAAGCTCCTCCATGATCTGCCCTACTTCCCGAGCGGCCTGGTTGCTCTCTTCCGCAAGTTTTCGAACTTCTTCCGCCACCACGGCAAAACCCCGACCGGCCTCCCCCGCCCGGGCGGCTTCGATGGCGGCATTCAGGGCCAGCAGGTTCGTCTGGTCCGCAATACCTCCTATGGTGCTGACAAACCCTCCGATTTTTTCTACCGCCGCCCCTACGGAACTCATGCTCTCGTTAATTTTCCCGGAACGTTCCCCGATGCCTTCCATTTCACGGGAAACTTCTTCCATGGATTTCATGGCCTTGGTGCTTACACTCCGAGCCTCTTCCGAGGCCTCCGCCCCCTCCGTGGCGGAGCTGGCGTTGGTGGAAGCTCCGCTGGAAACTTCCTCCACCCCTGCGTTGGTCTGCTCCAAGGCTTGGGCCACATCCTCGAAAAGCTGTTCCGACCGCTCCAAATTACTCCGAATCTCCTCCACCGCCTGACGGCTTTCCCGGGAGTGCCCCTCCAGGGATTCGGACATGGACACAAAGTCTGCCGCCAAATGCATAATGTTACGGAGCACATCCCCCACCCGGAGTACCATCTCCGCCAGGGCATCCGCCATATCTCCCGCTTCATCCCGGCTCCGGACACCAAAATCCTCCCGGGTTACCTGAAAATCTCCGTTTTTGAGACGCTCCGCCACCCCGGCCACTCTCCGAAGGGGGTTAGCCATCCGGCTGGCGAGAAAGAGCCCTATCCCCAGAGCTACCAGGCCCCCGGCGATCATCCAGATCAGAATCTGCAGGGTGGCACTCCGGCCAGCGGCGGCGGAATCTTCCACATAGCCCTGAGCCCTGGTTTTCGCTATATCCATGAGGTGATCCATCTGGGTCTCTGCAATCTTCAGCAAGGCCCCCTGATCTTCGAGAATAAGGCTTCGAAGCTCTCCGAAGACCCGGGAGGACTTATCCGCCACCTCCATGACACTCGCCAGCCCCGTATTGACCACCCCCATGGACATGAGAAGCCGGGTCTGCACGAGTGTAGAGAGTTTTTCCCGCTTTACTGTAGCGGGGAGTGCATCATCGCCGATGATCTCTTTCCCCATCTCTCCTACCTTATGAATATTATTGTGGGCATCCTTGATGCTTAGAAAGAGCTGGCGCAGCTCTTCATTATCCGTCTCAAGATTCGCCATGAACTGACCGAGGCCGCATTTTTCAGGATCCAGCACCCCCCGGAAAGGGCGAACCGTGAGAGAGGACTGCATCAGTTCCTTAGCCCAAACATTGTGAGCCGAGAGAATCGACATGATATCGAACTTAAATTCCAGAGGATTTTCAATGCCAAACTCCATAACCTCTTCGTTGAGAGAGACAGTTTTTTTCATGTTTTCCCCCATCTGCGTGAGGGTTTTCTCAAAATCCCCGAGAATTTTCAGAAATTCCGGGTCCTGCTCCATCTGCCGGAGAACGCCGATCTTTTCGAGAAGCTCCTTCTTCCTGGCCTCCATCTCCCCCAAAACTGCCCTTCGCTCCGAAAAGGGAAGCCCCTCCCGTGCTAGGTTCTGCTCCACCTTTTCGATCTCCAAAAGCCTTTTCTGAATCTCTCCCATGCTCTCCACCAGAGGGAGAGCCACGGTACCTACATAACGGTTCTTTTCCTCCAGAAAACGGATCCCCCGATAACCAATACCCCCGAGCACCATGCCAATCATGGCAATTCCCAGAAAAGCGGCCACTAACTTGCCCTTTATACGCATTTCTCTTCCTCCTTTTTTGGAACAACCCGCAACAACAGCCCCACCCCGCCGAGAACGACAGGAAAGAGAGGCCACCCCTCAGAGACTGCTACATCACCTATAAGAAATATTTTTCTCCTATTTCCCATATTCTACTTCAAAAGAGGCTTTTGTTGCAAAAAAATCGGTGATGAAAGCGCGTATATCCGAAGATTTTCTCTTTTCCCTTCTCCGAAAAATGAAGACACACACATAACGAGAGAGGGCCCCTTTCGGAACCCTCTCTCGTTATGTTTTGAGTGGTGTTACTGAAAACCGGGGAGATGAGAGCCTAGAAGCCCCCCATACCTCCCATGCCGCCCATACCGCCGCCAGGCATACCGCCACCGGAATCCTTATCGCTGGGCTTGTCTGCTACGAGGCTCTCGGTGGTGAGGATCATGGCTGCAATGGAACCTGCATTCTGCACGGCGCTCCGGGTAACCTTCACGGGGTCGATGATACCGGCATTCACCAGGTTCTCATACTCGCCCTTGGCAGCGTTGAGTCCTTCACCTTCGCCGAGGGTACGAACCTTCTCTACCACCACGTCGCCCTGGAAGCCTGCGTTGCTGGCGATGAGGTGCAGAGGCTCGGTAAGAGCCTTGCGGACCGCCATGGCTCCGGTCTTCTCGTCACCCTCAAGCTTCTGCACAAAGGCGTCGAGCTTGGAGATGCAGTTTACGAGTGCTACGCCACCGCCGGCGACAATACCCTCTTCGACAGCAGCCCGGGTAGCGTTGAGAGCGTCTTCGATACGGTGCTTCAGCTCTTTCTGTTCGGTCTCGGTGGCAGCTCCCACCTGAACCACCGCCACGCCGCCTACGAGCTTTGCAAGGCGCTCCTGAAGCTTCTCTTTGTCGTACTCCGAGGTGGAGTCCTCAAGTTCACGCTTGATCTGGGCAGCTCTCTTCTGGATCTCTTCGGAGTTGCCGCCACCCTCTACGATGGTGGTCTCTTCCTTGGTGACCTTGATCTTCTTTGCCCGGCCGAGCATGGAGATATCTGCATTCTCCAGCTTGAGACCGATCTCTTCGCTGATCACCTGACCACCGGTGACGATGGCGATATCCTGAAGCATGGCCTTGCGACGCTCTCCGAAGCCGGGAGCCTTCACAGCCACCACCTGGAGGATACCCCGAATCTTGTTCACCACCAGGGTAGCAAGGGCCTCACCCTCGATATCCTCGGAGATGATCATGAGAGGTTTGCCCGCCTGGACCGCCTTCTCAAGAAGGGGGAGCATGTCCTTCACGTTGTTGATCTTGCCATCAAAGAGAAGGATGTAGGCATCGTCAAGAGCAGCTTCCATGCGCTCGGTGTCGGTAACCATGTAGGGGCTGATGTAGCCCTTATCGAACTGAAGCCCCTCCACCATCTCCAGGGTTGTTCCCAGGGTCTGGCTGTCCTCTACGGTGATGACACCCTCTTCTCCCACCTTCTCCATGGCCTCGGCGATAAGCTCACCCACAGCCTTGTCGTTGGCGGAGATGGAGGCTACCTGAGCAATTTTGCTGCGGTCCTTCACCTGAATGGACATATCCTTGAGGGCATCCACAACCACATCAACGGCCTTCTCGATACCCCGGCGCATGAGGATACCGTTGGCTCCGGCGGCTACGTTCTTCATCCCCTCCCGGATCATGGCCCGGGCGAGCACCGTAGCGGTGGTGGTGCCGTCTCCCGCCACATCGTTGGTTTTGGAGGCTACTTCCTTGAGAAGCTGGGCTCCCATATTCTCAAAGGGATCTTCCAGTTCGATCTCCTTGGCGATGGTGACACCGTCGTTGGTGATGGTGGGAGATCCAAACTTCTTCTCAAGAACCACATTACGCCCCTTGGGGCCGAGGGTAGCACCTACAGTATCTGCCACATAGTTTACACCCCGCTCAAGTGCTCTGCGGGCCTCTTCGCCGTATGCAATCATTTTAGCCATAATTCAATTACCTCCTGAAATTATTCGTACTTTCGGTACTCTTCGTGTTTAGCCTACGATGGCAAGAACGTCGCGCTCGCTGAGGATAAGGAACTCCTCACCGTCTACCTTGACTTCCGTGCCGCCGTATTTGCTGAAAAGAACCTTGTCCCCTTCTTTGACCTCAAGGGGCATTTTCTGACCGTTGTCGAGAACCCTTCCGGTTCCTACTGCGATAACTTCCGCCTCCTGGGGCTTTTCCTTGGCGGTGTCCGGCAGAACAATGCCTCCCCGGGTCTTCTCTTCCTGGCTGAGAACCTTAACGACGATGCGATCTCCCAGAGGTTTCAATTTCATAGTGTACGTACCTCCCTGATTATGTGTAGATGTTAGCACTCAACAAGAGAGAGTGCTAATTTCCTTTGACCATGCATGATCTTACTGACACAAGCCTCTTATCTCAACATAGATTAGAAGTGATTATTATTCAAAAAAGCTTTGACATGCTTTTTTTCTATGTTTTTCTCTTCAAAACGTGGTTTTTTGTTTTTCTTCCCTTTGGGGGCTCGAAAACCCCTTTCCACAGTTTCTTTGCGGGGCTTTTCCCAAAAGAGACCCTCCGGCTCATCTCCAGCATGCCATCCAAAATGCACACATCAAAAGGTCTCTCTTGATATTTCTCCTCAAAAACGATAAGGTCTCCCTGGTTCAGAAAGAATACTTTGTATACGTGCATGAACCGCACTGGAAAGGAGTATCATGAGTTACCGGCGTGTCGTATGGATTCTGCTGCTGCTTCAGTTCACCATCATGGGGGTAAGTAATATCTACTACCTTCTGGCTTCCTACCTTCACTATCTGGATGTCATCAATCCGGTAGTTCTCGGATGGGCCATAGGGATCTATTACGCCGCTTCCACGGTGGTGCGCCCCTTTGTGGGATGGCTTGTAGAACGCTACTCCTTCCGAACTACCATGTTTCTAGGGTCGGGGGGGTGCTTTCTCGCCACGTTGGGGCTAGCCCTCTCGGGGAGCTTCATGGGAAGCATTATCTTCTGGAGAGCTTTTATGGGAGTGGCTTCCAGCCTTTTCATTGTGAGCATCACTACGTTTCAGGCACTGGAGATTCCCGATGAAAAACGGGGGAGCGCCTTTACCTTCGTCTCTGCCGGAAGCATTGCCCCTCTGCTTCTTCTGGTACCTCTGGCGGAGTGGATGCTCCACCGAGGATATCTGCACATTTATATATGGTCACCTCCGGTGATGGCTCTTGCCTGCATGTCCCTTGTTTTCCTCGTAAAATCTTCCGACGATGAAGAATCCGGGGGAACGAGGCGCTCTTGGGGGACCTACCGGGAGCTTTTCGCTCTTCCCGAGGCCCGGACGGTCTTCCTGGCTACCTCTCTTTTTGCCTTCACCGATGCTGCCATGGTTTCCCTGGCAGCCCTGGCGATAGCAAAAAACCTGAGTGCGACCCTCTTCATCTCCGCCAACGCCCTTGTATCCATTACAGTTCGGCTCTTCTTTCCCTCGGTTCTCGATCGGATTCCCCGGGTTCCCGCCTCTCCCGTGGCCATCGCTCTCACTTCGGGGGCGCTGGTGATGGCCACCTATACGGATTCTCCCCTTCTCTTCTGCTTGGTGGGGATCCTCTTCGGTCTGGGGATGGGCTTCGGCTTTCCGTTACATCTCGCCCTCACGGCAGATCTTACCCCTCCGCATCTGCGGGCCAAGGCGACCTCCATGTCGTGGTTTTTCATGTCCTGTAGCTTCTCTCTCTGCCCCGTCCTTCTGGGATATCTTGCCAGGGCTTTTGGGATGATCATGGCCTACCGGCTACTCTTTATCCTTATCCTCTGCAGTACCGTCCCCCTGTGGTTTTTCCTCTGGCGACCCCTCTATAAAAAAACGCAGCACCCCTCTCAAAAAACCCAAGAAGGGTGCTGCGCCGTCTCTTCGGAGTAGCAAAAGATATTAGATCGAGTGCACCGTCATGGCAAGGGCCGAGGGGCATACCGCAAGCCCTCCCTTGGCGGTGCACCGAAGCTCTGGAGGGAGCATCTTTCCCGAGGCGTAGCAGGCATCGACGGTTTCGTCCAGAGGAACGGGGTTTTCGTACCCCCCTGCCACGAGATCCGCGTTGAGAAAGGCAGAGGATGCCGCCAGAGCATTTCGGGTGTGGCAGGGAATTTCCACACACCCCTTCACAGGATCACAGATGGAGCCCATGGTGTTCTGCAGAGCTATGGCTGCGGCGTTACAGGCCTCTTGGGGGGATCTCCCCGCGGCTTCCGCCACCATGGCGGCCCCCATGGCTCCCGCCACGCCGATCTCTGCCTGGCATCCCGCCACCTCCGCCGCAAAGGTAGCCCGGATGGAGACGATAAGCCCCACGGCTCCCCCCGCAAAGAGAGCCATGGCTACCTGCTCTTCCGAGAGATGCCACTCCTGCTCCAAGGTTACAGAAACCCCGGGGATCACCCCCGCGGCACCCCCCGTAGGGGCCGCACAGACCACCCCCATAGCGCTGTTCACATGCAGAGCCCCGAGGGCTCGTGCAGCCGCCCTGGTAAGGATCCCCCCCAGAGGAAGGGAGCCCGCCGCATCCTGGGCATAGACCCTGCCTGCGGAAGGGGAGAGAAGCCGCATCTTTCCGGGATCCTCCGAAAGCCCCAGCTCCACCGCCCGACGCATGACTCGGTAGCGCTCCACCATCTCTGCCAAAGCTTCTTCCTCGGAGATCCCCAGAACCTGAGATTCATAACGAAGCCCTACCTCCCCGAGAGAGAGCCCCTCCTGCGCCGCCAAAGCAAGCATCTCCTCCGCGGAGGAGAAGGGAGGTTCCCCCCGAAGAGGGAAGAAGAGAGGGGCGGAAAGGTAGCGGGTTCCAGGAAGATCCTTAAAGGCTTCTGGACCGTACGTTTCCAGGGGATTATCTGTAAAGGAGGCTCCGAGAAGAGCCACTTCGCCCTGGGCAAGAAAGCTCCAAAGAGCCTGGGGAAAGCGCTGCCCCAGGACCTTCTTCAAAGATTCCCCCTCCCGGGCGGGAATTTCGAGAAAGAGATCGTACTTCTTACCAAAGGAAGAACAGGGGAAGCCCTTAAAGCTCAGAAACTCTACCGCACCTCCTCCGATGGAGCGCCCCCGAAGCAGGATCTCCCGCCCGGAGATCCCCTTAAACCAGAGATCCACATCGTTGGGGTGTTCCGCCCCCTCCAGAGAGATCACCTCAAAGGCTACAGACATCCCCGCTTCCCTGGCATGATCGAAGACATCAAAAAAACGCTCGTCCCCGATATCCCAGTTCAGAAGCCCCGTAAGAAAGGCCTTATCGCTCCCCTGCTGGGCGTAGACCTCTCCGTAGGAGCCCGAAGAATCGAAGGAGATGCGCCCCTCCGCCACGGGCTCCCCGAGAAGGGCCCTCGCATAGAGCCCCATACGCCAGGATGCGGCGGTATGGGAGCTTGAAGGGCCCCTCATGACAGGCCCCAGAACCTCGTTGAAGATGCTTTTACACATGAATTTCCTCTCCTTGTATTTCTGTATTCTGTCCGCTTGTACAGGCTAGTGGGTTGTTCCACATTATATTGTGCCTTGGAATGGGAGCCTCCGCTTGTG
>CAZIFL010000021.1:0-51799 GCA_964539095.1 uncultured Synergistaceae bacterium
CAATCTGGGAGGGACGCCGCTTGAGCCCTCATACACCAGATTTGACAATAACTCTTGAGGTGGAGGAGGCATGGAAGTGGATATTTACTCGAAGCATGTGGCATTGAAATCGAAAATAGAAGATCTTTTTGGACGCGATACCTGGTGTGCTCTCAAGGAGTCAGATGATATTGGTACTTGGAGAAAATGCATGGAAAAGACTCTCAAAGCTCTCCATCTTTCCATACATGAAACAGTTAAAATTTATGATGAGGCCTGGATGAAAGATGTAGATCGTTGCATTCAGCATGGATTGGAAGTTTCGAAGATTGTCAAAACTGTTGAAGAGCTTATCAGTGCTTTAGCCGCCACACTTTTGGAAGTCTCTTTTCTGCAAACTGGTTTTATGCCTCGAAGAAAACGCCGAAACAAGGTCGTTCCTTTGAGAAAAGAGATTTGGAAGCATGACATTTATAGGCAGGTTGTATATCTCCAAACGGAAGAGCAAAAAAAGAGGTTTTTCTGGAGTAAACAACAACGAGAAATAGGATTTGAAAAACAAAAAGATCTTTATGATAAATACATGCAAAGCGGAGTCCGGAATAGGTTGTCGTATTTTGAATGGTGCAAGCAATGCGAAAAATTAAAGGGATAAACGATTTTTTCGCAATTTTATAGGGTGTAGTCATGGGGCGCAAAGCATGCCACGTAGTGCCTAATCCTGAAGGTGGCTGGGATTCAAAGAAAAATAAGGCTCGAAGAGCATCTAAACTGTAGGTTGGCCTAGGGTTGTTTGCAAAATTTAAGACATTTCGAAAGATTAGAGGGAGGCATAAGGTAGAAAACTCGGTCTTTATTTGTCTCCTGATTGTCTCCAAAGCATAAAAAGCATTGCCATTACTGGTTTTTATATTCCCCGCGCCTCCGCCATAGGGTATAACGTGGTCATCGAGAGAAACATAAAATCTCGATGACCACTTATTTTATTGTAGGGAAAGAGCGCTCCTAGACGAATGGAGCGCTCCCTCATAAAACCTTTGAAGATCTTCGTGCATCTTCTTCAGGTTTTCCTCGTCCAGATACATCATGTGCCCCCCGGGGTACTGGTGAAACTCCAGAACACGCTCGGCGGTCTCTCGGGGAAGATCCATATGGGCCAGGCCGTAGCGGATGGATTCGGGGGGGCAGACCATGTCGTAGCTCCCCATGGCGGTGAAGATGCGAAGATGGGGGTCTCGCCGGATTGCTATGGCAAGATTTTCCAGAGTTTCGGGATAACCGAACTTCCCGTGGGGGAGCCCGGAAGACCAGTTCCAGTTTGCGTGAGCCTCGCCGCCGCTCAAGACGTAGGTAAGATCTGTAACGAACTGCAGATTTTCCTGAAGGTATCGTGTAAAAGCGGTGGTGAAGGGGGTGGTGATCCGCCCCATGAGGGGATCTTCGGCGTACCTGTAGGAGCCTCCCGGGCCGGTAAGCCTGCCATCATAAAGACTCACGAAGCTACGAATGTCGTTGCGCAGCTCCCCTGCAAAAATTCTTTGAGGGATGCGGATATTCCAGTCCAGCACCGTCTCCTGAGAGATGCCGGTGAGGGTGGCCAGCTCCTCCGCCACCCGGAGTTTTTCCTCCTCATCAAGAAGGTTCCCCTTCCAGAGGGCGGGGAGATAGGTTTCCCGGGCCCAGAGGGATGCCCTTTCCCAGAGTTCTTCGGGGGTCAGGGAGGCGTTTCCCTTTCCGTGGTACTGTGCGCTCAGGGCCATGGTGGGGATTCGGTGCACAAGATGCCGTTCGTTGGTGCTGTTCCCCAGGATGTCTCCGTAATCCAGAGCGGGGGCCACGAATATAATTCCCGAGAGGGCAATGCCGAGATCTTGAAGTGTAGGGGCGAGCCCTGCCGCCCGAATGCCTCCGTAGCTTTCTCCGAGAAGAAAGATCGGAGAGCCCCATCGGCGTTGCCGGGTGAGGTACATGCGAATCACATCTCCCATAGCCCGAACATCCTCCTGAATCCCCCAAAATTCCCTGGCTTCCTCAGATTCTTCGGGGGGGAGGCTGTACCCTGTTCCCAGAGGATCGAGAAAGACAAGATCTGTCTGGGGAAGGAGTGTCCAGGGGTTTTTCTGCACTTCGTACGGAGGGGCGGGCATGGGCTCATTCGCCTTCGCCACGGGACCGCGTACAGGGGCAAAGGCTCCCATGTGGAGCCATATGGCGGGGGATCCCGGCCCTCCGTTAAAGACAAAGGTAAGAGGGCGGGGAGGTTGTTTCCCTTCCTCCCCGGAGCTGTCGTCGTCTGCTACAGTATAGGCTACGTAGAAGATGGAGCCGAGTTCTTTCTTTTGCCGCTCCTGATAGATCGGGATGTATCCTGCCGTGGCATCATAGGAGATCTGAAGATCTCCCAGGGAGAGGGTGTGCCTGGTAGTTACCGCTTCCCGTGGTGCCTGAAGAGAGTAGGGAGTGAACTGGTCCAAAGGGGGCGAGGGGGATACTTCTTCCTCGGAGGTGCGAGATTCTGCACAGGGGGCGAAGACGAGGAAGCAGAAGGAAGAAAAGAAGAAAAATGAAAAGAAAAAGAAGAAGAACACAAGGGAGACCCCAGGGGAAAAGGGCTTTTTTCGAAGCATGAGAAAACCTCCTGATTTTTTTGATGTAATCTTTGTGACATCTCTATCTCTATCCCGGCTCTCCGGTCTATCTCTCGCTTTCGGAAGTGTCGGCGGGAGAATGAGTATTTTTCTGGCTTCGAAATCCCCGTTTGCGATGGCCTCTGCAGCAGGAAGAAGGATCTGATAAAGGATCTGATGGATCGTTCTGAATCTCCCGACTCTGGCAGGCGGGGCATTCCTGATGTTCAAGAGAATCCTTTTCCATGCTTCCCCAGGAGTGGCGACATCGTTTGCAGCGAAAGCCGCGGCCTTCCACCGTCACCTTCCCCCCTTCGATGTGAAGCCCTTTGCCGAGAATAAGGCACTCCGCTATTTTTCTGCGTGCCCCGTTAAGAATGTTTCCGAAGGTCTGCCGGGAGATCTGCATGTGTTCCGCCGCATGCTGATGATAGAGCCCCTCCAGATCTGCCAGCCGAAGGGCTTCGAGTTCATCCAGGTTCAGAGTGAGTATGTTCTCCTTTTGGAGTTCCCCCTCCTCTCCCTCCGGGAGAAAGGTAGTTGAGGAGGGGATATTGCTGATCATCCGGTTTTTTTTTGGTCTTGGCATGGAATATCTCCTATCTTCGTATCGTCATTCCAGATTTTCTGGATTTTTTATTGGCCTCGTCGTGTATCTTTTGAAGGAAGAATGTTTTCCTCTCTTTGCCAGGAAGTGCAGAAGAAGTATAGAATAGCCCTATGAATTCTACCATGTCCCCTTTCCGAAAAGAACGATGAGATTTCTCGCATATTGGATATACCATCCTGTGGGCACCTCCATGGGGGCGCTTCTGGTGCTTCTTCTCGGCATGGCGGCTTTTTTGTACACTCCGGTGGATTTGCTTCCTTCGCTGGAGACTCCCCGCATTACCATCTACACGTCCTATCCCCATGCTACCCCCCGAGAGGTGGAACAGGGCATTACAGAGCCTTTGGAAAAGGCTTTGGCGGGTATTCAGGGGCTTCGGAGGATTTCCTCATCCTCTTCTGAGGGGGGGAGCTATGTGGTGGGTGAGTTCTTCTGGGGCACCTCCATGGAGAGTGCTCTGGAGGAGGTGCGAGAAAGGGTACGGCAGCAGCAGGAGGTTCTTCCGAAGGATGCGGATCCTCCGCTGGTGCGCAGATTTGACAGTCAGGCCATCCCCCTGATGACGCTGAGCTACGCCACCTCTATTGATCCTTATCATGCCCGGCAATATCTGGATTCTCACGTAATACACCAGCTGGAGAGAGTTCCCGGGGTCTCTTCGGCGCTTCTCTGGGGGGAGGGAGCCCGGGAGGTGCGGGTGGATCTTGATGTTTATAAAATGAAGGATTTCGGAATATCCGTCTCCCAGGTGGTGCAGGCCTTGGAGGAGGCGAATCTCTCCTCCCCCGGAGGAAGGCTCTCTCTGGGGGAGCACTCGGTGGGGTTGCGAATTCCCGGAAAGTACGCCTCTCTGGAGCAGATCGGTGATACGGTGATCTCCTACCGCCAGGGGCGTACTATACCATTGAGAGCTTTTGCAGGAGTAACCTTCGTTTCCGTAGAGCGCCCCTATATCTATCGGGTAAACCGGAATGCTTCAGTGCAGATCACCATCTACAAGGGCTCCGGAGAGAATACCGTGGCTGTGGCAGATCGTATCTATGATGTGCTGAGGAGAATAAACAGGGATCTCCCGGCGGGTGAGCTGGTTACTCTCTTCGATTCCTCCCGGTATGTTCGGGAATCTCTTTCCAGCGTGGCCTATGCGGGTATTGGAGGGGGTGTTCTTGCTCTGGGGGTGCTCTTTCTCTTTCTTCGAAGTTTGGGAGCCACTCTCGTGGTGGGGGCTGCTGTCCCCTTTTCCGTGGCGGCTTGCTTCGGTCTCATGAGGCTGCAGGGGTTTTCTCTCAATATCATGAGCCTTGGGGGGCTTGCTCTCGGTCTTGGAATGTTGGTGGATAATGCGGTGGTGGTGCTGGAAAATATCTATGGCAAACGAAAAGTGTGCAGCGACCCCGCCGAGGCAGCCCTGGAAGGGACTCGGGAGGTAGTTTTCCCCGTTCTGGGGGGCACTCTCACCACCGGGGCGGTCTTTCTCCCCCTCTTCTTTTTTCAGGGGATGTCGGGTATTCTTTTTCGGGAGCTTGGCTCTGTGGTGATGCTGAGCCTTCTCGCCTCTCTTGTGGTGGCCCTTACCCTCGTCCCCATGCTTTCGCGCTTTTTTGTTCCTCCTCTGGAGACTTCTCTTGTCTCTTCGGGGGAGATGGGGGGCATCGCCAGAATATACGAAGATCTTCTCTCATGGATCTTTCAGCATCCCCGAAAGGGGGGAATTCTCTTTCTGGGGGGAGCTATGGGGGTGCTGTTGCTCCTCCCCCATATCGGGAGTGAACTCGTACCTCCCACGGATGAATCAGAGCTGCGCATCTCCTTTTCTATGCAGCAGGGGACACCTCTTGAGACTCGGGAAGCCATGATGATGGGAATCGAAAAAGTGTTGGAAGAATCGGTTCCAGAGATCCGTATTATGCAGGGTGCCGCAGACTATGCTGCGGAGGGCGGTGTCTTTCGTCTTGCTCTTGCTCCCCGGAGCGAGCGGAGCCGGGGGGTTCAAGAAATTGCCGGGGAGGTACACGAGATACTTCAGAAGATTCCGGGTATCCAGGGGTGGGTGCGGATTCCCAGCAGCATTCTTGGCAATCTTCTCGGCGGATCAGGAGAGCAGTCCCTCTCTGTGGAGATTCGAGGGTTTGATCCCCAGGTGGCGGGCGTTCTGGGGGAGGAAGTGGTGCGCCAGGCAGAGAGTCTTCGGGGGGTTACGGATGCCTCTCTGGGGGAGGTGCGGGGGTTTCCGGAGTATCATCTCCTGATAGACCGGGAAAAGGCATCTTCTCGTGGTATGCATAGAGGAGATATCGCCCGGACCGTGCGCTCTCTTCTTGCGGGAAGAACGGCGGGAGAGTTTTTCCGCGAAGGAAGCTTTTTTCCCCTCCGCCTTCAGGGAGAGGGGCTTCAGGATAAGAGCATGAAGGAGCTTCTTCAGCTTCCTCTGGCAGTCGGGGAGGGCGTTCTGGAACTTGGAAATGTAGCCACATCCCTTCTTGCCCGAGGGGCCCTCTCCATCTCCCGAAAGGACCGTCAGAGAGTGCGCTATGTAACTATTGCCGCTCCCTCCCGTCCTCCTGGAGACCTTTTAAAGGATCTCCGAGCCCTTCTGGAAGATCTTCCCCTTCCCGAGGGATATTCCCTCTCCTTTGGAGGAGCCTGGGAAGAGCAGAGCCGTTCCTTTCGGGAGCTGTACCGGAGCATCCTTCTGGCACTTCTTCTCGTCTACATGATATTGGCCTGTCAGTTTGAATCACTTTTGGAACCCCTGCTGGTGATGACATCGGTCCCCCTGAGCATGCTGGGGGTGATCCTCATGCTCTTTCTCACGGATACTACCTGGAATCTACAATCCCTTATGGGATGCCTCGTACTTACAGGGGTGGGGGTGAATAATGCCCTTCTGTTGGTCTATCAGGGGGGATACTACGAAAAGAGGCAGGGTTTTTCTGCGAAAGAGGCGGCTCTGCGAGCTGCCCAGGAGAGGCTTCGCCCTATTCTCATGACCTCCTGTTCCACCGGCATTGCCCTGATCCCCTTGGCTTTCGGATGGGGGGGTGAGATGCAGGCTCCTCTGGCCCGGGCGGTGATCGGAGGGCTTGTAACCTCTACTCTGGTGAGCCTTCTGGGAATTCCCCTTCTCTACGAGGTGCTGCGCCGGAGAAGAACGGGAGGAAGGTAGCGGCGAGGAGTGACGCTTTACACTTCTTTACAAATTCCTTGTTTTTCTTTGCCAAAAAAGCTTTATGCTGGCAGGCGGACAATAAAGACCCTACATCTACGTGTTGAAGAAGGTGGCTTAAAATGGGAAAGAAAGTGGCAATTCTTGTGGGGATACTTCTTTTCGGATTCCTGGGATGGAAAATATACGATCGGATACAGCATAACCAGGAGGCGGCGAATATCCATAGACCCCCCTCCAGAGCGGTGGCAGTAGCCGTGGCTCCTCTTGAAAGAAGAGATCTTCAGAGACGGCGTGTTTTTACGGGAACGCTCAAACCCTCTCTTTATTTTGATGTGGCTCCCCGGGTAGGAGGAAGAATTATCGAAATGCCCGTTCACATGGGGGATGCAGTGCGTCCTGGGGATTTTCTGGTGCGTCTGGATGATCAGGATTACCGCCTGGAATATGATCAGCTCAAGGCAGAGGTGGATGTGGCACGGGCCCGGCGGGATGCACAGAAGACTGCCACGGCGGCCCGAAAGAAGGAATTTGATCGGGCTAAAACGCTTGCAAAAAAGAACATGATCTCCGATGCGCAGTATGATGATGCGGAGACAGCCTATAAAACCGCCGTGGAAAATGAAAAGGTGGCCCAGGCGCAACTCCGGCAGGGGGAATCCCGGCTTCGCCTGGCGGAGGTGCGTCTTCAGGACTGCCTTCTCCGGGTACCCCAGGGAGAGAGGATAGGGGATCGTGTATTTTATGTAGGCTCCTCTTATGTGGAACTTGGAGCCCTTGTAAAGGCAAACGAGCCTCTGCTTTCTCTCATGGATATCCGAACGCTCAAGGGGCAGTTCTACGTTACCGAGAGAGAATATGCTCTCATACATTCTGGTATCACCGCCTTGCTTCGTGTAGACGCCTATCCGGAGCGATCCTTTCCCGCCCGGGTGGAGCGGGTATCCTTTCTTGTGGAGGAGCAGAGCCGCCAGGCTTTGGTGGAGCTTTCCATCCCCAATGAAGAGCTTCTCCTCCGGCCGGGGATGTTCATGAAGGCTGATGTGGTCCTGGAAGAGAAGTCCCAGGCTCTGGCGGCTCCTCTGGAGGCTCTCTGCGAACGGGAGGGAGAACGGGGAATCTTTCTGGTGGATGCCGAAGGCAAGAAGGCCTTCTTCCAGAAGATACTTCCGGGAATTCAAGATAAAGGAATGATAGAGATTCTGAAGCCCCAAGAGCTTGAAGGGCTTGCGGTTATTCTCGGTCATCACCTTCTCGGAGCTGGGGGAGGGGATGTGCTTATCCCCGAAGCCTCTTCCCCCTCTCAGGGATCTCCCGCTCCGGAAAAGAAAAAGAGCCGGGAAACCTCATGAGAATTATCTCCTTTTGCGTTCATCGTCCGATCTTCACCACCATGGGGGCTCTTCTCGTTCTCGTGCTCGGGGGGGTTGGGCTTCGAGGGATTGCCGTGGATCTTCTACCGGAGATCGAATCTCCCCGTATAAACGTGAGTACCACCTACAAGGATGCTGCCCCGGAAGATGTTGAAGAGAGCGTTACCCGCCCTCTGGAGCAGGCCTTGAGCGCCATCAGCGGCGTGGAGGAGGTACGCTCTACCTCCACCGAAGGAGAGAGTTCCATCTCCGTTACCTTTACATGGGGGACGGATCTCGAAGCCGCTACGAGCGATGTGCGGGATCGGATCGACAGAATCTTTCCTCGTCTACCGGATGATGTGGATCGTCCGGTAATCCGGAAGTTCGATAGCGCCGCCATGCCGGTGATGATGCTTGCCTTCTCCTCGGAGATGCCTCTTCTCCATGCTCGGGAGTATGTGGAGAATACCCTCTCCTACCGGTTTGAACGCCTTCCCGGCGTGGCTTCGGTGACAGTGATGGGGGGGCTCCCCCGGGAAATACACGTGAACATCTCCTTGGAGCGTATCCGGGCCCTGGGGCTTTCTCTGGGGAGCCTTGCAGGAACGCTTCGGGAGCACAATATCAACCTCCCCGGAGGAAGTCTTCGAGAGGGAAATATTAATGTGCGTCTTCGGATTCCGGGAAGTTTTTCCAGCGTGGAAGAGATTCGAGATACGGTGCTCTTCTACAGGGAGGGGGCTCCGGTACGGCTTAGCTCGGTGGCGGAGGTTGTCGAAACCACCGAAAAAAGGGAGCAGCTGAATCGCGTAGATGCCCGAGAGTCTGTGCAGCTTATGGTGTACAAACAGTCCGGAGGTAACACCCTTGCGGTGGCTGAGGCAGTACGTCAGGAGGTGGAAAGGATCAACCTGGATATCCCCCAGGGGCGTTTCGTGGTTCTTTTCGATACCTCCGATTACATTAAGGATTCCCTCCGCAATCTTACCGTTGCCGCTCTGGGGGGAGGCCTTCTTGCTCTTGCAGTGCTCCTCTTCTTTCTCCACAGCCTTCCTGCTACTCTCGTGGTGGCTACCGCCATTCCCGTATCGGTGACAGCCTGTTTTGGTCTCATGTACTTTGCGGGCTTTTCGCTGAATGTCATGAGCCTCGGAGGGCTTGCCCTCGGCATTGGCATGCTTCTGGACAACGCCATCGTGGTACTCGAAAATATCTCTCATCGGCTGGAACGAAAGGTTCCCCCCTTTCAGGCTGCTCAGGAGGGGGCTCAGGAGGTCGCAGCGGCGGTGCTTGCGGGAACGCTTACTACGGTAGTGGTTTTCCTTCCCCTTCTCTTTGTGGGAGGTATGTCGGGGATGCTCTTCCGGGAATTCTCCTTAGTGGTCGCCTTTAGCCTTTTCTGCTCCCTCGGGGTGGCTCTCACACTCATTCCCATGCTCTCCTCCCGATGTGTCCATCCCGAGGGGATGCGCCCCGGCCTCCCCCTTCTCAGCTTTCTGGGAAGGATAACGACCCTGATACTTCAAAGCGTAGGAAGAGGATATCAAGGAATTCTTGAGGCAGCTTTGAAGCATCGGAGAGTAGCTCTGGGGGGAACGGCCACTCTCTTTCTGGGGGCATTGCTACTGAGCCCTCTTCTGGGGACGGAGCTGATGCCCGCTACGGATGAATCCGAGGTGCGGGTCTATTTCTCCATGGCTCCAGGAACACATGTGGATGCCATGGAGCGTACCGTGCTCCGCATGGAGGAAATTTTTCAAAGAGCCGTGCCGGAGCTTTACGTTCTCCAGGTTCGTACCGGGGGATGGAACGCCTCCCACGAAGGAACCTTTCGTCTCAAGCTTGTGCCTCGAAAAGAACGATCCCGGAGCAGCCAGGAGGTAGCCACGGCCCTGGGACGAGAGCTTCGTGGACTTCCGGGAGTGATTGCCCGTCCTCGAGTGGGGAGTAGCATCATGGGGCGTATCCTCGGGGGGAGCGGAGAAAACACCGTAGATATTGATATTCGGGGGTACAATATGGATACTGCCTACGCTCTGGCCAGGGAGATCCGCCGCAGGGGGGAAGCTCTGCCCGGAGTTACGGATGTGCAGCTCTCCCGAGAGGAGAGTCTGCCTGAGTACTCTGTCGTGGTGGATCGACAGAAGGCGGGATCTCTGGGGTTTTCCGTCCAGGATGTGGCGGAGGCTCTTCGGATCCTCATGGCGGGGAGAACTGCGGGAACCTACAGCATCGAAGGGAACGAATATGATATCCTCATTCAGGGAGAGGCTTCAGAGAACTATTCTCTTGAGGAGGTTCTGGATCTCCCCCTTAGAAATGCAGCAGGAATTTCTGTGAGCCTGGGTAATATGGCCTACCTTAAAAGCTCCCTCGGCCCCGTATCCATTGAGCGCAAAGACCGGGAGCGTGTCCTTACGGTGAGCGTGGCGGCTCCGGAAAGGCCCCAGGGGGATCTTGTGGCAGAGCTTCGGCAGACGATTGCAGAAATTCCTCTCCCCGAGGGATTTGCCCTCCAGTTCTCCGGAGGATACGAAAAGCAGCAGGAGTCCTTCCGAGAGCTTCTCTTCAGCTTCGTTCTCGCTCTGCTTCTCGTCTATATGGTTATGGCATGTCAGTTCGAATCTCTTAAGGACCCCCTTGTGGTCATGTTTTCGGTGCCTCTCGCTACCATCGGGGTTATCCCCATGCTCTTTCTCACGAATACAACCTTTAATATGCAGTCCTTTATCGGCTGTATCATGTTGGCGGGGATTGTGGTAAACAATGCCATTCTTCTGGTGGATCAGGCAAATCGCCTGCAACGGGATCAGGGGATGTCTCCTCTGGAGGCTGCCAGAGAATCCGGTATCCGGAGATTGCGTCCTATCCTCATGACCGCCCTTACAACCTGCCTTGGCCTTCTGCCTCTAGCGTTGGCTCTCGGGGATGGAGGAGAGGCCCAGGCTCCCATGGCCCGGGCGGTAATCGGAGGACTGGCAAGTTCCACACTCATTACCCTGATACTTATCCCTGTACTCTACTCTTTGGTGGAAGAGTGGCACGGAAGGAGGAAGTCGCATTGTTCCTGAACAGAAAGCGTTATCCCCAAGAGCCCCAGGAAGTTTGTGCATCTCGGGTTCCTGTGTATTCTCAATGTTCTTTGAGAAAGAAATTTCTGAAAGGGCTTTTCCCGCTTATCCTTATCCTTATTCTTATCGTTACCGGAGGCGTTTCTTCGGGTGAAGAAAAGCTCCTCTCTCTGGAAGAGTGTGTCTCCCTGGCCCTGGAGCATCATCCCGGAGCACGAGAAGCCAAGGCAAAGGTGGAAGAGGCTTTGGGACAGCTTGGGCTCGCTAAAACTGGGGATAATGTTACGGCCAATCTCAACGTAACCTATGCCCGAGAGCGTGGGTTCAACGATGAAACAGCGAAGGATAGCTACAATACCTCTGCGGTACTCTCCAAAACGCTCTTCGACTGGGGGCGTACAGAGACGCAGGTTGCCATAGCGCTGGAGGGGCTCGATATATCCCGTCTTCAGGAATACCGTTCTCTGGAAGAGATCATTTTCAACGTCGAAAAAGCCTACTACGGCCTTCTGGAATCTCTTCGCGATGCTGCAGTGGCTCGGGAAACTCTGGAGCGGTATGAGGAGCATCTTCGAAGGGCGAAAATCTTTTACGAGGTGGGTTCTACCCCCTATTTTGATGTCACCGCCGCCGAGGTGGATAAGAGCAAGGCCCGCATTGCCCTTATTCAGGAAGAGTCCGGGGCCCGCAAGGCCCGTACGGTGCTCTACAACGCCCTGGGGCTTCCAGCCTCCATAGATTACGGCATTCAGGATCTTCTGGACTATGAAGAGGTTCACATTCGTTTTGAAGACGTTCTCTCTCAGGCCTTCACATGGCGAGGGGATCTGAAAGCCGCTTCTCGGGAGGTGATGCAGGCGTCCCAGGAAATCCACCTTATCGGACGGCAGAATGCCCCTCTTCTCGGGGCGCGAGGAAGCTACCGTATCGGTGGAACTGATCCGGCAGATAAGGATGCCTGGAGTTTGGGAGTAGAGCTGAGCGTCCCCCTCTATGATGGAGGGGTGACCGAGGAGAAGCTTCGCAAGGCTCGGGGAACTCTGGAACGAAAAAAGGCTCAAGAAGCGTTACTGCGACAGAATGTGGTTCTTCAGGTAGAGCAGGCCTGGCTCTCTCTGCAGGAGGCGGAGGAGAGCATCCGGGTTGCTGCTCTGGCAAAAAGACAGGCAGAAGAGAAGCTTGCCCTTGCCACGGAGCGTTACGGAGTAGGGATGGGAAGCACCATCGAGATCACCGATGCTAATGAGTCCATGAGTGATGCCGCCCGAGACTACAACCGCGCGCTCTATACCTACTCCATGGCTCGTGCGGGGCTCCGGTACGCCGCAGGACGCAGCCTCGTGAGCTACGGATACAAAAAAGAGCCTTTTGAGGAGAGGTAGTCCTTTTTCGGAAACCCTAGTGCGTCATTCCCGCTTATATTATGAGCCTAAATGAACCGCAGGAGCCGGAGCTTGTGTGTCCCCGGCCACTTGCGGAGCCGAGGGGACACATAAACGGAGGCTCCCATTTTAAGGCATAATATAACGCGGAATATCTCTCTAGCGCGCGGAAACGCGGAAACGTAGGAAAGCCCCGCAACTCTTTACATCAGAGCTTCGGGGCTTTCTCATGGGTTTCTTGAAAGGTCTTCTCTTCCGAAAAATTTGGAACTACATCATGAAAATTCCCACTGCCGTAGCGGCCATAAGCCCTGTCAGAACGGGAATGAAATTTTTCCGGGCCAGTTCAAGAGGGTCTACTCCGGCAATTCCCGCAGTGGCCGCAAGTCCAAAGGACCAGGCCACCAGAGTGCCTCCTCCCGCCCAAATAGCGCCCATCTGGCCTATGGAGGCAAGCACGGGAATATTTACCGAAAGAGGTGTCCCAAAGGCCTGCGCCAGGGCCCCCGTGAGGGGGAGTCCCGAAAATCCTGACCCGTCGAGCCCCGTAATGATGCCCACAATCAGGTTCCCGAAGGCTAGAGGAATCTTTCCCAAAGGAAGACATGCTGCTAGGCTACGGCCGAGGTCGTAGAGAATCCCCGGAGCCCCCTCACCAAGAATACGCTGGGCTGCTCCCTGGGACCCGAGAAAAAAGAACCCCGCAATGGGAATAACGGGAGCAAAAATTTTGATGGCGAAAAGAAGGCCGTGCCGTAGGTGTACAACAATATCCTCAAGGCTCGTGCGAGGGCTCTGGGCTACCGTGGCGGCAAAAAGAATCAGCACCGCAGTGCCTCCGAGAAGTGCCGTGGCACCCCCCCCCCGGATTTTCATGGTCACCATGATTGCCACTGCAAGGAACATAAGGATTGGTACAACCAAGGCGAAAAGCCCCGCATAACGACCAAACTCGGGTTCTTCCATGCTTATCAAGGGCGTTTTAGGAGTTTCACCCGAGAGCATATCCCGGCGAACCATCAGGAAAGCCACCCCCGTGGCGGTGAGCCCCGCTACGAGGGAGAGAATTGCTGCGGGGATAAACATTTCCTGTACCGCTATTCCTGCGGCCTCAGAAGAGAGTTTCAGGGCTCCCTGGATAACGAGGTCTCCCGAAAGGGCCATGCCGTGCCCCATGATGTTCACCGCCATGGCGGCCCCCATGGCAGGAAGCCCCGAGGCTATGGCAACGGGAATGAGAAGAGTTCCCACTAGGGCTGTGGCAGGGGTTGGCCAGAAGAAGATGGCTGCCACGTACATGATGCTCCCCAGAATGAAGAAAGCCCGAGTGGGGGTACTCATGAACCGCCGTACCGGAGCGATCATTTTAAAGTCCGCTCCCATAATCCGCAGGGACTGAAGCATGGCCACCATAAGTGCTATGACAAGCATGACGTCGAAAAGGTCTGTTCCCGCTTCCATGAGGCCGTTGAAGATCCCCTGAACCGCTCCGATAAGGGATTCTTTGTAGAGTAGAGCCACCACGAAGGAACCCGCTAGACAGGGAAGCACCACATCTCGACGACGTATCATGAGAAAAATTACCACCAGTATAGTTGCAAGATATGTCCAGTGTACAGCCGTAAGGGTGGGAGCCATTTTTTATTCCTCCTTTATCAGTCCTGTATATCTATATCTTTTGAGAGAAACGATCTTTCCATCCTGTTTGGGCAACCTTTTTGGATATTTCGGCACCATCCGTGGAGTAGAGCCCACGCTGCCGCATTCTCTCGAAATAGATGGATCCCGAAAAGGTGTACTTGTACTGCCGTCCCTCGGGATGCTGCATTTCGGAGATCACGTGATCCACAAAATCGCCTACGGCGAGTTCCTTGGGATAGGATATGGGATCCAGCCCCTTGGCGTAGCGCACCGCATTATGCCCTGCCAGGTATCCCGTAACGATGGCCTCGGTATGTCCCACCATGGCCCCCGCCTTCTCTCCCGCACAGAAGAGATTGGAAATTTCCCCCCTGGCCTGAAGGGCAGAAGAGCACGCGGCAAAGTGGAAGTACCGCATGGAATTGCCGCGGCTGCCTCCTATGGGGTCCTCATAGCGAGCCTTTTCGAATCCCGGAATTTTCCGTAGATCTTCTAGCGGAAAGTAGGGGGTCATCAGCTTTGCGGGGCCCGTGTCGAGAAGAACGATATTTTCCACAAAATCCTTCAGGGCATACTGTTGGCAGGCTTTCATGTCGAGGATTTCTGAGCCCTCCCGAATCTCTTCGGGAACTTTTACCAGGCAGACCCCGGCCTCTTCCAGCGTTTTGCGAATTTCCGGCGCCAGAGATTCCTTGAAGAGTTTGCAGGAGCCGCTCATGGCTCCGGTGGAACCATCGGGTTTCCCTCCGTGCCACTCTTCCACCCCTGCTCCCGAGGTAAGACTCCATCGGGGAGAGAAGGTGTGGCACCGGAGAATGCACATGGCACACCCCTTGCCATACTTCATGCAGTAGGCGGGGGTGGCGGAGGTTCCTGTGGCATCCACAAAAGCATCCCCTTCAAAGGCTTCTCCTTTTCGAAGAGTTGCTCCCGTGATACGCTCATCTTTTTTGGTGAGTCCGGAAATGGAGGCTTCCAGCCGCACCTCTACCCCGATATTCCTCAGATAGGCGAGAACTGCCGGTTCCATTTCGTACACGTCGTAGAGTGATGCATGGGCGTGGCCGGGAAAAGCGACGTTTGTGTGCCGGGCACAGTTATCCATGAGAGAAAAGATCTCTGCTCCCATGGCAAGCATCTCTTCTGCGGCGCTGAATCGGCCGTTGTTACGAAAAATCCCCCCTACAAGTCCTGTCCCGAGAAGCATGTCTGCCCGTTCCAGCAGAACTGTCTCAGCTCCGGCTTTGCGGGCTGCCGCTGCAGCGGCGCAGCCTCCCCAGCCTCCTCCTACAATAATGATACGCATATTTGTTTGCCTCCCTTTTCCGGGTTGTGGTACAATCAAAAAAACACGGATCAGAAATGATTAGTGATTATAGTTATATACGAATCGTACTCTATGTGTCAAGTCCTGATTCGGGATCTTGAGTTGAGATCGTTTTTACGGCAAAAAGAAAAAAGCAAAGGAGAGTGCTCAAAAGCGTTTCCCATGGTTGACGAAAAGCGGTTCTTCATCTAGCTTCATTACCGCAGGAGGATCTCCTGTCACGGGAGCGAATTTTGGGAGGAGACGATTATTGTGGAAGATAAACTGCTTCGCCTGCATCAGCAGGTCCTTCACATGGTTCATGCCGCACGAAGACCCCTGGGAGCCAGCGCCCTTGCGGCAGCCCTGCAGCAGGAGGGGGTGCATGTCAGCTCCGCTACTGCAGGGCGTCTTCTCGGAGATCTGGAAGAGCAGGGCTATCTGGTTCAGGTGAGCAACAAGGGGCGGGTTCTCTCGGAGCAGGGAAAGGCATTTTTAGAGGATTTTCAAGAACAAGAGCATCTCCAGGGACTTGCTTTTCAGCTTCTTCAGGAGATCCGCTGGGGAAATACGGAGGAGATGATAGGGGTTCTCGTGGCTCGTCGGGCTATCGAGCGGGAGACATGTCGCCTTGCCGCACTACACGCCACCGAACGTGAGGCCGAGGAGATCCTTACCTTTGCCGAGATCTTGGAACAGGGAGAGAGCTTTTCCGAACGCCATGCAGCGGTGATGGATCACAAGTTCCATGAAGCTTTGGCGTTAGCTTCGGGAAATGCGGTGCTTCTTGCGGCTCTCCGGCTTATTCATCGGGGGCCTTCCTTTTGGCGCTCCCTGGCAAACGTCAGAAGTGATAAACGCTACTCTATCAGGGGAGATCATCTCTCTATCGCTCAAGCCGTGGTGGATCGCAATCCGGATGAGGCAGAACGGGTTTTGCTGGAGCATCTTGATAAGATAATTGATGCGGTAAAAAATATGGAACGTGAACAGGTGTAGCGTTTCGCAGCTTTTGAACGATTTTTTTGCGGAGAGGGGCACGTTTTCCAGAAAAGCGTTTCCAGGTGAGCGTGCCAATGAACCACGAAAGGCCAAAATCCCCTTTCTCAAAACGAAGTTTTCCTTTATGCTGTAACAAGACTTCGATAGGGGGTGCAGAGAGCATAGCCACGTCTGTGCGATCTGTTGTGAAAAAACAACGTTTTTTTGTGACGGTTCTCCTTGTCCCTTGTCTTCCGGCGTCATAACCACAGGAGCAGAAAGAGAATTTTCTACTTTAACGGAGGTGAACAGGTGACTCCTTTTATCGTTTTTCTTCTGGTGGGGGATATTCTTGCCAATGCGGGGGCCCATGTGCTTATCAAGGAAGGTATGTCCCGGCACGGGGTTGAGGTCTCTCGAGGCATGAAAGATGCTCTGATACGCATCCTTCTCAATCCCTTTGCCATGGGGGGTATCATTGCTTATGGGCTCTCGTTCCTCTTTTACGCGGCCCTTCTTTCAAAGGTGGATCTTTCCTTTGCGTATCCTTTCTGTATTGGTGCGGCCTTTCTGTTAGTTCTCTGGGGGTCCATGCTTTTTTTTGGAGAACGTCTCAACCGCTGGCGCTTGGGGGGTATTCTGGCGATCTTTCTCGGCATTATCGTCATGACTCTGGATGCGTAGCACCCCTTTTGGAGTTCAAGAAATGCTTGTCGTGTTGGCGAAAGATTCTGAAAAAGCCTGAATAGCTTGCTGTTGCAAGCCTCGAAGAAAAAGGGCAAATATTAAGGAGGGAATGCTCATGGATCAGGGACGCTTTGTAATCCGTGGAGGAGAGGTCTATCTCCCAGAGGAGAAAAAACTTTGCCCCCTCTCGGTGGCACTGGCAAAGGGGAAGATTTTCGAAATCGGGGACTGTTCCTTTTCAGAAGGATGGAAGGAGATCGACGCTTCGGGGTGTATCGTGAGCCCCGGCTTTATCGACAGCCATATGCACGATGAACAGATTCCCGATCCTCATACCATACAAAAAGCTCTGCTACGTCAGGGGGTAACCACCGCCATAGCGGGAAACTGCGGTGCCGGGCCCCTCTACGAAGATATCGCCCCTCATCGAAAGACCCCCTGGCTCAACCTGGGCTATCTCACGGGGCATACGGTGCTTCGGGAGAAAGTGGGGATCGAAGATCGCTATCGTGCTGCCACGGAGGAGGAGATAGATTCCATGGCGGAGCTTCTTAAAGAAGAGCTTGCGAAAGGTTCCTTGGGGCTCTCCTTTGGCCTGGAATACATGCCTCAGACGAGTCCTCAGGAGATCTCCCGCCTTGCCTCGGTGGTAGAAGAGTTTCCCAAACGCTGGATTGCAGTACACATTCGCTATGACGGCCCCCGGTGCCTTGAAGGAGTTCGGGAAGTTGTCGGTATGGCGAGAGACCACGGACTCCGGGTCCAGATATCTCATTTCGGAAGCATGAACGCCTTCGGCAACTGCCAGGCTTCTCTAGATCTGATCGAAGAGGCCTGGAAAGATGGGGTAGACATTACTCTGGATTGCTACCCCTATGCGGCTTTCTGTACCCGCATCGGTTCGGCGGTCTTTGACCCGGGCTTTGAGGAGCGATGGGGGGGGAAGGGGCTGGAATCCATCGAAGCGGGTTCCGGAAAGTATAAGGGGCAGCGTCTTACCCCCGAAAGCTACCGGGATCTGCGGGAAAACTACCCCAAGGATCTCGGTATCGCCCACGTGCTGAACGAAGCAGAAGTTCGGGCCTGCCTGGTGCACCCCCGATGTGCAGTGGCCTCGGATGGGGTGCTCTTCGAGGGGCAGGGGCATCCCCGGGCGGCGGGAACCTTCCCTCGGGCTTTGCGCTGGCTTCGGGAGGAGGGGCTCTCTTGGGAGGAGGCGCTGGAGCACGTTACCTCTCTTCCGGCGGATATGATATGGTCCTCTGCGGGGCGTCTCAAACCGCAAGGATCCGGGGACCTTGTGATTTTCGATCCCCAGAAGTTTGAGGACACCGCCACTTTCGAGAACCAGCTCTCTCCCCCCCGGGGGGTTCGCTACGTCTTTGTTAACGGAGAGCTTGCGGTGCATGATGGGGAGATTTTGCCCACTCCCCGGGGACGTTTTCTGCGCCGTGGTGATCAGATACTGGGATAGGATATGAGCAGCTTTTTTAGTGTAAAGGGGGAAGAATCATGCACGAGCAGTACCAGAAACTCTGGAGCAAGGTGGAAAAGGCCATAGAGACTCATGCCTCCGAAGCCTGCGGTATCAGCGACTTTATGGCAGAAAACCCCGAGCTTGGGGATGAGGAGTACCAGGCCAGCGCACGGCATGTGGCCTTTCTAAAAGCCCGAGGATACGAAGTGGAAAAGCCTTTTTGCGGTAAGGAGACTGCCTACCGGGGGGTGGCGGGAAACTCCGAGGAGCCTCGGGTGGTTCTTCTCGTGGAGTACGACGCTCTCCCCGAAATTGGCCATGCCTGCGGCCATAACGTACACGGGGTGATGAGCCTTCTTGCCGCGGCGGGGCTTCGGGAAATTGCCGAGGAGATCCCCTGCCGTATCGAAGTGGTGGGAACCCCTGCGGAGGAGACCAACGGCGCCAAAGTCTCCATGGCGGAGGAGGGGGTCTTTGATGGGGCGGATCTCGCCATCATGATCCACACCGGAGCGGGGAAAAACTTTGTGGACTATTCGTGCCTTGCCATGGACGCAGTGGAGTTCACCTTTACGGGAAGAACCGCCCACGCAGCCGCCGCTCCCTGGGAGGGGCGAAACGCTCTCAACGGGGTACAACTCTTCTTTCATGCGGTGGACATGCTCCGTCAGCACGTCTATTCGGATGTGCGGATTCACGGCATCGTGGTGGATGGAGGGAATGCGGCGAACATCGTGCCCGATCGAGGGATCTGCCGCTTCTATTTCCGGGCTCCTGAGCGGGAGTATCTGAATACCCTTGTGGAAAAGATCTATAACTGTGCCCGGGGAGCGGCTCTCGCCACAGAGACAGAGGTCTCCTGGAGAAACTACGAAACCAGTTTCGACAACCTGCCTAAAAATCCCCCCGCCCGGAATCTTCTTGAAGGGATCTACCAGGAAGAGGGGATATCCCTCTCCACCCCTCCCAAGTTCTGTGGCTCCTCAGATGTGGGGAACGTGGGGCATCGCTGCCCCGCGCTTCAACCGGTACTTGGTGTTGTGGATGAGGTGATTGCCGCCCATACACGGGAATACGCCGCCTTCTGTGGCGCTACCCCGGAGGCTCACGAAGCCATACGCAAAGGGGCGAGGATCCTCGCCAAGGCGCTTCTTCGGGTACTTCTTGAGGAACCTCTGCGCCAGGAGATCCGAAAGGCCTTTGAAGCTCCCGAAAAGGCCTGATCTCCTCTCCTCATCTCCCGAGCTTATTGAGATCTCCCCTTCTTCGGAGGGGGAGATTTTTGCATATTTTGCATGTCGTGTGCGTATCGCCGATTGAAAGCCAGGGATTCTCCGGAATAGAGAAGGATCGCCATCCAGATGAGCGAGAAGGTAAGAAGATCTCCTGGTTTCATGCTCTCCCCGAAGAAAAAGAGCCCTAAAAAAAAGGAGAGGGTTGGGGAGAGATACTGAAGAATCCCCACCGTAGCGAGGCGAAGCCGTTTTGTCCCGTAGGCAAAGGCCATAAGAGGGAGAGAGGTAACGATGCCGCACCCCGCCAGAAGCATATCAAGCCGAAGGCTCTGATGGCCAAAAACGAGGGTTCCCGAAAAAAGGAGATATCCCAGATACCCCAGAGCCGGGAAGAAGAGAAGGGCGGTCTCCACGAAAAGCCCCGGAAGGGGGCGAACCTCTGCCTTTTTGCGCAGCAGCCCGTAAAGGGAGAAGCTGAGCGCTATGCTGAGGGCCACGAGGGGGAGGGATCCGTGACGAATGATCTGATAGCACACCCCCCCTGCAGCGATAAGAATCGCCAGGGTCTGGAGAGGGCGCATTCTCTCCCGGAGGATGCAAACGCCAAGAAGGGCGTTAATCAGAGGAGTGATAAAGTAGCCTAAACTTGTATCAAGAACATGCCCCGAATTGACAGCCCAGATATAGAGCAGCCAGTTGCAGGAAATGATGGCGCTGCTTGCCAGGAGCAGGGGGAAAGTCTCTTTTGATTGCAGGGAGGAGCGAACCTCCCCCCACCGCCCCTGAAGGGCCAGCAGTACGGCAAGAACCCCTACGGACCAGATAATACGGTGCCCCAGAATCTCTGGCGGCGATGCGGCGGCGATGGCGTGCCAGTAGATGGGCATAATTCCCCAGAAGGCAAAAGCTCCCACGCCTGCGCAAACTCCTTTAAGCTGCTCTCCCGGGTTATGCTGAAGGGAGATCTCTTTGTGATCCTTGTGTGATTTCATGCGAAGGCTCCTTGCCGTGTCGGTCTCTCTTTTTAAAAAAAGAGCGTTACAAAACATCATGCGTTTTCTGAAGGGCTTCCAAGAACAGAGAAAAAGGCCTCTACCACATGGGGGTCGAGCTGGGTCCCCTTGCCATGCAGAATCTCCCGCCGGGCAGTCTCCTCCGGAAGGGCCTTGCGGTAGGAGCGGTTGCTCGTCATGGCATCCCAGGTGTCTGCCACTGCAAGAATTCGTGAAATCTGGGGAATCTCTTCTTTGCTCAAGCCCTGGGGATATCCTCTTCCATCCCAACGCTCGTGATGATGCAATATGAAGGGGGCGATTTCCTGGAGGCGCTCCGCCTTGCTGAGCATGGCATATCCGAGGGCAGGGTGCTCCTGAATAAGAGCGTATTCCTCTGGTGTAAGGGAAGAGGGCTTGTTTAAAATTTCTTTGGGGATAAGGATTTTGCCGATATCGTGCACCAACCCCGCCCAGTAGGTCTGCTGCACCTCCCGTTCCGGTAAATGCAGAGCCCGGGCGATCTGCCCTCCAAGAAGAGCCACAGACTCTGAATGTCCCTGGGTATAGGCATCGTGGGTTTCGAGAATCCCCGTAATGGTCATGAGAAGTTCCTTCTGAAAAAGTCCCTGGGATTTGATGAAGCCATCCATTCCAAAAAAGGCGGCAAGAACGTTTCCAAAGGCCTCCACCACGCGGATAGATTTCTGTGAAAAGGTTTCGTGTGGTGAGTTTTCGAGAATGCTCACAACCAACTCCCCTGCACAATGGTTGCCGAAAAAGAGAGGTTTTACCAGGGTTTCCCTGGCGGGAGGGATCGTTTGCAGAATCTTTTTTCGTATGTCTTTGTTCAGAGAAGAGGGGAGAGTGTCCGCATAATGCCTCTCCCGGATAGTGTTGGAGCCGCATCCCCCGTTTCTCGAATGAGGAAAGAGAATGTCCTGCAACGAGGAGGCCTGCGGAGAATTCCAGGTGGCGCGAAAGTGGCAGATCCCCTCCTCAATCTCTGTGATGGCTCCATACCCCGCCTCCGGTACCAGGGAGATAGCATTCTTTAAGGCGGTGGAAAAGAGAGTCCCCGACTTGGAGGAGATGGCCTCGGTGAGTTCAAGAGTAGTCTCCAGAACCTTATCAAGCCTCTCGGTGATCTCCTGTTCTCTCCTCAGAGCTTCTTTCTCTTCAAGAAAGGCATCTTGCACTTGAAGGGTCATCTTCTCGAAGCCCTGAGAAAGCTCTTCTACCTCCAGAATAGGGGAAGATGTTCGTCCCTCCAAAAAAGTTTCCTGGAGATCTGGGTCTCCTGTATTCTCTGAGAGATCCTGCATCCTTCTGAGAAGCTCCTGCACGGGTCTTTGAATCTCCTGGGCCAGCCTCTTTCCCCGGAGAGAGAAAAGAAGCCCCGTTCCGAGAAGGGCTACCAAAAGGGAGAGCAGAAAGAGGAAAGAGAGTTTTTGAAACCATCCCACGTAGAGCTGAAGATGCACCAGCCACATTCCCTGAAGGTGATGATCCCCCGGAGAGGGGAGGTCATCTTTTTTCCAGAGAAAAAAGAGTTCCCCCGGAAGCATCAGACTCTGAACGGAAAGAAAAGAGCTTTTTCCCGCCAGCAGAGGTTCAAGAAAGGCCCTGTGCTCCTCCGTAAGAGGCAGCATCTCCTCTGTGGCGGGAGTGAGCGTTGGGTAGTGGTAGAGAGCAATCCCCCGCACAAGAGGCAAGTTTTTAAGAATCTGCAGCATTTCGGTAAGATAAAAATTTTCCGTCCGTAAGCTTATCTGAAGAAAAGAACCATCCTCTTCCCTGATGTAAACATATCGGGTAAGAATTCCCTCGGCTGAGGAGGGGATGGGCTCCGCCGTGATGCTCTCCCCGGCCTCTAAAGAGAGGAGTTTTTTCCAAAATCGGGGATATCGGGAAAGATCGAGTCCCAAATCCTTAAAAAAGGTGGTTTCCGTAACGACCCCCTCAGGAGAGATCCGATAAAGATGCAGATCCCTTTCGAGCAGAGGGTGCCATCGAACGGAGGAGATATGTACCACCCCCAGAGAAAGAAGAACGTCAAGGGGGAGGTCCGAAGATGTTTTTCGCCGCAGGTCTGAAATTTTTTCAAGCAAGGAAAGCAGAAAGGCACTCTCCTCCTGCTGACGTTGCAGCGCATAGTCGCTGTGGTGGGAGAGAATTGCCGATGTTTGGGAGAGCGCCGCCTCTTTCAGAAAGGAGGAGAGGTAGATCTGTGCCCCCAGATGAAACAGCAACACTGTCCCCACGGTAACCAGTGTAAGGGTCAGCGTGAGGAGCATATATCTGCGTCGGACAAAAGTGTCGAGAGAGAGGCGTTTTTTCAAAAGAGGAGGTTCTCCTTGTAAATACATTAAAATAAAAGACGGGAAAGCGCATTGCCCTGGGTGGTGTGCAAAGGGGGCTCGAAAAGATAGCGGCGAAAGACCTTCCGGATGACATACTACAGGAAGGATGGGGAAAAAACAACCGATAATCCTTCCACATGGTGTGACAAGTGGAAAGATGTGTGTGCATTCCCTCTTTTGGCGAATTGAGCCTCGGGTTTATCTCGAGTGGAATGGTACTGCCGAAAAAACCCCCTGAAAAAACAGGCGTGTGCAAGACTGTTTTTTCAGGGGGTTATCGTTAGCTATACAGCCCGTTACGGTTTAGATCTTGAGCTGCCGTACCACGTCGAGCACTGTGCCGTCCCGCCACTCGATAACGCCGATGATGCGATCTTCCACCTCTACGGGGTCCATGGGGCCCGTAAGGTTGTGGGCCTTCTCTACCAATTCTTCCATGGAGATAAGGGGGACATTCCCCGCCTCTCTGGCGACTTCCATAAGATCCGTTCTCCTGGGGTTGATGGTGACCCCGTACTCCGTAACCAGGGCATCCACGACTTCCCCCGGTGTGGTGACAGAGTAGACATCATCTACCACGCAAGGGATCCGCCCCCGGAGAAGGGGCTGGGTGATTACCGTGAGCTTGGCTCCCGAAGCGGTATCCTGGTGCCCCCCGATGCCGTGAAGAAGGGCTCCCGTGGCCTCGGTATTCACGTTTACGTTGAAGTTTCGGTCGATCTCCGTGGCTCCCAACACCACCACATCCAGCATATTGACCGCACACCCCGCATTCCAGGGGTTGGCGTACCAATCTGCGGAGATCTCGATATGGTTTGGATTTTCTGCGATGGAGCGTACTGCATCAAGGTCGAAGGACTGCACGTCCATGAGCCGCTCGAAAAGCCCCTCTTTGAGCATATCCACAAAGAATCCCGTGATCCCTCCGAGACCGAAGCTCCCCTTGATCTTACGCTCCCGCATGGCGTCCCGAACGAACTTCGCCACCGCAAGGGAGATTCCTCCTGCTCCAGTTTGGAAGGAAATGCCGTCCTTGAAGTAAGGGCTCGCTTCAATAAGCTTTGCCGCATGGTTGGCGATGAGAAGCCGCAGGGGGTCTCGGGTAACCTGCGTAGTCCCCGAGACGATTCCCTTGGGATCTCCGATGCTCTCCAGAGGAACAACGATGTCGACATGGATCTGTGGAATGGCGATGCTGGCGATGGGGTAGGGCTGAAGGTTATCCGTAAGGGCCACCACCACATCTGCATAGAGGGCGTCGGTATGGGCGTATCCCAGGGAGCCGCAGGAGGAGCGAGAACCCACCCCCGAAAGGTTGCCGTAACGATCTGCGGTGGGTGAGGCGATAAAGGCCACATCGATATGCACGTCCCCGCTGGTAACTGCCCGGGGGCGTCCGCCGTGGCTTCGAAGAATGGCGGGATATTCCATTCCCCCTTCGGAGACGAGCTGTCCGATGGGGCCATTTACGGAGCCCCAGATTTTGGTGATCACGCCGCTTTTAATGTGCTGGATGAGATGTTTATGCACCCCGAAGAGGGCGGTGGGAAAGAGAATAAGATCCCGAATCCCCATCTCCGCACATGCGTCCAACACTGCATTGACGACGAAATCTCCGTTTCGGAGATGGTGATGAAAGGAGATCACCATACCGCTTTGCAGACCCGAAGCCTTGATGGCAGCCTTGATGTCTGGAACTACTTTGTCTGTACGGTCGTTAAAGGTCGCCCGAATACGAGGGCCGTCCCTATGCTCTTCGGGTTTCCGGGCATTCCACCCCTCGTAGGGGCGCACCTTGCCGTAGCCGGGAATTTCCTCGGGAAGCTTGCGTCCAAGAGCGTTCGTAATCATCCCTGCACCTCCTCCTCGGTAATGCCCGCCCGCTGGAGCGTAAACGCAGCGCGCTTCACCACCGGTCGATCTACCATCTTGCCATCCACCTGCACCGCTCCGAGGCCGCGTCTTGCGGCTTCTGCCGCAGCAGCAACGATACGTTTGGCGGTATCAATCTCCTTTGGGGTGGGGGTGAAGACGCTATGAATGATGGGAATCTGATTGGGATGGATCACACTCTTGCCTTCGAAGCCGAGCTGCTTGACAAACTCGGTCTCCTTACGGAGCCCTTCCTCATCGGCTATCCGAGAAAAGACCGTGTCGAGGGCGCAGACTCCCGCAGCGTGGGCAGCCAGAACCACCATGCGCCGGGGACCCACAAGCTCCACACCGCTGTCAGAGCGGCTGGTATGAAGATCCGCCGTAAGATCCTCCCCGCCGGGGCAGATGGCGGCGATCCGTTTGGTGGAGATGGCGATATCATAGGCTCGATGGATACCGAGGGCCGTTTCAAGAAGGCAAAAGACAAGGGTGCTCCCCTGGGCGATCCCCGCCTTGTCCTCAATCTCCGAAAGGGCTTCGTCCAGAAGCTGCATCTCCCTGGGATCTTCCACCTTGGGAACCCGGACGCCGTGAACGCCGAAGGGGACTACTGCTTCGATATCCTTCCGCCACAGATCCGTATCCATGCCGTTGATCCGGACCGTTACCTCGCAGTTGCCGAACTCTCCCCGCTTGAGTACCTGCTGAATGAGAATCCGGGCGGTATCCTTTTCGGAGAGGGCTACCGCATCTTCAAGATCAAGAATGACACCGTCGGGCTCGAAAAGGTGTCCCCGAAGGAGCATATTAGGGTTGTTCCCAGGAAGATAAAGTTTGGTTCGACGTAAACGCATTATGCTACACCTCCCAGAAACCGAAGAATCGCCGCTTTGGTCCGGGCTGCAAGAACAAGATCCAGAGCACCGTTATCCTGAACCGCTATGCTGATGTCTCCGGTGTACTGCAGCTCTTTTACCGTGGCAAGAACGGTTTTTTTCATGGCTGTGCCGAACCGGGTCGCACTGGAGCCTGTAATGGTAACCGCTATACCGTTTCCGGAGGCTCCTTCAGTAACGGTTACCAGACAGTCCATGGACTCGATGGTCCCGGCGGACGTGGTTTTCATACACATTCCCTCCTCCGTGTATCCTGGTGATCCTTAACAGATCACAAAAGAGGGGGCCCGAAGGCCCCCTTGAGGTCTTCCCGCTGCGGGGCAGGGGGGGAGTCCCCTCGTTATCCCCGATCAGATTTTTCTAGTATGCTTCCTGTCCCTTCAGATGTTCCCAGGCGCACATCTCCTTCGCCTTGGCAGCCACTTTGTCTGCCCTCTTGTCGAAGCTGGGGTCGATCTTCCGGGCGATGGCCTTGGACATATCCAGGGTGGAGACTGCCTTGGTCTCCCAATCCTTCTCGCCCTTGTCGCGGAAGATGTCGTAGGTAAGATCCTTGCCCTCTACGAGCACTTCGCCGATGGCCTTTTCAAGAAGGGCTGCCTTGTCATCCAGGCGGAGGAACTCCAGCATCATTTTGGCGGTAAGAAGGAGTCCGCAAGGATTGAGTTTGTACTGGTGGGCGTACTTGGGTGCCGAGCCGTGGCTGGGCTCAAAAAGGGCAGCGTTCTTGCCGATGTTACCGCTGGGGGAGAAGCCAAGCCCGCCGATAAGCTGGGAGGCCTCATCCGAAAGGATGTCTCCAAAGACGTTGGAGGCCACCACAACATCGTAGTTCTGGGGGTTCTTGATGATCCACATGGCGGTGGCGTCGGCGTTCTCTTCGATGGCCTTGATTTCGGGATAATCCTTGGCGACCTTGAAGAAGATCTCTTTCATCATGCCGTCAGTCGCCCGGATGACGTTCGCCTTATTGCAGTTAGTGACGGTTTTGCGTCCCGTAGCCTTGGCATACTCGAAAGCCGCCCGGATAATGCGCTCACAACCCTCTTCAGAGAAGACCCGCCAGGATACGGCGGTCTCGCCCTTGGTCTTGAACCGCTCCATGCCGGGGTGCATGTCGTAGAACTCCTTGGGAATGGGGCGCCACTCCACGGCAGAGTAGAGATCTTCGGTATTCTCCCGGAAGAGCACCATGTCGATGTTGGGATCTCCCTTGAGGGGGGAGGAGAGGCCGGGCATAAGCTTGGCGGGGCGGATGTTGATGTAGAGATCAAAGAGCTGCCGCATCTGGAGAATAGCGGATTTGAAGCCCTTAACGCCGGATTTGGAAGTGATAGCCGCCATAAGGGTGGCATCGCTGTTGGCGATGGCGTCCCGGGTCTCCTGGGGGACGGTGTTACGCCGCTCGTCACCCTCGGGATACTTGGCACATGTCTCTTCCCACATGCACCACCCCATGTCCGCTCGTACCCAGTCGATAGGCAGGTTCAGGGCATCCATGACGATCATGCAGCCCTCCATAACGTCAAAACCTGCATGGTCTCCGGGAATGTAGCATACCTGGTAGCGATCCTTCTTCTCTTTCACCTGCATAACATTGCGATTCTCTGCCATGGGGTGTAACCTCCTTGGTTATTATGTGCAGGGACTTTTCAAAAAGTCCCTGCAGTATTCGATAGAGCTTCTATTGCCGTATGAGGGTAGTAGAGTAATCGTTATTCGAGGCCCAGGGATTTCCGTACGTGAGGGATAAGCCCTCCGTCCTCGATGAGACCCTTTACGAAATCCGGATAGGGGGGGAAGGAGAATTCACCCTTGGAGGTGATGACCTTGCCCTCATCGAAATCCACCGTAACCTCTTCTCCCGCCTGGATGGCATCTACCGCCTGGGGGCTTACCACGATGGGAAGGCCCTCATTAAGGCAGTTTCGGTAGTAGATCCGGGCGAAGCCCTTGGCGATGATGGCTCCGATGCCGCGCTCCTTGAGGCAGCTTACCGCCTGCTCCCGGCTGGAGCCGCAACCCCAGTTTTTTCCCCCCACGATGATGTCGCCGGGCTGGGCGTTTTTGGTGAACTCCGGATCAAGATCCTCCAGGGCAACCTTGGCCATCTCGGAACGCTCCTTAATGGTGTAGGTATACTTGCCGGGGAAGATCACGTCGGTGTTGATGTCATCACCGTACTTCCAGACTTTTCCTGTGATTTTCATAGTTACAGCACCTCCCGGGGATCCGCAAATTCGCCTTTAAGTGCCGAGGCTGCTACGGTGAGGGGGCTGGCGAGGTAGATGAAGCTCTCTTTGTTCCCCATGCGTCCCTGGAAGTTCCGGTTTGCCGTGGAGATGCAGACCTCACCGGGGGCAAGAATGCCTTCGTGGTTCCCCATGCAGGGGCCACAACCGGGGTTGCAGATCACGCAGCCTGCATCAAGGAAGATATCCAGAAGTCCTTCCTTCATGGCCTGGCGGTAGACCTTCCAGGATGCGGGGATGACCACGGTGCGTACTGCCACGTTCTTTCCCTTAAGAACTCCCGCGGCTTCACGAAGATCTTCGATCCGTCCGTTGGTGCAGCTTCCGAGAAAGGCCTGATGAATCTTCTGACCCTTTACCTCGTCGATGGGGGCGTAGTTGTCTACAGTATGGGGCTTTGCCACGCAGGGGACGAGATCTCCCAGATCGTAGTGCAGCTCTTGAATGTAGGTGGCATCCTCATCTGCCCAGATAGCCTCCCAATCCTCTGTTTTCTGCTTGCCTTCGATGGCGGCCATAACCTTGGCATCCGGAGGACAGACAGCGTTTTTGGCTCCCATCTCGATCCCCATGTTGGTGAGGGTCATGCGCTCCGCAATAGTCATGGCCTCAATGCCGGAGCCGTGGAACTCCACGGACATGTAGTCTGCTCCGTCCGCCTTGATATCCCCGATGATCTTCAGAATAAGATCCTTGGAAGAGACCCCCTTGGGGAGCGTTCCCGTAACGGTGATCTTCATGCTGTCGGGAACCTTAAACCAGATCTTCCCGGTTGCCCAGGTAGCCGCCATTTCACTGCGGCCGATGCCGGTGGAGAAGGCGCCATAGGCCCCGTAGGTACAGGTGTGGCTATCGCTCCCCACCATGATGAGTCCTGGAAGAGCAAAGCCCTCGTCACACATTACCTGATGGCAGACGCCGCCCTTGCTGGTAACGTCATAGAAGTTGGGGATTCCCTGGGCTTCCACAAACTCGCGAATCTCGTAGTGGTTGATGGCATGCTTGTCCGAGGGAGCCGGCACCGCGTGATCCAGGATGAAGACGATGTGGCTTGGATCCCAGACCTTGCTTACGCCGATTTTCTTGAAGGTTTTGGCTATGGGAGCGGCATTGTCATGGCTCATGCAGAAATGGGGCTCCACGGTGACAACTTCTCCCGCCACCACGTCCTTTTTGGCAAATTTGCCGAGAACCTTTTCAGCGAACGTTTTGCCCATGGTGCGCCTCCTACTTGAGAGCCTTGGATTTGAGATACTCGATGAGTCCGCCGGCTGCCATGATGTCTTTTTCGAGATCTGCCACGGCATCTCCGTGCATGGATTTGCCCGTGGTAAGATTCGTGATCGTTCCGGTTGCCATGTCTACTTCAATTTCGTCGCCGTCCTTGAATATCTTGGCCACTCCGGGAGCGAAGAGGACGGGGTAGCCGTTATTCACGGCGTTACGATAGTAGATTCGGGAGAAGGAGTCTGCCAACACCACGGGAACCCCCGCATACTTCAGACAGTACACCGCATGCTCACGGGAGGAGCCACAGCCGAAGTTACGTCCTGCTACCACGATATCTCCGGGCTTTACTTCCTTGGCAAAATGCTCCTTGCCAGGATAGTATTCAAAAGAGTACTGGGGCATTTCCTTGGGATCCGTCTCGGCGAGATACTTATTGTGGTAGATCAGGTCCGTATCCACGTCGTCATCGAAAACCCATGCCCGTCCGCGAAGGATTGTGTTTTCCATTATCGTTCCTCCTTCTTCCTAACCGAGAATGTCCCGGGGATCCGTGATGACCCCACGGATAGCCGAGGCCATGGCAGACATGGGGCTCATAAGGTAGGTATGGCTTCCCTTGCCCACCTTGCCGATGAAGTTCCGGTTGGTGGTAGAGATTCCCACGTCTCCGTTGGGGAGGGCACCGTAGTGCTCCGCCGTGCAGAGAGAGCAGGTGGGGTTGGTGAAGACGATCCCCGCCTCCAGGAAGGCTCCGACAAATCCTTCCTTCACGCACTGCTTCATCACCTCGGTAGTGCTGGGGGTGATGATGGTGCGGCAAGAGGGAGCTACCTGGGGGAAGCCTGCGGCCTTGAGAATGTCGTAGGCAGCTTTGATGTCCTCGTAGCGTCCGTTGGAACAGGATCCAATATGTACCTGATCGATAGCATTTCCAGCTACATCTTTGACCTTCTTGACGTTATCCGGAGCATCGGGACAGGAGGCCATGGGCTCCAGATTGCTCACGTCGTAGGAAAGCTCTTCCACATAGACTGCGTCTGCATCGGGCTTAATCGCTTCAACGCGCTCCCGGACCACGTCTCCCGCACGGCCTGCGAGCCACTCAAGAACGTCTCCGTTAGGAAGGATGAGGCCGACCTTGCCGCTCATCTCGGTAACCATGGAGCAAAGGGTGATCCTGTCAGCCAGGCTGGCCTTCTCAATGGTGGGACCGGTGAACTCGGTGGAACGGAAGAACATCCCTGCCGCTCCGAGTTCGCCCACCACAAAGGTGAGAAAGTCGCGCATGCAGACCCCCTTGCCAAAGGAGCCTTTAACGGTAACTTTCATGCTCTCGGGAACCCGGAACCAGTTGGTCCCTTCGAACCAGGAGGCCACGATATCCGTGTTCCCCACACCGGTGGCAAAGGCTCCCACAGCGCCGAGAAGGTTCATGTGGCTGTCGGTGCCAAGGATAACGTCTCCAGGGAGAACGTGGCCGTTCTCCAGAAGCACGTGCTGGCCGATACCGTGATTGACGTCAAAAACCTTGGAAATTCCCTGTCTCTTGGCGAACTCCCGGATGATCTTCTGGTTGTTGGAAACTTTCTCTGTATGAGCGGGAGCCTGAAGGTCGAAGGTAAAGGCTACCTTCTCAGGATCCCAAACCTTCCCCTTTTTCTCGGTGATCTCCTCAAACTGCAGTACGCAGTTGGCTCCTCCGAAATCCCGGGCGGTGGAAAGGTCGATGTTGCACCATACCCGGTCTCCTACCTTCGCATCCTTTCCGGATGCTCGCTGAATGATCTTTTCGATCATCGTCTTACCCATGCCGACACCTCCTGAATAAAATAGACAGCTACTGCTAGGATGCTACTTTCCGGTAGTTCTACTTGAGCCCCAGGAAAGACTTGATGGTCTCAAAATTCATGAAGTCTGCCTTATTGACCATAACTGCCTCGGGAGAGCGGTATCCTCCGTCTCCTTCACCAGCGTGTACAGCGATGCAGTGGCAGATATCCGAGGAGACGCCGTGCTTCATGGCAAGGCCGGTGCCGGAGAAGGGGTGGCGCAGATCTTTCCCCAGCTTGGACTTTACGACCTGTCCATCGGGTTTGCGCTCGTACTCTACAAGCTTGCCCACATCGTGAAGCAGGGCGGCGGCGATGAGAATGTCGTTATCGAGATGGAAGCCACCCTCGTCCTTGTAGAGAACATTGTACTCCTCCATGGCAACCTTGCAGATCCGGGTAACCCCTCGGGTATGGGTGAGGAAGGAGGCGGGGCATTCCTTGATAAGAAGGGTAAAGGGGATCTTTGCCATATCTTCCGGCTCCCATCCGCCGATCTTCAGGGCATCCTCATAGGTGGCGACTACTTTTTCCTGGAGATCCTTATCGCTGATCCATTCGATTTCCGGAAAGCACTTTCTGATACGATCCTTCATAATACAATCCCTCCTCGGAATATGGAGCACCCCTTCAGGGTGCCGTTTGGCTCGATTCCTCCAGGGCGATGGCATCCTGGAGATTTCGGTAAATCCGCTCAATGTGCTGGTGCGCTGCTTGAGAAGCCCTTTCGGGATCGTGATCCAGAATGGCCTCGTAGATGGTCCGGTGCTCATTGATGTAGGCTTCCTTGTCGCTCAGGAGCGTGTAGATGCGTTCGTGAGTTGCCATGATCAGGTTGAAGGTCATCTTCACGATGTTCACAAAGACGAAGTTTTTCGTGGCTTCCGCCAGAGCATAGTGGAAGTTGAAATCTGTCTTAGCCCGGAATTCAATCTCTTCCACCCCTTCCTCATGAGGAGGGGAGAGAAGCCTGCGGAGCTTGGTGAGATCGGAAGGAAAGGCCCGGCGTGCCGCTTCTGAGGCGATGGCAGGGTCAAGAACCCTTCGGGCTTCCATAAGCTCAAGAATGGCGTTATCTTCAAGCTGCTCCGTTCGTACCGGCGCTCCTGTCTCCTTTCGGGGTTTCCGGACGAAACGTCCCTTGCCGGGGATGCTCTCAATGAGGCCCATAAGTTCCAGCACTCGAAAAGCCTCCCGAAGAGAACTCCGGCTTACGCCGATCTCCTCCATAAGCTGCCGTTCCGGAGGGAGAGGTTCTCCCGGGCGGAGAGAGCCCGCACTGATAAGACCCTTAAGCTCTTCCACCACTTTTTCGTATATGCGTGTCTGGCGTACTTTTTTTTCGGTCATCCCGTCGCCTCCTGTCTGGACCACCCAGTGCACTTTATACCATTTTCGACCTATTTGTGCAAGACTTATCGAGAAGTCTTGCAATTGTGCACAATTACTCGTTTTCGCAGTTTTGAGCAAGCAAGATTCTTGTTAAAGCACTGCAAAAGCTGGTTGAAACATGCGCTCTGCTTTGGGATTGGAATTCCTTGAAACGGTCCATCTCCTTTGGTTGAACCGAAAGAAGTATTTTTCTGTATACTGGCGGGCGGTCCAGAGAGAAAGTAACAGAAATTTTCTCTCTTGGCAAGAATGGCAGAGAAGGTACAATAAGGGAATCCTCTGGAGGGTATTTTTTTGAAGCCTTCTGAAAAAATCTCCGTAAAGAGGCATGTGGGAGCGTTGCCCCCGTAGCGTCCCGTGGCATGAAAAATGGTGAGTGGAGGAGGATTTGTATGTCCTTTTGTGTAAACATCAAAAACAGGGGATCTTTGCATTTTCGCGAGGCCATTACAGGTCAGGAGGTGCTTGAGTCTTTAGGGCTTTCTCTGAAGGATGAAATCGTGGCATGGCGGGTGAACGGCTATCTTCGCTCTCTTCACTGGACTCTGGATGATAATGCGGAGGTAGAGCTTGTGGATACGAGGAGCCGGGAGGGGCTCAACGTCTATCGAAGAACACTCTCGTTGCTCCTCATCTTCGCTTCCCGGAAGGTGCTGGGGAAGGATGTGGATATCCGCCACTCTCTCAGCAAAGCCTATTTCTGCGAGGTGCCTTCGGGAGAGATTACCCCGGATCAGGTGGCAGAGATAAAAAAGTTTATGATCGACCTTATCCGCAGGAATGTCCCCATCCGTCGGGAGGTGCATTCTCTGGATCGGGCGGTGAGAATCTTTATCTCGCAGGAGAATGAAGATAAGGCAAAGTTGCTTCGTTGGGCAGTGCAGGATCCTGTGGAACTCTATCGCTGTGACGGTACCTACGGGCTTTTTTATGCCCCACTGGCTCCCTCCTCGGGGTATGTTCCGGTCTTTGATCTTCTCCCCCAGGATGGAGGGATGGTGCTGCGTTTTCCTACAGAGGAATTTCCCCGCAGCGTCCCCCCGTATCAACCCGCGCCCAAACTTTTATCGGTGTTCAAAGAGTTCCGCTCCTGGTTGGATATTTTGGGGGTCAGCACCATGGCGAATCTTCACGAGAAGATCGCCGAAGGCAAATTCCTGGACCTCATGCTCGTCTCCGAAGCTTTTCATGATCAACGGCTTAACCGTATCGCCGAGGAGATTGTACGGCGGGGATCGGTACGCCTCATCAGCATGGCCGGGCCCTCCGCATCGGGAAAAACCACTACCTCCCGAAAACTCTCTGTGCTGCTCCAGAGCATGGGGTACAATCCCGTGGCGATCCCCCTGGATGATTATTTTGTAAATCGAGAGCATACTCCGCGTGATGAAAAGGGAGAGTATAACTTTGAGTGTCTTGAAGCTCTGGATGTTCCGCTCATCAACGAGCATCTTGCGAACCTTCTGAAAGGTCGGGAGGTGCAGCTCCCTAAATTTAACTTTATTACGGGGCAGCGGGAAAAGGGGCGCTCGCTGCAACTTGGAGAGAGAGATATCGTTATCATTGAGGGGATTCATGGCCTCAATGAAAAAATTAGCGAATCTGTTTCGGGAGAGATGAAGTTCGGCATCTTTGTCTCCCCCCTTACAGGGGTCTGCCTGGACAGGCATAATCGCACCAGTACCACGGATAACCGTTTTTTCCGTAGGCTTGTGAGGGATTACCGCACCCGGGGAAAGACGCCGGAGACCACCATTCTTCAGTGGCCCGGGGTCAATCAGGGAGCCTTCGATTACATCTTCCCCTATCAGTGCCGGGCAGATGCCATGTTCAACACCGCCCTGGTTTACGAGTTGCCGGTGCTTAAGGGGTATGCGGAGCCCCTCCTGCGACGGATTCCCGAGACATCTCCCGCCTTCGGAGAGGCCCAGCGCATGCTTGCCATGCTGCGGTTTGTTCCTGCCATTCCTTCGGATCACGTGCCGAACACCTCTATTCTTCGGGAGTTCATCGGAGGGAGTTGTTTCGAAGAGTAGCAGCGTAGCAAAGTAGCCCTCCAGATGCGGCCATTTTTGCGCCTGGAGGGTTTTTTATGTGCGTCATGTGCGAGATTGTGTAGTTGCAATATGTGCTATAATGGAACGTGATGTAGGGTGTTTCGTATGCTTTTTTGGGGGGTGTTTTGCGTGAAAATAGTGGCGATTCGAGAGATTAAAAAAAACCCTGCGGTTCTTTATGGCGATGAGGAATATCGGGTGCTTACCTCGAACAATCGACCAAGGGCTCTCTGTTTTCCCCTGGAGGATTTTGAGGATATTGAAGATATCGTGGCAAGTTTTCGACAGGCCCAGGCTATGAGAGCGGTGGAAAAAATCCGGAAAAGCTCTCTCGAAAGGGGTTTGCAAAACCTGAGTATGGAAGAGATTGATGCAGAAATTCAGGCAACCCGAAAGGAAAAGGGGCGGGAAGAATGAACTCGCCTCTTTTGCGGGTGGTGGTGGATACCAATGTCTTTGTCTCTGCCCTGCTCTCTCCCTCGGGTAAGCCTGCTATCGTGCTCAACCTCATTTTGAGCGGAAAGGTTTTTCCTGTGGCGGATGCCCTTGTTTTTGCAGAATATTTTGACGTGCTCCTTCGTGCAAAATTTAAATTTTCTAGGGAGCACCTTTCTTCTCTCGCTAAGGGATTGCGTCATTTTTTTGAGCCCGTGTCTCCCTTCCCCCTTCCGTACTCCCCATTCCTTCCGGACCCAGAGGACGAGAAATTTCTCGCAGTTGCTCTTGGAGCTGGGGGTATTCCCATTGTGACAGGGAATATGAAGCATTTTCCTCAGGAGATAGTTTCCAGGGAAGTTTTACCTCATTCCGTGCGTGTCATGACTCCCGGAGAATTTCTTTCCCTGTTTTTTTGTAAAAATTAGAAAGAAGCATCTTTAAGAGCCTCTTTTGTGGATCGGTAGCCCTCCTGAATCATCTCCCGGGTGAGGTGGAATTCCAGAAAGCGGACAGATCCCACCTCGGGTTGGATGAGCAGATCTGGCACATCAATCTTCAGCCGATTGCTGGCAATCTGTTCTTCCATGATGCGTATGGAGTTTCCCAGCACATCAAAGATGTTTGGCATGGGTTTCCGCTCCATCCACTCTTTGAAGGAATCCAGAAAGCTCACATCGAACTGCTTGGTGTTCTTTTCAATCCAGGCGAAGACCCTCGTAGCATCTTTTCTGGCTTGAGAAGTAGGGGCGGGAAGTTCCTTCTGCTGTAACTCCTCCGGTGCGTTCTTTGGAAAAACATCTGCCATGCGGCCGTGGTTGAGATCCACCGCTATAACACGTTGCGCTCCGAGATTCCGGCAGATGTTTACCGGAACAGGATTTACCATGCCCCCATCTACGAGAAAGGCCTCTCCGTAACGAGCGGGGGTGAATACACCGGGGACCGCAATGCTTGCCCGAATGGCCTTCACAAGTTCCCCTTCCTGAATAACTACCTCTTCGCCACTCACAATATTTGTGGCCACGCTCCGGAAGAGAATCGGGAGATCCTCCAGCCTCTGTTTCCCCACAATCTCGGTAAGAAGTTCAGTTATTTTAGTGCCTTCAAGCAATCCCGACCGGGGAAAGGAGACCTCCGCAAGATATCGGGCGATCTCTTTCCAGTTAAGCCCCAGAGCAATCTCCGTAAAATCTTCGAGCTTTCCTGCGGCGTACATGCCCCCCACCAGGGCACCGATGCTTGTGCCTACCACGATATCCGGTTTTAAACCTTCCTCCTCTAGAGCCCGGAGTACCCCAATATGAGCCATGCCCCGAGCAGCGCCGCTTCCCAGAGCAAGTCCTAGTTCCCCCTTTTTATGTATCCCCATGTGGAATTCCCCTGTTCTCCTTACCATGGATTATGGTGTTTTTTCAACCGCTTTATCCTCTTTGTGAGCCCTACGATATGCCTCGCATCGCAGGGCTATATTGTCCCGGATGTTGTAAAAGAAAAAGTCGTAATCGTACCGATGATAGCACTCTTTTCCCATGGACATGTTGAGTTGTTCGAAAACTTTTGGTTCCGGGGTGGGAATTTCCAAGCCTCCTTGAGGGTTGATACGGGCGGAAGTAAAGTGAGGGATTTTCAAAAAATTTCCCGGAGAGAGGAGGATTCGGGCTCCCTTGTTTACAGATGCGGGATATTCTTCGGAGTCGGTGGTCCAGGAAAGAGGATTAACGCACAAAGCTCCCTCGGAGAGAGTGGGGGAGGAACCTCCGGGCCCCACGGTATTCCAGGTAAGAAGCACCCCGGTTTCTTCCGGGCTCCTTCCGAGGGGCAGCCCTATTTTACGAAGATCCTCTTCGGTAAAGGTCCATCCCGGCATGTAGGCTGCCACGAGCCGTTCGTTGAGAAACAGTTCCGGATGGGAAAGGAGAAGGACCTGTAAGACATTGGAGCCCTGGCTATGGCTTGCCAGAATAAAAGGGCGTCCTCCATTGAGGTTTTTCAGGTAATAGGTAAAGGCCTGAAGGATGTCTTCCACAGGAAGTCGCAGATACTCGCGTCTTTTTTCTTCAGACATGCTTAAAACCTCAATGTTCATTTGACGATATCGGGGAGCGAAAACATTGCAGTTTTCTTTGAAAGCCTGAGTTATGGGGATGATGGCTCCTGCATCTGTCTTTTCGTTCAGCTTTTCATCCCGAAGATTCGCATTATAGTTGCCCTTTGCGGGGCCTCCGTAGGTGGTGGGATGTACAAAAAACACGTCCGTATCGTGGATAGTATCGTTACAGAGAATGGACCAGTTTGCGGGGTTTGCATAGTCTGTGGGTTCTTCTCCCCAGAGGGAAGAGGGAGAAAGAAAGAAGAGGAGCAGGAGGGCGAGAAAAGACAGAGCTTGTTTGTTTTTCCTGGAGTCAGTAATTGTACAGAACATGGTATGTGCTCCTTTCATGAAAAGAAATCTTTACAAGATTTTTCCGGTGAGACATGAGGGAAAGTAAAGGATCTCCACAGTCCAAAATTTTTTTCTACTCGCCCAGCATGCTGCTCTGGCATGCTACTTTCCCCGCCCGTCCGGGAATTTTTCGAAAGATAATTTCTTCCCTGGGAAGAGTGCGGGGATTTTTGTTCTCTTTTTCAAGCAGATCCTTTGCAAGATCTTCTAGAGCACAGATCTCATGTCCCTCTGCAATCATGCGCAGAAGAAGATCTTCGAAAAGCTCCAGATGGGCCATCCCCTCCATCTCCGCATGAATAGTATGCACCTGAAAGTCGGATTTTCCAAGCTGTTTCAGATAGAGATCATTGATCTTTTCTGGAGAAAGATCTTTCTGCCCCCACAGTTCATCCAGTGTGGGGAGGGTGGTGGGAAGCTGAAGCACCGAGAATCTCTTTCCTGCCATGATAGGAAAAAAGGGAGAGACTCCCCGGGTATCGCTGGCATAGAGTAGATTGTCTCGTTCTTCCAGTGCCAGGGCGGGAGCCGAGATCTGCCATCCCGGGGCGGCACAGCTTACGGGGAGTTCCCCCGTGAGAGCTTTCAGGCCTTCTCTTCCCAGTCTTACGTGGCGCTCCAGGGTTTTGACGGAAAACCGAGGAAGCCAGTCTTGCCAGGTCACGTGATCCCAGGCGTGGAGCCCCACTTCGTGCCCTGCATTTTTAGTAGCCCGGATTACCTCCGGGGCGGTGGCACCGATATGGGGAGCCCGAAGCAGGGTGCCGTAGAAAAGGGTTTTCAGCCCATAGGTACTGGCGGCTCCGGTGCGGCGCATCTTCTGGAGAAATCCCGGGCGAAGAATACGTATCAAAGCCCTTCCGGAGTTATCCGGCCCCAGGGAAAAGAAAAAACTCCCCCGGAGGGCGTGCTTTTCCAGAAGCTTCAGAAGCCGGGGAACTCCTTCGGTATGCCCCTGTAGCGTATCCACATCCACCTTCAAGCCTATCCGGGCCATCCCTTACTCCTCCAGGTAGTCCGCCACCACGCTGCGGATGGTGTCGGTGAAATTCATCTCCGGAGCCCAGTTCAAAAGCTCTTGGGCTTTCTCAATGGAAGGGATGCGATCCGGCACGTCTTCGTAGCCCTTGCCGTAATAGGCCTCTGCCTCTACCACCTCAATGAGGGCGTTTTCCCCCTTTTCCGCATATTTGGGATGTTCGCACACCGCATCCCGCACCGCCTCCGCAAGCTCCTGGATGGAGGCGTTGTTTCGGGGGTTTCCGATATTAAAAATCTGTCCCTCCGCAGCCCGGTTTTCGTTGCGGATAATCGCCATAAGTCCCCGGATGCCGTCGTCAATATGGGTGAAGCTTCGCCGTTGCTGCCCTCCGTTCACAAGCCGGATGGGTTTATTCTCCAGGATGTTATGGAGGAACTGGGTCACCGACCGGGCCTGATTTTGCGCCGCATCCTCAAAAGTATCCAGCCCCTTGCCAAGCCAGTTGAAGGGGCGGAAGCATGTGTAACGCAAACCGTGCTGCACGCCGTAGGCGGCGATAACCCGATCCATCATCTGTTTGGCGCAGCTGTAGATCCACCGGGTATTCACAATGGGACCCACCGTGAGAGGGGTGCGGTCTTCGTGTAAAATCCCCTCGGTCATGCCGTAGACCTCGGAGGTTGAGGGAAAGATGACCCTTTTATTGTGTTTCACGCACATCCGCACCACTTTGAGATTCTGCTCGTAATCCAACTCGTATACCAGAAGAGGGTTGGTTATATAGAGAGCGGGCCTGGCGATTCCCGCCAGGGGGATCACCACATCCGCCCAGGCCACGTGCTCCTCTAGAAGAGCATCTTCATGAAAGATATCCCCCTTGAAAAAGCTGCATCGGGGAGAGGCAATTCCCTGTATGTTGGTATCCTGGATGTCAAACCCACGAACCTCCCAGGAGGTCCCCTCCAGGATGTGGCGAAGCAGATGGGTGCCGATGAAGCCGTTGATGCCCATAATAAAAATTTTCACAAAATATCCTCCCTTAAAATCGAGTGACTCATTGCCAGTGGCTATTGGCTGAAAAAAGAAAATCAGAAAAAGCAGAAAACCAGTATGAGGAGAACAAGACATGAAGTTGTAAATTTATTGACTATTTGGATCCAACTATGCTCCCGCACTCGATTTTTTCGTCCATACCCCAGGCTCTGGCGGTCTGTTCCGCCCCTCCCTGGGTCTGCACTGTCTCTAATACGAAAATACCCTCTCCCGTGGCGATCTCCAGGGGATCCAGCGAAAGGATCTCCCCGGGGGAGCCCCCAGACTTTTCCCGCCGGGGATATCCCCACCAGACAAAGATCTTTTCTCCCTTCCAGGTAGTAAAGGCTCCCGGCCAGGGGCGGGTGACTGCTCGCACCAGATTATAGACCTCTTCGGCGGAGGCGCTCCAGTCGATACGCCCGTCTTCGGGCTTGCGTCCTCCGAAATAGCTGGCCTGACTCGAATCCTGAGGCGTGCGGGGGGGATTTCCCGAAAGAAGGTTCTTCCATGAGCGGCGCAGAAGCCGCCCCGCAGCCGCAGCACAGTCCAGAGAGAGATCCAGGGCGGTGTAGTGCCGGGGGATGGTGACCCGCTCCTGCCCGAGGATATCACCCTGATCGGGCTTTTCCGTCATGGCATGGAGCGTTACTCCGGTCTCGGTCTCTCCCTTGAGAAGGGCCCAGTTAATACAGGCCCTGCCTCGATACTTGGGAAGCAGTGAGCCGTGCATGTTCCAAGCTCCCAGAGAAGGGGCCTCCAAAAGCTCTCTCGGGAGAAGATGCCGGTAGTAGCACGAGAGAAGAAGATCTGGTCTAAGCTCCAGAAGGCGCTTGCGATCCTCGGGGTTGTCAAAACCTTCGGGGGTGTAGACGGGAATCCGCGCTTTCTCTGCGATTGTCTCCACCGACCGGAACCAGCTATTTTCCTTTGGATCATCCCGATAGGTAAAGACTCCCACGAGGTTTGCCTTGAGGCGCAGGAGCGTCTCAAGGCAGACCGCCCCCACCTCGCTGTAGGCACAGAGTACTACTCGAGGATTTTTTTTATTTTTCATAGGATTCTTCCTCTTTGTGTATATGATGGTGCACAGCATTGCATGCGGCGTGCCATTTATTCATTATTCGTATTATCCCAAATATGCCGTATCACGTAGCGCGGCCGCCGCCGCACCTCCTGATAGATGCGCCCCACGTATTCTCCTACAATACCGAGGCAGAGGAGGGTGATCCCCATGAGAAAAAAGTTAATCCCCATGAGGGTAAAGACCCCTTCCGCTTCAGGCCCAAGAATAAACCGTCGAAGTGCAAGAAAGACCACAAAGAGAAGGCTGCCGAAGGAGACCGCCATCCCCAGCATGGTGAGGGCCTGAAGGGGAAAGAGAGAAAATCCCGTCATGAGGTCGAAGTTCAGTCGTAGGAGCTTATAGATGCCGTACTTGGATTTCCCCAGGACACGCTCCTCATGCTGCACCGGAATTTCCACGGGGTTCTGGGCAAAGGTCTTTGCCAGTGCCGGGATGAAGGTGGTGCTCTCGCGGCACTGGTTGATAAGATCTACTACGTTCCTGGAGTAGCCCCGGAGCATGCAGCCGTAATCTCTGATATCCAGCCGGGTGATTCGGTTCGTGAGGGCGTTGGCCATCCAGGAGACGGTTTTGCGGAAGAGAGGATCCCGACGATCCTGCCGAACCGTACCGACCACATCGTATCCACTTTGAAGAGCTTCAAGCACCTTGGGGATCTCCTCCGGAGGGTTCTGAAGATCTCCGTCCAGGGTGATGACATACTCTCCCCGGCACTCCTGAAAGGCGGCGAGAATGGCCATATGCTGACCAAAATTGCCGTTCAGATCGACGATGCGGAGTAGTTCGGGCTCTTTTTCCCGGCATGCCAGAAGAATGGCAAGAGAACGGTCCCGGCTGCCGTCGTTCACGAAAACAAGCTCCCCCGACACCTTCAGGTTCTTCATAACCGGGAGCAGGCGTTCCAAGAGGGCGGGAAGCACCTCTTCTTCATTGTAGACCGGAACGATCACCGAAAGAATCGGGGCAGTCATGCGGGAGATCCCTCGAAAAAGCTTCGAACGCCCCGGATAACCCGCTCCGTATCCCCCTCAGTCATATCGGGAAAGAGGGGGAGCGAGAGAATGGCATCGGAGACCTTTGTTGCTTCAGGAAAGGCATCTCTGCTCCATCCGAACCGCTCCTGATAATAGTGATAGCAGTGCACTCCGATGTAGTGAATCCCCGTGCCGATCTGGAGATTTTTCAGGTGTTCTATCAGAGAGCCCCGTCGGCCTTCGAGGATCAGAGGAGTGAAGATGTGCCAGGCGTGGGTGGTACCCTCTTCTTCCTTGGAGGGGAGTAGCAGGCCGGGACAACCGTGGAGTTCTTCCCGGTACCGGGCCACAATATTTCTGCGAATTTCATTAAACCTCTCCAGCCGGGGGAGCTGATGCAGCCCCAAAGCGGCCTGAATATCCATCATGTTGGCCTTCCAACCCTGAAGCAGCACCTCGTACTCCGGGGTTCCCGAGGAGGAGAAGCGTTTCCAGGCTCCCTTGGACATGCCGTGCTGTCGGAGAATGCTCACGGATTCTGCATGTTCCTCATCTCCGGTGCAGACCATTCCCCCTTCACCGGTGGTAATGTTTTTGGCGGGGTGAAAGCTGAAGACCCCCATCCGTTTTTTTCCGGTTCCCCGTCCCACATGCTCCTTACCGATACGGCTCCCAAGTGCGTGGGCGGCATCCTCAAGAATAAAAAGATCGTGCTTTTCTGCGATCTTTTCCAAAGCTTTCATGTCGCAGGGGCGCCCCGCAAAGTGCACCGGCAGAATTCCCCTGGTTCGGGGGGTGATCCGGCGTTCCACATCTTCGGGGGAGAGATTCCAGCTGAGGGGATCCACATCCGCCAGCACCGGAGTTCCTCCGGCCATGATAATGGCGTTTACCGTGGCTACGAAGGTCATGGGAGTGGTGATTACCTCGTCTCCCGGTTTTACCCCCAGTGCAAGAAGGGCCAGATGCAGACCCGCCGTGGCAGAGGATACTCCCAGGGCAAAGGGGGTATCCACATAGGATGCAAAATTCTTCTCGAACTGCTGTACCTTAGGCCCCGTGGTAATCCATCCTGAGCGGAGAGATTCCACTACTTCCTGTATCTCTGCCTCCTCCATGTGGGGTCGTGCAAAGGGAAGATAGCTTTCTGTCATGGTTTTTCCTCCTCATTTTCCCGTATATGTCGGGCGGTGTAGTCGTGAATCTTGAGGTTCTCTTCGATCCCCTGTTCCGTGGATCTCGTATTCTCCATATTCTTTCGGAAGAGAAGCATCTTCCCACGGGTGCCGAGAAAAATACCCGGTGTAAGATCCAGCCTCTCCCAGAAAGAGGTATCCTCATTCGGAAGTATCAGCAAAACGCGGCGTTCCGGATCTTTCCACAGATTTTGTACATCTTCCCTCGAAAGGAACCACTCTCTGGAGCCCTCGGGGTCCTGGTTTTTTCCAAAGGCAAGCTCTCCCTCGTATTCTCCTAGAGCAACCCGCTCCTTCAGGTAGAAGGGCAATCCCTGCACGTACGTGGCGTAGCAGAGGACGGTCTCCTCAGGAAGGCGCTCCTCCTGAATGAGTTCCGCAAGAGCCTTTCCGGAAAGAGTAGGCTCCAGAAGAGGGCCAAGACACTTTACCCCCCCGAGATAGGAAGCCCCCAAGAGAATGACCAAGAGAAGAAGGCTTGGAGAGCCTTGAGATTTTTTATGCAGCACAAAGTAGAGTCCCAAAAAGGCGGGAACTATTCCCAAAAATCCCACCACGGGAAAAACTCCATCAAGAGGGACATGCGTCCCCTTCAGGGCGTATACCACCAGGGCTATCGCAAAGAGGAGAGGCCAGAAGACAAAAAGCATTTTCTTCTTTCGAGAGATCTCTCTCTCCCGCATACTCTGCATTCCCAGAGACCCAAAAAGGGCAAGAGGAGGAAAGAGCGGAAGAATATAGGGGATCAGCTTTGATCCGGAGAGGGAGAAGAAGAGCAGAATAACAGCGAACCACAGAAAGAGGTAGGAAAAGAGCCCATCCTCTTGAGCCTGGGGGAACTGTTCTCGGTAGGTTCTCCGGAATCCCCGAAGCACTCCCCCTGTCCAGGGGAGAGTCCCGGCGAAGAGGATGGGAAGAAAAAACCACCAGGGCTCATAGCGGGAGTGTATGGTGGTGGTATAGCGCAGAAAATGCTCGTGCACGAAGAAAAACCAGCCGAACTCGGGATTGCGCCGCCAGACTTCGGCAAACCAGGGGAGGGTTATCGCCAGAAAGAGCACTATCCCCGGAAGAGAGATGCTCCGGATGATGAGCCGCCATTCCCGACGCCAGCATATCCAAAGAAAGATGATCGCTCCGGGGAGAACCACACCGATAAGCCCCTTGGCAAGAACTGCTAAAGCCGCAGAGGCGTAGAAAAGAAGCAGCCAACGTCGGGAAGAGCGGATCCCCAGATAGTAGGCAAAGAGTCCGAGGCTGAGGAAAAATGTAAGGGTCATGTCGATAAGATTAAGCTGCGCGTGGATGCTCCAGATCAGAGAACTCCCCAAAATCCACCCCCCCAGAAGCCCTGGAAGAACCCCGAAGAAACGGATTCCAAAAAGGGCCGTGGCGGCCACGCCTCCAAGACCTCCGAGGGCGACGGGTATACGGGATGCCCCGTCGTTTTTTCCAAAGATCTTCATGGAAAGGGCGGTAAACCAGTAGTGAAGGGGGGGTTTTTCGAAATACTTAACGTAATTCAGAGTAGGGGTAATGTAATCTCCCTTTTCAAGCATCTCCCGGGGAATTTCCGCATAGCGCCCCTCATCCGGTTCCAGAAGGCCGTGCCCTCCGAGATTCCAGAAATAAAAAGCTCCCAGAAAAAGCAGCAGTACTACCAGAAGGATTTTCGGATTTCTCATTCAGAAAACATCCTCTCCGAGGGGATATGTCCCCCATCTTTCCAGTTTCGCGCGAGATAGACAAAAGGGGTGTCCCCCAGCGCTACGAGTCCCTTAAGAATATAGGTGCTCAGGAAAATTTCCAAAAGCACCCCCGGGGGGAATGTTCCCAGAAAGGCCAGGAGTACGAAAATGGCAGAGTCTATGGCCTGAGAGATCAGGGTGCTGCAGTTGTTGCGTATCCATATGTGCCGTTTCGAGGGAAATTTGTTCCGCCAGAAATCGTAGGCCCATACATCATGCCACTGGGAGAGAAGATAGGCGCAGAGACTTGCGGCGGTGATCCGAGGAAGCACGGAAAAGATCGCCTGAAGAGCCCCCTGGGCGGTGTCTGTAACGTCCGGTCGAAAGAGAAGGGCTATCTGCATGATTACGGTGGAGGCCACAAGAATGAAAAAACCGAGAAAGACCCCCTGTTTCGCCGCCTTAGCTCCGTAATTTTCGGAGAGAATATCCGTAGCCAGAAAGGAAGTGGCATAGACGATATTACCCAGAGTGGCGGTAAGGCCAAAAAGGCTTACCGTTTTCAGCACCTGAATATTAGCGACAATGGCCGCAAGGGCAATCCAGGAATAGAGCCCCATCTTCCCCCAGAAACGATACGCCAGGGAGATGCCGGCAAAATTACAGCCTAACATGAGAAGCCAAAGAAGTTCGTTCATCAGAATAATGTTCTCCTTTTGATCGCAAAAATAAACCTCTGCATTCGAGATTCCCGCAGAATGATACCACGACCTCCGGGAGTTGGGAAAACATTCTCGTCAAGGGGATTATCCTGTTCGAGAGATGCCTTTTCAGTTACGTATGCAGTATGCAAAACTTTGTTGTACAAGAATAAAGGCTTCTGTGTTATAATGCGCCGCAAAATCTCGTTATTTCGTGCACATGGGGCGAGAGGATTCGTTAAGTTTGAGAGGAGGGACATGGCAAGGCATGAAGAGACAGAGAACCTTTCGAGGAGGGATCCATCCCCCCCACAATAAAGGATGTACCGAAACCAAGCAGATTGTGGATCTTCCCCCTAAGCGGGAAATTCTTTTCTTTCCGATGCAGCAGCACATTGGCGCTCCCTGTGAGCCTTTGGTAAAGGTGGGGGATCGGGTTCTTGTGGGAGAAAAGATCGGGGATTCTTCAGCGTTTGTTTCTGTTCCGGTTCATTCGAGCATCTCCGGCAAAGTTGAAAAAATTGCTCCTGTACTCACTCCCATGGGGACAAAATCTCTTGCGGTGGCAGTGAAAAATGACGGCCTTTACGAGCAGGTAGAGGGGATGATCCCCCGTAATGTGGATGATCTCTCGCCCGAAGAAATTCGCAGATTTATCCGTGAGGCCGGAGTGGTTGGCAAGGGGGGGGCCTGTTTCCCCACCGCCGCGAAACTTACCCCGCCGCCGAACTGTGAGATAGACCATATTCTTATAAACTGCGCAGAGTGCGAGCCCTATCTTACCTGTGATCAGCGCCTTATGGTGGAGTACGCCCAGGGGATTGTAGAGGGGCTGCGGATTGTCCTGCGTCTTTTCCCGCGGGCACGAGGGGTGCTCACGCTTGAGGACAACAAACCTGATGCCATCGAAGCCTTGGGAAATCAGATTCTCCCCGGAGAGAATCTTGAGGTCTGCGTCGTTAAGACCAAGTATCCCCAAGGAGCAGAGAAGATGCTCATCTATTCCGTTACGGGGAGAGAAGTTCCTCTGGGAAAGCTTCCCTCCGAGGTGGGGTGTATCGTTCTCAATACCCGTACCTCCTACCAGATTTACGACATCTTTGCCACAGGACGCCCCGTGATGTCCCGGATTGTCACCATTGCGGGGGGGGCGGTGGCCCGGCCGGGAAATTTCCGGGTGCGTCTCGGCACCTCCTTTTTCGATCTTCTTGATGCCGCAGGAGGATTTCGGGTAAAGCCTGCCATGGTCCTTGCGGGGGGGCCCATGATGGGTGTTTCCCTCATATCGCTCGACGTGCCGGTTATCAAGGGAACCTCGGGATTTGTCTGCCTTGCCCCCGAAGAGGACACCATCGAGGAGGAGCGAACCTGTATACGCTGCGGCCGTTGTGTGGATGTCTGCCCTCTGGGGCTCATGCCCTACCGCCTCTACCTTCTCGCCACCAGGAGAGATTACGCGGGCTTTGAAAACGCCCTCGGCATGAACTGCATGGAGTGCGGATGCTGCTCCTACTCCTGCCCCGGAAAGCTCCATCTTGTGCAGACTGTACGAGAGGGAAAGCGTAGCGTTCGGGAGATCTGGAAAAAGAAGGAAAGAGAGGCCACCCGATGAATCCCCAGGTGAATCTTCAGGATATCTTTTATACCGGTGCTTCTTCTCCTCACATTCGACCGGAGAATATCTCCATTCCCATTGTCATGCGGGATGTGCTTATCGCCCTGGCTCCTGCGGGGATTGCCGCTATCTGGTTCTTTGGCCTTAAGGCGGCAAATCTCATGGCCCTTGGGGTGCTTGCCTGTATTCTCTCCGAGGCACTCTGGCAGAAAATGGCGGGAGGAAAGATCAGCGTGGAAGATGGGAGTGCTGCCGTAACGGGTCTTCTGCTCGCTCTGAACCTTCCCCCCGATGCTCCTTGGTGGATTCCGCTCGTCGGTGGTGTTTTTGCAATTGTTGTGGTAAAGCAGTTTTTTGGAGGGCTTGGGCAAAATATTATGAATCCTGCTCTGGGAGCCAGAGCGTTTCTTTTGGCATCCTGGCCGGTGCAGATGACACGCTGGAGTATCGACGGCGTCTCCGGTGCCACAGCCCTGGAACTGCTTAAAAATCCTGAAACCGAAGGGATACTCCCCTCACTGGGAGAGGCCTTTCTCGGGCAGATGGGAGGGTGTATCGGAGAGACTTCGGCGCTCGCACTTCTTCTTGGTGGCGCCTATCTCCTTTACCGGAGGGTGATTACCTGGCATATTCCTACTGTCTACATCGGTACCGTCATGCTCCTCACCTTTCTTTTAGGGCGAGAGGGGTTCTTTACCGCCAACCCCTTCTACGAAGCCTGTTTAGGAGGGCTCTTTCTCGGAGCGTTCTTCATGGCTACGGACTACGCCACATCTCCCATGACCAAGCAGGGGGAGATGATCTTTGCCTTGGGATGCGGCATTCTCACCACAGTCATTCGTCTTTACGGAGGCTATGCGGAGGGTGTTTCCTACTCTATCCTCATCATGAACCTTCTGGTACCTCTTATCGACCGTTTTGTCATTCCCCGTCCCTTCGGAGGAGGATACGGCCATGAATAAAAGCTTTCGCCTTGGGGCAGTACTGCTCGTCATTACAGGGCTTACAGGGCTGATTCTGGGCATCGCCTACAAGATTACTGAAGAACCGATCGCCCGCTCTCAGATGCGCCAGAAAATGGATGCCCTCCGAAGAGTGCTTCCTCTGGGAGAGACTTTCGAAAAAAGAACCCTCCCCGAAGCTTCGGAAGAAGGATTCTTCGAAATGTATGAAGGCTACAAAGAGGATGTTTTGATAGGGTATGCCCTCACTCTGGCAACCAAAGGGTATGCGGGAGATATCCTTCTGATGGTCGGCGTGAGTAGAGAAGGAGTTGTTTCAGGAGTCCAGATCTTAGGGCATCAGGAGACGCCGGGGCTTGGAGCCCGGGCTACGGAATCCTCCTTTCTGGATCAGTTTCATGGAAAGAGCACACCTCCCCTGAAAGTAGTAAAGCCTCCCTCTCGGGAAGATGGAATCCAGGCTATTACGGGGGCTACCATAACTACCCGTGGAGTAGCTCGGGGAGTGGATAAAGCCCTTATCTTCGTTACGGAGCATTTTTCTGAGGGAGAGGAGCGATAACGATGAGCCTTTTTCTGGAGCGGTTGCAGAACGGGGTGCTAAAAGAAAATCCCATCTTCGTCATGGCCATAGGCATGTGTCCCACCCTGGCGGTAACCTCCAGTGCCACTAATGGGCTGGGGATGGGATTTGCGGCCACTGCGGTATTGCTGGGATCGAACGTTGTTATCGGATCCCTTCGGAAAGTTATTCCTGACGAAATACGGATTCCAGCCTTTATCGTCATTATCGCAGGGTTTGTGACGCTTATTCAGTTTTTTATGCAGGCCTGGGCCCCCGGACTGGATAGATCCCTGGGTATATTTATACCCCTTATCGTGGTGAACTGCATTATTCTCGGCAGAGCCGAAGCCTACGCATCGAAACATTCTGTCCTGGCATCCCTCTGGGATGGGCTCGGCATGGGGCTCGGGTTTACTCTGGCCCTGGTTCTTCTCGGAGGCATCCGGGAACTTCTCGGAGCGGGAAGTCTCTTCGGTTTCAGCGTTATGCCAGGAGCCTATGAACCTGCTCTCATCATGGTGCTCGCTCCGGGAGCTTTTCTTGCTATGGGCATCATTATGGGACTTATCAACCATCATAACATCCGGAAGAAAAAGAAACTCCTTAAGGTGCCCTCCTGCGGCAAAGGGTGCTCCTCCTGCTCTTCCAGAAAGGAGTGCTCTTGATATGGCTGCTTCCATTAAAATGAGACACTCCGGGAGGAATACGAGATGAGCCTTTTCGGCATTTTTATCGGCGCTCTCCTGACGAACAATATCGTGCTCAGTAAATTTCTTGGCATCTGCCCCTTTCTGGGAGTTTCTTCCAAGATTGGCACTGCTTTGGGGATGGGTTTTGCGGTAATCTTCGTCATGTTTCTGGCCTCTCTTATGACATGGTTACTCTACAGTCTCGTTCTTCTTCCTCTTGGGATTACCTATCTTTACACTCTGGCATTTATCCTTGTCATCGCTGCTCTGGTACAGCTTGTGGAAATTGTGGTGCGGAAGTATCATCCCGACCTTTATAAGGCTCTTGGGATTTTCCTTCCTCTTATTACAACAAACTGTGCAGTGCTTGGAGTTGCGGTGATCAACATGAACGAGGGGTATTCTCTTTTGGAATCCATGGTGCATACCCTGGGGGCCTCCCTCGGCTTTTTGCTGGCCATCGTTCTTATGGCGGGCCTCCGGGAGCGGATTTTCGAGAATCCCAATGTTCCCAAAGCGCTTCAAGGATTGCCGATATCGCTTATTACCGCAGCGCTTATGTCCATTGCCTTTCTCGGTTTTTCCGGTTTGGTCTAGCCAGCAGGAAAGAAGGAGTGTGTCATGGTGACTATGAATTTTCTTTTGCTTTCTGGCCTTACTCTGGGCATTCTGGGATTGGTCTTCGGGGTGCTTCTGGGATATGCTTCCAAAAAATGTGCGGTATCCGTGGACCCTCGAGTGGCTGCAATCCGGCAGACTCTTCCGGGTGTGAACTGTGGCGCATGCGGCTATGTGGGGTGTGATGCCTACGCAGAAGCCGTGGCGGCGGGGGAGGCAAAAGTAAACCTCTGTATTGTGGGAGGTGCTTCTGCTACAGAAGCGATTGCGGAGGTCATGGGAGTAGCTGCTGGTAAGACCGAGCGGAAAGTCGCCTTTGTTAAGTGTGGTGGCTCTCCCGACAAGGCTCTCTGGAAATACGACTACTTCGGCGTTCGCGACTGTCGTAAGGCGGTAATCACCCCCGGCGGGGGTCCCAAGGCCTGTGAATATGGCTGTTTGGGCTTTGGAACCTGTATGGATGTCTGTAAGTTCGACGCCATTCACATCGTAAACGGCATTGCGGAGATAGCGGATGCTCTCTGCGTGGGGTGTGGCCTTTGTATCGATATCTGTCCCAAAAATGTTATAGAGCTTCGCAAGGTTTCCCAGATCGTCCTGGTGGCCTGTAACTCTCCGGAAAAAGGCAAGGAGGTTCGTCAGGTCTGTCAGGTGGGATGCATCGGCTGCGGCCTCTGTGCGAGGAGCTGTCCCGAAGAGGCCATCACCATGAAAGGCAACCTTCCCGTGATAGATACGGAAAAATGCGTCAACTGTGCTGTCTGCACCGAGGCATGCCCCACCGGATCAATCCTTCGCGTCCTTCCCCTCAGGGATTTCTTAGATTAACTCAAGGCAAAGCCCTGCCCCTGCCATTCACGGCAGGGGCGGGGCTTACATGAGAAGGGTCTACTCGGGAGAATTAGAGGGGGGAGAGAACTCTCCTTGAGAGGAGATCCCTAGTTTTTGCAGTCTGTTGCAAAGTAGCGAGGTGAGAATTCCCACACAGAGCCCTGAAAGAACCCCCGTAAAGAGAAGCACGGGAAGATAGAGGAAAATTCTGGAGGTGTGCATTAAAAGGGCCACCACCGTGATTTGAGCGAGATTATGGGTGAGGGCTCCCAAAATGCTGATGCTAGGAAGACTCAGAAAATGGGGTAGACGTCGGTAGAGAAAGGCCGTTACCCCTAGGCTTGAAAGCCCCCCCGCGAAGCTGCAGGCGAAGGCAAAAAGATTTCCCCCTAAAAGAAAGCTTATACAGACCCGAAGCAGCGTAATGCCCAGAGCACTTTTCCACCCCAGCAGTACCAGTGCTCCCAGAGAGACCGCATTGGCAAATCCCGGTTTCACCCCCGGAAAAAGAAGAGGAATCTGGGCTTCTGCGGCGTGTACCCCCAAGGCCAAAGCCCCCAGGAGCCCCGTAAGAATAAGCTGCCGCGAAGAACCTCTAAAATCTTTCGAAAGAGCCTTAATGGGAGACCGCATCCACCGAGGCCTCCTTCGGCATTCCCTCTATGTGCACCAGCACTCTGTGGGGAAGGCAGAGAGCCATCTCCCCCGGGCGGGAGAGCCACCCCGAGGCGATGCAATCACCATGCGGGCAATCTGCTTCGATAAACCGGATTCTTCCGGGCTCCAGAAGCAGCACGTTATAATGCCCCCCCTCGTTCTCCAGTCGCAGCGTATAAGGGGCCTCCACCCGGGTGAGATCAATCCGGTGGCGTTGCTCCCCCTCCTGTTCCACCACCACATAGAGCGCAGAGAGGGCTTCGGAAAAATCCTTCGGAGTAGAAACACTCCTCCAGAAAAAAAATCCTGCAAGGCAAAGGGCCCCCGCACACGTCAGAAGGACTATCAGCATTTTATCCCCCGGTTTCAAAGGTAAAACTCCTCTGGGTAAGCATAAAGATCTTTGGGATTCCCGAGGTCCCGATAATCCGGCGATCGGACGTCACGAAAAGGGCTTCCACGCCCTCAAGATGCTCTGCAAGTTCGATTCCCCGCAAAAGCCCCAGCACATAGAGCCCCGTGGCAAGGGCATCCCCCTCAAGGGAGTCCTTACAAACCACGGTAACGCTGAGAAGCTCCTGGGAAGCGGGGTACCCTGTGCGGGGGTCAAGAATATGATGGTACCGTACCCCTTCCTGCTCGAAATAACGCTCGTAATTTCCCGAGGTTACCACCGACATATCCGAAAGGGAGAGAACGCCGAGAAAAGCCCCCCGGGGTTCCAGGGGATTTTGAATGCCTATCTTCCAGGGGGCTCCTCCGGGTTTGCTCCCCAGAACGGCAATGTTTCCCCCCATATTGATGAGTCCCTGGGAGATACCGTGGTTTTTGAGAATATCCCGTACCCGGTCTCCGGCGTACCCCTTGGCGATACCCCCAAAATCAGGAACCTGACCTTTTCGGGCAAGAAGGGCGGTA
>CAZIFL010000022.1:0-51307 GCA_964539095.1 uncultured Synergistaceae bacterium
CCTCTTGTTGCAAGAGAACTCCGGAGCTTGTGCTTTTTATACCCTTGGTGGCGGGCGAATGGAAAAGGAGAATGCCTATTCTTCGGGTAAAGCTTCGTGGCTCAGCGATTTTGCAGCATTGTTGAGGCTACAAGGATCTGCCCCACCGAAACCCCCTCATCGTTAGGAGCAATACGCCGATGAAGCAGCGGGGTTAGCCCGTACCGCTCCAGCCTTTCCGTCGTTTCGTCCACAAGGAGACGATTTTGCCATACCCCCCCAGAGAGTGCCACCTTAGAGATTCCTTCGGAGGCGCAGATGCTTTGGGCTGTCTTTGCCAAAGCAGAGGCGAGCCCCTTATGAATGCCTGAGGCCAGGCTTTCACGTGATAGACGATCTCTCTTTGCCACAAGCCAGCGTACCGCAGGACGCCAATCTAGATGATAGATGTCGTTTTCTTCATGGATTGCAAAAGGTGCTTCCGGGGCATGGAAATCCAGGGCAAGCGCTTCTAATTCCAGAGGGGCCTGTCCGTCGTAGCTACTCTCTTTTTTTCCCGTGATAAGGCTGCTGATGCCATCGAGGAGACGTCCTGTGGAGCTTGTAAGAATATTTGCAGCAACTATCCGGGGGAGCTGTTCGAAAAAAAATTGTCCTTGAGGCCAGAGATGGAGAAGCAGCTCCCGAGCTTCTGAGAGAGGAAAGCTTTCCATAAGAAGAGAGACCGCAGATCGCCAGGGTTCAAAAATTGCCCGATCTCCTCCGAGAAGGGGAAAGGGGCGCAGAAAACCCCTGCGGGAAAAGGAAGCGTAGTCTCCGTAAAGAAATTCTCCTCCCCAAATCGTGCCGTCCGTGCCGTACCCCGTGCCATCCAGAATGATACCGAGAGCCTTCCCCTCTTCGCCATGCTCAAAAAGACAGCTTGCCAGGTGCGCATGATGATGCTGCACCGGAAGACCTCGGAGGGGGTCCTCTGGGGATATCCTAAGAACCTCTGAGGCGGCTCGTGTGGAGAGGTACTGGGGGTGAAGATCGTAGGCAAGGTACTCCGGAGAGTAGCGAAAGAGTTCGAGAAAGTGTCGAAGAGAACGTTTATAAAGCCTGTGAGTCCCCAGGTTTTTGAGATCTCCCAAATAGGGCCCCGGAAGAAGGGTGCTCTTTTGAGCAAGGGCAAAGGTGGCTTTCATTTCGCTTCCTGCGGCGCAGATGGAGGGGACCTCCTCTTTCAGGAAAAAGGGGCTCGGCACATACCCCCTGGCTCGGCGGAGAAAGAAAAACCCCTTTTTCCAGGGAGCCAGGACGCTGTCATCCAGAGGGTGGAGAATCTCCCTATTATGCCAGAGCACGAGATCCACCTCTTTTTCCCTAAGGAGATTCAGGGCGGTTCGATTGTCGGTAATAAGAGGATCCCCGCTGTAATTTGCGCTCGTCATCACCAGAGCTGCAAAGTTCTTGAAAAGGAGAAGATGGAGCGGCGTGTAGGGGAGCATGATGCCGAGCCGGGATTGATCTGGTGCTACCAGAGAAGAGAGCCCCGTATCTTTTCGGGATTCACAGAGAAGAATAGGAGCCTGGGGAGATGCGAGGAGTTTTTTCCCCTTCTCCGTCAGCAATACCAACTTCTCCGCCTCCTCCAGATTCGCTACCATAAGAGCAAAAGGCTTGTCCTGCCGTCTCTTATGGTGGCGAAGTCGTTGCAATGCGGCGCTGTTTCGGGGATCGCATGCGAGATGAAACCCCCCAAGCCCTTTGATGGCGGCAATCCCCCCATGGTGAAGAATTTCCGTTGTTGCCTCCAGAGCCGCATCTTCCAAAAAGGTCAGACCTTTTTTGTGGGATCCGTAGAGGATGGGGCCGCACTCGGGGCATGCCACGGGCTGCGCATGATAGCGTCGGTTTTCGGGGTCGTGGTACTCTCTGGCGCAGAGAGGACAGAGAGAAAAGGCCTCCATGGAGGTATTAGGGCGGTCATAGGGGAGATTCCGGATAATCGTAAATCGAGGACCGCAGTTGGTGCAGTTTGTAAAAGGGTAGGCGTACCGGGGATTGCCGGGGGTTTCCATATCCTTTCTGCAATCCCTGCACGCAGCAACATCGGGAGGAATAAAGCTTTCTCCCCTGTTCTCCGAGTCGCTTAAAAGGATAGAAAACTCGCCGGGTGCACCAGCAGAACGTGTCTCTTCCAGAAGAAGCTCTGTCGCTGCTACCTTCGCCAGAGGCGGAGCCTTATGAGCAAGTTCCTTCATGTAGCGTTGGATATTTTGTAAGGAGCCGAAAAGATGAAGTTCTACCCCTCTTCCTGTGTTCCGGACGTTTCCGGTAAGCTTCAGCAGATCCGCAAGGTTTTTGCAGAAAGGGCGGAATCCCACCCCCTGGACAATGCCGAAAACTCTATAATGCCGATGATGCACCACAAAATCATCTCCGTAAAAACAAAGTGTGCCAATTGCTGCAAAAGCTCATTATATACGTTTTTTTAGCAGGAGAAACAGCTTTTTCCCTGTGGGGAGCGCTTTTTCGAAAAAAATATCTCTCAGAGGGAGTGAAGCCCGTTGAAGCCCCTCAGTCCGGACGCTGTGAAGCTTTTTTGAGAATGTCGACTCCCCAGGCCTGGCTTTCGGAAATCGCCCGGGGGGTCTCCTTTTTCAGCGGTTCGCAGAAATCTATGCACCCCAGAAGGTGGTTTCCCTGAGGGAGAGCAGCCTCCATTTTTGTGAAAACCTTTCCTTTTCCCCCTCCATGACAGCAGAAAAGGGCCAGCTCCTTTCCGAAAAAAGGGTGTTCCTTAAACAGCGTATTCCATGCCGGGGCATGAGTGCCTCCCCAGACGGGTGTTCCGAGAAAGAGGAGATCGAACTCCTGGGGGTTTTTGGAGAGAGGGGCCAGAGGAGGCTCCTGTTTTAATAGGGCTGCCTTTCCTCCAAGGAGATATTTGAGAAATCCCTTGGCAGGAATATCCTTGAGAGGGGAAAGCTGCAGAATTTCGGCCGTTGTCGCCTGGGCTATTTTTTCTGCTATAAACCGGGTGTTGCCTTGAAGAGAATAGTAAATAACGAGAGCACGCACACAAAACACCTCTTTCCCAAAGGTTAAAGAGAGAATTTTAAGCAAAAAATGATCCCAAAGAATCACAGATCACTCCCTTTTGATAGTACCATGGAATTGATAAAATAGAAAAGGGTAGAAGAGGATGGAAGAGATGAAACGTTGTCCTTTGTGATAAACGTGCTACGAACGACTCTTCCTGCTGCACAGCAGAGCTGTCTATTCTAACGTTTTTGCTCCTTTGATCCGTTATCTCCGAAGGATTGTCTTCACTTTTTCAGCGTTTCCTCCGATATAGGAGATACAAGGAGCACCTGCCTGAAAGGGGGGAACCGTATGGATTCCGTAAACCGTATCGGAGCAAAGGCGCCTCTCATAACGCCTCCCTCCGGGACCAGGGCAACTCGGGAGGAAGATCTTGCAAAGGCCTTGCACGATGCCAGGGGAACCTTGTATCGTGCTCAGGATGACATGATGGAGCGCCACCAGGAGACGGTGAAAAAGGGGCTTGAAGAGAACAAAAAGGTATGGGAAAAGCGGAGCCGCCAGGAGGCTCTGGATAAAGCCAGGGAAAATCGGGAGGAATACTTTAAAGCCCGTTCCCAGGAGGCGGAAGGGCGTGAGCGTGCGTTAAGCGCCCTTCTCGTGAAGAAGGAATCTCGCTCCTCTGAGAATCAGGCACTTCTTCTGGAAAAACGTGCCTCCGAAGAAGAGAATCCTGCCCTTGGAGCAGCAGCTCAGGAGCAGCGTCTGCGAGCCATCCGCGAGGCCGCCGCAGAAGAGGAGACGCTACGGCAGGCTCAGAGCAGGAAAGACCAGAGATGGGTTCTGTAGAGGCGCTTTTCGCAGAAGCGAAGAACAACAAAAAAGGGGAGGATCCCCCCCCTTTTTTTTATATCTCAATTTGCCGGAGCATGTAATGCTTAGTGAAGCTCGGGAATCTCAAGCCCTGCTTCGGTGTAGTACTTTGCTGCGCCGGGGTGGAGAGGAACAGAGAGTCCCTCAAGAGCGGTCTCCAGGGTGATAAGCTTTGCCTTGGCATGAACGTTGTCGAGATCCCGTACATTCTCCCAGAAAGCCTTGGTGAGCTTGTAGACAAGATCCTCAGGAAGATCTTCCCGGCAGACCAGCATGGCCATCACTGCGGGGGTCTGTACGTCGTGATCCACGCCGGTGTAGGTTCCTGCAGGGATAACGCTCTTGGCGAAGAAGGGATACTTTGCGGAAAGGGCAGTGAGGAATTCGTCGCTGAAGCTTACGAGATCCACGTTCTTAAGGGTGGCAAGATCCATGATGGAAGCGGTGGGATAGCCGGCTACCACAAAGCCTGCGTCAATCTGTCCATCTTTGAAGCGGGAGGTGGTGTTGTTGAAATCGAGGAAGTCCACCTTGGCATCTTTGTAGGTCATTCCCGCTACGTCGAAGAGAGCCCGTACATCTGCTTCTACGCCGGAGCCGGGGGCGCCTGCGGAGATCCGCTGCCCTTTGATGTCGTCAAAAGTTTTGATCCCCGTCTCTTTCAGAGTAATCATCTGCACGTGCTCGGGGTAGAGTACCGCTACGCCCCGGACATTCGGAAAGGCTTTCTTGAACATCTCTTCGCCCTTCCATGCCCAGTAGGCCACATCGTTCTGGGCGAAGGCCATTTCGATCTGCCCCGTGCCAATGAGGTTCATGTTGGCCACAGAAGCGTTTCCTGTTTCGGAGGTAACCTGGACATCAGGAACGTTGCTGTTCAGGATCTCTGCCATCCCCCCGCCCAAGGGATAGTAGGTTCCCCCGGTGCCGCCGGTGGCGATGGAAAGAAATTCCTTGGCAAAAGCAGCGCCGCAGAAAGTCGCAGCAAGAACGAATACGGTAAGAACAAAAAGTGTGACTTTTTTCATTACAGTACATCCTCCCCTCAATTTTGGAAAATCGCAGAAAAGCGATCTTTCCCAAAGAAGCCAAACAACCTACCCTTCAGACGAAAAAACGGAATTTTTATAAAAATTGTTTACTCCCACCCCCTTCACAAAAACTCTATTACAGTATATTATCAGTCGCTGGTATCATCAAGAGTAGAAATGTAGCAATCTGGGTTTATCCGAGTACGGTCGTTTCGTTCATTCCTTCTTAATTACATCTCGTATTGGCGTATCGGCCCGCAGAGGATACTATAGTACCACAGAAAAGGGTGGCACAGGCCAATTTTGGGAGGGAAGCCTATGTTTTGGAAAAACAAGGGGAATTTCGAAGAGAAATGTACAGAGCGAGAGGAGCAGGATATGGAATTCTCATCTCATAAGGTCCAGGAAGAGCGAGACGAAGCGGAAGTCGAAGAAACCTCCGGATCACTGCTTGATATGCAGGTGCGTTTTGTCATAAAGGACCGGAGCCAGATTGGGCGAGTGGCTCTGATTTTGGCTTCCACCACCGACGACCAAGAAGAGAGCGCAATTCGGGAAAAAATTCTCGCAGCGGGGTGGAAGTCTGTAGCCACCGAAGTGGGGGGATTGGCGGGGGGCCTCCCTCAAAAGGTGACCCGAGCAGTGGTGGGGGCGGCCCTTAATTCGGGAGTGGTGGAGAAGCGCAGCAACGAGATGCACGCTCTCATGCACGCCGCTCTGGAGGCTACCGGGGGGTTTATGAGCCCCAGTATGCTCGAAGCGAGTGTGGGGGCAAAGATCGCCATAGTGCGCAACGATGCGTGGTTGGCCGTGGCCATTGTGGGGGATACCGCTTACCATGCGGTGGCGCATCACGAGCGTTGTGGCCTCGGAGTTATGCACGTATAGCCGAGCTATACCCATACTAAAAAACAAAAATCTCTCCTCGATCTGGACGAGAAGAGTTGTTTTTTCGTCGTATTTTGTCAAAAGCGCCCTTGAATTCTCCCTCATTCGATGCTATCATTCATGCTTGTTGCATGGATGTGTGGAGTAGATAACCTATGGAGGTGTTCCAAGTGAAAGATAAAATTCATCCCAACTACGACAAGTGTACCGTGAAGTGTTCTTGCGGCAATACCTTTGAAACCTGTTCTACCCAGTCGGAGATCAAGATGGGGATATGTTCCGTCTGTCATCCCTTCTATACCGGCGATCGTAGCGGCAGGGCGCAGCAGGCGGGGCAGGTGGAGAAGTTCCGCCAGAGATACGCTGCTTCGGGGTACGGCAAGGACGAAAAGTAGCAAAAAACGATTTGCCGCAGAAATGGGGGGCTTCTGCTCCCCATTTTTTGCATCTCGAACATGTGTCATCCTAATTTTACAAAAAGGAGCGGGGTTTTGAAAATTTCTGTTTGTTTAATTGCCCACACCCCTTTTCCCGATCGTTGCGTTGCTCAGGCCGCCCGCCTCTGTTACAGCAGGGGAACCGCAGCGGAGCGTTTTGCTGAAGATCTGGAGGATTCCCAGGTGGAAATCTTTCTGGAAAAGCTCTCCCGTAGCGGCCACCTCTCCCCCTTCGAGCATGTCTCCTTTTCCTTCGGGGTAGATCATATCAGCCGGGTCTGTTCGCATCAGCTTGTGAGGCATCGCCTCGCGAGCTACAGCCAGCAGAGCCAGCGATATGTCCCCATGGAGATTTCGTCGGTGGTCTGCCCCCCTACCGTGCAGGCTCATCAAGAAGCCCGTGAGATCTTTGAGAAAGCCCAGAGAGAGGCTCACGAGGCCTACCGCAACCTCTGTTCTCTCGGCATCCCTCGGGAAGATGCCCGCTATCTTCTCCCCCACGGCTTTGAAACCTCCCTGGTGCTCACCATGAACGCCCGGGAGATGATGCATTTCTTTTCCCTTCGGCTCTGCCGTCGGGCCCAGTGGGAGATACAGAATGTTGCAAAGGAGATGCTTCGTCTGGCAAGAGTGGAGGCACCGCATATTTTTGCCACAGCCGGGCCCTCCTGTATATCCAAGGGATCCTGCGAGGAGGAGAGACCATGTGGAAATCCGTATCAGAGTATGGAAGAGTTGCTCGAAGAGTAGTTTTTGCCGCAGCGGGGCTTATTCTAATGGGACTTCGGGCCTTCACAGCCGAAACCAAGAGGATTCCTGTGGGAGGTCAGGCGGTTATCGAAGGAGTGCTCATGCGGGGAGATGCCCGCTGGGGTCTCTGTGTACGTAGACCCGAAGGGGATATCTGGAGTACCGTCTGGCGTGGAAACCCCTGGTCCAAACGAGGTCTCTGGAAGTTGCCGATCTTTCGGGGGGTGGCCACCATGGCGGAGATGCTCACCGTGGGGATGAAGGCTATTTCTCAATCTGCAGAGATCGCTCTCGGAGAGGAAGAGACTCTTACATGGAAAGATCTTGCTCTCTCTATCCTCCTCGCCATCGGCGGGGTGGTGGGGCTCTTCCTCCTGCTCCCCATGTGGCTCGGGGATCTCTGGATGGAGCACCTCGGAGGCGGACTTGTGATACGTCACGTGGTAGAAGGATCTGCCCGGGCGGCTGTCTTTATCAGCTATGTAGGCGTTCTTGGGCTCTGGAGTGAGACGAGACGCTTTTTTGCCTATCACGGAGCAGAGCACAAAACGATCAATGCTTACGAGAAAAATGCTCCCCTTACCCTGGAATCGGTGCGTACCTTTTCCCGAATTCACTCCCGCTGCGGCACCTCGTTCCTTCTTGTGGTGGTGATGGTAAGTATCGTTATTTTTGCTATCGTGGGGAATGGCCCCCTCTGGTGGAAGGCTCTCTCCCGGGTTCTCTTCCTCCCTGTGGTTATCGGGGTCTCCTATGAGTTTATTAAGTGGGCTGACACAAGCCCCCGGCTGGGCAAAGCCCTTATAGCTCCCGCGCTTTCGCTCCAGTATCTCACCACTCGAGAGCCGGATATGGAGCAGCTTGAGGTGGGCATCGCCTCTCTTGAAGTGGCCCTTGGAAAGGATCCAGAGCAGAAGGCCCAGGACGAAGCCATAGAAACTACGGAAGGGTAGACGTCGAAGATTATGAATCTGGCAAAAAAACTTGAAGAAATAGAGCGTTCCTATCAGGCTTTGGAGGCAAAGCTTGGGGATCCTGAAGTGCTCTCTCGCCCCCAGGAGCTACAGCAGCTCGCGAAGCGCCATGCGGATTTGGAAGATCTCATGGTGGCGTGGCGGGAGTATCAGGATCTTGCTTGCCGCCGCGAAGATGCTCGTGAGCTTGCCTCGTCGGGGGATGCCGATATGGAGGCTCTGGCCGAGGAGGAGCTGAAGGATCTGGAGCCCCTTTTGAAAGCCAGGGAGGAGCGCATCCACTTTCTTCTTCTTCCCAAAGATCCCGACGACGAAAAAAGTGTCATCGTCGAAATCCGAGGCGGAGCAGGCGGGGATGAGGCGGCCCTCTTTGCGGCAAGCCTCTACCGTATGTACAGCCGTTATGCCGAGCGGGAGCGGTGGAGAGTGGAGATTCTGGATCTGCACGAAACGGAAATTGGGGGCATCAAGGAAGTAGCCTTTCGTATTGACGGTAAAGGTGTCTATAGCCGTTTCAAGTACGAGAGCGGGGTGCATCGGGTACAGCGGGTTCCGGTAACGGAATCCTCCGGCCGTATCCATACATCCACCGCTACCGTGGCGGTACTCCCCGAGGTGGAAGAGGTGGATGTGGAGATTCGTACGGAGGATCTTCGAATCGATACCTACCGCTCCAGCGGTGCTGGGGGGCAGCATGTAAACATGACGGATTCGGCAGTGCGCATCACCCATCTCCCTTCGGGGATCGTGGTCTCCTGTCAGGATGAGCGCTCCCAGATAAAGAACCGTGCCAAGGCAATGGCATTCCTCCGAGCCAAGCTCTACGATGCAGAAACTCGCAGAGTCCATGCGGAACATGCTGCGGAGCGAAAGGGTCAGGTAGGAACCGGAGACCGATCCGAACGTATCCGTACCTATAACTTTCCTCAGAACCGGGTGACGGATCATCGCATCGGGCTCACGCTCTACAAGCTTGACCAGATGCTCGAAGGAGATCTCTACGAGATGATAGACGGTCTCACCATGGCAGACCAGACTGCCAAGCTTCAGAGCCTGGAGGAGTAATGTCTCCTTCTTCCATTGGGGAGCGAAAGAGAGAGATTACGGATCTTCTCTGCCGAAAGGGGATAGAAAACCCCCAAGGTAATGCAGAAATACTGCTCTGTGCCGCCCTGGGATATTCCAGAGCGGCTCTTCTTTTGCATGCTCCGGACGCCATGCCTCCGGAAGGGGAAAAACGCCTGAAGCCTCTCGTAGAGGAAAGGCTCAGGAGAGTCCCTCTGGAGTACATTCTCCAGGAGGCCGTCTTCTACGGCCGTCCCTTTTCCGTAGGTTCCGGGTGCCTTATCCCCCGCCCGGAAACGGAGCTTCTTGTAGAAGAGGCCCTTGCATATCTTCCAGAACGTGGCAGAATTGTAGACTGGGGAACCGGTAGCGGCTGTATCGCTGCAACCCTTGTACTTGAACGTCCTGCCGCCGTATGTCTTGCAGTGGACGCTTCTCCTTGCGCCTTACGGTGGGCCTGGAAAAACCTTCGCAAGCACAATCTTCTGCAGCGGGCCTTTCTCTGGCATGGAGATCATCCTCAGGACATCCCCTGGAAAGAAAATCTGGATCTCGTGGTAAGCAATCCTCCGTACATCCCGAGAGACATGCTTTCGGGGCTTATGCCGGAGGTGCAGCGGGAGCCCTTTATCGCCCTTGATGGTGGTGCGAGCGGATTGGAAGCCTACAAACTCCTCTTTCCCTGGGCAAAAAGGGCTCTTGCACCCGGAGGAATCCTGGCAGTGGAGATCGGGGACTCCTCTCAGGTTTCTCCTCTGCTCTCTCTGGGAGGCCACGATATGGTTCCTTTAAAAGTCCGAAAAGATTATAATGGGCTCGACAGGATAGTCCTCTGGAGAAAATCCCCGTAGCGTGCTATGCGGGCGATGCTGTGTCAGAAGTGTCTACAAGGTGGTCCTTTAGGGATCGTTGCATTGTGCAGAAGAGTCATACCATGCTAGGAGGAGAACAGTTATGGAAAAAAGAGAACTTGTCATTATCGGAGCAGGCCCTGCGGGGATGACCGCGGCCATTTACGGAAGGCGCGCGGGGCTGGATGTGCTTGTCCTTGAAAAGGGGATTCCTGGTGGGCAGATCAATACCACCGATGAAATCGAAAACTGGCCCGGAGTTCTCATGTCTACGGGACCCGAGCTTGGGGAAGCTTTCCGAAAGCATGCTGAGAAGTTTAACACAGAATTTCGCTCTGCTTCGGTGGAACGTCTGGAGCTACGAGATGGCAGCAGAGTGCTGGTCACCGATCAGGGAAAGATCGAGGCGGAAGCCCTTATTCTTGCTACCGGAGCCTCCTTTCGCAAACTGGGCTGCCCCGGCGAGGCGGAGCTTACCGGCAAAGGTGTGAGCTACTGCGCTGTCTGTGACGGAGCCTTTTTTGAAGACGAAGTAGTGGCGGTTATCGGAGGCGGTAACACCGCAGTGGAAGAGGCGGTCTACCTCACCCAGTTTGCCTCCAAAGTCTACATTGTGCATCGTCGGGACGAATTCCGGGCAGATCGGGCCGCCATCGACCATGCCCTGAGCAACGAAAAGATTGAGCCCGTCTACAACTCCGTTGTTGAATCCATTGAGGGAGACGGGCTTGTGGAGAAGCTGGTGCTTAAAAACATCAAGACCGGAGAGATTTCGGACCTTGAAGTAGCGGGGGTCTTTGTCTTCGTCGGCACCGTCCCCAACGATGAGGCCTTCAAGGGCTTCGTCAAGACCACCAGAGGGGGATGGATCGACACAAACGACCGCATGGAGACCTCTGTAGAAGGTGTCTTTGCAGCAGGAGACGTGCGGGACAAATTCCTCCGCCAGGTGGTCACCGCCGCAGGGGATGGTGCGGTGGCAGGCATGAGCGCCTATGGCTACATCTCTCAGCAGCAGCATCTTCGCCACAAGCTTCTTGAGCCCCAGGAGGTTTTTGCCCTCTTCTACTCCAGCATCAATGAAAAACATGCCCATCTCGCGGGAGAGGTGGAGAGCTGGATGGAGACGGCAAACACAAAAATCGTTCTCATTGATGCCTACAAGAACGCCGGAGTGGCACAGAAAATGGGGGTTTCTGAGCTTCCTTCGCTTCTGCACCTTCGTAAGGGAGCCGAGGTTTTCCGGAAGGCGTGCCACGCCCTGGAGGACGTTACCGCCCAGATGCAGTAGTGTCCTCTCGTATTTGATATCTGCAGAGCCGTTACAATCCCTGAAGCCCTCTCCCCCGGAAAAATTTCTTTACTTTGGGGGGGGGGAGGGTTTCTGTTACGGAAGGGGGAAAACAATGATACTCACAGTAACCATGAACCCGGCGGTGGACGAAGAGTATTTTCTTTCGGAATTCCACGCGGGAAGCTGGTTTCGGGCCAATAAAGTAGTGCGCTCCGCCGGAGGAAAAGGTGTTAACGTTTCCGTTATCCTCGCCCAGTTGGGGTATGAAAATGCTGCTATGGGATTTCTTGCGGGGTACAACGGTGAATATATTCGGGACGAACTCCGAAAATATCAGATTACTACAAACTTTGTGCACGTTCCCGGAGAGACGCGTACCAACGTCTTTGTGGTAGACCAGACGGGGAATCTCGAAACGGGGATAGCCGAACCGGGGCCCTATGTCTCCGAAGAGGCCCTGGAGCGCTTTCTCATCAACTACAAGCGCATGCTTGGCCGGGCAGACTTTGTCTTTATAGGAGGATCCCTCCCCCCCGGGGTCCCTCAGGATATCTACCGGGAGCTTGTAAAACTTGCCAGGGACGGCGGAAACGAAGTCTTCGTAGACGCCGCGGGGGTGGCCCTTGCTTCGGCCATGGACGCAAAGCCTACCTTTGCTAAAATCGACCGGCGTTATGTCTCCCGGGCCACAAGCACCCCCTTTGTCTCTCTCGATAGTATTATCGAACTCTTCAACCAGGCCCATGCTCAGGGGGTTACATGCTGTCTTACGTCCTACCGCTCTTACGGCGAGGTCTTTTCCCTCCCCGGGGGGGTCTATCTTGCAGAGATAGAGCGTGAAGGGGTGGTTTCCATGCTTGGAGCGGGGGAGGCCCTTCTGGCAGGATTCATCGTGGGAAGAAAGGAAAACATGCCCGATGAGGAACGTATTCGCTTTGCCATGGCTTGTGCCTACGAAGACTCTTCTCATGCCGAGCATGGTATCCGGAGCCGGAAAGCCGTGGAAGACTTGATGAATACTGTTCGGGTGGAACGCCTGCAATAGCGGGGAGGAGAAGTCATGCGCATAGGAGACGTGATGGATCGGGATCTTACCTCGGTAACCCCGGAACGTGTTATAGGAGAGGTTATCGAAATTCTCGCCCGTCATCGGCTTACCGGAATTCCCGTGGTGGACGATGACCTTCGAGTGGTGGGATTCATCAGTGAAAAAGATATTGTTCGGGCGGCCCTGCCGGGATACTTCGACTATCTTCAGGATGCTTCGTTCATCCCCGATTTCGGACAGTTTCAGTCGAGACTCCGGCAAATAAGCCGTCATAAGGTTTCCCAGTATATGACCAACGATGTCGATCTTTTCGAAGAGGATGACAGCGATTTCACCGTAGCCATGACGCTGGTGCAGCACGGCTATATCCGGGGCCCTGTGGTGAAGGACGGTATTTTGGTGGGTATGGCAAATCGAAGTACTCTCCTGGAACGAATCCTTACGGAGACTGAAGGCTCATAGACAGTGGTCCCGACAGAGAGAGAAGATCTTGTATCTCCAGTCCTGGGAAAATCCTCCAAATCTGGGTCCCGAGTATAAGGTTTTTCTCGTTCTTGCCGATACTTACCCCAGGAGGGATGCCTGATGGGACAAAACAAACTTCAGCATGCCCAGGATACGTACAGGGAAAATCAGATCCGTACGGCATCTCGGGAGCAGCTTCTCGTAATTACCTACGACATTGGCATCAGTGCATGCCAGACTGCGGAAGAGGCCATTATCAGAAACGATGTGGAAACCAAGAACATATCCCTTCAGCGGGCCCAGCGGGTCCTGCGGGAGCTTATGGTGAGCCTCAACCCCGAACGTGACAAGGAGCTTGCGGGAAATCTTACAAACCTCTACGAATTCCTTTTTTATCAGCTTGTTCAGGCCAATGTTTCGAACAAGGCGGAGCTTGTCCAGGAAGTTCGAGAGATGCTTATGGAGCTTCGAAATACTTGGGTGAGTGCCATGGAAAAGCTTCTCACAGAGGAGGAGGAGCGTGTTCCCCGTTTGGGAGAGGAGTCTGTCCTGGAACCTTCTGTGAGTAACGGTTCCTATCAGTCTCCTTCGAACAAGGGAGGGTTTACTATTGCCGGCTAAACTTTTTCAAAACCTGGAGGAACTTCTCCGAAAGGAACGGGAGGTGTATTCCCGCCTTGAGAGGATGGTGGATGAAGAAGAAGCCCTTATAGAGAGTCACGATTGGGAGGGGCTTCTCAAGCTGCTTCAGAGCAAACAGTCCATTATAGCGGAGCAGGAAGTCCTTCAGAATTCCTGGGTCTCCTTCTCCTCTTTTTTGGATGTTCACGAGGGGAGAGAGAGCGCTGCTTTCTGGGATGCGGTAAAAGAAAAGGTAGGGGAAAGTTCCTACACCTGCCTCACTGACCTCGTAGAAGATCTTCGCGGTGCTGTCCTTGGGATCGTGGCGAGGGAGGAAAGCCTTCGTGATCAGGTGGAACTGCATTTGGGAGAACTCCGCAAGAAGATGCTTCAGGTGCAGAAGGGAAAAGCCGCTTATCGCGGATATGCCAAAGCAGGAAACATCTCCGGTCCCTAAAAGCATGTAAACGATAGTAAGAAATGGAATGACAATAAAATGAAAAAGCTCCTCCGGGAACTCTCCTAAAGAGACCTTCCGGAGGAGCTTTTTGTATCTGTACATGGTGGACACGGTGGTTTGCGGACTAGGAAGATATGAATGCGTAAGCGATCGGCTTCTTTATCCTAATCAGCCCTGCTACAGGCTCAAGCTCGCCACCGCCTCCCGAAGCAAATGCGGAAGGGTTTCCAGCAGAAAGGGGAGATGTATCCGCTCGGTGCGCTTGTGTGCATCCTTTCCCACAGGGCCGAGATTGCAGATGGGGATGTTCAGTTTCACGAGATCCTCCGAAGGGAGTCGATAGGGATCTCCCCATCCGGGGGTGTTCTGTTCCAGAATCTTGAGTTCTTCGAGTCCCTCAGCAAAACCGCAGTAGGAGAGATCGCAGACCCCCTCAAAGAGATCTGCCTGGAGGAGTTCCGTACCAAGCTCACGTGCTTTGGCCTGTACTGCCTTTACCATTTCGAGAACTGCCCTGTCACCGACAGTCGCCCCCCCATTGATTCGAGGAGGATAGAAGGGGGGGAGAAAACCGAAAACTACCAGAGGTCCTTCCAGGGAGCATTTTTCCAGCATGTGCTCCGTAAGCCCCAGGGCCCGGTCGCGCTCGTCCCATCCAGAGGGGCAGGAGGCGAGAAACGTTGTCATCTCACGCACCCCTTCATCACCTCGTTCTTCCAGATAGATTTGCCGCAACTCCTCAAAGGAGAGCACTCTATCCTTTTCTCGATCGGGGAGGGGGGCCTTTCGGCTCTCCCAGAAGGTTCCTCGCCAGGCTTGCAGCCGCTCCATGGCATTATCCAGCCCCTGTCGGGCACAGCGGCGCAGCTCCTCAAGAATGTCGCCTGGCTGTTTGGATATGGGGAGATAGCCGTAGTAGGCCATGGCCTTCGCCGCGATGGTGGAGGAGTAATCCTGACGGATATCCCGGATCTTGTGGCACCCGTAGGGGGAGTAACGCTGTCCCTTATGGATGTCCGAAAGGGAGGCGTTGCCATCGAGTAGCACGTTGATCGAGGATATCAGAGCCGCAGCACTCACCCCTTCGTAGTACTCCCCCACGTGGGTCTCCCGGCCAAGGCAGAAGAAAAAGGGATTGATTTTGCCAATCGTTCCGGTATAAAGCGTGGGGAGTGTCTCTACGGTACGCGAGAAGACGGGCTCGGTATTGATGCACCCTAAAAATTCTAGCCCCTCATCTTCCTGCAGACGAACAAGATGGTGCACAGCCCCGAGCATACCCAGAGAATTATTCTCCTCGTCTGGAACGAAAAAGACCCCTATGTTTGCCTCAAGCTCTTCGGGATGTTCTGAAGCTTCTGCAAGAAGCACCGAAGCGGCGGCCACGCCGGACTTCATGTCCGAAACCCCCCGGCCGAAGAGCCACTCCCCGGACTCCAGATCTCTGCGGGCCTCCTCGGACAAAGGCTGATCTGCCATGGCCCTGGTGCAGGCCTCGGGATCAAAGGCCACATTTTTAAGCGATCCGTAGACATCCGCATTCACCACATCCATATGCCCCGTGAGGAGCACCGTTTTCGGCGTTTTTTTCGAAGCCCGTACAAGAGCAAAGGGAATGTGACGTTCCAGAGCGTCCCCCTCCACAGGGAGGAGCCGGAGATCTTGGGGATGTTCCTGAAAGTAGGGAAGCTCCCCAAACCAGTCATAGAGAAAGCGGGCAATGCGGTTTTCTTCCGAAGCCTGAAGAGTGACGCTCGGTATAGCCACAAGCTGTAGAAGAAGATCGTATACCGGATGTGATTGCGAAGAGCAGACCATAAACATCCTCCTTAACAAAAATATGAGGTTCTTCTCCCTCCAGGGGAATTAGAACCGGCCTCCCAGTACGAGCCTCGGAAGCCACAGAGCCAGATCAGGAAAGTAGGTTACCGCAAGAAGTGTGGGAAGCCAAGCGAAAAGAATAAAGGTCATGGCGGGCTTCAGCATCTGGGAGACCGGGGTTTTGGCGATACGTCCCCCGAAGTAGAGGGTAGGTGCCGTGGGAGGAGTAACGTTCCCGAGCCCCAGATTGACCCCGATAATGGCGGCAAAGTGGATGGGGTGCACCCCAAGGCTTGTCACCACCGGAAGAAGGATGGGGGTACAGAGAAGCATGGCGCTCACGTCGTCCATGATCATGCCGATGATGATCATAAAGATATTCAGCATTAGGAGGATCACGTTTTTGTTGGTAGAGATGGAGCCAAGAAAGTTCATGATCATGGAAGGGAGCCGCTCCATAACATAGATACGGCTCAGCATCATGATGCAGAACATCATGAGCATCACCACCCCTGTAGTAGTAGCGGTATCCACCACGACTTCGATGAAGTTATCTTTGTTAAGCCCTTTGTAGATAAAGAACCCTACGGGAACCGAGTAGAGTACCGCCACCGCCGCAGCCTCGGTGGGAGTCATGATGCCGCCGTAGATCCCTCCTAAAACGATGATGGGCATGAGCAGGGCGGGAAAGGCGCTCTTCGAGCGTTTCCCCAGAACCTTGAAGGCCTCTCCCGCCGGAAGAGGGGGGGCCACATGGACATTAGGGTCGTTCCGAAGCATGAAGATGTTGAGCACGCTCAAAAGGATCATGAGAAGGATCCCTGGCCCCACCGTGGCGAGAAAGCACGCCAGTACAGATTGCTGCCCCACCCAGGCGAAAAGTATCATCTGGGAGCTTGGAGGGATCAACAGCCCCAGAGGAGCGGCGCAGGAGACCAGAGCGGCGCTGTGTCCCATGGGGTAGCCGTTTTCCCGAAGCCGGGGAAACATGATGGAGCCGATACAGGAGAGGGTGGCGGCACAGCTTCCGGAGATGGATCCGAAGACGGCGCAAGAGACCACCGCCACCGCTCCGAGCCCCCCCTTGACACGTCCCACGAAGACATCCACCAGATTGACCAGGGAGGTGCCGATGCCTCCTTTGTCCATCATCCCTCCCACCATGATAAAGAGAGGAATCGCCAGAAGCACGATGGAACTCATCTGGCTGAATCCGTAGGGGAGGAGAAAGGAGGGATCGTATCCCTGAGTAATCACCATGAAAAGGGTGGAGAGCATAAAACAGAAAGGTACGGGAAGCCCGAAAAGCAGAGTAACGATAATAAGAAGCAGTGCAATGATAATGGCCATCCTGGAACCTCCTTAGGAAGCCGCCCGGGGCTCTTCTTCAGAACCCAGGCCTGCGAGATCTTCGAGAACGTGAACCCCCGTGTAGAACGTCATGAGCAGATATCCCACGAGCACCGAAGATTGGGAGAGGAAAATGGGAATCCGCAACCCTGTGGTGCGGGGCATCTCCTGAATGCTATAGCCCACCATGCCTATGGCCCACCAGGAAAAGACAGCACAGAGAATAAGCATGGTGATGTGAATTCCCAGAGTAAGAAACTTCTGCATTTTGGGGCTCAAAAGCTGGGGGATAATATCTGCAGTGACGTGGCTTTTCTCGTAGACCCCGTAGGAGCTACCTATCAGATAGAGCCAGAAGGCGGCGATCACCACGATCTCTTCAATGCCAAAAAGATCCGATTTGAAAACGTACCGCAGAAGAACCACCGCACACATGATAAGCACCACAAAGATGCTGCTCACCACAAGAATAATACGCTGGAGTTTTTCGAGAATCTTCCAGAAGAGGGATGCCTTGAGAGCTTCAAGCCGATCCATGAATCTTCCTCCTTTGCCGTTACAGGAGGCCGGGCAGGCCGAAGAGTGGCCTGCCCGGCACGAGTGGTGTTTTTGTTCGTTACGAGAGAAAAGACGAGAAGAAGGAACTACTGAAGGGACTCTTCAATCTTCTGCATTACTTCTTGACCGTAAATCTCAGCAAGTTCCGGCCAGGCGGTGCTCCGCACGTGCTCTGCAATCTTGGCAATCTCTTCGGGGGTGAACTCCACGATTTCGATCCCCTTTTCCCGCATTTTTTCGATATACTCCGCATCTTCCGCCTGGCAATCCACAAAGCTCTTATCCGCTTCCAGGTTGATGGCTTCCATGAGGACAGCCTGATCCTCCGCAGAGATAGACTCCCAGAGCTTTTTGTTCATCATGAAGGCGGTCTGGTCGAAGAGAGAATTGTAGGGAAGGTAGTATTTGATAACGTCGCCGAAGACCTGGTAGTTGATCACTGAGGAGCCGCCGAGCCAGCCGTCGCAAACTCCGGTTTGGATGGCGCTGTAGGTATCTGCATAGGGGATGGTGGTGGTGCGGAAGCCCATACCTTCGCCGCAGAGCTTGTAGGCCGCCACGGGGGCCACACGAATAAGCATATCCTTATCCACCTCGGGATTGGCGGGGTCCTTGGGCATTTTGCGGGCTCCGATACCGATAAATCCATCTCCGTAGAGCCGAAGAAGCTTTACTCCCAGATTGTCCAGGGAGGAATCCACGGTCTCGTAGAGATAGGAACCCGGAGAGAGCTGCTCTGCAATCTGCTCGTAGCTGGATCCGAGGTAGGGGAGGGAGCCCAGTTCAAGAAGCTTGTCGAAATGGCTGGGAAGGAAGATGAGACCCATCTCAATGGTGCCCCGGCGAATCTCCTCGAAGACCTGGGTGTAGTCACCGAGCTGATTCATGGGGAATACATCCAGTTCAATGCGCCCCTCGGTTTTGGCCTCCACATACTCCTTTACCGCCATAATGCTCTTGGTGCCCCGGTACTCCAGAGGGGAAATCCCCGCTACCTTGAGCTTCAAGGTCTTTGCAAAGGCCCCGGAAACACAGAAAGCCCCCAGAATAAAGGTTACCCCCAGCAACACCGCTACCAACTTTTTGTTTCGTGCCATACCGAACTCTCCTTTCAATTTCTCCCAGATAATACAGCCATCCCAAACACCCTTTACCGCACAAACAGCCTTTCCATGCCGAAGAAAGCACCACCTGCCTTTCATAAATCCTGTGAGATGTATTTCATACTAAAAACTAGCGGCGAAACTGAAGCTTGTAGGATATATCCTCCGCTCCGGAGCGGAGATGCCGAAGCCATAGAATTACTTTTTCATCCGTCACATGTTCTTTCGGAGCCGCCAGAGAGAGGCAGCACCAGACCCGTTTATTCTTGCCGAAAATGGGGACGGAAAAACTCACCTCTCCCAGATTAAAAGTTTCCCACTCCTCCGCATATTCCTGAAAGCGGATATGCTCGTACTCCTTCAGAAGGCAGGAGGGGTCCATCTCGGTGTAAGGGGTACGCTTTTCCAGGGGCATGGAGGATATCATGCTTTCCACCGCCTCTCTTCCCTGAAAGGCAAAAAGAAGCTTCGCCGAGGCGCCGGAGTTCACCGGCAGGGATTTGCCGATAAAATCCTGATAATCATAGACCCCCCCTGAACGGGAACACTTTACCGCCGGATAGGCTCGGTCTCCCTCCCAAACGCTGATGTAGACACTCTCTCCCGTAAGGGAGCAAAGCTCCTGAAGCACCGGGAGGGTAATCTCCTCAAGGCCGATGAGGCGACTGTAGACCTTGCCGAGCCGGAGCACGATGGCCCCGAGATGGTATTTTTTAGATTCCGGATTCTGGGTAACGAAATGCTGTTCCTTCAGGGCCGCCAGAATCTTATGGACCCCGCTTCTCGGAAGATTCAGCTCTCGGGCGATCTCCGAAAGGCCCATTTCGTAGGGAGGGTCCCCTAGAAGACGAAGAATGGTAAGAGCTTTATCTATGCTCGACATGCGCTCCTCCTTGTTTCCTATATGGAAAAACTATTTCTTGCACAGAACCATTGTATCTTTTTTTAGCGAGGATTGTCAAACAAAAAAGGCTTTTTCTATTTCTTTGAAAGCTTGAGAACGGAAAAAACCCCGGCATCTCCGAAAAATCGGGTGTGCCGGGGTTTTTTCTTAAGTAACTTGGAGAAGCTTAGGAGGGGTTCCTTTCGAAGCAGAGATGCCCCTTCTTGTTCCCTAAGCGAGGAATCTCCCGGGTTTGATCCGGCGTGCAGCAGAAGGAGATATCTTTTTCAAACCCCTGACCCTCAAGTATTGCAGCATGTTCCGAAAGGCGTACCGCTTTTTCGAGTTCCGGAGCCTGGCGCTGCCAGCTCCAGAGGGCGATGCTGGCTCCATCCTCAAGAACTGCCCCGGGGAAGGTGCGGCGGAAAAGATCTGCCAGATATCCCGCCCCGAGGGTGTCATCCAGAGCCGCTTTGCCGTACCTTCCCGCACAGAGAATCCCTGTTCTTGAAAAGGGCGCACAGCCCCGGATTACCGCCGAAGCGTTTCGGATGGAGGCTGCCAAAACAGGCTTTCCCGAAGCGGCAGCCTTGAGTACTGCTCTCGTGCCGTTGGTGGTGGTCATCACCGCCTCGGGGCGGCTCTGGCAGAGTCCCTCTGAAAGATCCCTCGGGGAGTTTCCCAGATCGAACCCCTCGGGGGGGAGGCTGTTCCGCTCCCCCATGAGAAGCACCTTTTCTCCAAGAGTTTTTCGAAGCTCCCGGGCCTGCTCAGGCGTTGCCACAGGATAGAGCCGTTCCCCCCCGAGAGAGAAAAAGGTCACCATGGTGGTGGTGGCCCGAAGAAGATCCAGCACAAGCCAGAGATCCACCTCCGGAAGAGGCTCCTCCGGAGAGAGTACTACCGAGAGTGTGCGTTTCTGAAAAGAGAGAGACATCAGGCTTTTTCTGAAGAGATCTTTTCGTCTGCCCCGAGAAGAGCGATGTTGTAAAGAACATCCACGCATTTTTCCAGGGAGGAGATGGGGAGAAACTCGTACCGGCTATGGAAGTTATGCCCCCCGGTAAAGAGATTTGGCGTGGGGAGCCCGTGCCAGGAGAGTCTGGCACCGTCGGTACCCCCCCGAATCGGCACCATTCGAGGCGTAACCCCACAGGCCTCCATAGCACGAACCGCCAGCTCCACCACTTCGAAACGCTCTTCAATGCGCTCCCTCATATTTTTGTAGCTGTCGCTGATCTGCAGAGTTACCCGGTTACCGTGCATCCGGTTCAGCAGAGCCGCCGCCTCTCGGGCAATCCCCTTACGTCTCGAAAGGCCTTCATCGGTAAAATCTCGGATGATGTAGGAGAGTTCCGCCTTTTCCACGGTGCCATAAAGAGAGAGAAGGTGGAAAAAACCCTCGTAGTTTTCCGTAAGCTCCGGCACCTCTTCGGAGGGGAGAAGCGAGGCGTACTTCTGGGCCAGAGTGAGGGCGTTCACCATCTTTCCCCGAGCCGTACCGGGATGGGTGTTTCTTCCGGTGATGCAGACATCCAGAGAGGCGGCGTTAAAATTTTCGTACTGTAGCTCTCCCAAGGGCCCTCCATCCACGGTATAGGCAAAATCCGCTCTGAAGCCGGGAATATCGAAATGATCCGTCCCTCGGCCGATCTCCTCGTCTGGGGTAAAAGCTATACGGATCTTCCCGTGAGGGATTTCGGGATGACTGAGAAGCTGCTCCATGAGGGTAATGATGGCGGCTATCCCTGCCTTGTCGTCCGCCCCCAGCAGGGTGGTACCATCTGTGACGATAATATCCTTTCCAAGATAGTCCAGAAGCTCGGGAAACTCCTTGGGATCCAGGGTTATCTCTTCTCGGGGATGCAGAGAAATCTTCTTGCCGTCGTAGGCTGCCACAATTCGGGGTTCTACCCTCTCTCCCGAAACCTCAGGCGAGGTGTCAAGATGAGCGATAAAGCCTATTACCGGGGCATCCTCTACCGTGCCGGGGAGGGTGCCGGTAAGGTGTCCCTTGGGGGAGAGATGCACCTCTTCAAGCCCGAGAGCGAGAAGCTCTTCCATAAGAATTCTGGCAAAATCCATCTGCTGAGCGGTGCTGGGGGATGCGACCGAACTCGCTTCGGGGTTTGAGGCACTTGGAATGGCAACGTAGCGAAGAAAACGTTCGATTACTGGGGATGACATAAGAATCTCTCCTTCATGTAGTCTGATTGGTTTGGATGACTTTTTTATAAGATGCACGAATTTTGCGTTCCCTCCGGAAGAGTGGGTGCGGGGGCTCCGGCAGATTACCCCCTGTTCTCTCCCCGGGCGGCGAGATAGATTCCCACAAGAATACAGGCTCCTCCAAGAAGCTTTTGCAGCGAAACGGACTCTTCCAGGATGAAATAGGCCAGAAGCGTCCCCCCGATGGGTTCTCCCAGAAGGCTCACCGCCACAAAGCTTGAGGAGAGCCAGCGAAGAGCCCAATTGTAGGCGCTATGTCCCACCATCTGGGAGATGAGAGCCATGCCGAGAAACATGAGCCATGTTTGAGGGGTGTAGGGCCCCAGAGAAAGATCCGTCAGAAGAAGAGCCCCCCAGAGGCAGCAGGCGGCGCTTCCGTAGCAGACGAAGGTGTAGGATTGCAGCGAAAGAAGCGGGCGAACCTTGCGACCTAACATGATGTAGCATGCGGCGGCGAGCCCACCCAGAAGGGCAAGAAAGTCTCCCCAGAGAGCCTGAGGCCCCAGGGAAAAATCTCCCGCCCCTACCACGGCTCCTCCGGCGATACTGATGAGAATGCCCACCACGGTCTGTTTTGAGGGCCGTTCTCCTGTAACCCAGGGAGCCATGATGGCTGTCCAGAGGGGGATGGTATTTACCAGCACCACGCTGCTTGCCACGGAGGTGTAGGAGAGAGAGGCTATCCATGTGGCGAAGTGAAGGGCCAAAAAAAACCCCGCTCCCATACTGTAGAAAAGGGTGCGGGAGGTCATCCCCCGAAGCTCTTCTTTTTTTGCCCACAGGGTAGGAGGGGCCAGAAAGAGGGTGGCGAACCCCACGCGGTAGGCGGCGATGGCGAGGGATGGAGCTTCAGCAAGGCGGGCGAAGATGGCTCCCGTGGAAACTGCCAGGGCCCCTATGCAGAGCACCAGGTAGGGATGTATGGAAGGGGTTTCCGATTTCCTTATGTTCATGAGAAAATCCTCCGAAAGGTAGAATGTGGACCCTGTTTTCGTGTACAATAGAGCGCGCTTGAAGATCATCATACTTTGTTGAAGGGAGGTTTGCAACGAGATGTCTAGGGATTTGTGCAACTTCCTTACCTCTGGTGTAGCTCCTCCCGCTCTTTACGAGGTCTGCCGTGAACAGATTTTTCTTTTTGATGCCTCTGGAAATATCGTGGGTGCCTTCGATGACCTGGAGAAAGATCTTCCCTGGATTGAGGCCTCCACGTTTCCCCGAAGGATAATGGATCTCTTCCCTAACGAGCCCCTTCGGAGGCGTGCCATGAAAATTATTTCCCGACCGGAGCAAACCATTTCAGAGTCTTACCCCTTCTCTTGGACTCCGGATGATCATACTTCCCGCAGGTACTGGGCCCGTTGGTGCTTCATGCAGGGTGGAGGCGGCGTTCTCTTCCTTCGGGACGTTTCTGAAGCCTTCTGGGCGGAGCAGGGACTATCCGTGGTGGCCCGGATTCTCCAGATTTCCCCCGGAGGGGTGGCGGTAACCGATCGGGAGGGCACTATTCTTTCAGTGAATCCTGCATTTACTGCTATTACAGGATATACCTCCGAAGAGGTGTTGGGGAAAAATCCCCGTATTCTCAAATCGCAGCATCACACCCCGGATTTTTACGAACAGATGTGGCATCAGCTCCTTTCAGAAGGCCTCTGGGAGGGGGAGATCTGGAACCGCAAGAAGAGTGGCGAGGCCTATCCGGAGTACCTCTACATTGCGGCGGTTCACGATGAAAACGGCCATATTCATCGGTTTGTATCGGTCTTTTACGACCTTTCGGAGCTTAAGGAGATGCAGGCCCAGGCGCTCCACCATAAGCACCACAGCGATCTTACATCGCTTCCAAACCGCCTCTTCTTTGCGGATCGTCTCTCGGTGGCGATCCAGCAAAAGAAGCGCCATGAGGCCTCAAAGGGCAACATTGCGGTCTTGTATGCGGATCTTGATCGGTTCAAGAAGATCAACGATAGCTACGGCCACGTGGTGGGAGATAAGGTTCTGGCCCGGGTGGCTCAGCTTTTTAAAGAGACCGGCCTCGAAGAGGAGACCCTCGGCTACATGGGAGGGGATGAATACGCCTTTTTCTTTCTGGATGCTCCCATGAAGACCGGACTGATTCCGAGATTGAACAGCATCCTGGATCTTATCCGGTCTCCGCTCTTGCTGGAAGACGGCACCCTAGTGCAGCTTTCGGGGAGCATGGGGGTAAGCCTCTTCCCCGAGGATGGAGAAACCCCGGAAGAGTTGCTCCAGCACGCGGAAATCGCCATGTATCGGGCCAAACGGGATGGAGGAGATCAGTACGCCTTCTTCTCCCGGGAGATGCACGAGGAGGTACAGCGGCGGGGGGTTCTCGAAATTGGGCTCCAGCGCGGCCTCATGGAGAATGAGTTTTTTCTCCTTTACCAGCCCCAAATAGATCTGGAGACCCAGCGAGTGAGAGGGATAGAAGCCCTCTTGCGCTGGGGATGCGGGGAGCGAGGAGTCACGGTGCCTCCCGGGGAGTTTATTCCCCTTGCGGAGGAGTCTGGCCTTATCGTCCCTTTGGGGGAGTGGGTCTTTCGAAGAGTCTGCATGGATCTGATGGCCTGGGATCGCGAGGGAGGAGCCCCCATAGATTTTTCGGTGAACATCTCTCCTAAGCAGCTTCATCGGGAGGACTTCTACGACACAATCTCTCGGATTCTCCAACAGACCCGGGTGGATCCGAAACGGCTTATTCTAGAGATTACCGAAAATGCCATGCTCGGCATCCGGGAGAATTTAGAAGACCTTTTCCATCGCCTTCGAGATCTTGGTCTTCGCCTTTCGGTGGATGACTTTGGTACGGGATACTCATCGCTTTCGTATCTGCGCCATATCCCCGTGGACGAACTGAAGATCGACAAAGTTTTTGTGGATTCCCTCGGCCAGGATCCCCTCGGAGAGGGGCTTATGAAATCCATCGTCTCTCTCGGAAAGAGCCTGGGGCTCTCCATAGTGGTTGAAGGGGTAGAGACGGAGGAGCAAGAAGAAGTGCTGCGAAAATTTCAGGTCCCCCTGAGCATCCAGGGGTTCCTTTATGCCCGGCCAATGACCCTTGAGGAGGTGAAGAGCCGTTTCTTCTCTGCCTGACAATGCCCTGGAAGGTGTCAGAGGAGGAAGGCGGCGTATTGTATGAGCTGTACTCTTTCACACGAAGCTATTGAGAAAGCTAAAGATTTTCACGGCCATTGGTGCCCAGGCCTCGCTCTGGGGATCCGGGTTGCAGAGCTTGCTTTGCGAGAGGTAGGGCGATCCTCGGATGAGGAAGTAGTAGCCCTGGTGGAATGTGACATGTGTGGCGTGGATGCCATTCAATCTTTGGTGAGCTGTACCTTCGGCAAGGGGAATTTGCTTTACCGGGATTACGGCAAGGGGGTATTCTCCTTCTGGCGTCGTGGAGATGCTAAGGGAATTCGCATCTCCCGCAAAGCCTCCTCCCGGCCCGAAGACCCCCGCATAGGGGAGCTGAACCGAAAGAAGCGGGAAGGTGCCCTTACCTCGGAAGAGGCGGCGCTCCTTCAGAGAGACAGGGAAGAGAAGTGCCGCTCTCTTATGGAGGCTCCTCTGGAAGAACTTTTTATCTGGGAGCTTCTCGAAGAGACCCCTCCTCCCAAGGCGGTGATCGAACCGTCCTATCCCTGTGACTGCTGCGGAGAGCTTGTCATGGCCTCCCGGCTACGGTCGGGGGAGGAGGGGAAAAGCCTCTGCATTCCATGTTTCGAAAAACGAGACTCTGAGTAGGCTGTCCCAATTGAAATTATGGATAGATAATGGTAGAAGAGGCCGCCTCCTTACCTTCGTTGTGGAGTGCTTGGTGAGTCAATTTTATGCTGGGGGTGCTCTCTTCTCGCAATTTTAGTCGGAATGATTCAGTAGAGTGGTTTGTGGGATGGTGGACCGGGCGAAACTCCTTACGGAGCTTTCGCCCGGTTTTTATTGTTCGGGGATGCTTGAAGGGATGGTTTGCCCGGGGCCCTCTTATTTTTCCGTAGAGTGGAACGATATATTGGTTGACGGAACAAAAGCTTATCGCTATAGTGTGGATATTATTTTGTGAGTGATACAGTTTCGTAAAAGATATGGCGCAATGAGAGGGATGTGAAAAATGGCGGAAACTAGCGGTATTCGCGTTTTGGAAAGGGCCTTAGGAATACTCAACTATGTTGCCCAATCCAACGAAAGGGCTGGAATTACTGATATCGCCGAGGCCACAGCGCTTCCTAAGGCCACGGTTCATCGCATACTACAAACTCTGGTTGCCCGAAAAGCGATGCTCCAGGATGAAAGTGGAGCCTATATGATAGGCCCAACAGTTTTAAACTGGTCCGATGGTTTTCGGACACGCACCGCCCTCCCCAACCTTGCTCAATCTGTATTGAGAGATCTCTGGAAAGAGACGAATGAAACCGTTCATTTAACAGTTTACGATGGTGATCAGGCCTACTATGTAGACAAGTTGGTGAGCCCTCACCCCGTGGGAATGCGGTCTCGTATAGGGGCTTCGTTATGTCTTTCCGCTACCGCTGCGGGACGCGCTATTCTGGCTGCTCTTTCCGAGGAAGATCTGCGGCGATATCTCGGGTCTGTTACCTTGGAAGCCAAGACAAAAAACACCGTTTGTACCGAGAAGGGGCTTCTGAATCTTATCCGTGAGGCAAGAGAAAAGGGTTATGCCGTGGAAAATGAAGAAAACGAGATAGGCATTCGTTGTCTTGGTGCAGCCATTTTGCGAGGGAGCGAGGGGCGTCCCTTGGGGGCCGTAAGCCTTTCCGTACCGGCCTACCGTTTAAAAGATCCTGATGTGCCGGGTTTGGGAAAAGCCGTGAGTGAGGCTGCCGCAAGAATCTCCGCCATTTTAAATAATTTCGAGTAAATATTGATATTCCGAGAATCGGTGTGTCGGATAGAGGAGGAATCTGTAAAATGGTGATGAAAAAATACGAAGTGCTTCAAGCAATAGAAAAAGCCGGTGTGGTGGCGGTGATTCGGGCCAGGGACAGCCGGGAAGGAATGGCTTTAGCTCGGGCGGTCCAAAAAGGGGGCATCCCCGCAGTAGAAGTTACCATGACTGTGCCGGGAGCCGTTGGGATTCTCGAATCCATGGCCTCCGAAGGTGGAACCATCCTGGGAGCTGGCACGGTGCTGGATCCTGAAACTGCTCGTATCTGTATTCTTGCGGGGGCTCAGTATGTCGTTTCTCCTCATCTGAACGAATCTGTGGTAACCCTCTGCAACCGTTATTCCGTACCCTGCATGCCCGGAGTGGGTACGCTCACGGAACTCGTGCGGGCTCTTGAACTCGGAGTGGACGTGGTAAAGGCTTTTCCCGGAGACGTGCTGGGCCCGGACTTTGTGAAGGCCGTGAGAGGCCCGGTGCCTCATGCGAAAATCATGCCCACCGGGGGGGTTTCTCCTGATAATTTGCAGTCCTGGTTTAATGCCGGCGTTTTTGCGGTGGGCATGGGAAGTTCTCTCACCAAGCCCGGCGGAGTGGCGGGAGATATGGATCTTGTAACCGCCACGGCTCGTAATGTGGTGGATAGCATCGCAGATATTCGAGGGAGGAAGTAGCGCCATGGCATCTATAGCAACCTTTGGAGAAATTATGCTGCGCCTCTCTCCCCGGGGGAAGGAAAAGCTCTTCCAGACCCAGGATTTTTTGGGAACCTTTGGAGGGGCTGAAGGAAACGTGGCGGTTTCCCTGGCGAATTACGGTGAAGATGTGGCCTTTATTACCGCCCTTCCCGCAAACCCCGTAGGAGATGCCTGCGTGGCGGAGCTTCGCAGGTTTGGTGTGGATACCTCGCTCATTCGGCGTAGCGGTGATCGGGTGGGAATCTATTATGCCGAAACCGGGGCGTGTTGCCGCCCCTCCAAGGTGGTCTATGATCGGGCTCATTCTTCTATTGCCCAAGCGAAGCCGGGAGATTTCGATTGGGATATGCTCCTCCGAGGAGTGGAGTGGTTTCACACCACGGGGATCACTCCCGCCATTTCCGAAGGAGCTTCGGATTTGGTGCTGGAAGCCTTAAAAGCCTGTAGGAAAAAGGGAATCACTGTCTCTTGTGATTTGAATTACCGCAAAAAGCTCTGGAAGTGGGGCAAGTCCGCTCCGGAAGTAATGACGGAAGTGACGAAATATGTGGATGTGGCTATCGCTAATGAAGAGGATTGCCAAAAGAGCCTGGGCATTGAGGCGGAAGCGGATGTTACCTCGGGAGAGCTGGATCGTGGTGCCTATGAAGAACTTGCGGAAAAGGTGCTTGTCACTTTTCCGCAGATGAAATTCCTGGCCGTAACCTTGAGGGAAAGCCTCAGTGCGGATCACAACAAGTGGTCCGCCATGCTGGCCATGCGGGGAGAGAAGCCCCTTTTCAGCCGTCGCTACGACATTCTTCCCATCCTTGATCGTATCGGAGGGGGGGACTCCTTTGGAGGAGGATTGATTCACGGTCTCCGATCTTTCGAAAACCCCCAGGAAGCTCTGGAGTTTGCCGTGGCAGCCTCGGCACTGAAACATACCATTTATGGTGATTTCAACCAGGTTTCCCGGGCGGATGTACTCTCTCTCATGGGAGGAGATAGTTCTGGTAGAGTGCAGCGGTAGGAGGAAGGATAGCAGCTTGCCGGGGTTTTCTAGCTGCTTTTCAAAAAACTCCGGGGGGTCTCCGAAAGGAGCGATGAGAATGGAACAGCTTAACCGAAACTTTTTAAAGAATTACACCCCCAAGGGGGGAGTCGCGGTCTCCCCTCTGGACGTAGATCTTCCAGAAAGAGTTCTCCAGTTTGGGGAAGGGAACTTTTTGCGTGCCTTTGTGGACTGGATGTTTGATAAGCTGAACCGAGAAAACCTTTTTAATGGCCGGGTTGTGGTGGTGCAGCCTATAGAAAGAGGGCTTGGAGAGACCCTCAACCAGCAGGATGGGCTTTATACCCTTCTCCTCCGTGGAGTAGTGGAGGGCGAACTCAAGGAAACGCGCGAGATTATTACCTCCCTGAGTCGTTGCATCAACCCTTACGAGAATTGGGAAAGCCTTCTACGGTGTGCGGAATCTCCGGATATGGAGATCGTGGTTTCCAATACCACCGAGGCGGGAATTCTCTTCGATCCTTTCGATACGTATCGGGAAGGACATGTGCAGTCCACCTTTCCCGGTAAGCTCACCGCGTTTCTCTATCACCGTTGGAGGCATTTTGACGGGGATCCTTCCCGGGGAATGGTGATGATTCCCTGTGAACTAATCGAAGAAAACGGGATCAACCTCAGAAAAAGAGTTCTCCAATTCGGGGAGCACTGGAATCTTCCCGGGGATTTTCTCCGATGGATTAAAAAATCATGCACCTTCGTGAACACCTTGGTGGATCGCGTTGTTACCGGCTATCCTCAGGGAGAAGTCTCGAAAATCGAAGCGGAAATCGGCTATTCCGATAAACTTTTAGACACAGCAGAATACTTCCATCTTTGGGTGTTGGAAGGGCCAAAGGAACTCTCCCGGAAACTCCCCTTTCACGAGGTGGGGTTGAACGTGGTCTGGACCGAAGATCAGCGTCCCTATCGCAACCGCAAGGTGCGTATTCTGAATGGGGCTCACACGGGAAGCGTTCCCGCCGCCTTTTTCTGTGGTCTTGATACGGTGCGGCAGATGATGGAAGATGATCTCACCGGACGATTTGTGGACGAACTTATAGACCGGGAAATACTCCAGGCCTTTCTGGATGATCAGGATAGCAAGGTTCTCGAAGATCTTGCCAGGGCTGTAAAGGATCGGTTCCGCAACCCCTTCATTTCGCATCGTCTTCTGAGCATTATGCTGAACTCCTCCTCAAAATTTGCTGTGCGGAATCTTCCCAGTCTTCTTGATTATCATGAAAAATTTGGAGAACTTCCGAAAAGGCTCGTCTTCTCTTTGGCGGCACTTATCACCGTATACATGGAAGGAGATCTCTCCCAGGGGATTCTGAAATCTCAGAGGGAAGGGGTACCCTTTGAGATGCAGGATGATGCGGCGTTCCTTGAGTTTGCAGTACAGACATGGAAGGATTATCAGCCCACAAGAGAGAACGCTCTCAGGGTGGCCTCGGCATTTTTGAGCAACGAATCCGTCTGGAAACGTGATCTTCGGGAGATTCCGGGACTTCTTGCTATGACTGGGGAAAACATCCTGAACATTACCACCCTTGGAATGAGGGCCGCTCTCGAAAAGGTGCTCGGACAATGGGGTTGAACCATATCGTTTTCTCTCCTGGGGATACCGTGGCGATTCTCTTGGAACCCGCCAATGCCGGAGATGTTATAGAGTGGGATGACGAAAAGATTACGCTCTTCTCCGGGGCTCCTCAGGGTTTCAAGATTGCCCTGAAGGATGTGGAAGAAGGGGCGGAGATTCTGAAATACGGAGAGCCCCTCGGTGTAGCCACCCGAACAATCCTGCGGGGAGAGGTAGTTCATTCTCACAACCTGAAATCTGCCCTCACCGGAGAGCTTCACGTTCCTCCCTGGGAGCGGCCCCTGTCTCCCGAGCCGTTGCTGGAGGAGCCGCAAGGCGGAACTTTCTTCGGATATCGGAGGCAGAATGGACGAGTGGGAATACGGAACGAACTCTGGATTATACCTACCGTGGGATGTATTAACGGTCTTCTTCGGGGGCTGATCCAAGACTATCCCAAGCCTCGGTGGATCTCCGCCGTCCGGGTGCTTGAGCATCCCTGGGGCTGTTCTCAGCTTGGAGATGATCTGGATAACACCAGAAAGGTGCTAGCGGGACTGGCGCATAACCCCAATGCTGCAGGAGTACTGGTGGCCGCTATGGGATGCGAAAATCTCCAGCTTGATTCCATGGTTCCTTTGCTGCGGGATGTGCCGAACCTGGCTTCCCTTACCATGCAGCAAGAAAAAAATGAAAAAGAGGCAGTATGGGGTTACCTCAACGAACTTGCAGAAAAGGTAGAGCGGGATCGTGTAAAATGCCCTCTTTCAGACCTCGTTGTGGCCGTGAAATGCGGTGGAAGTGATGCCTTTTCGAGCATCACCGCCAACCCCCTCCTGGGACATGTGACGGACAGAATCACCTTCTCCGGAGGGACCGTCATGATGGGTGAGATTCCCGAAATGTTCGGAGCGGAAAAAGGTCTCTTTGCACGCTGTGCCTCCGAAGATGTACATGAAAAGCTTGCCCGAGCGCTCCGTTCCTTCCGGGAGTATTTTATGCGGCATCAACAGCCGGTGTTCGAAAACCCCTCGCCGGGGAACAAGGCGGGAGGTATCAGCACCCTGGAAGAGAAATCCCTTGGAGCAGTTTCGAAAAGCGGTAGATCCATCGTTACGGATGTTCTTGCTTACGGTGAGGTGTATGCCAAGTCGGGGCTGAACGTGGTCTATTCTCCGGGAAACGACCTCGTCTCCTGTACCGCCATGGCTGCGGCGGGGGCTGGAATGATTCTCTTCTCCACTGGTCGGGGGACTCCCTTTGGTACGGTGGTTCCCACGGTGAAAATCGGCACCAATCGGGATCTTGCGGTGCAAAAACCCCGTTGGATCGACTTCGACGCTTCGCCGGTGATAACCGAGGGAATGAGAGGTCCCGCCCAAAGGCTTATGGACCAGATTGTCGAAATTGCAGAGGGGAAAGAGGCCCGGAACGAAGAGAACCATATCGCGGAAATCTCGATCTTTAAAGACGGAGTTATTCTGTAAAAACACTAAAGGGGTGACTGCCCATGAAATCCATCGTTATCAATTCCCCGAAAGATGTGCGCGTTGTGGAGGCCCCCATTCCGGTGCCTAAAAGGGGAGAGGCCCTGCTGAAAGTCCTCTACGGAGGAATCTGCGGAAGCGATTTGGGCTCCTACCGGGGGACTTTTGCATATTTTTCCTATCCGCGGAGGCCCGGACATGAATTTTCTGCAGAGATCGTGGAGGTGGAGGAAAACGAACAGGGTTTTCAAAAGGGGGATCACGTAACCTGTAATCCCTATTTCAACTGCGGTGCCTGCTACTCCTGCAGGCGAGGACTCGTCAACTGCTGCACTTCTAACGAAACCATGGGCGTGCAACGTGAAGGAGCCTTCGGAGAATACCTCATCATGCCTTTGGAGCGTATCTACTCCGGCAAGGGGCTGGATCCCAAAATGCTTGCCCTTATTGAACCTTTTTGTATCAGCTATCACGGTGTAAAGAGGGGGGGCGTAAAGGAGGGAGATAAGGTTCTCATTGTCGGAGCGGGGACCATCGGAACTCTGGCTCTGGTGTCGGCTAAGCTCTTTGGTGCCCAGGTCTATCTTTGCGACATTGCGGAGGAAAAACTGGCATATGCGCAGAAGCACTTCCGCCCGGATGGAATCATCAACTCCTTGGAACATCCACTGGAGGATGCGGTGCAGGAATATACTGGAGGAGATGGTTTCGACGTAACCATTGAGGCCGTAGGTCTTCCGTCCACCTTTCAAAGCTGCATAGATGCGGCTGCCTTTGGAGGAAGGGTGGTGCTCATAGGAGTGGGAAAGAAAAACCTTGATTTTAATTTTACCATGATTCAGAAGAAGGAGCTGAACCTCTACGGTTCACGGAACGCCCTTAAGAGCGATTTTCTGGAACTCATTGATCTATGTGGTACGAAGGGAAATATGAACTTGGAGAAGATCATCACCCATACGTACAAAATGGAGGACGCTCCCCAGGCTTTTGAGGATTTCGATTCCTCTAGGGGCTCCATGCTCAAGGTGATGCTGGAGTTCTGATCCCTTCTTTAAAATAGACTGTTTGGTGAGAAGGTGTTATTTGTTCTGGGTGTATGGGTTACACAGTAGCAGTTCAAAAAACTTATTCTTTGGAGGTATGAAAATGAGAAAGCTTTCTTTACTATTTGCAATTTGTGTCCTTGGCGTGGCGATTCTGGGAGTTGCCGGAGCAGCCGAGAAGGTTGTGACGGTGCAGATCGGATTCGAAAATACCATGCAGGAGCCCATTGGGCAGGCTCTGACAAAATGGCAGGAACTCGTGGCAGAGAAGAGCAACGGAACCATGAAGGTGGATATCTTCGCCAATAGCGCTTTGGGGAATAAGAAAGATATTATTGACATGATGCTCCTGGGAGAGCCCGTCATAACCCTTGCGGACGGAGCATTTTATGCGGATTACGGTGTGCCGGATTTTGGCATCGTCTTCGGGCCCTTCCTTTTTGATGACTGGGATCAGTGCTGGGCTCTTACGGAATCCGATTGGTATGCGGGACAGAGCAAGGCCCTGGAAGAGAAGGGGCTTAAGATCCTTGCCTCCAACTGGGTTTACGGAGCTCGCCATACCCTGACCACCAAAAAGGTGACCTCCCCTGAAGATTTGAAGGGTTTGAAAATCCGGGTTCCTGCCAACCGGATCCAGACCGAGGGCTTTATCGCTTTGGGAGCTGCCGCCACGGGGATGTCTCTGGGAGATGTCTACCAGGCCTTGCAGGCGGGGGTTATCGACGGAGCGGAGAACCCTCTTTCTACACTCTACGGAAGAAAACTCCACGAAGTGGCCAAGCACCTTATTCTCGATGGACACGTGCTTAACTTTACCACCTGGATCTGCGGAACCCTCTTCTTCGATTCCCTTACGGAAGAGCAGCAGGAGATCCTCATCTCCGCCGCAGTTGAAGCAGGAATCTACAACAACCAGCTCGCAGAGAATGCAGAGAAGGAATACCTTGGTATGATGGTAGCCGAGGGCGTTATTGTTACGGAAATGACCCCGGAATCCCAGGCAGCCTTCAAGGAAGCCGCCCAGTCCTTCTATTCTCTGGGGGATAAGTTTGGCTGGTCCGAGAACCTTTATGAGACTGTACGAAAGGCTATGGGAGCTGAATAGTACGAACGTGACCACCTACAGCCCATGTGCCCATGGACAGACAGAAAGCCGCACGTCTCCTCTCGTGCGGCTTCTTTACACAGAGTAAGGGTGATCCATACATGAATAAACAAATCCGTAGCGGGCTCTCCATCCTGAAAAATCTGGACATCATTGTGGCAGGCCTCGTGCTGGTGATCCTGGTGATTCTGACCTTTTCCGGGGTAATCATGCGTTATGTCGTGGGGCGGCCCTATACGTGGCTGGAAGAAGTACAGATGGCCTGTATGGTCTGGATCGTCTTTGCCTCTTCCGGAGCGGCTTTTCTTACTGGGAGTCACGTGGCCATAGAGATGCTGGTGGAGCTGCTCCCGCTCAAAATGCAGAGAATAATAGAAATTGTCATCGTCTGCGTGGTGACCTTTGTTATTGCCTACCTCGCTTTCAAAAGTGTGGATTACATCAAGCTCATGCTGCGAAGCCAGAAACATACGAGCATGCTCTCTCTGCCGTATTCCAGGATATACAGCATCGTTCCCGTTTCGTGTGTTCTCATGCTTTTGAAGTATTACTATACCCTCTATTCAAAACTGGTCTCCTCCAGAAAAATCGAAGCCGAGGTAAAACAATGAGTACCTCTGTGGCTGTGGCATCCGTACTTCTACTAGTGCTGCTTTTTCTGAAAGTCCCCGTTTTTGTCTCCGTCATGGGGGGCTCCATAACCTATTTTCTCCTTACTCCTTCTACAAACCCCATTATCTTTGCTCAGAGAATAATCGGTGGTACCGAGAGCATTTCCCTCTTGGCCATCCCTTTCTTCGTCTGCGCAGGGGTTTTCATGAATTACACGGGGGTGACGAGCCGGATCATGAACTTCTGCGAGGTCATGACAGGTCGAATGAACGGAGGACTTGCCCAGGTTAATATTCTCCTGTCCACGTTGATGGGGGGGCTCTCGGGTTCGAACCTTGCGGATGCGGCTATGCAGTCGAAAATGCTGGTCCCCGAGATGGAGGCCAAAGGCTACTCCAAGGCTTTTTCCACAGTCCTCACAGCCTCCTCTTCCATGATTACCCCTCTGATTCCTCCGGGGATAGCCATGATACTCTACGGTTGCATCGCCAATGTCTCCATAGGAAGGCTCTTTATCTCCGGCATCGGAGTGGGAGCCATGCTCTGTGTAAGTCAGATGGTGTTAGTTTCTCTGATATCCCGGAAGCGGGGATATCGCCCCATCCGAAACCGCAGCCTTTCTTTCGGAGAGATCAGCGATGCTGTTCGCCCTGCTTTTTTCCCCCTTTGCCTTCCCATCGTCATTATAGGGGGCATTCGCTTAGGAGTTTTCACCGCCACCGAAGCGGGATCCGTGGCCATTATCTATGCGATTCTTCTCGGCCTCTTCTATGGGGAGATGCATTTTCGAGATGTGAAAAAAGCTCTAAAGGAAACCGTTACTACCACTGCGGCGATTATGATGATCGTGGCCTCTGCCTCGGCCTTTTCCTGGATTCTCACGAGAGAACAGATACCTCAACATCTGACAGAGTGGATGGTATCGACGATTCATAATAAATATGCTTTCCTGTTCATCGTAAATATTTTTCTCCTTGTGGTAGGCATGTTTGTGGAGGGCAACGCCTCCATGATCGTCCTCGTCCCTCTGTTGGCTCCCATTGCGGCCCGATACGGCATCAACGAGATCCACTTTGCCATGGTCTACATTTTTAATAATGCCATAGGAGCTTTTTCTCCCCCCATGGGAACCCTGATGTTCGTAACCTGCAGTATTACGGGGTGTAAGACGAAAGATTTCATAAAAGAGGCTCTGCCATTTTATGCCCTTTTGGTGGTCTGTCTCTTTCTCCTGACCTATGTCCCCTGGTTTACCACGTGGCTTGTGAATATTCTCTACTGATCCTTCCGGAGGAGTATGGGGTGCTCGATTTTTTCAGAGGTCTTCAGGCTTCTGAGCTAAAAAGGCGTTGAGAAGAGATGTTTGATTAGAAAAGGGAGAAAATGTAAATGCTCCGACTTGATAAAAAAAACATGAAAGACTTTCTCCAGTGGGAAAAAGCAGGAATAAGACTCCCCCAGGTGGACGTGGAAAGAATGATTGCCCGCACCAAATCCGATCCCCGATGGGTGCACGTAGGGCCTGGAAACATTTTCCGGGGTTACGTGGCGGCGCTTGCTCAGGATCTTCTTGATCGGGGGGAGATGGATTCGGGCATTACGGTGCTCTCCACCTTTGATCACCAGGTGATTTCCAAAATTTACGAGCCCCACGACAATCTGGCACTCCAGGTTATCATGCGCCCTGGGGGGGGGCTCGAAAAAAGAGTGATTGCTTCGGTGGGAGAGGTGCTCCGGGCGGATGAAGCCTACACTTCCGAATGGGATCGAGCCGGAGAAATATTCCGAAGCCCGGGGCTTCAGATGGTGAGCTTTACCATTACCGAAAAGGGGTACCATATTCGAGATATGTCCGGAGCATATTATCCGGAGGTGCTGGAGGATTTTGAAAGGGACTGTAGCAGAGAGATCCCTCGAAACGGCATGGCTATTATGGCGGCGCTTCTGCACCAGCGCTTTCTGGGAGGGGCTTATCCCCTCGCCATGGTAAGTATGGATAACTTTTCCCACAACGGAGATAAGCTTTTTGACTCCCTAAGCACCTTCGCCCGGGAATGGGTGAAACGTGGTCTGGTGAGCCCGGAATTTGTATCCTATCTGGAGAATCCGGAAAAGGTCTCCTTTCCCTGGTCCATGATCGATAAAATTACTCCGAGACCCGATGAGACGGTGGCGCAAAAGCTGAGAGAGCTGGGGTTCACGGATACTGATCTGGTGATAACGGATAAATATACCTACATCGCTCCCTTTGTAAATACCGAGGGGCCTCAGTATCTTGTCGTTGAGGATGCCTTCCCCAATTCGAGGCCTCCCCTTGAGACGGTGGGAGTTCGTTTTACTCCGAGAGAAACCGTGGATCTCGTGGAAAGAATGAAAGTCTGTACCTGCCTGAACCCGCTTCATACGGCCCTGGCCATTTTCGGTTGTCTTCTGGGGTACACCTCTATCGCCTCGGAGATGCGGGATCCCTCTCTGGTCAAATTGGTGGAGATTATTGGTTATCGGGAGGGAATGCCCGTGGTGGCGGATCCGGGCATTTTCGTGCCTTCGGAGTTCCTGAAGGAAGTTCTGGAGGAACGCTTTCCCAACCCCTTCATACCCGACACTCCTCAGCGCATCGCCACGGATACTTCTCAGAAATTGTCTATCCGGTATGGGGAAACTCTGAAACAGTACCGGGATAGGGAGGATCTGGATGTAACCTCTCTTGAAGCCATTCCCCTCGTTATTGCGGGATGGTGCCGATATCTCCTCGGCCTGGATGACCGGGGAGAGCCCATGTCCCTGAGCCCCGATCCTCTCCTTCCCGAGTTGGGACAGTATGTAAGAGAAATCCAACTCGGAAAAGAGCTTCCCGAGGGAGTTCTCGTCCCCATACTGAGTAGTGAAAGACTTTTTGGCTCGGACCTTTACGAACTCGGCATTGCATCGAAAGTCGAATGTTACGTTAGTAAAATGATAGAGGGCCCCGGAGCAGTGCGGCGCACTCTTGATGAAATTATGGCAAAGGAACGATAGAAAATGAAAATGACCTTCCGATGGTACGGTGAGGGGAACGATAGCGTTACCCTGGAGCAGATTCGGCAGATCCCCGGCTGTGGGGGTATTATGGGGCTTTTGGAAAAGCCTGCGGGAGTGGTCTGGGAGGAATCGGAGGTACGGAACTACGTAGAGCATGTTCATGCCCGAGGGCTTGAGGTCGAAGTGATCGAAAGCGTAAATGTTCACGAGGACATCAAACTGGGGCTTCCTTCCAGAGAAAAGTATATCGACAACTATATCAAGACTATCGAAAACCTGGCGAAATATGGCGTAAAGGTGGTGATTTACAACTTTATGCCCGTCTTCGATTGGTTGAGAACGGACCTGGCTCGTCTGATTCCCGAGGATGGTTCTTCCGCCCTTTACTATGACGAGGCGGAACTCGAAGGAATGACGCCTCTCGAAATTGTTCAGAATACCGAGAGGAACAGCAACGGTTTTCGGCTTCCCGGCTGGGAACCGGAACGTTTGAGCGAGCTGGAGTCTGTGCTTGAGCAGTACAAGGGAATTTCCGAGGACTCTCTCAGGGCGAATTATCGTTATTTCCTTGAGAGAGTGGTCCCCTCCTGTGAAACATGGGGAGTTCGGCTTGCGGTGCACCCGGACGATCCTGCATGGCCCATCTTCGGTCTTCCGAGGATAGCCCACTCGAAAGACCACTTTGATGCCATCCTCGGGCTTTACGATAGCCCTGCCCATGCCCTCTGCCTCTGCACGGGGTCCCTCGGATCGAACCCCGAAAATGACCTTCCCGCAATCATCCGACATTTTGGAAAGCTCGGACGCATTGGGTGTATGCACGTGCGAAACGTAAAACACCTGGGGTACCGGAAGTTTCGGGAGGCCTCCCATCTCTCTTCCGACGGCTCTCTGGATATGTTCGAGATTCTTTTGGCCATATACGAAACTGCTCGGGAGACATACATACGTCCGGATCACGGTAGAATGATCTGGGGTGAAGAGGGGCGTCCTGGCTACGGTCTCTACGATCGTGCTCTCGGTATAACGTACCTGAATGGCCTTTGGGAAGCCATAGACAAGATGAAGCAAAGATAGAAATGGTGTTACAAAAAGAAAGAGATATTCCCGCTAATGGGGAGAATGTTTCCCTGTCGCAGATCTTCAGGTCAAAAAGGAGGATCCTTGTCTTATGAAAGCCATTAGAATTTCTCAGCCCCATGCAATAGAAATTGTAGATATCCCCAGGCCGGATCCGGCGGAGGGAGAAGTTTTGGTAAAGGTTTACGCAGCGGGTATATGCGGCTCCGATGTACACATTTATCACGGCACAAACCCTTTGGCTCGCTATCCTCGCATTGTGGGACATGAATTTGCCGGAGAGGTGGTTGCTCTGGGCACGGGTGTTCGGGATCTCGATATGGGGAGCCCCGTGGCGGTGGACCCCGTGGTGAGCTGTGGTAAGTGCTACGCCTGTCTGACGGGACACCCCAACGTATGTTCTGCCCTTGAGGTTATGGGAGTTCATCGTGAGGGAGGATTTGCGGAATATGTGGCGGTTCCCGCAGAAAATGCCCATCTTATATCAGGGGATTGGTCCTGGGAGAAAGGTTCTCTCGTGGAGCCCTTTACGATTGCCGCCAATGTGTTGTCTCGGGTCGGATGTAGCGGGGATGATCGTCTGCTCGTTTATGGCGCCGGCCCCATAGGACTTGTGATTCTTCAGGGAGCTAAACGGCTTGGAGCTTCCGTGATGATTACGGATATTCAGGAGAGTCGGCTTGATCTGGCCCGTTCCATGGGGGCGGATGTGACGGTGAACTCCCGAAAGAAATCCCTTGCTGAAGCTGTGATGGAGTGGACTTGTGGAGAGGGGGTTCCCGTTATTATAGATGCGGTAGGGCTTCCCTCGCTTTTCCAGGAGGCACTGGAACTTGCCTGCCCCGCAGGAAGAATCGGGGTGTTAGGGTTTTCCAAGGACCCTGCTCCGGTCCAGCAGTTTGAAATAACCCGAAAAGAGCTGACCATTGTAGGTTCTCGCTTGAGTCGGAGAAAATTTCCTGAAGTTATCCGCTGGTTCAATGAAAAGGAGGTGAGGCCTGAACTTCTTATCTCTCACCGGTTCCATTTTACCGATGTGGCAGAGGCAATGGATCTGATCGAAAAGAAACCTCATGAAATATGCAAAGTGGTTCTTTCTTTCGAGTAAGATTCTCTTGTCTCGGGTTCCTTGCGAGCAATACGGAGGAGCCCATGTGAACTGTCCTGCGGGCCTGTGGAGGGACTTTTTTGCACAGGAAGCGATTTTGGAAGGAGGATGTTTCGTCTTATGAAAAAATTGTCTGCTTTTCTCGTTATTTGTCTTGCCGTTGCGATGTTGATTCCTGGGGTTGCCTTTGCTAAGGCAGAATACACTCTCAAATTTGGCCACTTGGCGAATACGGAACACACTTGGCACAAGGCGGCGGTGCGGTTTGCCGAAGTTGTGGGGGAAAAATCTGGCGGCCGTATTGAAGTCAAGGTCTTCCCCAATGAACAGCTTGGGAAAGAGATGGAAATGGTCAGTGGAATCCAGATGGGCGTAGTCGACATGACCATCACCGGGGAATCTCTGCAGAACTGGGCTCCCCTGTGTGGCCTGATTGCAGTACCTTACATGCTTCAGAGTTCCGAGCAGCTGCAGAAGGTTGCCGGAGGCCCTCTGGGGAAAAAGATCGAACAGGAAATTATTGATAAAGTTGGACTTCGTCCCGTGGCTTGGTTTGAACGGGGTTCTCGGAATCTTACCTCGAATCGTCCTATTACGAACCCTGACGAACTTAAGGGTTTTGTGATGCGCGTTCCTAATGTGCCTATTTTCGTGAAGGTTTGGGATGCTTTGGGAGCCAAGCCCACCCCCATGGCTTTTTCCGAAGTTTTCACCTCGTTGCAGCAGGGTGTTATCGAAGGACAGGAGAATCCCTTCGACCTTATCTACAGCGCAAGCTTCTATGAAGTACAGAAATATGTCAATCTCACTGAGCATGTCCGGGGTTGGATCTATGTGGTTATGGGGGAGAAGACCTTCCAGGGTATGCCCGAAGATCTTCAGAATATTATTCTGGAGGCGGGAGCCGAGATGCAGCGCTATGAGCATGAGCTGTTTCTGGAGGATCAGACAAAATTGGCCGAAGCCCTGCAGGCTAAGGGGATGACGTTGCATCCTGTGGATAAGGCCGCTTTTATGAAAAAGGCTGACCCTGCGGTGCGTGAGGCTCTTAATCCCGAACAGCTTGCGCTTTATGAGGAAATTATTGCTATCCAGTAGTAAGATTAATTTTTCTACGGGAACGGTTTTTGCCGTTCCCGTAGTCTTCCTGAATAGATTCTCCCCCGAGATTTTCCTAAGGAGACAGGGGAAGTCTTCGCTTTTTATAAAATCTATGCCCGCGGAACCGGCATGCGCAAAGGAAAGGAATGCTATGAACAAACTTGCCAAACTCATGGATCGGCTCCTTGAAGGAGGAACGCTGATCAGCTTTCTTGCATTGATAGGGGTTGTTTCACTCCAAGTCTTTGCCAGGTTTTTTCTTCCCAAAGTTCCTCACTGGACGGAGGAGGCCTCGCGCATATTTTTTATTTATACCGTTTGCTTTGCCGGAGGATTGGCTATTCGGGAGAAGGCTTATGTGAATGTGGACGTTTTTCTGAACCTTTTCGGTGGTAAAATGCGGAGCTTTATCCAGCTTTTTCTTGACGGACTTGTGGCGGCCTTTATGGGGCTGGTGTGTTATTACTCCCTTTCCTTGGTTCAAATCGGAATGATTCAAAAGTCTCCCGCTCTAGGGATTCCTGTAAACTACCTTTTTGCCAGCATGACTCTGCTTTCGGGCACAGTGGTCTTCTACACTCTTTATGATGTGGCTAAAGACCTTTCTGCTTTGGCCGGGAGGAACGACTGATATGGTCATCATGCTCTTTGCCATTTTTGCGGGATTGCTCTTTTTAGGCCTCCCCATTGCTTTCTGTTTGGGGATATCCTCCGCGGTCTATCTCTGGCTTGCGGATATTCCATTAATTGTTATTCCTCAAAAGATGTATTCCGGTATGGATGTTTTTGTGCTCCTTTGCATTCCCGGCTTTATTCTGGCGGGTAATCTCATGAATCGTGGAGGTATCACAGATCGTATCGTAGGTTTTTGCAACGCCCTGGTAGGGCATATCCGGGGTGGGTTGGGGCTGGCCAATATCGTGGCTTCCATGATTTTCGCAGGCATCTCCGGAACTGCCGTTGCAGACACCGCAAGTCTCGGGGCAGTGCTTATTCCTGCCATGAAAAAAGAGGGATACGAGGCAGATTTTGCCTGTGCCGTTACTGCAGCCTCATCTACCGTGGGACCTATTATTCCTCCCAGCATGCCCATGATTATCGCAGGAACCCTGACCAGCCTTTCCGTGGGAAAGCTTTTTATGGCAGGAGCCCTCCCTGGGATACTTCTCGGCATTGGCCTTCTTATTGTTTCCTACGCTATTTCCCGTCGTCGAGGGCACCCGAAAGGAGAAAAAGTTCCCCGGAGGCAGCTTTTTCACGAATTTATAGGGGCTTTTTGGGCACTCATGATGACGGTGCTTATCCTTTGGGGAATTGTGGGAGGTGTTTTTAGCCCTACCGAAGCCTCCGTGGTGGCCTCTCTGTACGCTTTTCTCGTGGGATTTTTCATTTATCGAGATGTAAAGCTACGGGATCTTCCGAAAATTTTTATCGATACTGCTGTGACCACTGCCTCTATCATCGTTCTGGTGGGTTTGGCGAACCTCTTCGCCTGGATTATGACAAGTGAACAGATTCCTCAGATGGTGGCAGACGCTCTTTTGAGCGTGACTGAAAATAAATATTTAATTTTGCTTATGATTAATGTACTTCTCCTGTTTGTGGGGACCTTTATGGAGACCATCGCAGCCTTGCTCACCCTCTTTCCGACTCTGTTGGCGGTGGCTGTTCAGGTTGGTGTGGATCCTATTCAGTTTGCCATTATTGCTGTGCTGAACCTGATGATTGGTCTTACTACACCGCCCGTGGGGGTTTGTCTTTTTGTGGCCTCCAGTATAGGAAAGATTTCTATCAGTAAGATAGCTAGGGCAAATATCCCTTTCCTGCTGGTGAGTATCGTGGTGCTTTTGCTTGTTTCCTACATCCCTGCCATATCTCTGTGGTTGCCAAGCCTCTTCTTTAAATAAAACTTGATGCGTTATCTTTAAATAAAAGAATTCACATTTTTTGCGGAAAATGTATTGTTGCAGAGATTTTTTGTCCGTCTTCGGATGCAGGAGGTACCCATAGTGCAGAAGGTACGTTTTGTTCAAAAAGAGCTTGAAGATTTCTGTTCTGCCGTGTTTCAAAAGCACGGTCTTGGAGCGAGGGAGGCCCTGGATTCCGCCAAAGTTCTTGTGGCGGCAGATGCCAGAGATATTTCCTCCCACGGGGTGGGGCGTCTTCGGCGATATATGATAGGGTTTCAAGAGAAGACGATCCTTCCCGATGCAGAGGTTGAAATTTTACGAGAAACCCCGGTTTCCCTTGTGCTGGATGCTCACGGAGCCATGGGGGCACCTGTCAGCATACGAGCCATGGAAAGCCTCCTGGATAAGGCGGAAAAAACCGGCATGGCCATGGGAAGTGTTCGTGACTCCAATCACTTTGGTATTGCAGGATACTATGCCATGATGGCCCTGGAAAGGGATATGATAGGTATTGCCATGACAAATACTGCCGCCCTCGGGGTTCCTACCTTTGGCAGACAGGTTATGTTCGGTACGAATCCCATTGCCTTTGCAGCTCCGGCAGATATGGAAAAGGGATTTGTTCTTGATATGGCTACCACGGTAGTTCCCCGGGGGAAGCTAGAGGTTTACGAACGGGAAGGCCGAGACCTTCCTCCGGGATGGGCGGTGGACAGACGGGGTCTCACGGGCACAGAACCCGCTCAGTTGCTGGACGACATGTTCTACCGTCGGGGAGGTGGCATCCTTCCCTTGGGAGGAGAGGGAGAACTTTTCAGTGGATATAAAGGTTATGGCTTGGCGGTGCTGGTGGATATCTGCTGTGCCATGTTGAGTGGTGGTTTATTTGGCCCAGAAGTACGGGATACTGAGAAGGCGGCAGGGCGTGTCTGCCACTACTTTGGGGCTTTCCGGGTTGATGCGTTTCGAGATCCTCGGGAGTTTCGGGCAGATATGGATCGTATGCTCCGAGGATTGCGGGAGACCCCCGTAGCGGAAGGACAAAAACGGGTTTATTTTGCAGGACTCAAGGAGTTCGAGGCGGAAGAGCGAGCCGCTAGGGAGGGAGTCCCGGTCTCTCAAAAGGTCTATGATGACCTGCAGGAGATAGCAAAGGAGATGGGTTTGACGTTGCCCGAGGTGTGCTGAGACCGGTGAAAGAAGGATCGGGATGCGAAGACAACTTTCCCTGGGGTTTCTCGAAGAGATTTTGTGGGAGATCCAAAGGTTCGACGTAAGGAAGAATCGGAATGGATATTACGAATCGGGCGAAAACTCCCTAGGGAGCTTTCGCCCGGTTTTTTATCTGCTGTAGCTCCTCCGGGGTGAGATACTTCCCGAAATAGGGGGCGAAGACCGAATTGTTGTGGAGCAAAGGCTCCCGGCGGATCTCCGGCACCCTTTCAGCGGCCTTCTCAAAGGAAGATGTCCCCGGAATAGGAGAGAACTGAGCGGTCTTAGCCTTCCCTCCCTGGCTTTCGATATATTCCAAGGTATGGAGCACGCTCTCCGGAGACTGTTCAGGAAGCCCCACCAGCACGTAGGTCTCGATCTGCTCTCTCGAAAAGCCCGCCTCTCTCAGGGCAGCCACGGCACGGCGGTATTCCTCCAGGGCCACTTTGGAAGAGCTGCATTGTTGCACCTGGGGATCCACACTCTCCAGGCTCAGCCGAAGGGTCTGGAAGTTGGTGTCAAAAAGCACCTGGGCACAGGTAGCGTCAATTTGGCGTACGTGGAGGCCGTTGGGGGTGTGGTAGCGTAATTCCGGAAAGGTGGAGCGAAGCCTTTCGCAGAGAGGATAAAAGTGCCCTTCCTTTACCGCTAGCAGCGCGTCATCGTAGAACGCCACATCCTTCACGGAAAAGAGTTCTCTCTGTCGGGAAATTTCCTCTTCTATCTGGCTCATCTTCCGAAGGGAGAAGGCGGGGTCAAGAATTCGGGAAGCGCAGTATTCGCAACGCATGGGGCACCCAAGAGTACTTCGGGTAACCGCATATCCCAGAGAGCTGTAGAGATCCATGGCGGGATATTCCCCCTGGAGGGAGCAGGGAACCGTCTGCACCATATCTGCCCCGAGAGATGCCGCATGTTCCGGACAGAGCCGGGGGTAGATTCCTCCCAAAAGAATAGGGACATCTGGAAAAACGGCGCGAATCAAAGAGAGGCACCAGGAAACTCCCGGATACCAGTAGGTCATCCCCGAGGTAAGGCATATCAGATCAGGAGAGGGATACCCCTTGAGAGCCTTGAGAAACTCCTCTTCTGTGAGGCCGAAATGATAGTAGTTTCGGGGAATATTTCGGTAGGGAAGAGGTTTTTCTATCTTCTGCCGCCGTGGACGGAGGCGTCCCCAGGAAAGATCTTTCTCCCGGGCCTGCTGAAGACAATCCAGAAGAAAAACCCGGTTTCCCCCTTCCCGAAGGGCCTGAAGAAGATAGAGAAGCCCCAACGGTTTCGCCCAGAAATCGAAAAAGGCAAAATCCCGCACCGGGGGGTTGATTCCAAGAACTGTGGTATGCCGAAGATCGTTGAGATACCCCGTATAATCAGCCACAACGCTCCCCCTTTTTTTCTTCTCTATCAACCAAAATTTTCCCATACCATACTCTCCAAAATCACACTGTGCAAGAACAAAAATCTTCCAGGAGTGCCGAAAATTCCTCAAGAAACCTTCAAAAACCCCCAAAAAAACCTGAGAGTCTCTGAAAAGACTTTCGGGAAAGTCGAAAAAAGGCCGTAAAGGATTTTTCCTTGACAGCATCTCCTCGTCTGCGTATAATGCTCTCGCCTCAGGAGGTGGGATGGATGAAAAAGACAGACTTCCTTGAAGAGCGCCTCCGCCTTAATCGGCTCTACGACCTTTACGGGGCCCTGCTCACGGAGAGACAGCGTCAGGCATACGAAATGCACGAGTGGGAAGATTGGTCTCTTCAAGAGATCAGCGAGCATCTTCACGTATCTCGGCAGGGGGTGCATGATCTTCTCTCCCGGGCGAAAGAAAAGCTTTCCTCCTGTGAGGAGCTTCTTGGAATGGATACAAAAATGCTGAGGCAGCAACACTTTCTTGAGGAGCTTCACGCGCTTCTTGAATCATACGAAAACAATCTTCCTCAGGGCTTTTCTGAAGCCTTGAAGATGCTTCTGAAAAGAGGTGGCGTATCCCATGTTTGATTCCCTCAAAGAACGGCTTGAAAATATTTTTAAAGGTCTGAAAAGCAAGGGAAAACTTACCGAGGACGATGTAGCCGAGGCGTTGCGCGAGATCCGCAGAGCCCTTCTTGAGGCGGATGTAAACTTTAAGATTGTTAAGGATCTCATGGGCCGGATTCAAGAGCGGGCGATTGGCCGTGAGGTGCTGGATTCCATCACCCCGGGGCAGCAGGTGGCCACGGTGGTCTTCGAAGAGCTGGTAGCCCTCATGGGAAAGAAGGTCGAACCCCTGACCATCGCCTCTCAGCCCCCTACACGATACATGATGGTAGGGCTTCAGGGATCGGGTAAAACCACCAGCTGTGGCAAACTTGCAAAGCGCCTCTCCAAGGGACATAAACCCCTTCTCGTTGCCTGTGATTTACAGCGTCCCGCTGCGGTGGAGCAGCTTCGGGTGCTTGCGAAAACAACCGGAGCAGGTTTTTTCGGCCCCGCGGAAGGAGAAAAAAACCCCGTTGGGCTGGCAAAAAAAGCCCTGGCCTATGCGGCGGACCATCTCTATGATGTGATCATCTTCGATACCGCCGGACGGCTTCATGTGGATCAGGAACTTATGGACCAGCTTGCGGAGATCCGTGATGTTGTCCAGCCCCACGAAATTCTTTTGGTGGTGGATGCCATGGCGGGGCAGGAGTCGGTGAACGTTGCTGAAGCCTTTCACGCTAAAGTTCCTCTCTCCGGGTTGGTGCTCTCCAAGCTTGACGGAGACGCCCGAGGGGGGGCGGCCCTGGCGGTGCGAGCTGCCACAGGGGTTCCCGTGAAACTCGCAGGAGTGGGCGAAGGCATTGCCGATCTTGAACTTTTCGATGCGGGGCGCATGGTGCAGCGCATCATGGGTATGGGCGACATCATGGGTCTGGTGGAGAAAGTCCAGCAGGCCACAGACGATAAAGATGCAGATCGTCTTGTGGAGAGCATGCAGAAAAAGCAGTTCTCCATGGAGGATCTTCTGCTTCAGATAGAACAGATTCAAAAGTTGGGGCCTCTGGAAAAAGTTATGGAGATGATCCCCGGCATGGGGAAGTTTAAGCAGCAGATGGGGAATGCCGAACTTGATCCTAAGCGGATTACCCACATCAAAGCTATCATCCAATCCATGACAAAAAAAGAGCGACTCCATCCCGAAATCATCAAGGGGAGCCGCCGCAGGCGGATCGCCCAGGGATCGGGAACCACGGTGCAGATGGTCAATCAGGTGCTCAAGCAGCACAAGGATATGCAGGCTCTGTGGAAAAAAATGGGTAAAGGCGGCCCTCGCAAAGGAATGCGGGGGATGAAAAATTTTCTTCCCTTCGGATAGGGGTGGCGGCGTTCTCCTTGTACGGGAGAAGGGGCTACCCTGTTGACAGAGCGAAGAAAAGAATAAAGACTATGCTGTACTATTGGAGGTGTTGCGTAAATGGCAGTTCGTATTCGTTTAGCGCGTCATGGCCGGAAAAAAGCTCCTTACTACCGGCTTGTGGTGGCAGATTCCCGTTCTCCTCGGGACGGACGGTTCATCGAGATGATCGGAACTTACAATCCTCTCAAGAGTCCTTCGGAGATCACGGTGGATGCGGAAAAAGCGGTACAATGGCTTCGGAACGGTGCTCAGCCTTCCGATACAGCCCGGGCGATTCTCAAAAAAGCCGGCGTATTGGATAAGCTCCAGGAAGGGGAGTAAGCAATTATGACCGATTACAAGGGACTCATCGAATTTATCGCCAAGCGTCTTGTTACCTCTCCCGATGCCGTTCAGGTTTCCTCTACGGAAAAGGAAGAGGGGCACCAGGTGGTTCGCATTCGTGTGGCACCTGAAGATGTGGGCCGGGTTATCGGCAAGCGGGGAGCTACCATCAATGCTATGCGCCAGGTAGCTCGTGCTGCGGCAACGAAAGAGGGTCTCCGGGTAGACGTGGACGTGGAGGAAGAATAGCCCTTCATGCACTCTGTGGTAATAGGAGCTATCCTGGGGCCTCACGGTGTTCGGGGAGAGATGCGCATTTTCTCCCTTACCGATGTCCCCGAGCGTTTTTCTTCCATGAAGAGCCTTCATCTCTACAGGAAGAACGGAGTGTTTGTGCGCACGCTCTCCCTTTCGTCGGTGCGCATGCTTCCGGGGAAAGCCCATCTTCTGGCCTCCTCCCCCGACATCACTACCCCCGAAGAGGTCAAGGCCCTTCAGGGGCTGGAAGTACGGGTCTCCAAAGAAGAACGCCCGCCTCTTGAGGATGGGGAATTCTGGGTGGAGGATCTTCTGGGGCTTGAGGTTATTCACGGAGATACCCGTGAATCCTGTGGCGTTATCACCCAGGTCTTTCCCACCGGAGCCTCGGATGTCTATGTTCTGCGAACCCCCCAGGGAGAAGAGCGGATGCTTCCCGCGGTACGGTCCGTTATTCTGGAAGTGGATCTGCAGCGTCGCATTATGCTCGTACGTCCTCCTGAGGGGCTCTGGGGTTAATGCGCATCACCGTTATTACCGCCTTTCCGGAGTTCCTGAAGACCTTCTTTGCCACCAGCATTGTCGGCAAGGGAGTTGAAAAGGGGCTTCTTTCGGTGGAGGTGGTGGATATACGAGATTATGCCCAGGGGAGCTACCGCCAGATTGATGATTATGCCTTTGGCGGCGGTGGCATGCTTCTCATGGCGCAACCTCTCAAAGAGGCTCTGGAGGATGTACAGGCCCGGCGGGGGAGAGCCTTTGTGCTCGGCACCAGTCCTCAGGGGGCGGTGCTCCAGCAGGACATGGTGGAGACCCTGGCGGAAAAAGAGCATCTCCTCATTGTCTGCGGCCACTATGAGGGGATGGATGAGCGCTTCGTGCAAAAACACGTGGATCTGGAAATTTCACTGGGGGATTATGTCCTTACCGGAGGAGAGCTTGCTGCCATGGTTATCGCAGACAGCGTCTCGAGAAGAATTTCCGGAGTGGTGGGCAAGGAGAGCGCTGTGGAGGAGGACTCCTTCGCCAAGGGCTTTCTGGATCATCCCCACTACACCCGTCCCGCACTGTGGGAGGATATCCCTGTCCCCGAGGAACTTCTCTCGGGGGATCACGCAAAGATCCTCGCCTGGCGTCGTCAGGAGGCGGTGCAGCGCACCCTCTCCAGGCGTCCCGAAGTGCTCGGCCGTGCAGGGATTCTTCCCTACATGTCCAAAGGGGCCTACGTGGCTCTTGTTCCGGGAAATGCAGAGGACGTTCCTTTTTCCTCACATCTTCTGGAGCGGAGTCTGCAGTTAGCAGCAAACTATGGTGTTGCCAGAGTCTGCTGCATCTCCCCTCACAGGGAGAGTCGTGCTCTGGCGGAAGATTTCGGGAACTCCGAAACTCTCAAAGTTTTCGGAAGCCTCCGTCGGTGCCGAGAGTGGATTGCCCGCAAGGAAAAGTGCCCCCCCCTGATGGTCGCTATGGAGGCAGGAAAATCTTCCTCCTCAGCGGGAAGAGCACATCTTCTTGAGGTAAAACGCACGCTTCTGGAACGCCAGCTTCCGCTTCTCCTGGTTCTTGGAGGAGGAGCATCTGGGTTACAGTATCAGGAATATCAAGAATGCGATTACTCCCTCTTTCCTCTTCGAGGCGGAGAGGGACAACCCGGGGATTTTGCCCCGGAAGACCGCCTGGCCATCGTACTGGACAGGTTTTTTGGGTGTCGCTAGGCGGCGGCACGGAAACATAACTACAGGGCGGAGGAAGGGCGTACGAGCCTCTTCAGATTTCCGCCAGACAGATAGGGGGTAAAGCTATGAATCCTAAAGTAGCTTTGGTGGAGAAAAAGTATCTTAAGCAGGATCTTCCTGAGTTTCGTGCGGGAGATACTGTGAAGGTGCACGTAAAGGTTGTGGAAGGAACCCGGCATCGTATTCAGGTTTTCGAAGGGGTTGTCATCGCCCGTCAACACGGGAGCCTTCGCGAGACCTTCACGGTGCGGAAGATTTCCAACGGCGTGGGAGTGGAGCGTGTGTTCCCTCTCCATTGTCCCAGCATCGACCGGGTGGAAGTGGTTCGCCTCGGAAAGGTCCGTCGGGCAAAGCTGTACTATCTTCGCGATCTCAGCGGCAAAGCCGCCCGTATTAAGGAGCGCCGCATCTAGGCCCCTGTATCCGAAGCGTGTACATGGCAGTTGTGATCGTACAAAAAAGTCCTCTCTTGCTTGCAAGAGAGGACTTTTTACTGGAAGAGCGATTTTCTTGTGGATTTCTCGAAAAAAGGTATTGACGGCAACGGGATGGATCAGTATAATCATCACCGTTGCAGTTGCCGGGGTGGTGGAATTGGTAGACACGCACGTTTGAGGGGCGTGTGGGGTAACCCGTACGAGTTCAAGTCTCGTCCCCGGCACCATAGCTTAAAACAACGTCGTTCAGAGGGTATCACAAATCCTTTGAACGACGCTTTTTTTGTGCCTTGACCGTTCGACCCCGTCCGTCTAATATCGGTACAATTCGGTACTTTGGCCGTACACCACGCCGTACATCACTCAAAATGGTGCACGGTTTGAAGGGCGAAAGGGAGGGACTGCAAGGTGGCACTATCCGAAATGGCTATCCGCAAGGCGCAACCGCAGGAAAAGTCTTATATGCTGCGGGATGACAGGGGCTTGTACCTCGAAGTCAAGCCCAACGGAAGCAAGCTATGGAGAATCCGTTTCTGGGTGGACGGAAAAGAGCATAAACGTTCCCTGGGACGATATCCGGAGGTGTCCCTTAAAGAGGCCCGAGCTTTGCGAGATGAGAGGAAGCTCCAGGTTTCCCGGGGCGATTTTTCCGAGGAAGCTGAAAGAGGAATTTCTTTTCGAAAGATCGCAGAGGAATGGTTCTCCGTCAAGGTTGCCCCGAATAACGCAGAGAGCACCGCTAAGGCTAAAATTTGGCGCATGGAGCGGTACTTGTACCCGGCCTTCGGGAAAGAGCCCCTGGAGGCCATTACGGCCGCTATGGTACTGCGGGTGCTTCGGGAAATCGAAAGTCGTGGACATATTGATCTTGCCCACAGAATCCTTTCCATAACGTCGCTGATCTTCCGCTATGCCGTAGCTACGGGACGGGCGGAGAGAGATGTTACCGCAGATCTTAGAGGGGCGCTCATGCCCAATACGCACAAGCATCATGCCTCTCTCAAGGATCCCGCGAAGATAGGCGCTCTTATGCGAGGACTTTATGGCCTGGAAGACGGATCCCCGATCGTGCGATGCGCCATGCTCATCCTTGCGCATACCTTCGTGCGGACGGGAGAGTTGCGTAAAGCGGAATGGTCCGAGATCGATCTTGCCACGGCAACGTGGAAGATTCCCGCAGAACGAATGAAGATAAAGCGGCCCCACATCGTGCCGTTATCCACGCAGGCTTTGGAAATTTTCCGGGAAGTTTATGCTTTCTCCGGAGAAGGACGGCTTGTCTTCCCGGGGAAGCGGCCTGGAAGGCCCATATCCGATGGAACGATCCTCAACGCCCTGCGCCGTATGGGGTATGGCAAAGACGAAATGACGGGGCACGGATTCCGTTCAATGGCCTCCACCATCCTCAACGAGCATCAATGGCCGGCTGATGCCATCGAGAGGCAACTGGCGCATGTAGAAGGCAACAGCGTGAGAGCGGCGTACAATTATGCCGAGCTGCTCGATGTGCGTCGAGAGATGATGCAGTGGTGGGGGGATTGGTTGGGGGA
>CAZIFL010000023.1:0-47490 GCA_964539095.1 uncultured Synergistaceae bacterium
ACGCCGCTTCTTTTTTCTCGTCTACACTCCATACACCACTTTTGAGTATAACTCCTTGCCAAAAGGGTGGTGGGTGCAAAGAGGACTCTTCCACCCCCTCACAGAGACCAGCATACAAGGTTTTCTCTCTTCAGAAAAGATACGAAAAAACTATTCCGGAACTTCGGAGCCGCCGAAAACCATAGGGTATTCATAAAAAGTTTTTCCACATCTTTCGAGGAGAGCCTGGCTCCCCAAAGGACAAAAAAAGGATATACTGGAGAGGGTCTTCCCTCGGGAAAGCTTTAAGATGTTTTTCTTCACACCACGCTATTCTAGGAGGAATCATTCATGCTTAATCTTTTACAAACACTCGCCAAAGAACGGCACGAAAAAATTACCGCTTTACGGCGACATTTCCACGCTCATCCGGAGCTTTCCTTTCTGGAGTTCGAGACCACCAAGCGGGTGGTTCAGGAACTCACCTCCCTGGGGTACGAAAACATGCGCGTCGGCACGGCGGGGAAAGAGACCGGGGTTGTGGCAGAGCTGAACGCCCACAAATCCGGCCCCTGTTTTGCTCTCCGGGCAGATATGGATGCCCTGCGGATGAAAGAGGATTCCCAAGCCTCCTACAGATCCCAGAACCCCGAGGCCATGCACGCCTGCGGCCACGATGCCCACACCGCCATACTTCTCGGCGCCGCGGCGATTCTGCGGGACGTGGCGGACGATCTTCCCGGAAGAGTGCGTTTCATCTTCCAGCCCTCCGAGGAATCTCCCTACCAGAGCGGAGCCCGGGCCATGATCGCCGAGGGAGTTCTTCAAGGGGTGGATGCTATCGGAGGGCTCCACGTCTGGGCCTCCCTCCCCTCGGGAGTGGTGGGATACCGCCCCGGAGCCATTATGGCCTCCGCAGACGAGTGGGAGTGCACGGTCTTCGGCAAAGGAGGGCACGGCGCCATGCCCCATGAAGCGGTGGATCCCGTGGTGGCGGCAGCCCAGATGGTGGGGCTTCTTCAGACCGTCATAAGCCGCGAAACCAACCCTCTGGATACGGCGGTGCTCACCGTGGGGCGAATCGAAAGCGGCACCACCTTCAACATCATCCCCGATAAGGCCTTTATGCAGGGGACCGTGCGCACCTTCGACCCCGCCGTGCGGGAGGCCACACCCCTCAAGATGGACCGCATCTTCCGAGGGCTCGGAGAGGCCACCCAATGCAAGGCCGAGTTTATCTATAAAGAGGTCCTTCCCCCAACGATCAACGATGAGAACGTTACCAGGATGGCGGTAGATGTTGCCCGGGGTCTCCTCGGGGGATCCTCAGAAAAGGTGCTTTTTGCTCCTCCCACCATGACCTCCGAGGATATGAGCCTCTATCTTCAGGAGGTTCCGGGAACCTTTCTGCTGCTGGGAATCCGGAATGAGGAGAAGGGGATCATCGCCCCTCAGCACCACCCTCAGTTCGATGTGGATGACGATGTTCTCCCTCTGGGGAGCGCTCTTCTGGCGGGAATGGCCTGGAAATACCTTAGCGAGAAAGCCTGAACCTCCCGGGATACACAAAGAACTCCCGCCGCCGAAGGAGCCTATGCTCCCGGCGGCGGGAGTTCTTTGTGCTGAACGAAAGAGGAGAGGAGAGTATTTTGTGATACTTTCAGAAACCTTATTGCAGTTTATACGCTAAAAAGACGGAAAAAACTTGACAATACTCGAAAAATGAACGTATACTGGGAAAAAGCATTTTGATATTTCTTCAGTGTGTGGAAGCAGTGGTACATATAAAAGATGGCCTCCGAGCCGTATTTCCTGGCAGGGTATAACCCTGTGGAGTGCGGCCGTTAGGGTATGTCTGGAAACGGGCATGCCTCCCGTGTTTGGCAAGGAGGATCGGTGATGTCGCATTTCTCAGAAAAACTTTCGAGAGAGAGGACACTCGTCTTTGCCGGACGGGTGTCCTCTCTGTGCATGAAGGAGAAGATCCTTAAGGTCTGAAAGGTTCAAAAAACCCGGCGAATCGGGGGATCCCCACCAGAGATGCGACGAGGCCCCCCTGAGGTGTTGCATGAGCGCAACGGTAGAAAGACCATGGAAAGGGGTTGGAGAAGGGTGAATCAAAAAAGCTTTTTCGTAAATGGCGTGGAGTACAACATTATCATCAACGGTGAAGAGTCCCTGGCAAAGGTTCTGCGGGAGCAGCTCGGACTCACGGGAACCAAGGTAGGATGCGACACGGGACAGTGCGGTGCCTGCAGCGTGATCCTCAACGGCGAGGTGGTGCGCTCCTGCGTCTTCAAGGCAAGCCGCCTCAAGGAGGGGGATCAGGTCACCACCATTGAGGGTATCGGCACCCCTGCGAAGCTGCACCCCCTGCAGAAGGCGTGGATCAAGTACGGCGCCGCCCAGTGCGGCTTCTGCACCCCGGGATTCATCGTCTCCGCCAAGGTGCTTCTCGACAAGAACCCCTCCCCCACCCGGGAGGAGGTTCGGGAGTGGTTTACCAAAAACCGCAACGCCTGCCGCTGCACCGGCTACGTTCCCATTGTGGATGCGGTGATGGAGGCGGCGAAGGTTCTTCGGGGAGAGCTTCCCGAGGAGGAGCTGGAGTTCAAGATGCCCCCGGACGGGCGGATCTGGGGAGGCAACTACCCCCGCCCCACCTCAGTGGCCAAGGTCACGGGAACCCTGGATTACGGGGCAGATCTGGGGCTGAAGCTTCCGGACGGATCGCTGCAGCTCGCCCTGGTGCAGGCCACGGTAAGCCACGCCAATATCAAGAGCATTGACATCTCCGAGGCGGAGAAGATGCCCGGAGTCTACAAGATCGTTACCCACAAGGATATCAAGGGGAAAAACCGCATCACCGGACTGATCACCTTCCCCTCCAACAAGGGGGATGGCTGGGACCGCCCCATTCTCTGCGATGAGAAGGTCTTCCAGTTCGGAGATGCCATGGCCATCGTCTGTGCGGACACCTACGACAACGCCTGCGCCGCTGCAGAGAAGGTAAAGGTGGATCTTGAAGTGCTCCCCGCCTACATGAGCGCCCCCGCCGCCATGGAAGAGGATGCCCTGGAGATTCATCCGGGAACCCCCAATATCTACTACATTCAGAATCTCGAAAAGGGAGATCCCACGGGGCCCATCTTCGAAAGCGCTCCGGTAACGGTGGAGGATGACTTCTACGTGGGCCGTCAGCCTCATCTTACCATTGAGCCCGATGTGGGATTCGCCTATCTCACCGATGAGGGGGTGCTGAAAATTCACTCCAAGACCATCGGGGCCCATCTTCACCTCGCCATGATCGCTCCGGGGCTCGGGGTAGAGCCGGATAAGATCGCCCTGGTCTCCAACCCCATGGGAGGAACCTTCGGCTACAAATTCAGCCCCACCATGGAGGCTCTCGTAGGCGCCGCCACCCTCGCCACGGGGAAACCCTGCTTCCTCCGCTATACCTACTTCCAGCATATGACCTACACGGGAAAACGCTCTCCCTTCTTCGTGAACATCAAGTTCGCTGCGGATAACGAGGGAAAGCTTCTCGCCATGGAGACCGACTACAGCGTGGATCACGGCCCCTATTCGGAGTTCGGGGACCTTCTCACCCTCCGGGGGGCCCAGTTCATGGGGGCGGGATACGATATCCCCAATATCAAGGGGACCGGGCGAACTGTCTGCACCAACCACGCCTGGGGCTCCGCCTTCCGGGCCTACGGGTCTCCCCAGTCTCTCTACTCTTCGGAGCTTCTCATGGATGAGCTGGCGGAAAAGCTCGGTATGGATCCCTGGGAGATTCGCTATAAGAACTGCTACCGCCAGGGAGCCACGAACCCCAGCGGCCAGGAGCCCGAGGTCTTCAGCTATCCCGAGATGCTGGAGGCTCTGAAGCCCAAATATGAGGCGGCCAGAGAAAAGGCGGAGAAGGAATCCACCGAGAAGATCAAAAAGGGAGTGGGTCTCGCCATGGGCTGCTACGGCTGCGGTCTTGACGGGCCGGACGGCTCCGAGGCCTGGGCGGTGCTGAACGAGGATGACACCATCACCATCGTCACCGCCTGGGAGGATCACGGTCAGGGTGCTGATATGGGAGCCATCGGGAACGCCCACGAGGCCCTGCGCCCCACGGGAATCGCTCCGGAACGGCTGCGCTTCACCTGGCCGGACACGTCGAAGACCCCCAACTCCGGCCCCTCGGGAGGCTCCCGACAGCAGGTTATGACGGGAAATGCCATCCGGGTAGCCTGTGAAGAGCTGATGAAGGAACTCCGCAAGCCCGACGGCTCCTGCATGACCTACGCCGAAGCCACCGCCGCAGGAAAGCCTCTCAAGTACGTGGGCAAATTCTCCGTCCCCGGCACCGCCTGCGACGACAAGGGGCAGGGGCGTCCCTTCGTGGTCTACATGTACGGGGTCTTTCTTGCAGAAGTTTCCGTGAACACCGAAACCGGGAAGGTTACGGTGGATAAGATGACCCTCATGGCGGATATCGGCAAGGTGAACAACCGGCTGGTCACGGACGGCCAGATTTACGGAGGCATGGCCCAGGGGGTGGGGCTCGCCCTTACGGAGGATTTCGAGGATCTCAAGAAACACTCCACCCTTATCGGTGCGGGGTTCCCCTTCGCCACAGATATTCCAGACAACATGGAGATCGTCTATTTCGAGAACTATCCGAGAGAGTTCGGCCCCTTCGGCTCAGCCGGAGTGGGGGAGCTTCCCCTCTCCAGCCCCCATGCGGCCATCGGCAACGCCATCTATCATGCCTGCGGCGTGCGGGTGCATCGTCTTCCCGCCCTGCCGGAGAAGATTCTCGCGGGTCTCAAGGGAGAGCGGGTATAGCTGTATAGCCGTATAGAGCGGTTCTCATTGTGATGTGAGACTATGGTAACAGGAGAGCCGCAGCTTGTGTGTCCCCGGCAGCGACATAGTGGTCGGCGACTGCAGCTTTGCGTCGCGGAGAACCGGTGCCGGCACAGGACGTGCCGGCAAGCCCCAGCTGCGCCATGGACGGCGCATCTGGGACGACGGTTCGGAGCAGCAAAGCAAGGGAGCGGTTCGACCACTCGGGAGCCGAGGGGACACACAAGCTGCGGCTCCCATCCAAGGGCACATTATAACGTGGAACGGCCCACTAGCCATTGTCCCCCCGCTTACTGCGGGCCTCTTTATCTGGAGGTATTCATGGAACAGAACCGACTCAAAGATCTGGAACAGCGATGCATTCAGGAGGAACTGCCCTACTGTCAGGCTGCCTGCCCTCTCAAGGTGAACGTCCGGGGGCTCTGCGCCGCCCTGGCAAAGGGAAACCATAAAGAGGCCCGCACAATTCTTGCCCGAGCCGTTCCTCTGCCGGATATTCTCGGGCGTCTCTGCGAACATCCCTGCGAAAATGTCTGTATCCGAAAGGAAAAGGGGGGAGCCATCGAAATAGGCAGGCTGGAACGAAGCTGTCTCGAAAAAAGCTCCCCTCCCCCCCCTCCTCTTCGCCCCCCCCTGAAAGAAGGAAAGGTCACCCTCTACGGAGGAGGCCTTTCCTCCCTGGTCTGTGCCCACGAACTGGCCCGGAAGGGGTACCAGGTTTCTCTGGAGTTTGTCTCCCCCGCTCCGGGGGGGCGTCTGGGGGATCTTCCGGAGGATCTGCTCCCGAAATCGGTGCTGGAGGAGAGCTGGAACCTTCTGCAGCGTATGGGGGTGGTTCCCGTTCCCCGGGATGAGCTGATTTTCACCCCCCCTCCCGAGGGAAGCTGTGCCTATGTGGGGGCGGATGACCCGGAGCTGCAGCATCCCTTCTCTGAGGAGGAGGTGGATCCTCTCACCCGGGAGACCCCCCTCAAGGGAGTTTTCGCCGGGGGTTTTCCCCAGGAGGGAAAGGGCTCTTTTCTCTGGGAGACTGTAGAAGGAAAGAGAGCTGCCACCTCCCTGGACCGCCTCTTTCAGGGGGCCTCCCTCTCTTCAGGAAGGGAAAAGGAACTCTCCCGGGAGACCAGGCTCTACACCCCTCTCCATGATGTGGAAGATCTGACCCCCCAGGGAGATCCTTCGGAAGAGGCCCGGCGATGCCTCCAGTGCGAATGCCTCTACTGTGTGCGAGAGTGCACCTTTCTCGAAGCCTACCGCAAAAATCCCCGGCTCTACGCCCGGGAGATCTACAACAACTTCGCCATCGTTCACGGAGACCACAAGGCGAACAGAATGATCAACTCCTGTGCTCTCTGCGGGCTCTGCGAGATGCTCTGCCCCTTGGATTTCTCCATGGGGGATCTCTGCCGCTCCGCCCGGGAGGAGATGGTGGATCGGGGAATCATGCCCCCTTCGACTCACGAGTTTGCCCTGCTGGATATGGAACAGGCCAACGCTCCCCGGGCGGCGGGATTCCGCCCCGCCAGGGAAGGAACCACCGAAGCGGTGCTCTTTCCGGGGTGCCAGCTTGGGGGAACCCTGCCGGATCAGACCGAGGCCCTGGTATCCTTTCTGGAGGAAAAGTTTGAGGGAACCCTGGGGCTTCTTCTGGGGTGCTGCGGTGCCCCCGCCTGGTGGGGAGGGCGAAAGGAGATGCTCATGGAGATCATGAATTCCCTCAAAAACACTCTGAATCCCCTGGGAAATCCTCCCCTTATTCTCGCCTGCTCCTCCTGCCACGAGGTCTTTCGGCGCTTTCTGCCGGAGATACCCCGGCTCTCTCTCTGGGAGGTGCTTCTGGAGAAGGGGCTCCCCCCTGGAAAGGGCTCCGGAGAAATTCTGGCCCTTCACGATCCCTGTACCACCCGGGAAATCCCCGCATGGCAAGGAGCGGCACGAGAGATTCTGCACAAAATCCACCAGCCCTTGGAAGAACTGGATTTCAGCGGCGAAACTACCCGCTGCTGCGGCTACGGGGGGCTTCAGTCCTTCGCGGCTCCGGAGATTGCCGCAGAGGGGGTACGCCGAAGACTTGAGGAGAGCCAGGCCCCCTTTCTTACCTACTGCGCCATGTGCCGGGAGAGCCTCTATCAGCCGGATCGAAAAAGCTTCCACCTTCTGGAGCTGCTCTTCCCCGCTTCCAGGGCCCCGGAGAAGACCGGATTTTCCCAGAGAAGAGAAAACCGGGAGAAGCTGCGCTCCCGCCTTCTGGGAGAGGGAACAGCTCCCCGGGAGCCCTGGGAAGATCTGGAGCTTTCCATTGCCCCGGAGGTGCGCCACCTTCTTGAAAAACGGCATATTCTTGATGAGGATCTGCGCTACTGCCTCTGGGAGGCCTCGAAAAACGCAGAGGGTCTGGTCTCTCCCAAGGGGGTTTTTTTAACCCGAAGCCGCCGGGGAAACGTAACCTTCTGGGTGGAATACCTGCCAAAGGAAGGGGAACGGCGGGAGGAAAAAGAAGTGAGATGTGAGAAGAGGGAAGCACAAGGTGCAAAGAAAGAGGAAGGGCAGGAGAAAGAGATCTTCGAAATCCGTAACGCCTGGAGCCACCGCATGACCCTGGAGCTGATATCATGAGCAGCAGAAACGAACTCAGCTTTTTCGGGGCTTCGGAATGGCGCTGCCGCTGCGGGGGAGACCTGATCCCCCGAAAGGTGGCAGCCCTCTATATGGGAAGCCGTTTCGAGGTGGAGCTTCCCGCCTGTGAACGATGCGGCTTTATTCTTGTGCCGGAAGATCTGGCTTTGGGAAAGATGCTGGAGGTGGAGCGTATTCTGGAGGACAAGTAGTGCTCTTTCCCTACGAAGACCCCCGATGGTTCGATCTTATGGGATCCTCTCTGCATCCCGGAGGGAAGCCTCTCTCTCGCAGGCTTCTCTCTCTCTGCGCCTTTCCCGGGGGAGCAAAAGTTCTTGATTTCGGCTGCGGCCCCGGCGCTACCCTGAAGCTTCTTCGGCAGGAGGGGGCGGAGGCTCTCGGAATGGATTGCTCCGAAAGTATGCTGGCCCGGGCTTCCCTGCACGGGCCGGTTCTGAAGGGGGATCTCCGGGCAGTTCCTCTGGAGGACGGCTCCCTGGATGGGGGGATCTGCGAGTGCGTGCTCTCTCAGCAGCCCCTCCCGGAGGAAATCCTCCGGGAGGTGCGGCGGCTTCTCAAGGCAGAGTGCCTCTTCGGCATGACGGACCTCTTTGCCCGAAATGCTCCCCCTTCCGACGGCGGGAGTTCCTCGGAATCCCAAGAGACCGGGGATCTGCACCCCTGCGCCCAGGGGACCCTTCCCCGGAAGGAGATGGAGGAACTTTTTCTGCAAGAGGGCTTCGAGCTGCTCCACTTCGAGGATCATTCCCGGCTGCTTCGGGAGTATGCCGCCCGGCTTGTCTGGGAGGGGCTTCTTGAACTCTCTCACGGGAACTGCGGCGGCTCCCCCAAAGGATACGGCCTCTGGATATGGAGAAAGGGGAAGTGTGAAGTATAGAGCGGTTCTCGTTGTCATGTGACACTATAGTAACAGGAGAGCCGGAGCTTGTGTGTTCCCGGCAGCGACCATAGTGGTCGGCGAGTGCAGTTTTGCGTCGCGGAGAACCGGTGCTGGCACAGGACGTGCCAGCAAGCCCCAGTCGCGCCATGGACGGCGCGTCTGGGGCGACGGTTCGGAGCAGCAAAACAAGGGAGCGGTTCGACCACTCGGGAGCAGAGGGGACACACAAGCGGAGGCTCCGTGAAACAGCATGTGACACATTGTTTCTGAAACTGCTCTAGGCCAACCACCAGCCTTTAACACTCGATTTTCAGGAGGGAATTCTCATGACGGAACTTGAATCTCAGGTAATCGCCTGGGGGCGGGAGGGTTTCTGCTGTTCCCAGATCATGCTTCTGGGGGGGCTCGCCTTTCGGGGCTCCCAAAATCCCGAGCTTGTGGCCTCCCTGGAGGGGCTCTGCCGGGGAGGATACCACCCTGAAGGAACCTGCGGGGCCTTCACCGGAGCCTGCTGTCTTCTGGGATTCTATGCGGGGAAGGGCTCCCCCGATAAAGAAAAAGACCCCCGGCTCCCCCTCATGATCTACCATCTGCACCAGTGGTTTTGCGAACACGTGGCCCTTCCGGAAAACCGGATCAGCTGCGGGGAGATTCTTGAAACGCTTCCGGGATCCCCTCCCCTTGCCTGCTCCTCCCTGGTACTGGAAACCCTTTTGAAAACCCTGGAGATTCTGCAGGAGCATCACTTCGATCTTCAGGAAAACCCCCATATCTCATGACGATCCTTCACCATACCTTCAGCGTCTGCCCTCTCTGCCTCCGGCAGCTTCCCGCTGTCCTGAAAGCCGAGGGAGAGAGAATCTTTCTGCAAAAGGAGTGCCCCGAGCACGGAGCATTCTCCTGCCTCGTGTGGGAGGGCTCCCCCTCTCTTGAGAGCTGGCGTTCCCTGCGCTTTCCCCTCTCCTCTCCCCCGGGGGTTCCTCCGAAGGAGTGCCCCGGGGGCTGTGGCCTCTGCGAGGGGCATCTTCAGGGGAGCTGTGCGGTGCTGCTGGAGGTGACCGAAGCCTGCCAGCTCCACTGCCCCATCTGTTTCGCCGATGCAGGAACATCCACAAAGCCGGACCCGGATACAGAGTCTCTCAAGGAATTACTTCGGCTTGCCCGAAAAAAGGCCCCCCAGGCTCTCCTCCAGATCTCCGGAGGAGAGCCCACCCTTCGGGAGGATCTGCCGGAGCTTCTGGGATATGCGAGGGATCTCGGCTTTCCGGGAATTCAGGTGAATACCAACGGCCTCCGCCTGGGGGAGGATCCCTCCTACGCCGCAAGGCTGAAGGAGGCCGGGGCGGGGTGGATCTTTCTTCAGTTCGACGGGCTTCGGAAGGAGACGCACCTGGCCCTGCGGGGAAAGGATCTTCGGGAGATCAAGGAACGTGCTCTCAAGGCATGCGAAGAGGCCCTGCTCGGGGTGGTGCTGGTGCCTACCCTGGTGGAGGGGATCAACTCCGGCGAGGTGGGGGATCTGCTGCGGTTCGGACTCTCCCGGTTCCCCACTGTACGGGGGGTACATTTTCAGCCCGCCACCCATGCGGGGCGCTCTCCCTTTGCTCTGGAGAAGGCCCCCCGGATGACCCTTCCGCAGCTTATGCAGGAGCTGGAAGAGCAGAGCCTGGGACTTGTGAAGGCCTCCCACTTCTCCCCCTCCCGATGCGAACACGAACAGTGCTCCTTTCGGGGGGTCTATCTGGTGGAGAACTCCCAAAGCCTTCTCCCTCTGGGAGAGCACCCCTGCGGCTGCCGCCGCCCCTCCGAGGACGGCCCCCCAAGCTCTGTGGCAAGCGTACTCCGACGCTGGGGAGCCCCCATTCCCTCTAACTCCTGCTGCGACACCCCCTCGGAGGAGAGCGATTTCGACCGATTCCTCAGGCTTACGAAAAGGGGGAACTTCACCGTCAGCGCCATGGCCTTTCAGGATGCGGAAAATCTTGATCTGGAACGCCTCCGTTCCTGCTGCATCCACGTGATCTCCCCCCTGGGGAAGCTGATTCCCTTCTGCGCCTGGAATCTCACCTCCCGAGAGGGAAGGGCACTTCATCGTCCCCAATGAGCATCCCCCGCACACCTCTGGACGCCTGGATCGCCCGGGAGCTGGATATCTCCCCCAGGCTCGGAAACCGGCAAAGATTGGAAGAGGCCCAAAAGAGGTCTCTGGCCCTCCTTATCTCTCAGGCAAGGGAGAAGACCCGCTTCTACAGAAAACACCTTGAGGGATATTCCGGGGCCTCCCTGGAGGAACTTCCCTTCACCTTTCCTTCAGATCTCCAGAAGGGGGATTCCCCCTTTCTTGGGGTTTCCCGATCCGAGATCCAACGCATGGTCTCTCTTGCCACCTCGGGAACCCGGGGCAGTTCGAAACGCCTCGGATTTACCCGGGAAGAGCTTGAAAGGACCGAAGAGTTCTTTCTGGTGGGGATGAGCACCTTCACCCCTCGGGAAAGCAGGGTGGGAATCTTCATGGAGGGGCCTCGACCCCACAGCATCGGGGATCTTCTGAAAAGGGCTCTGGAGAGGATGGACTGTGCCCCTCATCTTTTCGGGCTGATCAAAGACGTTCCTGAAGCCGCCGCATGGATGGAGACGATTCGGCCCCAGGTGGTGGCGGGACTCCCCGCCCAGATGCTCTCTCTCGCGGAAGCAACCCGACACCCTCCGAAGGCGGTGCTCCTCAGCGCAGACATGGCCCCCCAGACTCTGCGAAAACGTATCGAAAGAGCCTGGAGCTGCGAAACCTTCAACCATTACGGCCTTACCGAATCCGGGTGGGGGTGTGCGGTGGAGTGCGGGGCTCACCGGGGGTGCCATATCCGGGAGCTTGATCTTTTGATGGAAATCGTGGATTCTCAGGGAAAGAGACTCCCCGAAGACACCTGGGGTGAGGTGGTGCTCACCACCCTGCGGCGCCCCTCCTTTCCCCTTATCCGCTACCGTACGGGAGACCGGGGGAGGCTTCTTTCGGGAGTCTGCCCCTGCGGCTCGCCCCTGAAACGGCTGGAGGTGACGGGCCGACTCCCCATACAGGGAACTTCGGGAACTCCTCTGGATCTTTACGAGGTGGAAAATACGTTATGGAGCTTTGAAGAAATTCGGGACTTTTCACTCTTCCTGGAGTACGAAAAAAGCTCCCCCGCCGCTCTTACCGTCCTTCTGGGCTCCTCTCCGGAGAGGGAGCTTCCCCTGGAGAGCATACAAAAAGCTCTGGAGGATTCTTCGGGAATCCCTCTGCAGATTCACCTGAAGAAACATCCAGAGCCTTTTCTCACGCATAAACACCCCAAGCGGAACTGGACACCCCATACCCACAACTAGCTCTCAGCCTTTTGAAGCACCTTCTCCAGAAAGACCGATACCAGATGGGGATCGAACTGAGTTCCCGCACAGCGCTCAAGCTCTGCCATGGCCTCCTCACGGCTCCTGGCCTTTTGATAGGGACGGGAGGCGGTCATGGCTTCGTAAGCATCCGCCACACAGATAATCCTTGCCACCAGGGGGATTGCCTCTCCTTGAAGCCCCTCAGGGTATCCCTTTCCATCGAACCGCTCGTGATGATAGAGTACATACTCCGCCAGCCCCGCATACTCCTCCACAGACTTGAGAATCTCGTATCCCGTCTGGGGATGCCGCTTGATGATGTCAAATTCTTCTTTAGAGAGGGGTTCTTCTTTATTGAGAAGCTCAAGAGGAACCATGATCTTGCCAATGTCATGGAGCACCGCCGCAGTTTTTACCATCTCCACCTGAGATTCTTCGTATTCCAAGGCCCGGGCAAGGGCTTCGCAATACTCCGCCACCCGCTCGGTGTGGATCTGCTCCCGATCGTAACGGATATTGATATGACTGAGAACCCGCTCCACCGTCTGGCTTCGCATGATCTTGCCGTACTTGAGCTTATCCTTGTACATGGCGTTTTCCGCCTCTACCAGGATCTCCCCCAAATTCTGCTCCTCCTGTTTCTTCACCGCATATCCCATGGCCAAGGAGAAGATCACCGAATCAAGAACCACCTGAGAAACTTCTTTCCGGACGCTCTCCATCACCTCTTCCGTCCTTCGGGGCCCTCCACGGGGAAGAAGAACAACAAACTCGTCTCCCCCCATGCGGGCTACGATCTCCGAAGAGGCTGTCACCTTTTGCAAAATCTCGCCGGTGATCTGCAGAAGCCGATCTCCCATCTTGTGACCAAAGGCGTCGTTGGTGAGCTTCAGGCCATTTACATCCACCACCACCACCCCCAGAGGAAGGTTCTCCTTCGTATCCAGGGCTGTCATTTTCTCTTCCAGATAGCGCCGGTTAAAGAGCCCCGTAAGATGATCGTGAGAACTCAGATACTCAATCTCGCGCTCCCGTCTCTTGCGTTCAGTGACGTCACTGCAGACCACCACCACCCCGGTAACATCTCCCCGGGCATTCCGAATGGGGGCGGCGCTGTCTTCGATGGGGGTCTCTCTTCCATCCCGGGAGACAAGAATCATGGAGTTTCCCAGGCGCACCACCTTTCCCAAGGTAAGCACCCGGGATGCCATATCCGCACAAGGCTTCCCGCTGCTCTCATGGAATGCTTTAAAAACTTTTTCCAGAGGCTTGCCGAAGGCCTCCTTTTCGGTATATCCCGTAAGATCTTCCGCCACACGGTTCATGAGAGTTATGCGCCCCTCTTCATCTGTAGCGAGAACTCCATCTCCTATGGAGAGCAGGGTGGTCTGAAAGCGGTTTTTTTCGATAAAAAGCATCTCTTCCACGCGCCGCCGCTCGCTTACATCGGTATGAAGGCCGAGCATACGCAGAACCTCTCCCTGGGCGCTGCGTTCCACCACCATGCCATACCCCCGGATCCACATCCATGTTCCGTCTCCCCGAAGAAAGCGGAACTCCATCTCGAAGTTCTCTCTCTCGGGAGAGGCAAAGGTTGCCGTAAGAATGCGGGAACAGCGCCCCAGATCCTCGGGATGCACCCGTTTTTGCCATTCTTCGAAGGCTGCGGGAAAAGCATACGGCTCATACCCCGCTACAGTGTAGTACCGGGGATCAAAATAGACCTCTCCCGAGGCCACATCCCAGTCCCAGAGCCCCGCATGAGCCGCGTGCAACGCAAGATCAAGCTGCTCCCGGTTCTCCCGCAACCGCTCCCCAATCTCGCGGCGCTCGGTAATGTCGAGCATCACCCCGAGGAGCTGGTTGCAGGAGCCATCTTCTTCGAGCATGGGGACCTTGATGACTTCGTGCCAGTGAATGGATCCATCTTCGTAGGGAATTTTCTCTTCGGGGATCTTCAAGATTTTTTTGTGCTGTATAACCCACTGGTCATCCTGAAGAAATTTCCGGATCTTCTCCGGAGAGAGAGGATAGTCCTCATCCCGACTCCCCTCAAGCTCCTCCGCGGATCTGCCGTAGGCTTCGCATAAGGCCTTGTTCACCAGCGTGTGACGCCCGTCGCTGCTTTTCACAAAGACGAATCCCGGTATGGTGTCGATAACCTGACGAAGAAAGGCCTGTTCCTTCTTGAGGGACTCCCGAAGAAGCTTCTCTTCGGTAATATCCCGGCAGAAGCCGATAGCCCGATCCTCTCCAAGCTTTCGTGCATAGACAGACCACCAGCGCTGCTCTCCCTCTTTGGTACAAAAGGGTGGCTCTCCGTAGGCGGCCCCCTCGCGAAGAACCTGTTCAAAGTGCCCGACTCCGTCACCCCGAAGTGCCGGGGGAAGAAGATCCGAAATACGCATGGCACAGAGTTCCTCCTGAGTATAGCCGGTGATCCGGCAGGCCTCGGGGTTCACCTCCAGATATCTTCCGGAAAGGTCCGCCACAAAAATACCGTAGGGGGCGCTCTCCACATAGCTCCGCCACTTGTTTTCGCTCTCCTCCAGAGTAATTTTACACTGCTCCTCCAGGGAAAACTTTCTTTTCCCCTGTTCGTTCTTCTGCGGCATATACTCTACTCTCTTCATGCTCCTCACTCCTCCGAACCAGAAGAGTTCACCAAAGCCTTTTCAAGGGGGAGAACGAACCAAAACTCCGACCCGTACCCCTCTTCACTCTGTACTTGAAGGGTACCACCCATAAGCTCCACGAGATGTTTAGATATGGCAAGCCCCAGACCGGTCCCCCGGTATTGCCGGGTGGGGGAGGAATCCACCTGGCTGAAGCGTTTGAATAGAAGCGGGATCTTCTCCTGCGGGATACCTATCCCGGTATCACGTACGGAAAAGCGGATCACCCGCGGAGAGGCTCCCGCCAAGTCACCCGGCTCAAGGGAGACCGAAAGACGCACCTCTCCCCGAGATGTGAATTTAATGGCATTCCCCAGGAGATTTGTGAGAATCTGCCGCAGTCGTACGGGATCTCCCCGAAAGAACTCCGCAACCGCCTCCTGGATAGAGTACTCGAGAACCACATCTTTTTCTCGCGCCTGTACCGCCAGAGGAGCCACCAGAGACTCCAGAAGCCGTGGAAGATGAAAATCCTGCATTTTAAGTTCCACCTTCCCCGCTTCGATTCTGGAAAAGTCCAGGATCTCCTCTATCAGAGCGAGAAGGGCCTCACCACTGGAGATAAGGACATTGAGAAACTGGCGCTGCTCTTCCTGAAGATCCGTCTCAGCGAGAAGCTCCCCCATGCCGAGCACCGCATGGAGGGGGGTACGGATTTCGTGGCTCATATTCGCAAGAAATTCGCTCTTCGCCATGCTCGCCTTCTCGGTCTGGAGAATAGCCTCCTGAAGCGAGCGGTTCGTCCTCTGGAGCTGTTCCTGCATCTCCTTGCGCTCCGTGATATCTACTCCGATGGCCCGATAGCCCACAAGCCGGCCGTGCTCGTTAAAGAGAGGACGATCGCGCCACTCCTGCCACCGAATGCCGCCCTTGCTCATCACCCGGTGCACGTTGATTACAAGCGGCTCCACCCGGGTGAAGGAGCGGTAGGCCCTTTCCAGGGCCTTTCTCTCCTCGGGGTGCACAAAATCGAGAAAATAACGCTCCCGAAGCTCTTCCGGCGTCATGTCGAAACAGGTACAGTAGGCTTTGTTGACGAAGAGAAGTCTACCATCGTGAGCAAATTCGCAGAGCAGGGCGGGAAGATCGTCCGCCAGAAGACGGAAGCGTTCCCTACTCTCCTCCAGAGCCCTCTGCTGATGGAGCACTTTTGCATCCGCGCGCCCCAGGAAGACGATCATGCAGCCCAAAATCACAAGGAGAAAGGCACCTGCCGCTCCCCCCGCAAAGAAAAGACTTTTAAAAAAGGCCATTCTTTCCGGGGAGATATCCCACAGAACGATCACGGAACCAACCTCTTCACCCCAGGCATCCGAAAGAGGAGACGCCATGAGAATCCAGGTTTTTCCCTCGAATGACAAGGTTTTCTTTTCTGTACTCCGGAGAGGAGAGAACGTAGCGTTCAGCATGGCATAAAAGGCTTCGGGAAGATCCCCCCGGGAGATATAGGCCAGAACCCTGTGGGAGATGCGGTCCCAGCGGGCCTCTCGACCGAGGCTTCTCATGCGGCTCTCCCAGAGAGAGCGCAGGATGCGGTTTTTCTCGATAGCCACCGCGAGAACTGCCTCTTGCTGCCCCTGACGTTCTTCCAGGATGTCATCAATCCCCTTGGCTATCTCCACATACCCCACAAGGAGGTCTTCCGAGAAGATCGGCTGCACAACCCGGAGAGAGAGAATCCCCCCAGAGTCGAGTTCAAGCCCCCAGGCGGCCTTACGGGTTCTCTCCGCCTCAAAGAGCACAGCATGATCCACGCGATCTCCCTGTCGGCCGGGATTATGGGCCCGGAAAAGAGTGACCCCCCTATGATTAAGAAAAAGAAATTCCCGGATGCGAAAATTACGGCGCAGAACCTCGAAAAGAGATTCCCACTCCGTAAAAAGCTCGCGTGAGGGCCTTTGGAAAGCCCCAGAAAGACGAGAGTCCTCTCCGAGGACGAGAAGGGCGGCGTTCAGGCCAAAAGCTTGATTTTTCAGATCTACATGAAATTCTTTGATCAGGGAGGACTGTTGGTAGGAAAGTTTGCAGTCTACATGCTCGTTATGCTGCTTCCAGAGGAGGAAAAGGAAGAGGAAAAAGAGACAGAGAAGCATAAAGGCCAGAGGGATGAGAAGCTGGCGCATCACAGGGCGAGAAAAAAGTTCCCCTTTTCTCTTGATCTCCAGGAATTTCTTTAAGAAAAGGATACCCCTCAACTCCTCTCCGAATCGAAACGTGTGAAGCGCCTGCAACCACAGGAAAAACAGGAATGCTCTCCTACATGGGCGGAGGGCCTGGAGAGAGCGGCTCTATCTCATGCGAGAGCATGCTTGAGAGAAAAGCGCCTCGGGAGGCTATCACGCTATCCTAGCAGAAAAGAGGCGGGAATCAAAATCTTTTTGTTTTTGCCTTGCCGGAAATTTTTGGAACCTCTTTCAGGTAGATTGCCGCATGCCAGGCTCAAGCACCGCTCTTTCGAGGATCTTCCACGCCAAAGGGGAGAACACACCAAAATTCGGTTCCCTCTCCCTCTCGGCTCGAAAAGCCCATGCTCCCCCCCATGATCTCCACCAGCGATTTGGCGATGGCGAGACCGAGTCCCGTCCCTTCCCGGTTTCCCCCTCCAGAAGAGGCGATTTGTACAAAGACATCAAAAATACGTCCCTGCTCCTCTTCGGGAATGCCGCAACCCGTATCACGCACCACAAAACGGAGCAAGACCTTTCCGGGGAGTTCTTTTTCGAGGAGGATCTCCACGGTAACGGAGCCCTCCTCGGTATACTTTACCGCATTGCTCCCGAGATTCAAAAGTATCTGCCGTAGCCGAAGGGGGTCTCCCCAGAGGCGTGTGGGGAGACCTTTGGAAAGAGTCTGGCAAAAGTCAAGTCCCTTTTCCCGGGCCTTCATCTCAAGGGGGCAGAAAAGGTTCAGCAGAAGAGGAGAGAGGAGGAACTCCACCACGTGCAGATCGATCTTTCCCGCCTCTATCTTTGAAAAATCGAGCACGTTATTGACCAGGGCGAGAAGCATATCGCCGCTGTGTGCCATAAGATCGGCATAGTTGCGCTGCTCTGAGGAAAGTTCCGTCTCCCCGAGAAGTTCCAGCATCCCCAGCAAACTATTGAGGGGGGTACGGATCTCGTGGCTCATCACCGCCAGAAAGCAGGATTGGGCATGACGGCTCTCCTCTGCTTTTTCACGAGCCCTTCGGAGTTCCGCCTCCATTTTTTTACGGGCAGAGATATCGGTCTTCACGCAGATAAAATGGGCGATGTTTCCATCCTCATCCAGCACAGGGGTGATGGTCTGTTCCTCATAATAGAAAGAACCATCCTTCCGACGGTTGATAAGCTCTCCGTGCCAGGGTTTTCCATCGAAAATCTGTTGCTCCATCTCGGCATAAAAATCCTCTCCCTGCACTTCAGAACGGGCGGATTCCCGAAGGGAGCGCCCCCGAATCTCCTCCTGAGAGTACCCCGTAAGGTTGGAAAACGCAGGATTACTCCACTCCACACGGCCGTGGCCGTCGGTGATCACCATGGCGTTCGCCGCAGCGTTAAGCGCCCGGGCCTGGAGCATCATCTCCCGATACATATTCCGCCACTCCCGGATATCCCGGGCCACACAGAGAGCCCACCGGCACCCCCGCATGGTGAAGAGATGCGCCCGCAACTCCACCGTGAGCGCCATTCCCACCGCATCCTGGAAATCGATTTCACACCGCCCCTGCCCTTGAGCACAAACCTCCTTCATGAATGTTGTCATGGAGATCAGACTCTCGGAGGTTACCATATCCCGGCTCGTCATGACGCAGAAGGAATCTCGCGTATAGCCCAGCAGAGAACACCCCGGCTCGTTTACCTCTGCAATACTCCACAGATCGTTCTGCACTACTCGATAGAGATACATGGCATCGTTGGTGTTGTCGAAGATCTGCCGAAATTTCTCCTCCCGCTCCTGGAGATCTTCGTGGGCCTTCTTTTCGCTGGTCACATCATCGACCATCACGAGGGCCCCCTCGGCCAGGCCCCGGGAAATTTTCGGTTTCACGTGGATCCGAAGCCAGAGCTTCTTCTGCCACTTGGATTCGTAAAAGATCTCGAAGAGGAGGGAGCGCTTCTCCGCCATGGCAAGTTCGACCTTTTCGGAAATTCCCGCCTCCACAAGAGGGGGAAAGCGAAGAAGGTTGATCTTCTTGGTTGCCTCCCGGTTCGGAGCCCCCACAATCTGCGAAAGCCTGGTGTTGCAATATTCTATGGCCCCCTCCCGATTACAGGTAAGAATGCCCAGCGGGGCCTCTTCGGCAAGCTCAGAGTATCGCCGCTGGCTCTCCAGGAGTACCTCCTCAGTTTTGGTGCGTTCCAGAATCTCCTTCACGAGTTCATTCCGGGAGATCATGGTCTTCTGGATATGCTCCGCCATGTTGTTAAAAACTCTGGAGAGTGTGCGGAACTCGTCACACCCCTCAAGATCGACGCGCGCATCAAGATCACCCTCGCCGAGCGCCCGGACTTTTGCCGTAAGCATTTCTATGGGGCGGGCCTCTTTACCCGCCAGTATTGAGGCAAGAAGAACCAGGAAGAGAGCGGCTCCTCCTCCCGTAAGGAGTATCCGCCAAAGGTCTTTATTGAATTCTCTCAACACACGGCTCCTGCTCACCGAGAGCAGCAGATACCACCCTCGAAAGGACTCTTCCTGCGAATCCTCAAGCTCCCAGAGAAACCCTCCGCACCGGGTAATGGAGATGGGAGAGACGGCGATCAATTCGGAGCTATCTTCAGAATTGATCGCCGCCGCAAGAGCATGAGGCCTCCCCAGAAAAGGCTGAAGAAGCTGAGGGTTCTTTAGCAAAGGAGATCGGGGGCCCGCATGCGCCACCAGCTCGCCGGAGGCGCGAACAATGCTGATCCCCCCCATCATGCCGAGATCGGCGTACTTCTGCAGAAGAAACGTGAGAAGCTCCGAGATCGCCATATCGCAGCCGAGAACTCCCAGAAAGATGCCTCTCTCTCGTACAGGCACCATCATACGCACCAGAGAGGGCTCTCCCTCTTCTGAAGGGAGAGGATAGAACATCGCATCCCCCTCTCCTCCCTCACTCTCACAACAGGAGTACCACCAGGATATCCGGGGATAGATCTCCGGAAGAAATTCACCCGTGGAAATCAGGCAATCCCCCTCGCGATTCGCAAGAAAAATTTCCCGGTACCATGTGGGCATCATACGGTGTTGACGGAGAAGATACTCCCTGGTGAGAACAAAGGGGTTTTTGAGATTCTCGGAATCTCGAGAGAAATGTTGTGATATGGGGAAGGAGGAGAATCCTTCAAGAGAAGGGACGCAATCCGGGGAAAGGCTCTTTGCCGTTACCCGCTGCAGCAGAGGGGCTGAAGCCATCGCCATGGCGGTACGGGCTGCCTCCCGCATATGACGATCGAGAGTAGCAGAGATGGCAACAGCGTACCGCTCTTCATGACGAAGCAGGCGCTCTACCTCTTGACGGTAGCTGAAAAAATAGTAGAAAACCGAGATGAGCAACACCAGGAATATCCCGAAAAAAAGGGCTCTTCCCGTAATTTTGTTCTGTAATTTCAAGACCCCATCCCCTTTTCCCCGCATGCTCCTGGTAAACCCCCAAAAATGACGGCACCTTTTGGGGAAACACCCCTTTTACGCCCTCTCCACGCCTCATAAGGATATCATAAAAACCCGGGTTCTCTGCGAAAAAAAGACAAAGAACCCGGGTTTTTTGCAAAGATCGACGCTTTTTTTTCAAATTAGAGGATGCGGTGCTCCTCAAAAATCATTTCGTCTTTCCTTCCGCAAGACCCCTGAGGGGGGGAACTTCTTTTTCCAATCGAAAGCGCTTAAGAAGGTTCTGGAGGCCTTCTGCCCCTCGGGAGACTTTCTGGGCCTCCTGGGCGATATCCTCCGCAGCCGAGGTCGATGTCGCGGTGGCGCTTTGGATCTCTCCCATCATCGCAACCATCGCAGCATTCGCCTTGGTTACCCGATCTACCCCCTGGGCCATTTCGCCGCTCGCTGCAGCCTGCTCCTGGGAGGTGGCGGCGATGTTCTGCATGGTTCTGTCAACCGTGGCAATCTCTTCCATAACCTTTTCCAGACTCTTCAGAGCCTCTTCGGCACCTCGGATGGTCTGCTCCATCACCACCCCGGACTCTTCGGTAATCCCAAGGGATTCTCTGGTGCTCCTCTGGAGTTTTTCAATGATGGCTGTCACTTCCTGGGCAGCACGGCCGCTCTCTTCCGCAAGCTTACGTACTTCTTCGGCCACCACAGAGAAACCCCGCCCCGCATCGCCCGCCCGGGCAGCCTCAATGGCGGCATTCAGGGCAAGCAGATTCGTCTGGTCTGCGATATTCGTGATGGTGGTAACAAACGTAGTGATGGCATTCACCGATTCGGTAACCTCTGTCATGCTCTTGACGCTGGTACGTGAACGCTCTCCCACCTGCCTGATCTCCCGCACCATCTGTTCTACCTGCGAGACAGCCTTCTCACTTATTCCGGCAGTCTTTACCGAGGCCTCAGCCCCCTCCGAAGCGGCCTGGGCAGCAGAGCTGGCTCCCGCAGAAACCTCTTCCACCCCCGCATTGGTCTGCTCCAGAGAGGCGGCGTTGGACTCCGAGAGAGTGGTAATCTCCTCAATATGTCCACGAATCTCCTCAAGAGATGCCACAGACTCTTCCGAAAAGGCCGCCAGCGACTCGGCAGCTCCGAGATTTTCCCCGGCATTGTCGAGGATTCCCCGCAACGCCTGGCGCTGTTGGGCCACCATCTCCGCCAGAGCATCTGCGAGCATCCCCGTCTCATCCTTGCAGGGGGTGCCGAAATCTTCCCGAATAACAGTAAAATCTCCCTCCCGGACACGATTGGCACAGGAGATAGCCAGGGCAAGGGGTTTGGTTATCTGTCGCGAGACATACCAGGCGATGAAGATTCCCAGAATCACGGCTGCCCCCGTAACGAGAAGCATCATGACAATGATCTTCTTCATGGCGGCAGCGGCATTTTCAGCCAAAGACGCCATCTGCTCAAAACCGTTTCCGGCAGCCCCCCGGGCAATAGTCATCATCCGCTCCCCTGCCTGGGAAAGCGCCGCCTCCTCTCCCTGAAGCTCCTCCCAGATTTTCAAAAGGGCGGAAATCACATTTTCGTATTCCCGAGCGGCGTTTTTAATGTTGCGTATCCGTTCCAGATTCCGGTCCTGATCGCTGGTGCTTTCAAGTTTATCCAGATCCTTCTGAATCTCCTTAAAGGTGGAGAGTACCTGCTGAAAAAGCTCCGGGTTCCTCTCCCTTTGGGCACGTTCGGAGACAACAAAAATACCATTCCCCCGATCCACCACCCGGTTCATAAGGGTTACCTTTTCGATACGCCCCAGAAGGACGGCAGCCATCCCCCCGCGAACCACATCGTTTTCCAGCATGGTGTTCTGTACCTTGAGAAACTCCTGAGCCTCTGCCAAGTAGAGATCCCCTGCGTTTCGAGCATCCCCGCGAGCTGCCTGAAGCCTCTCCACAAGGCGGGCCATGGCGGCAAGAGAATCTTCGAGGATCTTCACATCCCCCAGAACCTTCTGCGCCGCCTGCTGACGCTCGGGATAGCCATGGGCGGCTCCATGTTCCCCTACACGCACAACAGTATCACGAAGAAGGGAGAGCGCCTTCTGCCCCTCCTGGAGAAAGGCCTCTTCCTCCGTAAGAACGAACTGCCCCACTCCACGTATGGCTTCCAATGTGGCTCGTTCTATCCCCGAGGTCATCTCCAGCCGGGGAACTTCCACTACCGCAAGAGTCTCTGCATCCTCCGCAGATCTCCGAAGAGAGACCCAGCTCACCCCCACCACAAGGATCATCAGAAGCAGGATAACTCCAAATCCCAAAGCCAGCTTTGCTCCAAATCGCAAATTTTTCATTAAGAAAGAACGCCTCCCTTAGATTGTTGTGACAGGTTTGGGCATCCAGGCACCCACGCTCTGAAGACACACCCTCGTCCACTATGGTCACGCAAACAAGAGATGTCAATCAAAAAAAGGGTTGCCCCGTGCATCCTTATGGTGTACAAACAACGATACGGGGGGCTTTTTGTCTTTTTCCCACAAAAGAGAACCCCTTTCTGGAAGCACGTACCGCACACTCGTATTCCCCCAGAAAGGATTGTGCCATGCCTCTACAGAAATTCTCCAACGAACTGTCCTGCGCCGAAGAGATCTCCCTCGGTTTTCTCCGGGGGAGAGAAGGAACTGTTTTTCTCAAAAATGTGCAGCAACGCCACGCTCTCGATTATGCCGACGCCTGGGGATTTTTTGACACCTCCGGCCTTTGCCTTCGTGTTTCGCTGCTTTCGGAAGCTCCCGAAGCGCTCTTTCTGCAATACTTTCAGGGGCACAGCCTGAGGAGTCTTCTCTCCTCCGAGGGAGAGGCAAACATGCTCTTTTATCTGCGCTACGCTACGCAGAGAGAGGATCCGCTCTTCCGAATTTTCGAATACCGAAAGTCCCGAAAGCCCCATACCTTCGTGATAATTTTCGTGCGCACCCCTTTTGTGGTCGCAGGAAAGCAGGTTGTCGCTTTTTTCATCCAGGAAATTCGCTCCTCCGAAGGAATCCTCTCTCTGGAGGAAGAGCACGAAGCCTTTCGGCGCAACGAAGTTATCCGCGATATGGAGCGGCACCGCAAACTCACCCCTTGGGCGGAGAAGGAGCTTCTCTTTCTGGGCCTCTCTCCGGAAACCCTCCATGTTACGTGCCTTGTGGAGAGGGGGAAAAATCCTTCAGATACGCCAGAGCAGAATCCGTTATGGCCGCAAAAGCTCTCCCGCTGCCTGCTTCGAGAACAGCGATATTTTTGCTGGAATGGCAGCGGCAGAATGGGGGTTCTTCTTCCCCAACGGAAAGATTTTCCCCCCTGTAAGAAAACCGAGAGAGATCAAGGATTTCTTCTCCTTAAACTCTGCGAAGAGCTTTTTCCGGGGGAGGATTTTATCATCGGTCTCGCGGGAAAACCACGCCCCCTCAAGCATTTCTGCACCAGTCTTGAGGAAGCGGTACGAGCATGCCAGGGGTATCTCTTCGGCCGAAAAGAGAGGGTGATCCACTTCAACGATATCGGCTACGGCAAGCTTCTCGACCCGCACACCCCCGTATGGGAGGCCTTCCTTCACGAGACACTGGAGCCTCTTCTTCCAGAGAATGAGAAAAACACCATGCTTCTGAACTCTCTGGAGGCGCTTTTGGAATACGCTACCATTCCGGAAGCTGCCGAGGCACTGCATGTGCACCCAAACACATTAAGTTATCGGAAACGGCAGATTGAGACGCTGCTCAAGGTGGAGCTTCAAAACCTGCACACAAAAACCAATCTCCTGCTGGCGATCAAGGCTCTGCGCCTTCGCAGCATGGGAGAAGAGGATTCGGCGGCAGAAAGAAGCCCATCCAACGTACGTCTCCCCAATCGGGTAGATCGGGTAGAATAGAGGCACTGTTTTTCTGAAAGGATGCTTGCCCTTGAAACTCTCTTCCACCGTTACACATTCTCTTCTCTCCTGGGATGGGGAGCCCCGGTTCTTTCACCGGCACCGCTTTTCGCTTCTCTGGGGGGTGCTTCTTCTTCTCGGATGGAGCGCCTCCCTTCTTGCGGCATCCCCCGCAGCACAGGTGCTTGCCCTTCTGGAGGACACGGCCCGTTACGGAGATAGCGGCTATCTTTTTTTTGCTGCCGGGGTGCTTGTGCTGGTCAACACCGCCCGGGCAGAGCTACTCTATGTGGGGTGGTTTTTCGCCGCCGACGGCATGGCCGCCCTTCTTGAGAAGGGGCCTCTCTTCTCGCTCTGCATCGCCGCTCTGGCAATCCCGCTCTCCTACTCCCTCCCCACCACCCTCGCCTCGGGGACCATGCTGCACTTCGGGGTTCCCGCCTTTTTCGGTATCGCCACAGTGGTGCTTCTGCAGTATCTCATCCGGGATGTGCCGGGACACGTTCCCCGGGCTCTGGTACTGGGGCTGCTGCTCTTCTCCTTTCAGTGGCTTGACGTGATTCCTCTGCTTTCACCCTACGGATTCGGGGGGGGCGAACTTTCCATGGCAGTAAAGCAGATGGCGCTTCTTCTGGAGCGGGAAGATCTTCTGAACCTTCTGGGGGGGATTGCCTTTCTTACGGTGCTTGCAGGAGGGGCGGTAACTACTGAGCTTCTGGTAGGATGGAACCGCCAGATGCAGCAGCTGCGGAAGATTCGCATCCAGGAGCGGGAACTCGCCCAGCTTCAGGAGGAGCGGCTCCGCTCTCGAAGCGACCGCGAGACCCAGCAGCTGGTGCACGATCTCAAGCGCCCCCTCACGGCGATTCTCGGCCTGACAGACGTTATGCGGGCTTCTGCCATATCACCGGTGGTGTCGAGACATCTTGAGGTGGTGCAGCGTGCGGGGGAGTCCATGGAGCAGATGATACGCGAAATTTTGCGCCCGGACTCCATGCGGATTCTTCCGGCGGAAGAGGTGCTGGCCTACGCTCTCAGCCAGGCCTCGGCACTCCCTTTTCATCGTTTTCTGAGGCGCCAGGTGGCGAGCGAGGCGGGGAAAGCGCTGATCCGGATTAATCTCATACGCTTCTCCCGGGCTCTGGTCAATCTTCTGGATAATGCCTTTCGAGCGGCTCCTGTGGAAAATCCCCACGTGACTCTTTCGCTTGTGGAGCAGGAAAACGCCGTTATCTTCCGCATTCAGGATAACGGACCGGGCTTTGCACACCCCCCTCTTCAGGGAGTCTCCTGCTGGGGCTCCACGGGGTTGGGGCTTGCCTTTGTGGAGGAGGTGCTCCGGGAACACCGGGGGAGCCTCGCCTTCGAAAGCCCCCCGGAAGGCGGAACCGCCGCAGTGATTACCCTTCCAAAGGACGGGGAGGAAGAAAAGGAGATGACGCTATGACCCTCTATCTTGGGGTGCTCGACGACGACCCGGCCATTCTCTATACCCTGGAGGCCATGGGAGAGAGCCAGGGGTGGAAGGTGCGCACCACCACGGATCCCGAGGAGGCTTTTCTCTGGGTAACCCGGCAGGAGGTGGATATTCTTCTGGTGGATTACCACATGCCTCAGTGCAGCGGCTCGGAGTTTGTCCGCCGCAGCCGAGAGGCCTCTCCGGCGGTGGTTCTTCTGGCCCTCACCGTGGAGGAGCGCCCCCAGATCGCCCGGGAGATGCGCAGCGCCGGGGCAGATGATTTTATCTCTAAACCGCTACGGCTGGCGGATTTTTCCTCTCGCATCGCCCTGCACCGAGAGCTTGCCCGGATGCGCCGGGATACCCACCGGGAGGATGCCCGAAAGGGGATTACCACGGAGACGCTCCGAAGAGTGCTCCAGACCCTTGATTCTCTGGGGGGGCAGGGAACGGCAAGAGAGGTGGCGGAGCAACTCGGCGTCTCCTACCCTACGGCACACCGTTATCTGGAACATCTGGTGGCCTCAAATCTGGCGGTACGTTCCACTCTCTACCGGGACGGCCAACCCGGACGCCCCCGCTCCGCCTATGCTCTTACCTCTGCGGGAAGGGGGGCCCGAGAGTGATAACCCGCGCTCCTCTGCGCATTCTCGTCACCGGAACCCGGGGCAAGAGCGGCCTGGTGGCCTCTCTCTGCCTCCTGCTCCACGCCGGGGGATATTCCGTGTGGGGAAAGAGCACCGGCACAAGGGCGCTCTCCTTCGAAGAGGGAGTATGGCGCACTCTCCGGCGCACCGCCCCCGCTTCGGTGGAGGAGATGCGCTGGTGGCTCCGGCAGGTGCCTTCCCATGCGGAGGCGGTGGTGCTTGAGAACAGCGCGGTGCATCCTGAGTTACAGCCTCTGGCTGCCCAGTGGCTGCAGCCCTCTGCGGTACTGTGGACCAACGCTCTGGAGGATCATCAGGAGATCTGGGGCCCCGGAGATGACCGGGCCCGGGAGGTGCTGCTCTGCGGCATACCTTGCAATACTCCGGTAGTGCTGGGAAGAACCCTTTTCGCATCTCCGGAAATTGCCAAGGAACTTGAACACCGGAACTGCCCGTGTTATCCCCCGGTGGAAGAGAGCAGTGAAGGAGATTACAGGAGGGAGCGGCGGCAGATGATCCGGCAGCTCTGGAGGGTGCTGCAGCTTCGGGAGCCCTTTCCGGAACATGTGCCGGATCCTGCAGAGAAAAACCTTCTCACGCTCCCCCGGGGTATCCTCGCCCGCGTTTTCGACGCCAACGACCCCGCCAGCACACGGCAGGCGCTGAAAGAACTGGGCTGGGACACCCGAGAGTGCACCCTTTGGTTCCATAACCGGCGGGATCGACCGGGGCGCTTTGAGGCCTTTCAAACTCTGGCGGCGCTCCCCTGGAGACGGCGACTCCTCACGGGAGGGCACCCCTTTCGGAATATCCCGGAATGGACATTTTTGGGAAACCCCGGAGGGGAAGAGATGCTCTCCCTTTTGGAGGGAAATATCTTCGGCTGCGGCAATGTGAAGGGGCTCCCCATGGAGCTTTTGGAACACCTGGAGTATCTGGAGAGGGACAATCTGGAAAGGAGATCTTCATGAATCCCCTGGGTCTTATGCATCGCGAAATACTGCTCTTTCTGCTCTCCCTGCTTTTCGGGTGGTTCTACTTCCGCCGCACCGGATGGAGCGCCGGCGGGATGGTAACCCCGGGATTTATGCTGCTCCATCGGAACGATCTTTCCGGAGTGTTTCTGCTCTTTCTCCTGGGAGTGATCCTCACGCTCCCCCTGGAGTACCTGGTGCGGCGCTTCCAGCTCTTCGGGCGGGAACGGATGTTCGCCGCCTGTGTGCTCTCTCTGGGGGTTCTGGCGCTCTGGAGCCAGGTCGTTCCCCTCTCTCTTCACTGGTACGGCTGGATCATTCCCGGCCTGGTGGGGGCAGAGTGCCAGCGCCAGGGGATATTCCCCACCCTTCTCTCTCTGGCCTCGGTGGGGGGAGTCTCCCTCGCTGCGGAAAGCCTGCTACCATGAAAAAGCTGCTGCGACTCTGGAGGGACGAAATACAGTATCTTCTGCGGGGGAGCACCCCCTTTCCCCGCAAGCTTGCCTTTCTGGGGCTCTTGTATGCCGCCTTTCTCGGCCTGCTCCCCTTTCTCGCCTCCTGGCCTCCCGAGGCAGAGCGGGCGGTCTATACCGCTCTCCAGGCCCAGAGGGCCCTTTACGCCTGGAGAACGGAGCAAGGGATAGCCTCGCCCTCCGAGGAAGATCCTCTGGGGAGCGGTCTTATAGGAGTGGAGTGGAGCACCCTTACCACCACTCTGGGGGATCTGAAGGCCAAACAGGCTGCTGCAGATCCCCGATGGGCAGGGGTATTCACCGTCTGGTACCGGAAGATGGGGCTGGAGGAGGGTTCCCGGATAGCCCTGATCTGCTCGGGCTCCTTTCCGGGGCTCATGCTTTCGGCTCTCACTGCGGCGGAGCAGATGAAGCTGGAAATCCTGCTGCTTCCCTCTCTGGGCTCCTCCACCTGGGGGGCGAACCGGGAGGATCTCTCTCTTCTGGATATCCTCACCTTTTTCCGGAGCCGGGGCTTTCTGCGCACCCCCCCCGAGGCCTGCTCTCTGGGAGGGGACGGAGATACCGGGGGGGGGATCTCCCGAGAGGGGCGAGCCCTTCTGGAGGAGTCTGCCCGCAGGCACGAGGTTCCCCTGCTCTCGGCAGGCTCCCTGCAAGAGATGCTCTCTCTCAAAATAGAGATGATCCGCACGTTTCAAGCCGAGGGGCTCGTCTCTATCGGAGGAGCTGCGGTCTCCCTGGGAGAGGATCCGGAAGTTCTCAAGCTTCCGCCGGGGCTCCTCCACCCCTCCCAAAAGCTCCCCTCGGGGACGGGGCTTCTCGGCTGGGCTCTCGGGGAGGGGCTTCCGGTGCTGCATCTGCTGAATCTGCGGGAACTCTCAAGGCAGCAGGGGCTCCCCTATCCTCTCACGCAAAAGGAGACGAAACTTCCATCGAAAATGCCCCGACCTCTCGCCCTTGGAGGGCTTCTGCTCTTTTTCGGAATTCTTATGAGCCATCGGCGATGGGAGCGGATAGAGTCAGCGCTGCACGGAGAGCGAAAGAACTTTAACATTCCACGATGTTTCACAAAATCAAATAATTGACATTCTTCCCCTCTTATGAGAAAAGATGTTCCGGGAGGCATGAAAGACCGCACCGCTTAGGGAGAGATTCCTCTTGGAGCTACGGAACCCTCATGACCAAGATCCCGATATTTTGTAATGGAGGTGCATGACCATGCTCAACCTTCTTCCTCAGGAAGAGTACTGCTTCGACATGGAACGCTACATGACCCGGGAACAGTTCGGATACCTCCGGGACTACGGCAAAAAACTGGAGACCCCCTTTCTTCTTCTGGATCTCAACGTCATCGCCAAAAAGTACGACGCCCTTCACCGGGCCATGCCCGAGGCAAAGATCTACTACGCCGTGAAGTCCTGTCCCCATGACAAGGTGCTCCAGGTTCTGGCGAACCGGGGGAGCTACTTTGATGTGGCCTCCCGATACGAGCTGGATCAGCTTCTTGCTCTGGGCGTTACGGGAGATCGCCTGAGCTACGGCAACACCATCAAGAAGGCCAAGGATATCGCCTACGCCTACGAAAAGGGCATCCGGCTCTACGCCACAGATTCCGAGAGCGATCTCCGCAAGATCGCCGAAAACGCTCCAGGCTCCAAGGTCTTCTTCCGGATTCATACCGACGGCAGCGGGGCGGACTGGCCCCTCTCCCGAAAGTTCGGAGCCCATCCGGACACCATCTATAACCTTATCCTTGATGCTCCGGCTCTCGGGGTTGTCCCCTACGGCATCTCCTTTCACGTGGGCTCCCAGCAGCGGGATATCGGCCAGTGGGACCACGCCATCGCTACCTGCACCTACCTCTTTGATGCGGCTCGCAGCAAGGGGATCAACCTCTCCCTTATCAATCTGGGAGGCGGCTTCCCCGCCAACTACCTCGCCCCCACCCAGCCCGACGAGGTCTACATTCAGGAGATTACGCGTTTCCTTCAGGAGGATTTCAACGGCTCCATGCCCGAGATCATTCTTGAGCCGGGGCGTTCCGTCTCGGGGGATGCGGGGGTGCTGGTAACGGAAGTAGTGCTGATCTCGAAAAAATCCGAATACAACCAGTACCGCTGGGTCTACCTGGATGTCGGCATGTTCGGAGGGCTTATCGAGACCATGGATGAGGCGATCAAATACCCCATCTACACTGAAAAGGAAGGCCTCGCCAGCGACGTCATTCTCGCAGGCCCCACCTGCGACAGCATGGACATTCTCTACGAGAACGAAAAATACCAGCTTCCGGAAGATCTGGCTGAGGGGGATCGCCTCTACTTCTTCTCCACCGGAGCCTACACCACCAGCTACTGCGCGGTAAACTTCAACGGCTTCCCCCCCCTGAAGACCTACGTGGTGGGAGAAGAGGCACTCGAAAAGAAGCCCGAGTAGGCAGGGCGCTGGAGAGCCTCTCCAAAGAACAACCAAACGAAAACCCAAAGAAGGAGGTTCCCTCAAACATGAAAACCCTACAATGGACCGAGGAGCATCTGAAAGGCACCTTTGGAGACGAAAAGGTGCTGCTTTATACGACACTTCCCCCCTCCTCGTCCTCTTTGGTGGTGTTTCTGCACGGGGTACACGGCTGTGCGGATATGGAGGAGGGGAACAAGTACCGGGCTCTGGCAGAGCTTCTCCACCAGCAGGGGGTAGCCTCCTGTCTGGTAGAGTCGAGTCGGCAGCGGCGCGACCGGAATACCTTCGGAGATGACTATCCCGCCTGGGCTCTGGGGGCCTTTCAGGGCAAGAGCTACGCCCAGGACCTGGCGGATTTTGCCTGGGCGGTGGAATATCTTCAAAAAAATCATTCCGGGCTTTCCCTCTGGCTCTGGGGCTTTTCCCTGGGGGGGATTCATGCGGTGCTTCTGGGAAGCCCGGTCTACAGAAAGGTGCTGGAAGGAGAAAATCTGACAATACCCGAAATCTCCGGAAAAACGTTAGAAGGGATCATCCTCGCCGGAAGCGGACATTGTGTGCGCCCCGAGCAGGCGCTGCTCCTCCGGGCTCCCATCCTGAACACCCTCCCCCCGAATACGGTGCTTCTGGAGGCGGCGGCATCGCTGGAGTGCGGGGAACTGCACTCTTTCTACGGATCGCTCGACAACACTTTCAGCGAAGAGTGTTGTCGGGAGCTTTTCGAAAAAGCCCCCGAAAGGATACGCCGGGAGTTTACGGTACTTCCCGGAGCGGATCACCCCTTCCGAAGTTTGAACGGAGAGCCCTCTCTGGAGCCTCTGCGGGAGATGACGGAGATTATGATGCACTACTGGAGAGACTGAACAATCTTCTGGAAGCTTCTCCCCTTGCCTTACGTGATATGATGGGAAAGGTGCGCAGATTTTGTATCTTTTCTCCTATCTCGTAAAGGCTCCCTTTCGACATAGAATCCGGCCCAAAGGAGAACTCCATGAAGTCATATCGAAGCGTCTTTCTCTCGGATCTCCATCTCGGAGCCCGATGGTGCAAGGCCAGGGATCTGGCGGCCTTTCTCTCGGGGGTATCCTGCGAACGCCTCTATCTCGTGGGGGATATCCTTGACGGGTGGAAGCGCCGTAAAAAGGGCTCTCGCTTTCTCTGGCATCAGCGGGTACTGCAGGAGTTGCTGCGGCTCTCCCGGAAGAGTTCGGTGATCTACGTTACGGGAAACCACGACAGCTTTTTAGAGGAACACCACGGCAAGATCCTCGGTAATGTAGGTATATGCCGACGGGCCCTTCACCGGACCGCCGACGGCAAAGAGATGCTGGTGCTCCACGGAGACGAGTTCGATGCGGTGATGACCCACAGCCCCTGGCTCGCCCGACTGGGGGATATAGCCTACGACGGAGCCCTCTGGGTCAACTGGATCCTGAACGGCTTCCGAACATCTTTCGGGATGCGCCCCTGGTCCCTCTCCCAATACCTCAAACACCGGGTGAAGGATGCGGTGAACGCTCTCAGCGACTTCGAGGAGAGCCTCTCCCGAGAGATCCTGCAACAGAAGGCGGACGGCGTTATCTGCGGGCATATTCACCGACCGGAGCTGAAAAAATTAAAGGCAGGGCTCTACGCAAATTGTGGCGACTGGGTAGAAAGCTGCTCCGCCCTGGTGGAGCAGCTGGACGGCACTCTGGAGATCCTCCACTGGCAGGAAGAAAAGGCCCTCTCTTCCGGAATCCCTTCTTTAGAAAAAAACATCCTCCCCGCAAGGCTCTCCCCCGAGGAGACACATCTCTTTCAGAATCTCTGGGGGATGCAGGGACCCTAAAAAACGCAGCATCGGAACGGACTGTAACAGACATAACCGACATAAGAGAACATCCTTTCCGGGATCTCCACGTCTTTCGCTTGGAGATCCCGGATTTTTATACCCTCACAACCTTGGGGCTTCTCAGGGGTTCACAGAATTCTCCTCCTATCGCTTTTTCTCACTCCATCTTTTTTTCCTCCCCATCCCCTTTTTGGAAAAACGCAAGGGTATCGCAACATAGATGTTACGCTTTCTTCCTAGAATGAAGCCGTCGTCGTCGGTGAATCGTTCTTTTCTGGAGCGTCTGCTTTATGAAAGCTCCCCTGAACAAAGGAGAAAGCCATGAAAGCCTATCGAAGCGTTTTTCTATCGGACATCCATCTGGGAACCCGGTGGTGCAAGGCGGGAGATCTCGGAGCCTTTCTTTCGGGAATTTCCTGTGAGCGGCTCTATCTGGTAGGGGATATCATCGACGGCTGGAAACTTGAGCGAAAAAGCTCCTGGCCCCGATCACACAACAGGGTTCTCCAGGAATTGCTCCGTATATCCCGGAAGTCTTCCGTGATATACGTTACGGGAAACCACGACAGTTTTCTTGATGAATTCCACGGCAGCATCTTCGGCAACATCGGCATCTACCGCCAGACAATTCACAAAACCCTGGAGGGAAAAAGGATGCTGGTATTGCACGGAGATGAGTTCGATGCGGTAATGACCTACGGGAAATGGATTGCCAAACTCGGGGATCTCGCCTACGACGGAGCCCTCTGGCTGAATCAGTGTATCAACAGCATCCGCAGGATTCTGGGGATGAACTACTGGCCCTTTTCCCAGGCCCTCAAGCACCGGGTAAAGGATGCCGTTAATTTTATGAGCGACTTCGAGAAACATCTCTCCGAAGAGGTGGTACGGCAGAAGGCAGATGGGGTTATCTGCGGCCACATCCACCGACCGGAGCTGAAAAAGATAACCTCCGGCGTCTACGCCAACTGCGGGGATTGGGTGGAGAGCTGCTCCGCCCTGGTGGAACATCTGAACGGGGAGTTCGAAATTCTGCACTGGCATGAGGAGAAGGAGAGCTTCTCCGATCTTCCCCGGGTCACCGCCCAGGGCGAACTGGTGCTCCCCGAGGAACTCCAGGAGAATGAAACCCAAGAAGTACCCGCCTTTTCAGACTTAGGAAGGATGATTCCATGAAAATTCTTTTAATCACCGACGCCTGGCACCCGCAGATCAATGGAGTGGTGCGGACCATCGAGGCCACTACTGCGGAGCTGGAGCACATGGGGCATGAGGTTTCCCTTATCACCCCGGAACATTTCCCAAGCATTCCCTGCCCCACCTATCCTGAGATTGCTCTGGCATGGCCTTTCCGACAGCTTTTCCGCAAAATGGAGACCCTCTCTCCCGAGGCCATTCACATCACCACCGAAGGCCCTCTGGGACTTGCGGCCCGGCACTGGTGCGTTACCCGGGGAGTTCCCTTTACCACCTCTTTTACCACTCGGTTCCCCGAATATATTCAGTCTCGCTTCCGCATCTCCCCGGAGCCTCTCTACAGTTTTTTCCGGTGGTTCCACGCCCCCTCTTCCGCCACCATGGTCTCCACCAAGAGCCTGGAGGAGGAGCTTCGGCAACGGGGATTTTCCAATCTCCGCCCCTGGTCTCGGGGAGTGGATACAGATCTCTTCTCCCCCTCCAAAAGGGTAAACCTTTTTCCGGAGTCCCCGGTCTTTCTCTACGTGGGCCGGGTGTCGGTAGAAAAAAACCTCCCCGCCTTTCTCGCCCTGGACCTTCCGGGGATCAAAGTTGTGGTAGGTGGAGGACCGGATCTGGAGAAGCTGCGCAGAACCTACCCGGAGGCCCGTTTTCTCGGTTCCCTGGAGGGAGAAGAACTTGCCCAGGTTTACGCCTCTTCGGATGTCTTTGTCTTTCCCAGCAAAACGGATACCTTCGGCATGGTGATTCTGGAGGCCCTGGCTTCGGGGCTCCCCGTGGCAGCCTATGATGTAACGGGACCCAAGGATATTCTGCTTCCGGGAAAAACCGGCGTTTTCGGGGAAGATCTGAAAAAAGCCGCCCTGGAGGCCCGACATCTCAGCCGGCAAGCTTGCCGTTCCTTCGGGGAGGCATACTCCTGGAGGGCCTGCACCGAAGAGTTCTGCCATCATCTCGCTCCTCGAAAGGATACACACACCTTGCGCAAAACCGGATAGGGGGTCTGCCCAACCCCCCTGCTCCTCTCTTTTCCTCCTCTTTCTCCTCCTGTGCAAAGCCCCGGCCCTCCCCTTGCCGGGGCTTCCTTTTCGCGTGCTACATTTGCGAAAAGACTAGAGCACCCGGAGCTTGAGTTCCCGAGAGAGATCTTCCAGAAGCTTCATACCGCAGAGAGAGTTTCCCTTGGAGTCCAGGGCGGGGCCGCAGACCCCGATTCCCATGCGCCGGGGAACCACCGCCACAATCCCCCCGCCCACTCCACTTTTGGCGGGAATCCCCACCCGGAGGGCAAACTCTCCGGAGCCGTCGTACATGCCACAGGTCACCATAAGAGCCCGGATAATCCGACAGGTGCGGCTAGTGAGCACCCGCTCCCCCGAGACGGAGTTGATCCCCCCCGTGGCGAGGGTGGCTCCGAGAACCCCAAGATCCTCCACGGTGGCTTCAATGCTGCATTGAAGGAAGTATCCCTCCAGCACATCCTCCACATCCCCTGTGAGGGTTCCGGTACTCTTCATGTAGTAGGCCAGGGAACGGTTACGGTGCCCCGTATCCCTCTCGGATTCGAAAATCTTTTCGTTGATCTCCAGGGCGGGGTTTCCCATGAGCCGCCGGGCAAGCTCCAGCACCGCCTCTCCCCGCTCCCGCCCGGTCTCCCGGGGAATAAGGGCACTTATTGCAATGGCTCCTGCGTTTACAACAGGATTATAGGGGCGGTGCACCGCGTGCATCTCCAGACGCATGATGGAGTTAAAGGGATCCGGGGTGGGATCCATCCCTACGGTATCAAAAACCTTCTCCTCCCCTACCTCTTCAAGAGCCAGAGCCAGGGAGATAACCTTGGAGATGGACTGAATGGAGAAGCGGTGGTCCGCATCCCCCGCACTATACCGTTCTCCCTCTGCCGTGGCGAGGGAAACCCCGAGAATTTCCGGATTCACCCGGGACAGCTCCGGAATGTAGGTAGCCACCTTCCCCTGTACGTAAAGAGGGCGGCTCCGGGCCACCAGATTCGCAAGAATCTCTTCCACGATTTTTTCCTCCTCTTCTTTTTCTTTCTAGAAACCTGTTGATCTTAATTGTCGCACATATTTTCAGAAACGTATACGCCCGAGAAAAACCCAAAATCCTAAACTCTACAGTTTTTTCTTGACACTCTTCAAAAGGGTTGGTATGATCAAGACAACGAAGAAATCGTTTTATGTAATCTTTTCACTTTTAGGCGTAGCTTCCTCAAGACATACTTCTTAACATATCAAAAAATTTTTACCTGGAGGCGTGAATATGCGAAAAAGTCTTTTTCTGAAACTGATTCTCCCCTTAGGCATCATCCTACTGCTCTTCTCTATCTCCCTGGGCTCTACCTTCATCATCACCGCCCACCAGGAGACAGACGGTCTGGTAATCAACCTGGCGGGACGGCAACGTATGATCTCCCAGAAGATCGCCAAGGCCGCTTTGGGGTATGCCATCTCCCAGGAGGAGAGCTACCGCAAGGAAGCCGAGGCAGGAATAGAACTCTTCCACAATACCAGCAGAGCCCTGATATCCGGAGGCAGAGCCCCTCTGAACGCTCAAGCCTCCACCTGGGAAGAACTTCCTCCCTCTTCGGAAAACTCCAAAAAGGCTTTGCAAAAAACAGAAGAGGCCTTCAGGGGCTACGCCAAGGCATTGGAAAACCTTTTCGCCCAGGGCACCGCAGAAAAGAGCCTTCTGCAGCAGGTAACCCAAAGCTCTCTGGAGGTGCTTACTGCAGCGGATAACGCCACCATAGCCCTCGAAAAGGAGGCGGCCCGACGGGTCTCCCTCCTTAAAATCATTCAAGAGGTATCCTTTGGGCTGGTCCTTCTTATAACCCTGGGATGCGTGTTTTTCTACCGCCGGGCCATTCTGAAACCCATCGCGGAGATGGGGCAATTCATGAGCACCTCTACAAAGGGAGCAGATCTCACCTGGCGCCTCCCCGTGCGGAGCATGGATGAGACGGGGCAGCTCGCCCAGGGTTTTAACACCTTTCTGGAGCTTCTCCGGAACAACTTCTGGAAAACCTCCCAGGGAACCCAGGACTTTCTAGCGGCCTTTCACGCCCTTTCCCTGGCGCTGCAGACCTTCTCTGAGAAGTTCGTTTCTATGGAGGCGAACATGGATAAAGGAGCGAACTCGGTAAACGAGATCACCCAGGCGGTGGAGGAGCAGTACGCTTCTTCCGAGGAGATCGCCTCCACAGCCCAGGCCCTTGCCCAGATGGCGGAGAGTTTGAACCAGACCGTCTCCGACGTGGTCTCCCGGGCCCAGGAGGGCGAAGGAGCGCTTTCCGCCACCTCCCAGGCCATGGAATCCGCCCGAAAGCAGGCAGAGCAGGTTTCTCAAAGAGCCGCCTCCCTGGCAGAAAAGGCCACGGTGATCCACCAGGTTGTACAGACCATTCAGGGCATTGCGGAACAGACCAACCTTCTCGCCCTGAACGCCGCCATTGAGGCCGCCCGGGCAGGTGAAGCGGGGCGAGGTTTCGCCGTGGTAGCCGAAGAGGTTCGCAAGCTCGCAGAAGAGAGCAAGGGAGCGGCAGTACAGATCGGGGATAATCTGACGGATCTCATGGAGGGCGTGGACGGCACCTCCAGGGATGTGGTCTCCATGTCCGGAGAGATGGAAGAGGTGGCGGTGAAAATTTCAGGCGTGGTGGCATCCATCGCTTCCATTCTTGAAGGAATGGAGAGCACCAACGAAATCTCCCAGAACGTGGCAGCCAGTGCAGAGGAGCTTTCCGCATCCTCCCAGGAGATGGCTTCCGGAGCAGAGTCGGTCTCCCGGTTCGCCTCGGAGATCAACACCATTGTCACCACTGCAGGGGAATCCGTGCAAAGCCTGAGCGACCTGGTACAGGATTTCTCAGGGCGTACCGCCGAGAGCGGCAAGAAGGGCACCGAGCTTCTGGAACATCTGGGAGTCTTTAATCTGGGAGCGGAAAAAGAGATGGAATCTCTGGTCCGGAGTGCCATTCAGGCCCACGAAAAATGGATGAAAGAGCTGGAGGCATCCCTGGACGGGCGGCTCTGGGTGCTGGAGACCAACCCCGGCCGATGCCGTTTCGGCCTCTTTCTCACCACCTTCCACCCCCCCAAGGCTCTGGAATCCACCTGGAGCCGGGTAGTAAGCCTTCACGACAAGGTGCACCATATGGGCGAAGAGGTACGGAGCCATCTTCGGGGGGGGCGGCAGGAGCAGGCACGCTCCGCCTACCGAGAGGCGAAAGAGGCGGCTTCACAGCTTGTCGCCCTTCTTCAGGAGATGCTTCAGAAAAACAAAAACGCCGCAAAAGGGGAGGAGGAACCCCGGGCTCTGGCTTCCCAGAACTCTTGAGGTAAAGAGCAGCAGCGCCATCGCACCCCTCTCTAACCGTACATCCATAGCAGGAGCCGGGCCTTTTCAGGCCCGGCTCCTGCGTATACGAAACATGTCACTTGGAGTTACTCCGTAGCCACACTTCTTCGATGCCGCAGCACGTTCTGAATCGTGAGAGCCAGGAAAATCCCCAGGCTGATGAACTTATAGACCCCCAGAGGAGCCACCATGGAGATCCCTACCCCCACAAAGAGCACACGCTCCCAGCTCCGAAGCTCGTAAAACTGCATGCCGATGATCCCCGCCGAAAGGGAGTAGATCCCGAAGATCGCCATGGTTACCACGAAGACAAACTGCCCCAAGTGGAAGTCCACGAAGAGAAGCATGGGGTTGTAGACAAAAAGGAAGGGGAGCAGCAGCCCCGAGAGGGCGAGGCCGAATCCCGTCACCGCCACCTTCATGGGTTTGGCCCCCGCAAGGCCTGCGGCGGTGTAGCTTGTAAGAGCCACCGGAGGGACCACTGCGGACATGGTGCCGTAGTAGAAGGCGAAGAAGTGCGCCGCCAGAGGAGGGACTCCCATCTGCTGCAACGCCGGAGCGGCGATGGTGGCGGTGACGATGTAGCACGCCGTGGCGGGAAGCCCCATCCCCAGCACCAGCGCCGCCAGCATGCAGAGGATCAGCGCCGCCCAGAGCTTGCCTCCGGAGAACATGATGATGTTCAGCGCCACAATCTGCCCCACCCCGGTCATAGCCACGGAGCCCACGATGAATCCCACCACCCCGCAGGCGATGGCCACGGGGGCAGCGCTCCGAGCCCCCATATCCAGGGCGGAGATAAAGTCCCGGAAGGTCATACGGGTAGATTTGCGCAAAAAGGAGAGCACAATGATGGAGAGCAACCCCAGAAAGGCGGAGAAAAGAGGGGTATACCCCGCCACGAGGAAGTAGATGATGAGCACCAGAGGAAGTAGCATATGCCCCCGATGGAGCATGGTCTCCTTGAGAGGGGGAAGCTCACTCTTGGCGATTCCCACAAGCCCCCGTTTTTTCGCCCGGAGATCCACCATGAACATCACCGCAGTGTAGTAAAGAATAGCAGGCACAGTTCCGGCGAGCATAATTTTGAAGTAGGGAACCCCCAGAAAGGTGCTCATGATAAAGGCGGCGGCCCCCATGATGGGGGGCATAAGAATACCTCCGGTACTGGCGGCGGCCTCCACAGCCCCCGCAAAGTAGGGGGCGTACCCCACCCGTTTCATGAGGGGAATGGTAATGGCTCCGGTGGTGGCCACGTTGGCCTGGGCACTTCCTGAGATGCTCCCCATGAGGGCAGAAGCCACCACCGCCACCTTGGCAGGCCCTCCCCGAAACCGCCCCGCCAGAGCCAGAGCGAAATCGTTGAAGAACTCGCTGGTTTTGGTGGCGGAGAGAAAGGCCCCGAAGAGGATGAACATGAAGACGTAGGTGGAGGAGACCGTGAGGGAGACCCCGTAGATCCCTTCATCCGTGAGCCCCATGCGAATAATAATCCGCTCCCAGCTGAATCCCTTGTGGGCGAAAAGCCCGGGAAACCAGGGACCGAACTTGGTGTAGAGCACGAAGAGCATTCCCAGAAGGGTAAGGGGGAGCCCCACCGCCCGCCGGCTCGCCTCCACCAGAAGAGCCATGGTCATCACCGCCATGGTGAGATCCAGCCAGGTGGGATTGAGATAGGACGCCAGAAGCCGATCGTATCCCAAAAGAATGTAGGCGCTCCCGGTGAGGGCAAGCACCACCAGAATCCAGTCTACCCAGCTCGGCACCTCCCGGGGAGATTTGCTCCGGGCGGGATAGTAGAGAAAGGTGATGGCCATCATGGTGCCCAGGTGCAGGGCGTTCATCTTGATGGTCATAAGAAGGCCGAAGCTGTTCATCCAGCAGTGGATCAGCGAGGTGATCACCGTAAGAATCAGTACCCCCACCCCAAGGCGTCCGACAAACTCTCGAGTAGGGATATGCTCTGCGGGGTTAAGAAAAGAGGGTAATTTCATGTACTATACCTCCCGGAAAAAATTCTTCTTCCGAAGCTCTGAAAGCTCTCGGAACTCTCGTAAAGGCTTCTCAAGGAAACCCTGGCGCTCTCTATTCTCTGCGTTTTGTCAAAAGTGAATGAAAAAGGCGCACGGAACGTGCCGTGCGCCCCCACAATGTGGCTGCCGTTGCTTACTGCATTTCCGGAGGAATAAGCGCTTCGGGGATATCAAAGCCCTTTTCCTGATAAAACTTCACCGCCCCCGCATGGAGAGGGGCTCCATAAAGCCCCGCCAGGGGAGAGTCGAAATCCACCTTGGTAAAGACCGCATGTTCCTTAAGGAAATCTTCTTTATCCGCATAGATCACCTGGAGCATCTTGTAGACCAGCTCTGCCTCAAGCTTGGGAGAGGCGAGAAGGGCGCATTTCACCCCCACCAGGGGGATATCCGCATCCTGCTTCGGATAGGTCTCCGCAGGGATGGTCACCGGAGCATACCAGGGAGCCTCTGCCACGAGCTTATCCAGAAGTTCCCCCTCGATGGGGAGCATGCCCACTTCGGCGCGTCCCGCATAGAGTTCCGTCACTGCGGAGGTGGGAATTCCCGCCTCAAGAAGAGCCGCATCAATCCGGCCGTTCTGGATGGCCTGCCCCGCCTCGCTGTATCCGAGATACTCCGGCACGATGTCGTCGAAGGTAAGCCCCGCAAGACCCTTGAGCACTACCCGGGTGCTGAACTCCGTCCCCGATGCGGGGGGCCCCACGGCGATCTTCTTCCCCTTCAGGCTATCCCATCCGGTGATACCGGAGTTCTTGGCATAGACGAACTGGGATGCTTCGGGCCAGAGACCGAAGACGTAGCGAAGGTTGGGATATTCCTTGCCCTCATACCGGTTGGTACCGGTATAGGCAAATCCCGTAAGGTTGCACATGGCGATGGCCATCTCCGCCTCGCCCTTGTTGAGCATGTCCAGATTTTCCGTGGATCCTCCGGAACTCTGGGCAGACCACTTCACCCCGTCTTTGAGAAGAGCCTTGTTGAAATGGTTCGCCAGAATGGTTCCCACAGGATAGTAGGTTCCTCCGGTAGATCCCGTCACCAGGGTAACAAACTCCATGGCGCCCACAGCACTTCCCGCCAGGGCGATCACAAGGGCCGCCACTACAGCACAGATCATCTTACGTTTCACGAACAGATCCCTCCTTTTCTTGTGTAACCTTTTGAATAGCATCGTATTCCCGCATACCGCACACCCACAGTTCTTCTTTTCTCCGTAAGAAGCGAAAAAACAGCTCTCCCCCCTTCGTCTGTATTAGAGTGGTTTCACAAATAATGTGTCACGTGCTGTTTCACGGAGCCTCCGCGACGCAAAGCTGCGCTCGCCCACCACTATGGTCGCTGCCGGGGACACACAAGCTCCGGCTCCTGGAGTTCGCAGAGTGCCACATGTCAGCAAAAACCGCTCTTAAAGAACACTCCTTCTGACAACTCCACCGCGAAGCTTCTTCCAGAGAAGGAATTCAAGACCGCCCTCTCATTGTAACCAAAAGAGGGGGAAAGCGAAAATCCGTCACAATGAGACATCGTCCCTTTTATCGAGATTATGCAAAATATCAGGCACTCTCTCGCCCTCCGTAAGTGTCGCTGAAAAGGGTGGCTACCGCCAGTAGGCCTGATCGAAGAACTCGAAGGACACTCCCAGCCCCTTCTCCCGGGCCTTTTCGTAGAGAGTGTACCCCCAAGCGATGTCGTGGAGAGGCATTCCCCCGGTGGGAAAGAGAATGATCTCGTCATCGCTCTTCCGGCCGGGATCGTCGCCGTTCACCACATCTCCCAAATTCCTGATATGTTTTTCGTCGTACTTCCCCGCCGCCACGTATTTGAGGAGGAAGAAGGAAGGTGCCACAACCCCCACTGCGTCAATTCCCTGGGGGTGCTCCTTGCCGTCGGCGATAAAGGCCTGATGCATCTTCCAGTTATCTGCTATCACGGTATTTTCGGTAAAGCACTCCAGATCCATATCCGCTGCCCCGGTGAAGGTGACCAGGCACCCCTTTTTGAGCCACTCTTTTTCTATGCGGGGGAAAATTTCTCCCGAGGTAGCGATGGTAATAATATCTCCGGGGCGCACCGCCTCCTCGATACTCTCCGCCCAGTGAACCTTCACCCCTATTTTCTCCTGCATCTCCGCCGCAAAGGAGTCGTAGGCCCCCTTGTGAATGTCGTAGAGCCAGGCCTCCTCCAGGGAGGGGCATCCCGCCTTGAGAGCCAGCATGCAGGCCCGGTTGATCACACCGCCCCCGATGATCCCCACGGTTTTCGCCCCTTTGCATGCCAGGTGACGGGCCGCCACTCCGGGCACCGCTCCGGTGCGCATGGCACTTACGAGATTTCCCGACATGATGCAGAAGGGCATCCCCGTATCCGCATCGTTGAGGATAGTGGTGAGCACCGACCGAGGAAGCCCTCTCTTGCGGTTTTCCGCATTGGAACCGTACCACTTCTCGCCGCAAATTTTATAACGCCCTCCAAGGTAGGCAATCATGGCCATGAAACGCCGGTCCGGCCCCGTGACGGGCATACCGGGAAAGCGCTCCTTTTCGGGAAAGTAGATCATCTGGCCGTGCTCGTTTTCCAGAGGGCCTCCCATAAGATAGTCCCCCTTGCCGATGAGGCTGAAGACATCTTCGATAACATCCACACAGGCAGGCATATCAAGCACCCCCACCTCAAGAAGATCCTTCTGGGAGAGTAGCAGGGTGGTTACGCCGGTTTCACTCATAACAGTTTTCCTCCTTAGCACGTAACACGTATATAGGAACGTGTACGCCCTATAATAATGCCGATCGTGTCGGCGGGTTCCTACAGCAAAAAACTTTGCGTTAGAGATCTCTTCCGTATTAGAGAAAGATTTCTTGCGGAAAAGAGCAGAAAAAGAATAATCCCTTTGCAGCGCCACTCTATCAAATCCGCAGAAAGAAAGCAACCGTTCTTTTTATGAAATGAGTGAAACATACATTTCTATAAAATAGGCCGAGAGATACACAAAAAGCCCCTCTTAGGGGGCTTGAAGAGTTGTTTATGGGAGGGCTTGGAGAATCTCAGAGCTTTCTTTTAAGGTAGGAAGCAAGAAGAAGATCGCAGACTCCCGAAAGGGCCAGGAGAGGCCCGAGCCAGCGGAACACTCCCAGAGAGTGCCGCATCCCCCAAAGTTCCACGGCAACGCCTGCAAGGATGAAGAAGGCCCCTCCCAGACGGAGCAGCACGATCATTCCAGGATTGCTTTTCATGCTTTCTCCTCCCTTACTTCAATGCTTCCACTATTGTCATCTATACACCAGGCGGGGAGAGCCGCATAGAAGAAAGTCCCCCGTTTTTCGTCCGAGACGAACCAGATATCCCCCCTAAGATACTGCCGCAGAAAGAGCTTCATGCTGTAGGTGCCGATACCCCGCCCCTCTCCCTTGGTAGAAAAGGAACGCCGGAAGATCCGGTACCGCACCTCTTCGGGGAGAACTCCCCGGTTGTGCACCCAGAAGAGAATCCGATCCTCTCGGGAATTCCCCTCCCTCTGGCACCCTGCGGTAACCAGCCCTCCAGGAGGGGTGGCCTCCAGGGCATTTTTCATCATGTTCAGAAGCACCCGGCGGAAGAGGAGTTCGTCTCCCCAGGCCATGCAAGGGTTCCGAGGAGGAACAACCACGATCTCCCTACCCCGGGAGATGTCCGGAAAGGAACTCATCTCTTCGGCAATGTTCCGGATAAAGGACTCCCCCTCTAGCGGTACCGGAGCCACTCGAAGGGTACCCTTTTCGGCAGAGAAGAGGCTTCGTTGGGCTTCAATTTCTTCCACAAGAAGGGTGGTTCCCTGTTTCATAATGGGCAGGGTCTCCCGAAGCTCTTGCAGACTTACCGTATTCTCAAGAATCTCCACCACTCCCTGGATAACGCCGGCGGAATTCATAATGTCGTGAAAAAAGGTGCGCTCCATGCGCTCCCGATACTTCTCCCGGGAGATATCCTCCAGGGTAACCAGAAAAAAACGGAGTCCTTCCACCCAAAGAGGCGATGCGGTAACACGATACTCTACCTCTGAAAAATCTTCCTCTCCAGAAATATCAATGGCACACTCCCGAGTGATCTGGCAATCTTCCCGAAGGGAGGTAAAAAGAGCCCGTCCCACGCCGCAATAACGACATGCATCTCCTCCGCCACAGCCGAGAGGGCTATCCCAAGCATGGGAGCAGCCCAGGATTTCCCCGGGCCTAGGGGGCTTGCAATCAAGCATGAAATTCTTACCCAAAGCATCTTGAAAAGGCTTGTTGCCGTAAAGGATATGCCGTCGTGCATCAAGCACCACCATGTAGTGGGGGAAAGCATCCATGAGTTTGTCCATATTATCCGCTCGGCTGAAGACCTCCCGATAGAGTAGGATTTCCTCTTCGGTAGAACGCCGTATCTCAAGAATTTCCAGAGAACACATCCTGCCACATCCCTCCAGAGTGCGCTACAACCTTCCGGCACAAAAAGCCCCGAAAGCAGCTCTCCCTTCCCGCCAGATCGCCCCGCCGGCATGGTGCCAAAAAGCAACCGCCCTGCAGGGGGATCTACGGAGAGAGACGTCCATTATGCCGGATCATGGGGCACTCCACTTTTATTCTACACCATCTTTCCCCTCTTTATCGCCTCTTCCCCTTCTTTTGCGAGAAAAACGTTTTGAGACATTCCCTTTCCTCCTTCCCGAAAGTCACAAAGCCCCCGGAAGCTCAAGGGAGCTTCACTCTCATCTGAAAAATCGCCCATATTGCCGTCAAACCCTTTGACTTTACACCCTCTCTGCCCCATACTTCTTTCATAGGGGCGTATGCAACCCCCCTCTCAAGAACGCAAACAGGTATCTCCGGATGTTTACAGCATCCGAACATTTCAGGAACGGAGAGACTATAATGACAAATCAGAACAAGCTTCCGGAATATCTCGAGGTTCCCGTAGAGCGCATGACCCATCAAGGGGAGGGGATCGCCCGCTCCCCGGAGGGAAAGATCATTTTCATCCCCGGTGCCTTGCCAGGAGAGAAGGTACGCCTGAAGGTCATAGAGGAAAAAAAAGACTACGCCCGGGGAAAGGTTCTGGAGGTTCTGGAGGCTCAAAAGCTGCGGGCCCTTCCCCCCTGTCCCTGGTACGGTGAGTGTGGAGGATGCCAGCTCCAGCACGCCGCCTATCCTCTGCAGCTTCAGCTCAAAACGGAAATGATCCGGGGTGCCCTGCAGCGACTGGGGCAGCTGGAGCCCGAGCAGGAACCTGATCCCTGCGTGGCAAGCCCTAAGGCCTGGGGATACCGGAATAAAGCTGCCTTCCCCGTGCAGGCCAAACTCTCGGGAAAAGGAGCGCTCACGGGATTTTATCGTGAGCGAAGCCATCGGCTGGTACGCATTCGAAAGTGTCGGATTCTTCCTCCGGCGCTGAATGAACTTTACCGCAAGATGGAGAGCCTGGTAGGCTCGGAACACCTTCCGGGGTACTCCGAGGAAAAACAGCTGGGTTTTCTGCGACATATTCTTCTGCGGGAGACCGCATCTTCCTTGGGGATTACGCTTCTTGTGGGGGCCTCTCCTTCGAAAAGACAGGAAGAATGGATACGTCAGGAGATAGGGGGGCTTCTGGATTCTTTCGGCAAAGAGGGACATCTCTCCCTGGGGATTCAGCGCGAGGCGGGCAATTCACTCTTCGCCGAGGAGTACCGCTCCCTCAAGGGCTCTGGAGAATTTCGGGAACGCCTCCAGGGGATGGAGCTTGCCTTCCCCATGAATTCTTTCTTCCAGGTGAACACCTCCCAGGCAGAACAGCTCTTCTCCTTCGCCGCAGAGTACGCCGCCCAGTACCAGCCCGAATCCATAGTGGAACTCTACGCGGGGGTAGGGGCACTTACGGTTTTTCTTGCCCCCCATACGAAAAAGCTCCAGGCGGTGGAGTTCGGTGCCTCTTCCGTGACCTACGGGAGAAAAAACATGGAGGCCCAGGACTTTTCTCATGTGACCTTTGCCCAGGGAGATGCGGGGGAGTTTCTTCGCTCTCAAAGCACCCCTCCGGATATGCTCTATCTGGATCCTCCCCGAAAGGGGTGCGAACCCCCGGTGCTTCAGGAGATTCTCAAACTCATGCCCCGACAGGTGGTCTATATCTCCTGTAATCCCGCCACTCTGGCCCGGGATCTGCGGGTTCTCTGCGACGGAGGCTATACCTTCCGGAGCTACCGCCCCTTCGACATGTTCCCCCAGACCGCCCATGTCGAGACCGTGGCGTTTTTAGAGCGAACCTCCTAGACAGGCGAATGTAAAATTAGAAACTCGGCAAAGCGGTTTTCCTTGAAGTGTGACGTAACAAGAACAGCCACGAGCCTCTTCCCAAGTTTTTACTTGAGACACCCCAACCATCATTGTCTACCGCTCTTAGATACTCAAAAAATTAATGCACGCTACAAGCAAAGCCCCCCGGCGAGACATTTGTCTCCGCTGGAGGGCTTTGCTTGAGGCACAAAAATATGAAAGTTCGAGTTTTTCATGCTTTTTCGGTGGAGCTTTGCCCAGGGAGATTTTACACACGGAATTTCAGAAACTTCCCCGCCTCGGCCTTCTCTAGTTCTCTCTTTTTTCCCCAGGTTTTTCCGAAAGGGAGCCTTCGATGACCGCTTGAATCACCCCCGGAAGCCTACCGAAACATTTTAATATCACCCGTAAACTTGTTCACCTTCTTTTTCGGCCCGTAGAGACAGAACCCCGCATAGTCCATGCTCTTTTCCGAAGCGACCTTAAGCTTTGCGGCGTACTCCTCGTAGCTCAGGGATCCCTGGGCTATACGGCTGAAACCGATGAGGTGCAGGTCTTCATGAGAGGCCTTCAAAAGCGCATGGTAGCGTTCTTTCAGCTCTTGGGGAGGAAGGCATAAGATAGGGATGGGGATACTGGTTATCCCCGCATGAATTCGTCCTTCTCCATCCTCCAAAGCTTCTCCGATCAGTCCCTCCACTGCGCTTGCCAGGCTAATTCCCAGGGCCGCCGTGGTGTTCGCCACCAATCCCGGGGGCAACTCCTCGTTTACAATCATGACACACTTCATTCTTTCTACCTCCTTGCCTTTTTTCGGCAAACTTCAGTATGAAGGAGAAGAATTCCCGTGTATTGTAAAAAATTGACGCTACTCTCCAAAGGATCGCCGGTATTGCAAGGGAGTTATGCCATGGGCTTTTTTGAACTCCCTGGAGAAGTAGGCCTGATCATAAAAACCCGCCGCCAGGGCAATTTCCGCAAGGCTTTTCTGTGATGCCAGAAGCCTCTTGGCATATTCCACCTTGAGCTGAAGCTGAAAGGCATTGGGAGTGGTGTTGTACACGGCCTTAAAGCCCTTGATGAGAGCAAATTTACTGCCTCCGAAGAGCTTCTCCAGTGCATGCAGATCCAGAGGGTCCAAAAAGTGCACTTCCATATACTCTTTTACCCTACGGACAGCTTCCCGATCCTCAAGATCTATGAAAATCTGCACCGTCCCAGCCAGGCCTGCAAGGACCTCCGCTAGGGCTACCTCCTGATGGAATCGCTCTTTGTGAGATTTAAGAAAGGCCACCAGCTTTTGCAGCTTATGGAACTGCTCGGGCTCAAGCCTACGGATGCCGATGGCATGAAGTTCCGAAGAATTTTCGAAGAGTCCCCGGACAAATTCCTGGCGCATGTAGATCATGGTGAACCCCCAGTTCTCTGGATTCACGGGCTGGCATTTATGGCCTACAAAGGGAGAGATAAGAATGGCGTCCCTCGCCTGAAGCCTGTATTCCCGAGATCCCACCTCCAGCACGGTAGAGCCTCGTTCGATGAACCCCAGGGAGAATTCCCGGTGCAGATGATTTTTATAAGCATGGATGTCGTCTGAACAGGTTTTGATTTCCGCTATATTAAAAAATTCCGAGTGAAAATATTTTATTCCCATGGAAGACCTTTCTTTTTCACAACTTTTTCGGCTCAACCTTACCGCCGGAGGGCTTTTCAAAAGAACATACGAAGGATCCGGGATGCTCCGTAAAGACGAAATCCCGCATCTCTCCGAGGGGCCCATCTATGCGTGGCAGGCATGGGGCATGGCGTGAAAAATACGAAGGAGAGAGCTTTGCCCTAGTGCATCATTCCTGCTTATATTGTGACTTCGGCTGAAATCCTGGAGCTGGA
>CAZIFL010000024.1:0-45760 GCA_964539095.1 uncultured Synergistaceae bacterium
CAATCTGGGAGGGACGCCGCTTGAGCCCTCATACACCAGATTTGACAATAACTCGGCAAGCATGACCGTAAAGAGATGAAGGTTCTGGAACTGAATTAGTTTTTGTGAGGTCTCTAAAATGAGCATGGCAAACAGAATGCAAAAATAGAACGAAGAGCTTCTGGATGAGGGAAAGGTCTTCTCCCTTCTAGTGGGCTGTTCCACGTTATAGTGTGCCCTTGGGTGAGAGCCTCCGCTTATGTGTCCCCTCTGCTCCGAAAGTGGTCGAACCGTTCCCTTGTTTTGCTGCTCCGGCCCGTCGCCGCAGTCGCGCCACGACGCAAAGCCGCGCTCGCCGACCACTATGGTTGTTACCGGGAACACACAAGCTCTGGCTCCTGGAGTTCACCCAAAGCCACAATATAAGCAGGAATGACGCACTAGTGATCTCCCTATCCCCTTCGAGGTGGCTCCCTACGAGGACCCGCGCTATCACCACCATGCCCCTCGGCTGCCAAGAAGTTAGGTGATCAAGGAAAGCTGGAATACGTAGGGACACGAAAAGGCGGAGCGGTTTTACAAATGATGTGTTCTGAGATGTCTCGTGGGAGTTTCTGTCTATGGCATTCCTCCGTTGCGCAAAACTACCACGACGTATTGCCTGACAGCCCGCTAGCTTGAATGCTGCATTTGCTCTGTGAGGCTATCCATACGATCTAGCGAGGAGCCTGAAAAATGTTCGCTGGCGAATGGCGAGCAAGGTTGAGAATCATGAAAATTCAAGGAGGTTGAGAATGCCTAGTCTCGCATATCCGGATTTACTGGATTCTGATTTTGTTTTTGAAGCATTGTTAGGGCATGGCATGTTTGCAGATAAATTGCCGTCATGTTTTTCATCAGAAGGCCTGCTTGAATTCGCAAAAAAGGGGAAGCTTTCGAAAGATTGTGACGGCAGTCATGCCTATGTTGAATATCAGGCAACAAGGAACACTAATATCCCAAGACAACTCGCAATACCTCACCCGAAGCCGTATTGGGAATTATGCTACTGTGTAAAGAGCAACTGGGAATTGATTAATAGGCACATAGGACAACCTGAAAAGTTTAATTTTTGCCATGTAAGAAGAATTAGGGATAAAAAACGTATTTTTGAAATGAGTTACACTGGTTCTGAGAGGTGGCAACAGGAAGAATTGTTATTGGATTATGCTTTGGGGTGTAAGTACGTTGTTTCTGCTGATATTTCAACTTTTTTCCCAAGTGTGTATGCGCACTCGATCCCATGGGCAGTAAAAGGAAAAGTTTGGGCTAAACAACATCGGTGTAATTCCTTTAATAAAAAAAAGAATAAGGGTGAGAATTGTAAAACTAATGACAAGCAACCATGTCCATGCGAAAAAGGTGATCTTTGGCCAAACGATTTGGATACGATTTCTCGTTCAATTAAGGATGATGAAACCAACGGCCTTCTCATAGGTCCTCACACATCAAATATTATTTCTGAAATAATTCTTTCAAGAGTAGATCTTGCGCTACAAGAGAAAGGTTTTTTAAAGGTTATTCGCCATGTTGATGACTATCTTTTCTTTGCCAAAGATGAAAATGAGGCCAATGATTTCTTGAGGACCCTGGTGCTTGAATTAAAAGAATACGAGCTTATTTTAAATGCTAAAAAGACGAGAATCGTGCCATACCAAGATTTTACGGATTATGACTGGGTTGGTCGATTGAAACAATTTTCCTTTCCAGAACGCGAAGAGATTGGCTTTACATCTGTAAGCTTATACATTGATTATGCTCGTAGTTTGTCAATGGAAAACAACGATTTTGCCCCGTTAAATTATGCAATTAAGGTCATTGCAAAAAAAAACTTATCGACTCGCGCGAGAAGACTTTATATCAAGAAAATTACTCAAATTGCGCTGAGCTGCCCGTATCTTCTACCTCTACTCGAAGAATATGTATTTTTTTTTGCAGATAATGATTATTTTCTTGAAAAATTTTTATCGCATCTTTTTGAAAGATCCATACAAAGAGGCTCTATGGACTCGCTTGCCTTTGTTTTTCATTATGCGATCAAGTATGGAGTTAAATTAGAAGATTTTGATTGTGGGCAAGTTGTACATTTTAATGACTGTGTCTCTATGTTGTTAGCTCATAAATATTTTTGTCATCAAAATATGACCGGTAAAATTGATATTTTCAGGAAAAAAGCAAATGAACTGTTAGGCTTCTCCAAGAGGAATCAAGATAAATTTTGGTTGTTTTTGTACGAGGTTCTGGATGCCGATAAATTATCGGGTTTCCTGAGGGAACTCAAAGAGGAGAACGTGTGTTTTTTAAAAGCTCAAAATGTCTGATGTTTTTCTTAAGCGGATGCGCTACCTAAGGCAGTAGCTCTTAAGGTTGATCTTACTTGACCTCACGCCTTGCGGCTTAAATGTATGGATGGTTGGGAGTACGTTCGAAGGAGGAATGAGGAAGATATGGGAAATGCGCGGTACGTACACACAAATATCGTGGCAAAGGATTGGCGGAGGCTTGCTCGATTTTACACGGACGTTTTCGGATGCAAACCGAAACTTCCGGAACGGGATCTGAAGGGTTCTTGGCTCGACGCATTAACGAGCCTTGAGGGGGCACACATCCAGGGGATTCATCTTCTCTTACCGGGTACTTCGGAAGGAGGGGCGACTTTGGAGATATTCCAGTATTCTAATAGCATTAACGACCTCGGGAAGGAGATCAATATGGAGGGATTCGGCCATATCGCCTTTGCTGTAGAGGATGTGGAAAAGTGTCTTAAAGAGGTTCTGGATAACGGGGGATCCACCGTGGGATATACCGTTAAGGGCGACATCCCTGGGGTGGGAGAACTTCATGTGGTTTACGCTAGGGATCCTGAGGGCAATATCGTGGAAATACAAAAATGGGCCTAAGGAAAGTGCCCGGGAATATAATTTAAAATGGAAAGGTGATGTGTCATGATACATTCAGAAAGAGTTGCTGCTTATAAGGTTCCCAAAGTGGAAGGAGCTACCTCTCGTGGAAAATATGGAAAAATCTTTTTTACATGCCTTGCTTTATTCTTCCTTTTTTCTGCGTCTCTGGAAGCTCTGGAGAACTGGCCCCAAGTAACCCCTTCCAAAGACGGAACCCCCATATCCTACGAGGTCTACGGCCAGGGGAGTGAAGGCGAACCGGTGCTCATCTTCGTGCACGGCTGGAGCTGTGACAGCCGCTACTGGAGAGCCCAGATTTCCTCTTTTTCCCAAAAATACAGGATAGCCCTGGTGGATCTGGCGGGGCACGGTCACTCCGGCTTCGGGCGTTCGAACTACACCATGGGCTCCTTCGGAGAGGATGTTCAAGCGGTGGTGGAAGCCTTAGGAGCGGAAAAGGTTGTCCTCATCGGTCATTCCATGGGGGGGATCGTTATCGCCGAGGCCGCCCGGCTCATGCCGGAGAAGGTGCTGGGGCTTATCGGGGTCGATACCCTGGGGGATGTGGAGTATCCCCTCTCGGCAGAACAGAAAGAGGGTATGCTCGCCCCCTTTGGGGAAGACTTTCCCGGAGCCTGCCGGGAGTTCGTGAAGACCATGTTCTACCCCGATACGGACGCGGCTCTTCAGGAATGGGTGCTCCGGGATATGGCGGCGGCCCCTCCCGAAGTGGCCATGAGCGCCATGGAAAACATGTTCGACCTCTACGTTACAGGAGAGCTGGCCACCATGTTCGAAACAATTCCCCTTCCGGTCATAGTGGTTACTGGGGATCTCTGGCCCCCCAACGCTGAAGCTAACCGACGGCACATGCACTCCTTCGATGCCATCATCCTCGAAAAGGCGGATCACTTTCTCATGATGTATCGCCAGGAGGAGTTTAACCAGGCTTTGGAAGAGGCTATCCGCAAACTTTCGGAAAAATAAAAGGCGAATGCATCCTGCAGCTCAAGGAGAGCAACGCCATAGCATGCGAGGGTAAGGGCAAGAGGGTGTCGTAGATGGAATTTAACCGGCTGATTCCCGAGCTGAGCGTATCAAATTATGAAAAAAGCATAGATTTTTACGTGAATCTGCTGGGGTTTTCCGTGGCATATGCCCGGGAAGAGGAGCGTTTTGCTCTGATATCCCTCCAGGGGGCACAGTTGATGCTGGAGGAGCGCAACTACCATTGGGAAACCGGACCTCTTGAGCATCCCTACGGAAGGGGGATAAACTTTCAAATTGAGGTGGATCAGGCAGCTCCCCTGCTAGAAAAGCTCCGCCGTAGCGGATATCCCCTCTTCCGTGATGTTCGGGGAAACTGGTACTCTGTGAAGAACGTGCTCTGTGGGAGTCGGGAGTTTCTCGTGCAGGACCCCGATGGCTATCTCCTCCGGTTTGCAGAGGATTTGGGAGAGAAGGCTCCCTCCGAGATCTTCTGAAGAGGCTCCGAACAGCTTCAGGAGGATGTAATCAAACGGCATTTTCCACGTTCGTGCACTCCTGAGCCTCATAATATGTGGCCGATTATCCATGCTCCATGGAACAGCAAAGAAAGAGGCATAGGGGGCGGGAAGGTTCTCTGTGGCCGATCAATAAAGAGGTGTTCATGATGAGATTAATCGCCATACTCTTGGCGTTGCTTTTTGCGGGATCCCCGGTTTCTTTCGCCGGCGAATCTCTTGAACGGTTGTTCTCTAACGAAGGAATTGCGGGAAGTATTACCATATATAACCCGGAAGCGGATGAGTGGATATACAGCGACCAGGCGGACGCTCTTGTAGGGTCGATTCCCGCATCCACCTTTAAAATACTCCATTCTCTCATCGCCTTGGAAGAAAAAGTCCTAACACCTTATGAAATTCTGAAATGGGACGGGGAGGACAAAACTTTTAAGGGGAAGGCCGTTTCCTCGTGGAATGCGGACACCAATCTTGAAGAGGCTTTTAGAAATTCTGTTATTTGGTTTTACGTGGAAATCTCCAAGCGTATTTCCAGAGAAGTTTATGGAAAATATCTGGTCGAAATAGGGTATGGAAACCTGGATTTGAGCGAGGAGGGGCCGGATTTCTGGAATTATGGCAGTATGGAGATTTCCCCGCAAAATCAGGTGGTGTTTCTGACAAAACTGTGCCAGATGGAGCTTCCCTTCCAAAGGGAGAACGTGGATCTTGTAAAAAAATATATGAAAATATCTCAAGACGGTGATTATTGCCTTTACGGTAAGAGCGGTTGGGGATGCAAAAATGGCAAAGACATCGGATGGCTTGTGGGGTTCTTGGAAACTCGTAATGCCAAGTACATATATGCCACTCGCATAGTGGCCGATTCTGCTGCCTTGCCGGGAGAGTTTGGAAAATACAGATCCGAAATCACCCTTAAGGCATTTAGGGAGCTTGGCATCATCAACTGAACTGCGCCTCGAAAGAGCCCTTCTGTAAACTGTCGGCTTGAACTCGGGTTATCCTCACGGAATAGCGAAAAGCCTGACTCTTTGTGAAGGTCTGTGGACGGCTGAAGCAACAAAAATCCTCCTGCTTTCTGTAGCTACACAGAAAACAGGAGGAGGAGATTCTGATTGCGATCCGTGACCAACCACCCAAGCATCATCTCCGGCTGTCAGGCGGAGACAAGTATCCCTGCTTGTTTCCACGGCGATCTGTAAACGGATTCAGCAGGTTGCCCTTTTACCTTTTGCGCGGGTGTTTACCGCCACCTATTCAGTATTTCCTGCAATTTGCCATCCTCTTTCATTTTTTTAAGAGCGTCTTTAATTTTTTCAGCTGTAGCATCCGGGAAATGGAGGCCTGCAGCTATGTAAACACGGGTAAGCTCACCCACCGCAAGGCCTTCCTGCAGATGGCTCGTATCTTCACCGATCTTGCGCCAGTTGTAGAAGGCAATGAAATCAGACTCTGCAATGGTATCAAGGCGCCCGTGCTGGAGCTTTTTTGCATTGTTTTCTGCATCAGAAGCTGCATCCAGCCGGTTAATACCCAGTGCCTCAAGCAGAGGGATTATCGCATGGCCCCGGACAACACCCACGGATGTGGCCGCGGCCTCTTCGATTGAAAGCACCGGAGTTTCCCGGTTAAAGGAGTAGAACCGAAACTGAGTCTGTATAAGTTCGCCAACCCACTTGAAGGTATCTTCCCGTTGCGAAGTGCGTGAAAAGGGGATAATGGCATTAAGCTCATCGCCGGGATTCTGTACCATCATCTGCGCCCTCAGCCAAGGCACATCCATAATAAATTCGAACTCGGGAGCTCCGTAAAGGGTGGCTTCCTGGAGAATTTCTACTGTCACACCCACAGGCTTTCCCTCCGTAACTCCGCAAAGGGGCATGGCATTAAGGCCGTACACCACAACCCTTTCGGCGAGAGCGCTGGTTATGAAGAAAGGCTGAACTAAAAAAAAGGCTGCAAGCACAATCCGTTTAATTTTCACAGGTGATCCCCTCCATTCCGAATTGAAAACTAGTTGACATAGACTTTTGTTATGGGAATTTCGCCACGCTTCTCCGTAAATCTGATTTTTTCCCGAACCACAGACGATTCCGCCACTCGAACAATTGCCCCACCCAAGCTTTCCCACATGAGGCTCAAGCATAATTGGTCTATAAGTGTAGTGATTCCTCATTCGTCTGTCAATAGTTTTTACGATGAGCGTGACGGTGCAGTGATAATATCACCCCCTAAATAGGGCAGAAAAGTGTGCAGTTTGTGAAATATATGAAAATATCTCCAGGTGGTGATTGCTGCCTTTACGATAAGAGCGGTTGGGGATGCAAGAAGGAAAAAGATGTCGGATGGCTTACGGGGTTCTTGGAAACTTCTGATGCCAGGTACGTATAAGCCACCCGCACAATGGCGGATTCTGCTGCCTTGCCGGGAAAATTAGGAAAATATGCCGCCATTGCCTTTCAGGCTCTCAGGGAGCTTGGCACAATCAACGGAACTGTGTCTTGAAAGATCCCCTCTGTAAGCTCTCTTCGGGTTATGTTCCCTTCTGGAGATCTTCTTCCTGCCTCTGCAGCATCCCCCACACTATTCGGGCGGCATTTCCCATATGGCTGTAATCGCTGCTCTCCTCGGGACAGTGGCTTTTTCCCTCCCGGCTGGGGATAAAGAGCATTCCCGTTCTCCCGAGACGCCCCATGGAGAGAGCATCATGCCCCGCCCCGCTGGGAAGAGAGGTGGCCCGAACTCCCTGAGATGCCGCCTCGGCGAGCAGATCCTTCTGGAGTGAGGCATCCATCTCCAGAGGCATCACCCGGTGCCCGGGAAACAGCTCCACCTTCAGTCTGAATTTCGCCGCCCCCTCATAACAGCATGTCTCCAGCTCCTGGAGCATTTCCAGAAGTTCTTCCTTGTCCACACAACGAAGATCCACCGTAAAGGAGACCCGAGAGGCGATGACATTGGCTACGTTGGGTTCCAGTGTGATGTGCCCGATGGTGCCCACGGCGGAGCTGTGAACCCTTTCCACTCTCTTTTCAAGGAAATGCCCCACATGCACCAGCCCCCGAAGGGGATCTTTCCGGGTTGCCATGGGGGTGGTCCCCGCATGGTTCGCCTCGCCGTAAAAGGTGATGTTCGTCATGCTGGTGCCGGTGATGGAGGAGACAACCCCCAGGGGGATCCCCCTCTCGAAAAGTACCGGCCCCTGTTCGATATGCGGCTCCAGGAAAAAAGCCATATTCTTTGCATCTTTCGGAAAAGGCCCGTCCATGAAAGGCTCCAGGGAGGCGCAGAAATCCTTTGCCATATCTTCCCAGGAGGCTCCGGAATCCGTGGAAAGTTTGCGAAGATCTTCCAGGGTCATCTCGCCGCAGAAAAAACGGCTTCCCAGAAGTCCCCGTTTGAAAAGAACCCCCTCCTCCTCCACAAAGCCCAGCAGTTGTACCCCGTGGTGGAGCTTCGTGCCGCTCTCTCGTAGCAGCCGGAGCACCTCAAGGCCTATCACCACCCCGGCGATACCGTCCAGCTCCCCCCCGCTTTTCACGCTGTCCAGGTGAGAGCCCAGGCAAAAGAAGGGAAGCTCCGGCTCTGTCCCCTCTATTCGGGCGGCAAAGTTTCCCGCTTCATCAAGAAAACAGCGCGCTCCCAAAGCATGACACTCCCTCTGGAGATACAAAAGGGCCTCGGCGTGCTCCCGGGAGTAGGAGAGCCGGGTAATCCCCCCTCGGGGATCCCGAGCGGGGCGGTTGATCTCCTGAAGATCCTGCTCTATGCGGTGGGCGGAAAGGTTACTTTTCATGGGCAATGTATGGTCCTCCTGGGAAAAGATAGTATTCCATTATGGCAGATTACATGTTGTCCTCTGTCGAAGGTGCTTTTTCGTTCCGGAGTGATCCCCATAGACCTCCTCCGATGATGAGGGCTCCCCCCAGGATATGGAAGATTCCCAGAGGTTCTCCCAGGCAAAAGTAGCCCAGAAGAGTGCCGTAGAGAGGAAGGGTGTTGTAAAAAACCATGGCCCCGCTGGGCCCTAGTCGGGCTATTCCGGCGTTCCAGGCGTAAAAGCCCAGGGCTGCAGGCCCGATCCCCACGTAGAGTATGGCCCCGAAAAGAGGGAGGCTCCACTGTACGGGAAAGCTCTGGAGTTCTACCAAGGCAAGGGCATAGAGAAGCGGAAGCCCCATAAAGGTGGAGATGGCGGTAGCCTTCAGGGGAGAGCAGTTTCGCATGCACATCTTTCCCAGCACCGAGTAGAGCCCCCAGAGAGCCACCCCCATAATAACGAAAAGATCTCCCCGGTTGATGTGGTGTCCTTCGAGAAAGGTCAGGGAGCCTTGAGAGAGCAAAAGAAAAATTCCTCCCAGGGCGATACAGGCCCCGGTGATTTGCCGGAAGGACATGGGCTCCCGAAGCAGTGCCAGGGCGAGTAGCCCCGTCATGAGGGGGCCTGTGCCGTTGATGAGGGCTGTATTGGCGACGGTGGTATACCGCAGACCGAGGTAGAGCAGGGGCGAAAAGGCCACCACCCCTGCCAGGGCCATGCCGAGAAGGAGCCATCTCTCTTGAGATGAGGAGGGGAGTTTCTTTTCCGGGGAATTCCGGAAGAGAAGAAGCGCAAAAAAAAGCCCTCCCAGGGAGAAGCGAGCTGCGGAAAGAGTCAGGGGGCCGATGGAGGAGGCGAGAGTGCGCCCTACCACGATGTTGCTGGCCCAGAGCAGGGTGGCGAGATTAACGAAAAGGATGCCTTTTACGGCATTTTGCCGGGAGGGTATGGACGTGTAGTTTTCCATGTTAGCAGAACTCCTTTGGACGTAGCAAAGGTATGGTGTGAAGTACAAAAATACGGGATGGGGGGTGAAAACGCAAGGTGATTCGTAACTATTCTACCCTTTCTGTAATCACCACTTCAATACCCTCCCCACACCGGAGAGTCCAGCGCCCTTTCTGGGGTCCTGCGAAATGCAGCAGATGTCCCGGCGGAAGGGTAAGGTTTTCTCCCGAGGAGGCGTGAAGAGTTCCGGGATTTTTGGGGAGATAGAGCAACAGGTGATCTCCCCGGAAATCCAGAGGATACTCCTGTTCTTTGGAGAAGCTTTCTTCGGAGAAGGTTCGAACCTCGGCGTGGCAGCCATCCCGCCGGGTTATGACGTTAAAATCCCGGATGCCTCCCTCCTTGAGCACCGCCCGGGTTTCCCAATCTCCGGAAAAACGGGCCATATCAAGAGGTTTTTGCAGTTGGCATGTGCCGTGACCTCCGAAAAAGAGGGTCATCCCCGCCCCCTCCAGAAGCAGAAGAACCCTATCGTATCCCGAAAAATCCGAAAAATCTCCGTCCTGGGTCACTCCGGCCATGCTGATGCGCCAGAGATAATCCGCCTCCCCCGGAGGGTAAGCCGCATAAAGCTCCGTGGTGCTCCCCTGGCCGTTTTTCCAGGGGCATATCCGAAAATCTTCGGGGCCGTAGAGCGTGTACGAGGGCATTATGAAAACCTCCTTGGAAGAATGAGGATGGCATCATGAAGATCTGCCGATATGTGGCTTCTGAATTATACCCCATGACCCTCGGAAGATCGCAGAAAGGAAAACCTACCTGCTATACTTTTGCTTGCAGGTCTCTGTAGCTCTCTGCGTATATGCGTGTCTCTTGAGATACTGCGAAAACATATGAAAAGGAGCTGTCCCCATGAACGATGTGATGCAGCTTCTCTTGGAGCGAAAATCCGTCCGGGCCTATGAGGAACGGGAGATTTCCGAGAGAGACAGGGAGACGATTTTTGAGGCGGCCCTTCAGGCCCCCACGGCGGGAAACCAGGTTCTCTACACAATTCTTCACATCACGGATCAAAAGATCAAAAACGAACTTGCCCTCACCTGTGACAACCAGCCTTTCATCGCCAAGGCTCCGCTGGTGCTCGTCTTTCTGGCGGATTGCCGGCGGTGGCTTGACTGTTACCGCTATGCCGGGGCTCCCTGTCGGAATCCGGGGCTGGGAGATCTGATGCTCGCCTGCGCAGATGCGCTGATTGCGGCCCAAAATGCGGTGACGGCTGCGCAATCTCTGGGGATTGGATCCTGCTACATCGGGGATATTCTGGAAAACAAAGAGCGTGTAGAGGCACTTCTGCATCTGGATCAGTACGTTTTTCCCGTCACCATGCTCGTCTTCGGATATCCCACGGAGCAGCAGAAAAATCGGAAGAAGCCGAAAAGGTTCGATGCAAAGTATGTGGTGCAGCACAATACCTACCAACCTCTCAGTGAAGAAACCCTCCGGCGGATGCACCAAGAGCAGAGCGGCGATCCTGAATACGATTTTGACAAGCATATCCAGGCCTTTTGCAAGCGCAAATACATGTCGGATTTTTCTCTGGAGATGACCCGATCCGTACAAGAGTATTTGAAAAACTTCGATTAGAGCGGTTTGCGTTGGCATGTGGCACTTGATGAACGCAAGAGCCGGAGCAGCAAAGCAAGGGAGAGGCTCGGCTACTCGTGGAGCAAAGGGGATACATGAGCGGAGGCTCCATTACATGCCACGTGACACATCATTTGTAAAACCGCCCTTCAAGGAGCCGGAGCTGCATGGTGGAGAAAGAGATTTTCAGGATTGACAGAACTTCCTGGAGGGCATACTGTTACATGTAACAATCTCTTGGGGGTGAGGGTATGGCTTTGTCCGTGAATGAGAGAGTGCGTACATACCGAAGGGCCATGGCTGAAGCGGGGATGCGTCCTGTGCAGATATGGGTTCCCGATGTGCGGCGTCCTGGTTTTGTGGAAGAGTGCCGAAGACAGTCCCGCATGCTGCAGAAGGATTCTCTGGAGCAGGAGATGCTGCAGTTTATCGAAGCCGCCATGGATGCCGAGGGTTGGGAATGAGGCGAGGAGATCTTGTGGTGGTAGCTCTTCAAGGGGACTATGGAAAGCCTCGTCCTGCCCTGGTTATCCAGTCTGATCTTTTTGATGAACATCCTTCGGTAACCTTGCTGCCTGTCACCAGCGATCTTCGGGAAACGCCGATTTTTCGCTATGCCGTTGAGCCAGATGGAAGCAACGGTCTTGTGAAGCCATCTCAGATCATGATAGACAAGGCCGTCACCGTTTCTCGGAGCAAGATCGGCGGGGTTTTAGGCTATCTTTCGGATGATCATATGGTGGGGGTCACCAGATCCCTTGCTCTCTTTCTCGGTTTTGCTTGATCATGGCCACGGTGGCCTGCGATAACCAGCCTTTTATCCCCAAGGCTCCGCTGGTGCTGGTTTTTCTGGCGAAATCCGGGGCGGGGAAATCATCTGCTCGCCTGGGCAGATGCGCTGATTGCGGCCCAAAATGCGATGGCGAGTATCTTCGGGGTGTGCCTCGCCCTATTTGTTCCGTTGTTCACAATCAGGGTTCTTTATGGTAGCATGGGTGGGTGGTTTTGCTCTGGGAAGAAGGGGTTTTCCCGACTTCGAAGAAAAAGAAACCACCATAATATTATCTCATCCGGAGGGGCTGTCTGGCGGAAAGGAGAAATGCCATAGGGGCAAGAGGGAAAAACTCTCTTATGGCGGAGCTTCTTCTTTTGCCGGGGCTGTCCTGACGGAGAAGGAGGAGTTTTTTTATGCGTTCTACAGCAGTTCAGGAGTGGATAGATCAGGCCATTGCCCCGGAGGAGATTGATCGCTATCTCGAAGGGGGAAGGGATTTTATCGACCAGGAGCGGATAGAGCGAGAGCTTGAGGAGGCCCGGAATCCGGATCCGAAGAAAATTCGGGATATCCTTGCCAAATCCCGGGAGATCGAAACTCTGGATACCCGGGAGACCGCGGCCCTTCTGAACGTGAAGGATCCGGAGCTATGGGAGGAGATGGGGCATACCGCAGGGGAGATCAAGAAAAAGGTGTACGATAACCGCATTGTCACCTTCGCTCCTCTCTATTGCTCGAATCTCTGTGTGAATGATTGCACGTACTGTGGTTTTCGGGAGGGGAACCCCGAAGAGGTGCGCCGGATCCTCAGCATGGAGGAGATTGCCAGGGAGACCGAGGTGCTTACTTCCCTGGGGCACAAACGGCTTATCGTGGTTTACGGAGAGCACCCTCTCTCGGACGCGTCCTATATGGCTCGTTCCATCGAAACGATCTATTCCGTACAAACCCGGGGGCGAAAAGGGGTGGGGCAGATCCGTCGAGTGAACGTGAATGCTGCGCCGTTAAAGATCCAGGATTTTAAGCCCCTTCTCGATGTAGGCATAGGAACCTTTCAGGTCTTTCAGGAGACCTACCATCGGGAGCGCTACGCCGCGCTGCATCCGGGGACGGTGAAGGGAAATTATCGCTGGCGCCTCTATGCCATGCACCGGGCCATGGAGGCGGGGGTGGACGACGTGGGAATAGGAGCACTTTTCGGACTCTATTCCTGGCCCTTCGAGGTGATGGGGTTGGTTTCTCATGCCCGGGAGCTGGAGCACCGTTTCGACGGGGTGGGACCGCACACCATCTCCTTTCCCCGACTCAATCCCTCCGGAGGCAACGATCTTGCCGCCAGTACCCCCTACCGGGTTTTTGAGGAGGATCTGAAGAAGATCATCATCGCTCTTCGCCTCTCCGTCCCCTATACGGGGATGATCCTTACCGCCCGGGAGCCCGGGGATTTGCGTCGGAGGCTTCTTCCCTACGGCATCACCCAGACCGATGCTTCCACCTGTATTGGTATCGGAGGATATGCCGGGGCTTCTCCGGATCAGAAGAAAGAAGAACAGCAGTTCCTTCTCGGGGATACCCGCTCTTTGGATGAAGTGATTCGGGAGTTTGCGGAGATGGGGCTGATCACCTCTTTCTGTACCGCGGGGTACCGTTGCGGCCGTACGGGGGATAAAATTATGGGGCTTCTCAAAAGTGGTCGCGAAGGTAAGTTCTGCAAGCTCAACGCAGTACTTACCTTCCGCGAGTGGCTGGACGACTACGCCAGCGAGGAGACCCGCCGGGCGGGGGAAGCGGTGATTCGCCGGGAGATGGAAGAAATTGCGGGGGATCCGGAGATCGGAAAGATGAACCTCCAAGGAGAGTTTGGAGCCTTTTACGAAAGAGTTTCCCGGGGGGAACGAGATCTGTATATTTAATTTTTTCGGATAATCGTAGCAAGAGCTGGGCGGGGTCTCCCCGGATTTGCGGGGGACCCTGCTTTTTACGACGAGATTTTCCTAAGGGAAAATTTTGCAAATGGAGTTATTGACATTTTGGGTTCTCCCGATACCATGGGGGAGCCCTTTTTGGTGTACCCAAGGTGCTGTTGTATCATTCTCCGAATAAAGGAGGTAAAGCGCATGACTCTCCGAAGGACATGAGGATATGATGCCGTGCATGGCATGCACGGAACGTTTTTGTGGCAGAAGAGCCCCATTTTTTCGAGAGAGTTTGTCTTTTCTCATCCTTTCTAAAAGGAACCTCTCTCCTTGTGAGGGCTTTTTCCTGCCTGGAAAACTGTTCCGGATAGCACAAACCCTGCGGATTGTGCTAATAATGCGGAAAAACGCCGGAATTCCCTCGACTTTCCGAGGGAATAGAAGAAAAAGCTCTACTCTACAAGGAGGAATAAACCTATCATGCAGAAATCGACCTTCAGCCTTACCTTCAGCTCCCTTTGTATCGTCATGAACCTTGTCCTTGGCACTGTGGTAGATCTGCTCCACATCCCCATGCTCTTTATGGATACCCTGGGAACCATCTTCGGAGCGGTGCTTTTAGGACCCTTTTACGGTGTGCTCATCGGCATGGTTACCAATGTGGTGCAGGGAGCCCTTACCAATCCCCGCAACATTCCCTTCGCTCTGGTGAATATGGCCATCGGCCTCGTGGTGGGATTGGTGGCCCGAAAATTCCGGTTTACCCTTCCCGTGGCGGTGGTTACCGGGCTACTGCTTGCGGTGATCGCCCCTCTTATCGGCACTCCTATCGCGGTGTGGCTCTACGCAGGACTTACCGGGGATGGCACGGATCTCATCTTTCTCTGGCTGAAAACCTCGGGGCACAGGATCTTTACCGCCGCCTTCATCCCCCGTATTGTGGGGAATCTTCTGGATAAGGTGGCGTGTTCTGTGGTGGTGGCCCTTCTTATTCCCGCTCTTCCCGCTCATATGCTCACCAAGGGAAACAATCCCTTTTTCAGTAACCCTTCCCAGGACTCGTAAAGAGAGGTTTTGAGATATGCACCGTAGCGGTACCTTTCTCGTGGTGGCTCACTGCCTTCTGAATGCCAACGCCAAGGTGAAGGGGTTGGCCCCCTTTCGGGGAGCCATGAACGAGGTGATTCTCCCCTTTCTTGAGATCGGGGCGGGGTTGCTCCAGCTTCCCTGTCCGGAGTGCACCTTTCTTGGGATGTGCCGGTGGGGGATGACTGCGGAGCAGTACGATGTTCCCGCCTTCCGCTCGCACAGCCGAAAGCTCCTCAAGCCCGTGGTCTACCAGATAGAAGATGCCCTTGCTACAGGCTATAAGGTGCTGGGGGTGCTCGGAGTGGAGGGAAGCCCAAGTTGCGGGGTCGACTGGACCTGTACGGGCTACCAGGGCGGATCCTGCGGTGAGGAGAAACACCAGGCTTCGAAAAGTTCCGGTAGCGGGGTTTACATGAATATTTTCCGGGCTATGCTGCAGGATCGGGGGATTTCTCTCCCCTTTGTGGGGGTGGAGGAGGAGTTACCAAACATGAAGGCCCTCGTGGATCTTCTCCCTTAAGTTTCGTGACGTGTGATTGTTTATAAAGGGGGGGGCCTCCTCGTGCCGGGGGGCTCCCCCCTTTGATCGCGAAATTTTGAAAAAAGAGGATGGGCGAGATACTTTTCGGCGAGAGAAAAAGGGCGATGCCGTGGCTTTCGGCACCGCCTCTTTAAAAATTGCACTTATTTTTTTATATTTTCGAGTCTTGTATGGAGTGCGGGTAGTTTGTGATATACTAGACGAGCCTGAAAATGCTTCCGTGTTTTGCAGAAAAATAAATGAATGCCTTCTGTGCGTTTCTGCTTTTTCCCCCATGATTGCAAGGTTTTATAAAAGGGATCTATGCAAAGAAGCAAATGCAGAACACCCTTTTCCCGAGAAGAGCGAGGGCTCGGGAGAGGATAAGGGGAGCTTGCTGATATTTCAAACGATGAGAGATTTGAGGGGGGATGTCTTCGATTTGGCGAAAAAGAGATGGAGCCATATCCTTCGAAGAGGGGCTTGAAAAACCGGAAATAGAGGTTTGTGAAGCGATGTTATGCGGTATTGTTTCCGCCTCTGGGGCGGAACACATTTGAAAGGAGCGAGATTCGTGAAAAAGATGAAAAATTCCTGTGTTGTAGTAGCCCTGCTGGCTTGTACGCTGATGTTTTCCCTGGCCGGTCTGGCGTCGGCGGCGGAGATCACACTCAAGTTCGCCGGGCAGTCTCCTGCAGATCACCCTGCCACCAAGCTTATGGAAGAGATCGCCCAGGAGATCGCTGAGAAGTCCGACGGGCGTATTGAGGTTCGTGTCTATCCCGCGAGCCAGCTCGGAGACTACACTCTGATCTACGAAGAGCAGATCCGGGGGACCATGGATATGTCCTGCATGTCCGTCCCCAGCCAGTTTGATCCTCGGCTGGAGCTGGTCTATATCAACGGTTATGTTCGGGGTTATAACGATGTAGCCCGAGTCTTCTCCCCCGAGGGGTGGCTCTTCAAAAAGATGGACGAGCTGAACAGCCGGCTGGGTGTGAAGCTCCTCGGCTTTTATATCGAAGGAATGATCGGTACCGGCACCACCAAGCCCGCAGTGGAGCCCATTAATCCCGCAGTGAATAAAGAAGTGTTGATTCGGGTTCCCAACATGGACGTCTACAAGCTTGCGGCGGATGCCATGGGCTACCAGACTGTCACCATTCCCTGGGCGGATGTCTACCAGTCCATGCAGACCGGTGTCTGCTCCGGTATGAACGGCTTCTCCGTCTCTGCAGCCTATACCATTCTCGGAGATGTGCTTAAGTACTGGTATATGACCAACTACTCCCTGGAATGCCTGAACTACATGATCAGCGGCAAGGTGTGGAACCAGCTCAGCGAGGCGGATCAGAAGATCATCCAGGATGCGGTGAACAATGCGACTGCCAAGAGCATCGTGAACGCCCAGAAGGAAGATGAGCACTACATGGAGCTTATGCGGCAGAAGGGGATTCAGGTCTTCACCTACACCGAAGAGGAGCTTACCCCCATCGCCGAAGCCTGCGCCAGCACCTGGCCCAAGCTGGAAAAGAACATGGGTAAAGAGCTTATGGATGAGTTCCGGAAGGAGCTTGCCCCTAAATAGGAGTATCTTTTCCTTGTTGTTATGAAGTAACTACGGGAGAATCCCCGATTTTTTTCAAGGGATTCTCCCCTTTTGTCGAAAGGGGCGTAACGTTATGGCTGACCATATATGCACTAATCAGACCGAAATGGAGCCCGCTCCCGTAAGGGTGCCGAAAAATCTCTTCGATAAGATTGTGATCCGGGGTTTTTCTCTTGTCTGTTTCAGTACCTCTATCACTCTGGCAATACTCATCAGCGCCGCCACCCTTGTGCGCTATGTGCTGCGAGGAGATCTTTACGGCTATGAAGAGTGGGTAAAGCTCTTCGCCTTCTGGCTCTACTTCTCCGGTGCCGCCATCGGAGCTTTCAACGGCACCCACGTCTCGGCGGATCTGGTGAACTCCTATCTTCCCGAGGGAATTCTCAAGCGTCTTCTGGTGCTGCTCAAGAGCGTTATCACCCTCGGGGTTTCTCTGCTTTTTGTCTGGTACGGCTACGATTTCTTCATGTTCGGCTTTATGGGTCCCCTGGGGACGGGGATCGCCCTGCCGAAAACCACCATCTGGCGCATACCTCTCTGGACATCCTACCTTGCCATCTTCCTGGGGCTCATCTTCATGGCCTTCTACTTCCTCATGGATCTGCTGCGGAGCTTGAAGGCCCTTTTCGGAGGTAACCGCTCATGATTTATGTAGCTCTGCTCATTCTGCTTTCAACCCTCATCATCGGGGTTCCCGTGCCGGTGAGTTTCATGTCCTCCGCGGCGTGGCTCATCTTCTTCGGAGGCCCTGACGGGGCGGGATATGCTGCAAGTCAGCTCCTCCCCTACGGATTCACCCAGATGAACTCGGTCTCGCTTATCGCCATCGCCCTCTTTATCATGGCGGGAGGGATCATGGAACGGGGAGGCATTGGAGAGAAGCTTATTGATCTGGTGGATGTCTTTGTGGGCCATCTTCGGGGCGGGCTGGGAATCGTGGGGACCATCTCCTGCGCGGTTTTCGGTTCCATCTCTGGCGCTGCGTGCGCCACCCTCTCCTGCATCGGTTCCATCATGTTCCCTCGCTTCCGCCGGGAGGGGTATCCTCGGGGACATGCGGCGGCGCTCATGGCGAACGCCTCTCTTCTCGGGCTTCTTATTCCGCCAAATGCCACCCTCATCATCTTCGCCTGGATCAGCGGCCAGTCCGTGCTGGCGTGCTTCCTCTCCACGGTGGTGCCGGGAATCGTTACCACCATTCTGATCTGCCTTGTCAACATGTGGCTTCTCCGGAATAACAAAGAGGTTCTGGTGGCGCATAAGCGAGATGGGGCGGCGAAGTGGAGGCTCTTTAAGGAGCGGGGGCGCTTGGCCATCCCGGCTCTCATGCTTCCGGTGATCGTCCTTGGGGGAATCTACGGAGGCATCATGACCACCACCGAGGCTTCGGCGGTGGCGGTGCTCTACTCCATTCCCGTAGGGATGTTCGTCTATAAGGGGCTGAAGTGGCGGGGGCTCTTCGATGTGGTGGTGGAGTCTGCCATAACCACCGGAGTTATCATGGTGATGCTCTATTCGGTCTCCATGCTGAGCCGTCTCTACATTCTGGAGGACCTTCCCGCCAAGATGCTGCACCTCTTCTATGCGGTTTCGGAAAATCGCTGGATTATTCTCTTCATGATCAATATCTTCCTGGTGATCATGGGGATGCTTATGGACGACATCAGCGTGGTGGTGCTTACTACGCCGGTGCTCATGCCCATCATTATGGAACTCGGCTTCAACCCCATCCACTATGCCGCTATCCTGGGGGTGAATACCGGTCTGGGGTGTATTACGCCACCTGCCGCACCGGTGCTCTATCTCGGAGGGCGATTAGGAAACGCCCCCATCAACGAGATGATGACCCCCGCCCTCTGGTTTATTCTGCTCTGCTGGGGGCCGGTGCTTCTCTTTACAGCCTACTGTCCCAAGCTGGTACTCTTTCTCCCTCACGTGATTCTCGGAGTGCCCTGGTAACATAGGAGCTTGAGCAGGATAATACGTAGTATCCGAAAGGGGGAGCTTTATGCAATTCTATCGTAATCTCTTTGCCCTTCTCTGTTTTTTCTTCTTCGCCATAGCCCTGGGAACGGGGTCTCCTCATGCCTACTGGGGATCTCTTATGTGCGGTTGCCTCTCCCGGGCGGCGGTGAGGAAGCAGTGGCCGGATCCGCCCTTTGCGAAAAGACTTCGGGCCTGGACGGAGGGGATTTCCTTTCTTGGGGGGCCTTCGGAAAATCCGGAAGCCTTTGATCTTCTCGGCAGGCGAGAGCTGTAAGGTCTCTTCCGTAGCAGAAAGATTGATGGTGGCCTTGGAAATGAAGGAAACTTCCTTTGTTTCCGAGGCCCTTTCGTGTTTTTGACATGCCTGAGAATCTGTGAAATTTCACAAAATTTTTCGAGGTTGGAGTTGGGCACCGTAGTGTCGGAATATCCTAACCAGCTCATCGAAGAATTCGACATTCCGACTCCGCTTCCCATGCACGTTACCGGGTGATGTGGTTTAATAGCAACGGACACCCCTTAAAGAGTCACACGGTATCTTCATGTACTATAATGACTATTGGCCCCCTTGAAGAAGGGGGCTTTTTTTGTGTCTGCCATCGTGTGGTTTCAGCTTTGTGGCTTGTGGCCCTGTATCCCTGCCCCTGCTCCCGTGCCTCTGATCTTCCGGCTTTCGTCTCGGGGTTGACAGCTTTGGGGGTATGATATACAAAAGATGCGTCTGTAATATACTAGAACAATACAAGGAGGTTCCCATGTACGAGATACGTTGGCATGGCCGAGGCGGTCAGGGAAGTTTCACCGGAGCCAAGCTTCTCGGTACCGCCGCAGCCCTTTACGATGATCGTTACGCCCAGGCTTTTCCCTCCTTCGGGCCGGAACGCCGGGGTGCCCCGGTGCTGGGGTTCAACCGCATTGACGTGAACCCCATCCATCTGCGCAGCGAGGTGGATCGGTGCGATGTCATTATCTTTCTGGATGAAACCCTTTGGGAAGAAGCCTATCTTGAGGATCTCAAGCCCGGAGCTTTTGTGCTGATCAACTCCTCAAAGCATTTTGAAGATCCCCGGGTTTTTTCCATGGATGCCACGGGAATGGCTCTGGAGATTTTGGGCAAACCCATGGCGAACACCGCCATGCTGGGGTTTCTGGCTGCCAAAGCCCCTGCAATGGTCTCCCGGGAAGCCTGTGAGAAAGCCATCGAAAAGAGCATGGGGGCCTCCCTTGCCAAGGGGAACCTTGCCCTCTTTCAGGCGGCTTTCTCTGTGGGAAAGGAGTGTTGATCTATGCGGAATTTTGAGATGTCTCCGGTGCCGAAGCTGGATAGCCTGGAGGATTTTCCCCTGGGAAGCAGCTTCCCCTCCTTTTATATCACCGAAAAAAACGCGGGGTGGCGGGTCTTTCGCCCCGTGATTGATCTGGCAAAATGCGTGCAATGCCATCGCTGCTATCTCCTCTGCCCCGATGGAGCCATCCACAAAACCCCGGAAGGAACCTTCGAGGTGGATTATGATTTCTGTAAGGGGTGCGGCATCTGTGCCCATGAGTGCAAACTCCAGGCCATCACCATGAAAAAGGAGGGCTCCGAATGAGCAGCTATGCCTTTCTGAATGGCAATGAAGCGGTGGCCTGGGGAGTGCGGCTCTCCCGGCCCCAGGTAATCGCCGCCTATCCCATCACCCCCCAGACCAAGGCGGTGGAAAAGATCGCCGAGTTTGTTCAAAATGGAGAGCTTGCATGCGAGTATCTCCACGTGGAGTCCGAACACAGCGCCATGTCCTGCTCCATCGGTGCCAGCTCCGTGGGGGCCCGGGCCTTCACCGCCACCTCTTCCCAGGGGCTACTCTACATGGGAGAGTGCCTTCCCTACGCTTCGGGGGCTCGGCTTCCCATCGTGATGATGAACGCCAACCGGGCCCTGGCCACCCCCTGGAACATCTACGGGGATCAGATGGATGTGATGTTCATGCTCAACTCCGGGTGGATTCAGCTCTTTGCGGAAAATGCCCAGGAGGCGCTGGATCTCATGGTGCAGGCCTTTCGGCTCGGGGAGGATGAAACCATTCTCGCCCCGGTGATGGTGAATCTGGATGGATTTGTGCTTACCCATACCTATGAGAAGGTGCATATTCCCTCTCAGGAGGAGGTGGATGCCTTTCTCCCCGCCCCCAGGGTACACCCCCACATGATGAATGATGACCACCCCATGAGCATGAGCATCTCCGCCGGAAACCAGCATAACCAGGAATTCAAGATTCGTGAGCATCTGGAGATGCTGAGGGCGGAAAAACGCCTTGAAGAGATTGATAAAGAGTACGCTGCCCGGTTCGGCCGTTCCTGGGGTGGGGCTTTAGAGAGCTATCGAGCGGAGGATGCGGAGGTATTGCTCCTCTCGGCGGGAAGCATCTGCGGCACCCTGCGCTTTATGGTGGATGCTCTGCGGGAGCAGGGGCATTCCGTGGGGCTTTTGAAGCTTCGCATGGTGCGTCCCTTCCCCACGGAAGCTCTCGCCAAAGCCTGTGCGGGGGCTCGGGTGCTGGGGGTATTGGAGAAGGATCTTTCCTTCGGATACGAGGGAACCCTCTTTACCAACATAAACTCCGCCCTCCACCAGAAAAACCTGGCGCTCCGGAGTTTCAACTTTATCGGCGGTCTCGGGGGGCGGGATATAACCCGACAGAACGTGGAGGAGATGGTCTCCATACTCGAAAAGGCGGATGCCGGAACCCCGACAATTCATGATCTCAATGGGAGGTGCCCCGTATAATGCAGTGGAATGCCCGAAATTTGCCCGAGGATGAACATTTCTATGGCCACAAGGCCTGTGGGGGATGCGGCGAAAGCTTGGCTCTGCGTCTTGCCCTGAAGGTGTTGGGTCCCGAGGCGTACCTCTCTCTCCCTGCGGGATGCATGGCGGCGGTCTCCTTCATCTACCCCAACATGGCCTTCCGGAACAACGCCACCATCACCCCCTTTGCGGCCACCGCCGCGGTGGCCACGGGAGTTGAGGCGGGGCTTACGGCGCTGGGAAAGAAAAATCGCCTCTCCGTAGGCTTTGCGGGGGATGGAGGCACTGCGGATATCGGTTTACAGGCCCTCTCTGGGGCCATCGACCGGGGACGCAAATTTATCTACATATGTACGGATAACGAAGCCTACATGAATACCGGAATTCAGCGCAGCGGCCTTACTCCCTTCGGGGCCTCCACCACCACCACTCCTTCGGGAAGGGCGGTGCGGGGAAATCTGGGAGAGAAGAAGAACCTCTTCCGCATCGTGGCGGCCCATGACATACCCTATGCTGCCACCGCAAGCATCGGCTACCCCGAGGATTTTCTCGCCAAGGTGCAGAAAGCCAAAGATGCCGAGGGGCCTTCCTACCTTCAGGTCTACTGCCCCTGCCCCACCGGATGGGGATATCCCCCGGAGATCACCGTGGATCTCGCCAAAGAGGCGGTGGATACGGGGCTGATCTTCCTTGGGGAATACGAAAAGGGAGCCTTCAAGCTTACCCGCCGCTCCAAGGAGTTTGCCCCCATAGGTGCGTATCTCCAGAGGCAGAAACGGTATCGCCATCTCAAAGAAGAGGATATCCGGCACATCGAAGAAGAGCGGGATAGAGTGTGGGCGGAAATTTTCGATTGCTGGCCAGGAGGCGCAAAAAGTTCTCTTTAGAAAGGATCTGAAGGGGTTCTCTTCCTGATATAATACCTTTTCAGTACTCTTGTACTCTTCTTCAGTACCATAAAGAACAGGTCCACCCAGGACAGAAGGATGATGCTTGTGCTCCAGAGTAGTGAGGCAATTTTTGACAGTATCAGGAAGCGGATTATCGAACTGGAGTTTCCTCCGGGGAGCATGCTCAACGAAAAAGATTTGAAGGAGGAGTTTGGGGTAAGCCGTACCCCCATACGGGAATCCCTCATCAAGCTCGCCCAGATTGGCCTGGTGGAGACCCGCCCCCGGGTAGGTACCTTTGTGACCCAGATCGACCTGCAGCAGGTAAAAAATGCCTACGAGGTAAAAAAGAATCTGGAGGGACTGGCGGCGGAGCTGGCGGCAAAACGAGCCACCGAGAAGGAGATAGAAGAGCTTTTCCTCATCATCGAAAGGTTTTCCTCCTACCATATCGTGGAGGATTACAAGCTCTGCATTCAGGACGATCAGCGCTTTCACCGGATTGCCCGGCTCTGCTCCCGAAACGAAACGCTTATCGAAATTCTGGATATGCTCAACACCCGTACCGCCCGGTTCCTTCAGTACATTCGCTATGTCATCACCGATTACGACTGGTTCCGCCGATCCCTCCGGGATATCGCCGAAGCCATTCGAAACCGAAACCCCGAGGCCGCCCGATTGCACACCGAAGCCCACACCAAGGAGTTTCTGGATCAGATGTCCCAGCGCTTTTTTGGGTAGTCGTCGTTGCCATCGCCGTTCCTGCTTTCTTTCGGTATTCCTGAGATGCTATAATAAAAAAGGAAAATAATGTGTTGAAAGGGTGCCGCAAAGATGATAACAGGCGAAATAAAATCCCGGATAGATCGCATTTGGGACACCATGTGGTCCGGGGGGATCTCCAACCCCCTTTCGGTGATCGAACAGCTCACCTACCTGCTCTTTATCAAGGGGCTGGATGAGCAGCACACTCGCAAGGAGCGTCAGGCGGCCCGCACCGGGAAGCCCCTGGAAAACCCCATCTTTGGGGAAGATCAGGAGCCTCTTCGCTGGTCTCGGTTCAAACAGACCGCCCCGGAAGAGATGTTTCTCACAGTGAAGGACCAGGTCTTCCCCTTTATCAAAAACCTGGGAAAACACAGCACAAACGGAGAAGCCGCCTCCACCTACACCCACCACATGCAGGATGCCCTCTTCATGATCCCCACCCCCCGGGTGCTGGCCAACGTGGTGGATCAGCTTGATAGTATTGACATGGCGGATCGGGATACCAAGGGGGATCTCTACGAATATATGCTCGGCAAAATCGCCACGGCGGGGCAGAACGGCCAGTTCCGCACCCCCCGGCACATCATCAAGATGATGGTGGCTCTCACCGCTCCGGTGCCGGAGGATACCATCTGCGATCCCGCCTGCGGCACCGCGGGCTTTCTCGTGGCGGCGGCGGAATACCTGCGGCATACCCACAGCGACGCCATCTACAAAACCCCCCAGGCCCGAAAACACTTTCACGAAAACACCTTTACGGGCTACGACTTCGACTCCACCATGCTCCGCATCGGCAGCATGAACATGATGCTCCACGGAGTGGAAAACCCCGACATCCGCTACGGGGATTCCCTGGCCGAGACCGGCAAAGAACTGGAAGAGCGTTTCTCTCTGGTGCTCGCCAATCCCCCCTTTGCGGGAAGCCTGGATTACGAATCCACCGCCAAGGAATTGCTCCAGACGGTGAAAACCAAAAAGACGGAGCTTCTCTTTCTGGCCCTCTTTCTGCGGCTGCTCCGCATCGGCGGCCGGGCGGGGGTCATCGTTCCCGACGGGGTACTCTTCGGCTCTTCCAACGCCCATAAAAGCCTCCGTACCATGCTGGTGGAAGAGCAGAAGCTCCAGGGGGTCATCTCCATGCCCTCGGGGGTCTTCAAACCCTATGCGGGGGTCTCCACCGCCATACTCCTCTTTACCAAAACCAACGCCGGAGGCACCGATAACGTATGGTTCTACGATATGCGGGCCGATGGTTATACCCTGGACGACAAACGCACCCCCCAGCCCGACCACAACGACATTCCGGATATCCTCACCCGATGGAGCAATCTTGAGGCGGAAAAAACCCGCCAGCGCACGGAACAAAGCTTTTTTGTTCCCAAAGAAGAGATCGCCCAAAACGACTACGACCTCTCCCTCAACCGCTATAAAGAGGTGGCGTACGAAGCGGTGGCATACGACCACCCCAGAGAAATCCTCGCCCGGCTGGCAAAGCTGGAGGAAGAACTCGTAGCGGAAAGGAGAGAGCTGGAGGGGATGCTGTCGTGAGGTGGGGTAAAGTAAAACTTGAAGATATCGTTAGTTTTCGTGGAGGAGGAACACCGCGTAAAGATATTCTTGAGTATTGGGAAAGTGAAATCCCTTGGGCTACAGTAAAAGATTTCAAATCGTTAGAAATACGAGATACACAAGATAAGATCAGTAAGAAAGGGTTGGATGCAAGTTCTTCTAACCTTATCCCTGCGGGACACGTTATTATTCCCACACGTATGGCTCTGGGTAAAGCTGCTATTAATATTATTGACGTTGCGATAAATCAAGATTTAAAGGCATTGATCCCGAAGGGAAAAGTGGATACACGTTATTTACTATACTCGATGTTGGGTTTGTCAGAAAGAATTAAAGAAAATGGTTCCGGGGCAACCGTCAAGGGCATTACGCAAACAAAGCTATCTCGGTTTGAGATCCCCTTCCCTCCTTTACCGGAACAAAAACGCATCGCCGCCATACTGGATGCGGCGGAGGCTCTCCGGGCCAAACGGCGGCAAACCCTGAAAGAACTGGAGACCTTTCTCCAGGCCACCTTTCTCCACATGTTCGGCGACCCCGTGACGAACCCCATGGGGTGGAATATGGGCGTTGTTGGAGATCTTTTGGAGTCGGTAAATTACGGTACAAGTAAAAAGGCCAGCGCCGATAAAAAGCAATACCCTGTTATTAGAATGGGAAATATGACGTACTCAGGAGAACTTGATTTTTCAGATCTAAAATACATGGACCTATCAGATAAAGAGAAGCCTAAACATTTGGCGTATAAAAATCAAATTTTATTTAATAGAACCAATAGTAAGGAGCTTGTAGGAAAAACAGCAGTGTATAGAAATGACGAACCCATGGCTTTTGCTGGTTATTTAATCAGAGGAGTTGCAAACCACAGCGCAAGTCCAGAGTATATAGCGGCTTTTATGAATACTCCGCAGATGAAAAATTATTTGAGAAACAAATGCAAAAACATCGTTGGGATGGCCAATATTAATGCTAAAGAATTTCAATCTATCCCTGTACAAAAACCTCCCCTCGCCCTCCAACAGCAATTTGCTGCCATCGTGGAATCCGTGGAGCGGCAAAAGGTTGCCATGAAGGCGCATCTTGCGGAACTGGATGATCTCTTCGGCTCTCTGCAACAGCGAGCATTTAACGGAGAACTGTAGCCATGGAACCCCTTTTTTCCGAAGATCATATTTTACGGGAAGACCTGGAAACCGAGGTAAAGCGGGGTCTCGGCAAAAGCGGTAAGGGAGAGCTTCCCAAAGATTTTTGGGAAACCTATTCCGCCTTTGCCAACACCGAGGGCGGAGCGGTGCTGCTTGGTGTGGCGGAGAAAAAGGGCGGGGGTTTTGAAATTTTGGGAATGGAAAACCCCGATGCGGTGATTACGGATCTTTGGAGACAGCTCAATAATCGGGAGAAGGTGAGCGTTAATCTTCTTTCTCAAAATGACGTGAGGAAACATCCTGTTGGTGATGGAAAATGGGTCGTAGAAATTGAGGTGCCCCAGGCTACCCGGCAAGAGCGCCCGGTTTATATCACGGAGAACCCCCTCAAAGGGACCTATAAGCGTCTGGGCTCTGAAGATATGCGTTGCCATAAGGAAGACGTACGGAGAATGATGGCGGAGCAGGGAGAAGAATCCCGGGATGCCCGTGTCCTCCCGGGTTTTGGTCTTAAGGATCTTCACATGGAAAGCTTCAGGAGCTATCGTCAGCGTTTTTTGGCCTTTAACCCCGATCACCCTTACAGTGCTTCTGAAGAGATGGAGTTTCTGTGTCAGATCGGAGGCTGGGGAAAAGATAGAACCTCCGGAGTGGAAGGGCTTACCCTGGCGGGTTTGCTGATGTTTGGAAAGGATGTCTCCATACGAGAAGGGGTGCCGAACTTTTTTCTTGATTACAGAGAGCTTCCCTTTGTGGGTTCTGTGACGGATTGGGTTGATAGGGTTATCCCGGACGGAAGGTGGCCGGGAAACCTCTATTCCTTTTTCTTTAAGGTGCTTCCCAAGCTCTACCGGGATGTAAAGGTGCCCTTTTGTCTGGAGGGATTCGAGCGTAAGGATGATACACCCATTCATAAAGCCCTGCGGGAGAGTTTTGTGAATGCCCTTGCCCATGCGGATTATTCCTGTAGCACCGCTGTTGTGGTTTTGAAGGCCCCGGAATATTTCGAGTTTCGTAATCCTGGACGGATGCGTGTGCCACTTCTCAGGGCCTTAAAGGGTGGAAGGAGTGACTGCCGCAATCGGGCAGTGCTCCAGATGTTTCGATTTATCGGGCTCTGTGAACAGGCGGGGTCGGGTATTCCCCGAGTGATGGCAAATTGGAAATCCCAACACTATCGAGCCCCGGATTTTGAAGAGTGTTGGGAGCCTGAAAGCACCACGTTGCGTTTACGCACCATAAGTGTGGTGCCGGAAGAGACCCTTCATGCCCTTGATGCTCTTTTTGGGGATGCCTACAGAAACCTTTCTGAAAATGAGCGGGGCATTCTCGCCACCGCACATGTTGAAAATTTTGTGACGCATTTGCGGCTGCAACAGGCCGTGGATATCCACCCCCGAGATCTTACGCTTCTCCTGAAAAGCCTGGTGGAGAGAGGTTTTTTGGTTTCCCATGGTCAGGGACGAGGCACCACGTATCATCTGGCGAAAGTTCCTTTGATAGATAGAGCAAAGGAGGCTGGCGAAGTTCTCCTAAGCTCCAAAGATAAGGAGCCGAGCTTAGAAAGTTTAACCCCAAGCTCCTATGATAAGGATGCTGAAACAGGTAGTTTAACCCTAAGCTCCTACAATAAGAGTGCTGAAACAGGTAGTTTAACCCTAGGCTCCTACAATAAGGACGCTGAAACAGGTGATTTAACCCCAAGCTCCTACAATAAGGATGCTGAAACGGGTGATTTAACCCCAAGCTCCTACAATAAGAATCGAGACCACCTGAATAAAAGCCCTTCCCTGGAGGAAATTGTGGCGTCGGTTCGTGGAAAAAAGAGAGTTTCTCGAAAGCTTCTCAGATCAGCTATTTTGAGTATTTGTTCGCAGAGCTACGTCTCCATAGGGGAAATCTCAAAATTAACAAATCGCTCTATCAGTAATATTCGCCAGTATTACATCAAACCCATGCTGGAAGAAGGGCTTTTGGAGCGCCGCTTTCCCCAGCAGCCCAATCATGAGAGCCAGGCTTACCGAACTCGCAGCCCGGAAGGAGATGCCCATGAGTAACTTCGCCTTTCTCCCCTCCCTTTTCGAAGAGATAGCCCAGGCCGCCGCCCAGGCGGAGCGAAACCTTGAGGATGATCCCCGGGGAGCCTGTTTTCATGCCCGGTTCGGTCTGGAGGCGGCGGTACACTGGCTCTACCGACACGATGCCCGCCTTACCATGCCCTACGATACCCGACTGGGCACCCTGATTCACGAACCCCGCTTTGCCAACCTCCTTCCACAACCCCTCTTTCACAAAGCACGACTCATTCTCAAAACAGGCAACCGGGCGGTGCACAGTGCCCAGCCCGTCACCTCAGGGGAGGCTCTGCAGGTGGTGAAGGAACTCTTTCATCTCTGCTACTGGATGGTGCGCACCTACATGCCCGAAGCCCTTTCGGAGGGTATCGCCTGGAAGGACGAAGATCTTTCTTTCCAGTCTTGTAAGGCTTGTCAGGCTGAGGGGCCTCTGAAGGAAAAACCTCTTTCACGCAAAGAGCTGGAGGCTCTGGAGGAAGAGCGGGATCGGGAAAGCCGGGAAAGGCTTGCCCTTCAGCAGGAGCGGGATACTCTGGATTCGGAGCTTCAGACTCTGAAAGAGGAGCTTGCCCGGGTACGAGCCCGGACGGAACAGACCCCGGATGTGCACGACTATTCCGAAGCGGAGACCCGGCACTATCTCATCGATCAGGATCTCCGCCGGGCGGGATGGTTTTTGGATCGTCAGGAAGATCGGGAGTATTTTCTGGAAGGTATGCCTACCCCCAGCGGTACGGGGTATGCGGATTACGTGCTCTGGGGAGAGGACGGCAAGCCCCTGGGGGTAGTGGAGGCCAAGCGCACCACCGCAGATGCCGAAAAGGGGCGGCAACAGGCCAAACTTTATGCGGATTGTCTGGAAAAAAAGTTTGGTCAGCGCCCCATTATCTTCTACACCAACGGCTACGATCTCTGGATGTGGGATGACACCGAATACAGCCCCCGAAAGGTGGGGGGGTACTACTCCCGGGAGGATCTTACCCGGCTTATTCTCCGCCGTGCCCAGCGGCGCCCTCTGGCGGTGGAGGATGTTCGGGAGAGCATTGTAAACCGTCACTACCAGAAGCGGGTTCTTCGCAGCATTTTTCAGCACTTTTCCCAGGCCCGGCGGAAGGCTCTGCTGGTGATGGCCACGGGAACCGGAAAAACCCGTACTGCCATCGCTCTGGTGGATGTACTCCAGCGGGCGGGGTGGGCCAGACGTGTTCTCTTTCTGGCGGATCGGGTGGCTCTGGTGAATCAGGCGGTGAAGGTCTTCAAGCTTCATCTTCCCGAGGCCACCACGGTGAATCTGGTGACCGAGAAGGATACTCCCGGTCAGATTTACGTTTGCACCTATCCCACCATGATGGGATTTCTGGAAGAGGAGGGGGATGCAAACTCTCCCCGCTTCGGAGTGGGGTTTTTCGATCTGGTGATTATCGACGAGGCCCACCGATCGGTGTACCAGAAGTATGGGGCCATCTTCCGTTATTTTGACTCCCTGCTGGTGGGGCTTACCGCTACCCCCCGGGAAGAGCTGGATAAAAACACCTACGAGCTTTTCGACCTCGAAACGGGGGTGCCCACAGATGCTTACGAACTCGATTCGGCGGTGCGGGATGGCTATCTTGTGCCGTACCGAATGACCGCGGTGGATTTGAAATTTCCCAGAGAGGGGATTCGCTACGAGGACCTTTCCCCGGAGGAACAGGCCCGGTGGGAGAGTTTGGACTGGGGGGAGGAGGAGCCGCAATTTTTGCCGGAGCACGTGAACCCCAGCGCCCTTAACTCCTGGCTTTTTAACCGGGATACCGTGGATAAGGTTCTGCAGAACCTTATGGAGCGGGGGCACAAGGTGGCGGGAGGGGATCGGCTTGGTAAAACCATTATCTTTGCCCGGAACCACAAGCACGCTCTTTTTATCGAAGAGCGTTTCAACCACCACTACCCCCACTATGCGGGGCATTTTGCCCGGGTGATCGATAACTACACCTCCTACGCCGGGAGCCTGATAGATGATTTTTCGATAAAGGATGCTTCCCCACACCTCGCCATCTCCGTGGATATGCTGGATACGGGGATCGATATCCCCGAGGTGCTGAATCTTGTCTTTTTCAAGCCCGTGTATTCCCGAGTCAAGTTCTGGCAGATGATCGGTCGGGGTACGAGGCTCTGCCCGGATCTCTTCGGCCCCGGAGAGGATAAGAAGGATTTCTGCATCCTCGACTTCTGCGGTAACTTCGAGTTCTTTCGGGAACAGCCCCGGGGGATAGAAGCCTCTGCGGTTTCTTCACTCAATACCCGTCTTTTTCAGTACCGGGTACGGCTTCTGGGGGGCCTGCAGGATATCCCCGGAGAAGATCCCCAGGAAAATCTGCGTATTGCCCTGAGGGATCTGCTGCACCGCAGGGTGAGTGCCATGCCGTGGCAGAATTTTCAGGTGCGTCCCTTCCGCCGGGAGGTGGAGCGGTTCCAGAATCGAGAGGCCTGGAACTCCCTGGGGGTGGAAGAACGGCATATCCTTAACACCCGGCTCGCCTCTCTTCCAAGCTCCGAAAAAGAGGAGGATGAACGGCTGCGGCGGTTTGATCTCAAGGCTTTGAACATGCAGCTCGCCTCACTGGAGGGGGATGGAAGCCGTTTCGAAAGATACCGCCGTCAGGTGGTGGCTCTGGCGGCGTTGCTGGAGGAGAAAAAGGCCATTCCCCCCGTGGCGGCGCAGCTTTCCTACCTCGCCCGGCTTCAGGAGATGGAATTTTGGGAGTGTATCTCTCTGGAGGCTTTGGAGGATATGCGGCTTCGTCTGCGGGGGCTTATGGTGTTTCTGGATAAATCTTCCCGGAGCCTGGTGTATACGGATTTTGAAGATGCGGTGCTGCGTGTTCGGGAGGAAAACCCGGATATGCCCCGGATGACCGGGGAGCAGTATGCCAAAAAGGTGACGGCCTATCTTGTGAGCCACAGGGATGATCTGGTGATCCGCAAGCTGTATACTAACCAGCCCCTTACCCCCAGAGATCTTGAGAGTTTGGAGGAGACTCTGGTGCGTATCGGCGAAGAGGAGGGAAAGGTTCTTCTTTCGGGGCTTCTTGCCCAGAGGGGTGCTCCCTCGCTGGTGCACTTCGTGCGGAGTCTGGTGGGGCTGGATCGTCGGGCGGCCCAGGAGCTGTTCTCCTCTTTTCTTTCGGATCACAGCCTTTCCACGGGGCAGATCCGATTTATCGAAACCATTATTGATCAGCTCACCTCCCGGGGAGTCATGGAGCCCTCTGCCCTTTACGAAACCCCCTTCAGCGATCTGCACACCGGAGGCCCCGAGGAGCTTTTTGCGGGAAAGGAGCAGGTTATGGAGGAAATTTTTTCCGCCTTGAGCGCCACGGCGCCCCGAGTGCTGGGCGAAGCGGGGTAAGGAGATCTTTAGGTGGTTTTACGCATACAGCTTTTAGGGGAACCCCGATTCTACGTTCAAGAAAAGCTTTTAGCCTTTCCCTTCCGCAAGGTGGAGGCCTTGGCTTGCTATCTTGCGGTGGAACGCCGGGGCTCTCGGGAGAAACTGGCGGATCTCTTCTGGGGAGATCGGGAGGAGGAGCGGGCCTCTAAAAATCTGCGCAATGCCCTGTACCAGCTTCGGAAGGAACTTCCTTCAGGATTTCTTGAGGGGGATCGGCAGCGCATCCTTTTGGGGTCCCTCTCCATGGAGGCGGATTTTCATCTTTTGGAGGGTTTGGAGCGTGGAGGGTGTTCGAAACCCTCGGAGCGTCTGGAAAGCCTGAAGAGCCTGACCAGCTTGAATAGTTCGAACAGTCTGGAGGGCTTGGAAAGTCAGGAATTTCTGAAAGCCCTCTCTCCCCAGAAACTGGAATCTCTGGGGCGTACCTTTATGGAGGGGTTTTCCCTGGGGGGATGTCCCGGCTTTGAGGCCTGGCTTCGGGAAAAACGAAGCTTCTTTTCCCGGCTCTATCGAGAGGGGCTTCGGCACCGGGTTCGTGGGGCCTCCCGGGAGGAGTTGCCGGCGCTTCTCCCCCGATTGGAGGAGCTTTTGGCCCGGGATGATCTGGATGAAGAGATTGCCTGTCTCGTGATGTACTGCTCCTTTCAGATGGGGCGAAGAAGCCGGATGATCCAGGTCTACGATCATCTGCAGGAGCGTCTTCAGGAAGAGCTGGGGGTGCTCCCCTCGGAAGAGACCCGGGAGTGCTACGCCTCTCTTCTTGCCCGTCTTGCCCGGGAACATGTTCCCCCTCCTTCCGGAGAAGAGCCTTCCCGAAAGGAGGAGTCTTCCGGAAAGCCTCCTTTCTTCGGTCGTCTTGAGGAGCTTGAAAGGCTTCGATCCTTCTGCGAAGGCACCGCACCCCGTCCCAGGTGCGTGTACATCGCGGGAGAGGCTGGGGTTGGCAAGAGCCTTCTGGTGCAGGAGTTTCTTTGTACCCTTCCCCGTGATGTCCTGGTGCTCTCCTGCGGCAGTACCCCCGGAGGAGGACACTATCCTCTTCTCCCCTGGAACGATCTTCTTCGGGAGCTTCCCCGAAAGGTGGATTGTCAGGCCCTGGAAATTCCTTCCCTCCATGTCTCTCTTCTGGGAGAGAGCTTCCCCTCGTTGGAGTGGAAAAGCACCTCCCTGGAGCCCGCTTCCCCCGCAAGGCTGGGGCAGGCTTTGGGGGTGCTCTTTCGGATTCTTCGAAAAAAGATGCGGGTTTTTCTGGTAATGGAGGATTTTCAGTGGATGGATGCGGCCTCTCTGGAGATGCTCGAAAGTTTTCTTCTTCACAATCCCGGGGATGTGATCTGTATTATTACCGCCCGGCAACAGGCTTCTTCACCGGGGGAATTGCTGCTGCACTCCCTGAGCCGGGAGGGGCGGATTCGGGGCTGTACTCTCCACGTGGCACCCTTCACATGCCGGGAGACCGAGGGTTTTTGCAGAGCCTATCTTCCGGAGCGCTCCTTCGCTCTCGAAGAGTTGAACCGAATCTTTCAGCGTACCGAGGGGCTGCCGCTCTTTCTGGCGGAGCTGCTGCAGCTTCTTCGGCGAGGGGCCTCTCTGGAGGATGTGCCTCTTAGCCTGGGGGAGACCATTGAGGGGATCCTTCGAGGGATCCGGGAGGAGGAGCGTCAGCTCCTGGAGTGCCTCTCCATCTTCTGGGGAAAGGGGGAGTGGGATTTTCTGCGGGATCTCACGGCATTTCCCGAAAGAGAGATGGCTTCTATGGCGGAGCATCTTCGGAGTATGAACATTCTGGGGGAGCGGCTGGAAGAGGGGGGGAAGCTCTTTCTGGAGTTTCGGCATGTCCGGGTGAAGGAGCATCTCTACGATGCCATTTCGGAGGTGCGGCGCCTCTCCCTGCATCGCCGGCTTGCGAAGCTTCTCATGGAGCATATGGGAAGCCGGGTCTGGAACGATCTTCTGGGTTCCCGAATTCTCAGCCACTGCCGCCAGGGGGGGATGCGGATTCCCGAGCTGGACTACACCCTGCGGAAGCTCCGGCTGCATATTAAGCTTAACTACGAGCTTTTTCCTCTTTTTAACGATGACGTGCTCCGCCGCTCCTCCACCGCTCTGGAGGAGTGGAAGCAGACCCTGGAGCAGCTTCGGAACGTTCGCTCCACCCTTCGGGAGCTTCGGGAGGGGGGAGAGGATGCCCGAAAGCTGGAGCATCTGGAGATGCAGTACAGATCCCTTTTGGGGGGGTATTTTCTCTGGTGGGGGGAGTACCATCAGGGAACCCGGCTCGTGCAGGGGGCTCTGGAGTGGGCAGATTACGACATGGATCCCGGACTCTATCGGGACTGCCTCCGGGATCTCTGCTACCACGCCATTCAGATCGAAGAGGGGCCCCTGCTGGAAGAACACGCCCGTAGCCTTCTGGAGTTTGCCCGCCGAACCGGGGATGAGCCCGCTCAGGCGGGGGCCTGGCGCTTTCTCGGGCTTGCCCGGATCTACAGTCAGGATTTTCAGGGCGCCCGAGAGGCTCTTCGGGCTTCGGTGACTCATTTTGAAGAGCTTGAAGCCCTGGATGCTCCCTATACCCTCCAGAAGGCTGCGGCCCGAAGCTATGAGGGGCTCGCCTGGCATCATCAGGGGGAGTTTCGACGGGCTCTGGAGATCCATCAGGCCTGTCTGGAGGAGTGTGAGGCCCAGGGAATCTATCGGGGAGGGTGCTTCTTTCACAGCCATGCGGCCCATGCGGCCTACGATCTAGGGGAAGGGCATATCCTTACCGCTCATCTCGAAGCGGCCCGGGGCATTTTAGAGGAGTGCCAGTGGTGGCGGGGGAACGGTATCCTCTTCAGCCTCCTGGCCCTCCAGGCGGGGGAGGCGGGAAAAGAGGAGGAGGCGGTGACCTTTCTTCGCCGGGGGGATGCGCTCTCCATTCCGCTCAAAAAGGGGTACTGGATGGCCCTGCAACTTTGGGTGAAGGGGAATCTCAAGAGAGAGGCCCCTCCAGAAGGACCGCTGGAAGAATTTCTCCAAGAGCCTTGGGAAGCCTATCTTCGTGAGGCCCGGGAGATCTACGTGGCTAAAAAAATCCCCCACATGATAAAGCGTATTGATGATCTGCTGGTTTGAAAGCTGAGGTCGCCACGGGAAAAAGCGGAGAGCCCTCCGCAGTGCTGGCAGTAGGCACTTTTTTGCGAAGGGCTTTCCGCTTTTGTGGGTACCGCCCCAGCGACTCAACCTTAACAAAAAGGATTTTGTGGCGCTATTCCTTGATAAGCAATACCTTTTCTCCCTGGGAGTGCCGGATGATCATCCAGCAGATGGTGAAGGCCATAATCAGCATGAGGAAGAGGATGGGAAATCCCGCCACCGTGGCGATCTGTTTGGTGGCGTCGATGCCGCTGATTTCGCCCCCTCCGCTACCGCTGATGAGGTTGATAATGGCCACCGAAGACATCACCACGCCCCAGAAGATCTTCATGGCTGCGGGGGGCTCCTTATCCTCCTGGTGCGCTGCGGTGGTGGAGAGAGAGGCCACGGTGGAGGTCATGGAGTCCGCCATGGTGACGATGGAGATGAACACGGTGATCATGAAGGTCCAGCTTATGATGGTGGTGAGGGGGTAGTGTTTGAGGAATTCAAAGACTGACCGCTCTAGGGCGAGCCGTCCCCCTTCATGAATGGCCTCCCAGAGCCCCTGGCCGGAGAGTTCTAGATGGATGGCGGCCCCTCCGAAGACAGAGAACCAGAGAAATCCGAAGAAGGCGGGCATGAGCAGGTTCATGAACATGAACTGCCGGATGGTACGCCCCTTCACGAGCCGGGCGAGGAACATGCCGATGAGGGGGGCGTAGGCGAGCCAGATAGCCCAGTAGTAGATGGGCCACCAGCGAGGCCAGGCGGAGCCGTCCACGGGGCTGAGATAATGGGTGCGTACGAAGAAGTCGTCAATAAAGTGTCCCGCCGCCTGGGTTCCCAGGGAGAGGATGAACCGGGTGGGGCCGAAGACGAAGACGAAGACCAGAAGGGCGAGAAAGATCTTGGCGTTTTTATCCGAGAGCCAGCGAATCCCCCGGTTGAGTCCCGTATAGCTGGAGATGACATAGACCGCTACGATGGAGCCCACCACGGCCACCCACATGGTCTTTCCCGCAGGAATTCCCGTCATGATCTGAATGCCGCTGGAGATCTGCATGGTTCCCACCCCCAGCACCGCCGCCACGCCCCCTGCGATGGCGAGAAGGCAGAGCCCGTCTACCACGGCACCGATGACTCCCTCGGTATGTTTTCCCGCCAGGGGGTAGAGGGTGGAGCTTACACGGTAGGGAAGGTTCATGTTATAGGCGGCGTAGGCGATTCCCAGTCCACAGATGCCGTACATGGCGTAGGGGATGAAGGTCCAGTGGATGTAGGTGGTGACCATGGAGAACATGGCGGCCTCTTCGGTCTTGGGGGTGATCCCCAGGGTTTCGAAAACCCCGGAATCCATAAGGTGATAGAGAGGCTCTGCGATTCCCCAGAAGACTATTCCTGTGGCGATGCCAGCGCAGAGGGAGATGGCAAACCAGTTCCACACGCTCATCTCGGGCTTGGCGTCCTTCCCCCCGAAGCGGATATCCCCGTATTTGGAAAAGCAGAAGAAGAGACAGATGAAGAGAAAGAGATTTCCCGAGATTTGGAAGAGCCAGCCGAAATCTTGAAAGGCGAAGTTCACAATGGCGTTTTCCGCATCGTAGAACATCTTGGGGGCTACGAGCCCCAGAAGAATAATCCCAACAAAGGCAAGGGATATGGGGATGAATATTCCCTTTCGTATAACCACCTTTCCGTTGTTGTTGCCCTGCATCTCCTGCATGGTGTTCCCTCCTTGTATGGTGTGGATGTGATTTTCTGAAACGGTACGTCTTTCCCTGAAGGTTGCGAACTTTTCCCGCCTCAAGAGAGTAGAGGGGGGAGGTCAAAAAAACGTCAAAAATGCGTCAAAACGACACGGTAAAGGGATGGTCAGGCAAAGATTTTCTTTACCTCCTTCACAAGTTTTCCCCGGCGGAGCAGGTCCCTTGCGCAGACAACATCAAGAGAGAGGTTCCGGTCTTTATCGAGAAAGGGAATTTTTTCTCGAAGGATTTTCAGGGCTTCCCTGGTTCCCCTACCAAGCCGGGGTGGTTTGCGGAGATCTATCGCCTGGGCGGCGTGGATCATCTCCATGCCGAGGATGTAATAGAGGTTATCCAGCATCTTGGCGGTTTTCAGCATGATGTAGGGGGTGTTGTTTCCCCGGTCCTCCATATCCTCCGAAAGGGAGCTGTAATCCGGGGATACGGGGTTTGCGAGGTGTCGGTTTTCCGCATCCAGAGAGCAGAAGACCTTTTGAATGGTGCCGAAGGCGTGCACCCGGCCATCCCCCGGAGTGAGAAACCGGGGGAGTCCCGTAAATCGGGGGGAGCCCAGCCGCAGGGTGCGGGATGCGGCGGTGCGGGAGAGGTGGCTCAGGCCGATACCCAGCATTTCGAAGGCCAGTACCCAGTTAAGCGGTTCGAAGTTGCCGCAGGGGACGATGCGTCCCTCTTCGAAGAGGATGCAGGGGTTGTCATCGGAGCTGTTCAGATGGATCTCCAGAAGTCTGGTGGCGTAGTCCAGAGAATCCCGAAGCGCGCCATGTATATGGGGGCTGCACCGGATGCTCAGAGGATCTTGCAGGGCCTGGGCCTCTTGGGAGTTCCAAAGGTAGCTCCCCTCCAGGAGCTTCCGGGCGAACTCCATGCTCTTGCGTTGTCCCTCATAGGGGCGGTAGTCGTAGGGGGCGGGATCCAGGGGGGAGACGCTTCCCTGAAAACCCTCCAGGGTCATGGCATAGGCGAGATCCGCCGTATCCAGAAGCTCCCGAAGGTCCTGGAGCAGCAACGCTCCCAGTCCTGCCCCCACGGCGTTGGTGCTCACCAGAGAGAGTCCATCCTTGGGGCCCAGCTCCATGGGGACAAGCCCCTCCTGTTCAAGAGCCCCCAAGGCGGCGGTGCGCTTCCCCCGGTAGTAGACCTCCCACTCCCCGATCATGGCCAGGCCGATGAGAGACATGCAGGTGATATCCCCCTCTCCCACGGAGCCCCGCAGGGGGAGTAGAGGGTGAATCCTCCGGTTCAAAAATTCCTGAAAGAGCGTCACGATCTTGGGATGCATCCCCGTGCGTCCCAGCAGCACGTTATTCAGCCGCACCAGCATCACCCCCCGAACCTCTTCCTCCGTGGCAAAGGGTTCGATGCCGTCGCAGTGGGCCAGGAGCATGTTGCGGTTGTACTCCCGATACTGTTCCGGGGTGATCTCCTGATCCTTGTTTACCCCCACCCCGGTGTTCATGCCGTAGACCTTCTGGGAGCCCGAGGTGGCCACCTGGTAGAGAAATTTCCAGGAGGCCTCCACCCGCTCCAGAGCTTCGGGGCAGAGGGTTACCTCGGCTCCCTCCCGAGCTACTGCCGCTACCTGTTCGATGGTGAGGCTACTGCCGTTGAGAACAACAGGTTTCATAACATCATCCCTTCTCTTAATGTGGGTCTTCGTCCTCGCCCTTGCCTTTGTTCTTGCCCTTGCCTTTGTTCTTGCCTTTGCCTTTGTTCTCGCCTTTGTCTTTAACTAGCCACTAACAACTAGCCCTTAGCCTCTAGCCCCTCCAGTGCCCTCAGTATCCGTTCCGGGGTGAGGGGAAGTTCGGTGAGTTCCGTTCCCAGAGCGGCGTTTACTGCGTTTGCCACTGCGGGAGCCGTGGGGACTGTGCAGATCTCACCGATGCTCTTGGCGCCGAAGGGCCCCCCGGGTTCCTCTTCTTCCACCAAAAGCACCCGTACCGGGGGCATGTCCGGGGAGTTGATAAGGTGATAGCGGCTGAAGGAGTCGCTTTTCGGTATCCCCCGGGCATTCCAGAGAAGCTCCTCCGTGAGGGCCATGCCGATCCCCATCTGTACCCCTCCGAAGATCTGCCCCTCCAGAAGCCGGGGGTTGATGGCCCGCCCCACGTCGTGCACCGCCAGAAAGTCCTCCACCTTCACCAGCCCCGTGTAGGTATCCACCCGCACCGCCGCAAAGTGTACCCCGAAGGAGGCGGGATTTCCCGAAGGTTTGTAGTGCAGATATTCCCCCACCTCCTCCCGGAGATTTTTGGAGATGCCGCAGACCGCCTCTCCGTAGGAGAGGATCTTTCCCGAGGGAAGATGTACCCTGGCGTTTTCCAGGCGGATCTCCTCCGGGGGGGCTTCGAAAACCTCCCCAAGCTGGCGGATAAAGCGCTGACGCACCTTCTCTGCCAGCTCCAGAGCGCAGGCGCCGCAGACGTAGGTTACCCGGCTGGCCACGCATCCCGCATCGAAGGGGGAGAGCTGGGTATCCCCTTCGGTGACGAAGATCTTTTCCGGGGGAAGATCCAGCACCTCCCCCACGATCTGGGCCACCGTGGTGAGGGTGCCGTTCCCTAGCTCGTGAAGCCCCGCATTCACCAGCACCGAGCCATCTTCACAGAGCCGGAGGGCCATGGAGAGAAAGTCCGGGTAGGGGGTGCCGTAGTAGCCGTTGCCGTGGGTGGCGCAGGCGAGTCCTACCCCCTGGCGGTACCGCCCCTCTCCGGAAGGGAGGGCGGAGCGTTCTTTCCACCGAAAGGCTTCCATGCCTCGCTCCAGACAGTCCCGAATCCGGGCGTTTCCCAGAGGGGGCCCCCCGGCGGGATCGAGATCTCCGGGATAGACGAGATTTTTGAGCCGCAGCTCTGCGGGATCCATCTTTAGTTTTCGGGCGAGAAGATCCAGAGAGATCTCTGTGATGGCGTGAATCTGGGGAGAGCCGTACCCCCGGCAGGCCCCGCTGGGGGTGGTGTTGGTGAAGGTGGTGCGCCCACGGTAGCGTTGTGAGGGGATCCGGTAGAGCCGGGAGAGTTTCTTCCCCATGGCCAGGGTGACCCGATGCCCCCCCGTGGCGTAGGCCCCCGCATCAAAGACTACGTCCACCTCCCGGTGCAGCAGAAGCCCTTCTTGATTTGCCACGGTGCGAACCCTGCCCATGGCACCCCCTCGAACCCGGGTGCTTCGGATGGTCTCCGCCCGATCCGTCACCAGCCGTACGGGCCTCCCCGAATCCAGGGCCATAAGAGCGCAGGGGGGCTCAAGAATCACCTCCTGTTTGCCGCCGAAGGTTCCCCCCATGGGGGCCTTGATAACTCGAATTCTATTCAAGGGGCGCCGGAAGATCTGGGATAGCACGAAGCGGATGCTGAAGATCATCTGGCAGGGGGATTCCACCACCAGCACATCCCCGTAATCCAGATAGGCCCGGCAGAGATGGTTTTCCATGGCGGCGTGATGAATCCGGGGAGTGCTTAGGGTGTGCTGCACCTCCAGGGTGGATTCTGCCAGAGAAGGTTCTTCTCCGTAAGCTATGGTTCCCTCCAGCACCGAAGGAAGCCCCGGATGGAGGGAGGGGCTCACCAGTGCTTTTTCGGGGTCCAGCAAAGGCTCCTCCTCCTGATAGGTCACACGGATCAGATCCCGGGCCTTCCGGGCGATATCGTCGGATTCCGCCAGCACCGCCCCTATGGTATCCCCCACAAAGAGAGGGGTCTCCGTGAAGACTCGCTCATCCGGAAGATCCGGCTGATCCGGAAAGGAGGTGGCGCTGTTGAAGAAGATCCCGGGATCGTCCTGGGGGGTGTAGATACGAAGCACCCCGGAAACCCTGGCGGCCTCCTCGGTGTTTATGCTTACTACCCTTCCCCGAGCTATGGAGCTGTACAGAAGCCGGGCGTGGGCGGTACCCCCCGGGGGATGGTCTGCGAGATAGCGAAGCCTTCCGGTAACTTTTTCCATCATATCGTTCCGGGGAATGTTATGCCCCACATACCGAAAAGATGGCTTTTTCATGAGTGAACCTCCTGAAGTCGCTTCCAAAGATCATCTCCGAGTCCCTGGATTGCCCTTCGTTTGTAGGGCATGGAACCCCGGGAGGGGATGGTCTGTTCCACAAAATTGCTCAGGCTTCGAAGGAATCTTTCGTAATCCGGCGTATCCGATGCCAGAAGAGCCTCCGCCTCTTTGCAGCGTTGAGGGTAGGGGGCCAGGGATCCCGCAAAGATCCGGGGGCAGCATATGCGCCCCTCCTCGAAGCTGCAGCTCAGGGCGAGATTGAGCTTCGAGATGGTGACCCCCGTGCGACTCCCCACCTTGGCGAAGTCCGAGTATCTCCCCTTTGCGAGAGGCAGCCGAAAGCCCTTGAGAAGAAAAAGAGGGTTCTGCAGGGCGGGGTGCTCGGAAGTGTCGAGATCTTCCAGAGAAAAGAGATGCTCCGCCCCTGTGGCATCCTCTCCGAAGGCCTGGGCCTCCAGAGCCAGAAGAGGAGGAACCCCGTCCGCCGCGGCGGAGCGGTTCATGAAGTTTCCTCCCAGAGTCCCTCGGTTACGAATCTGGGGAGATCCCACCTGGGAGGCCGCCTTTGCCAGCCCTTGGGCGTGTGTGCGTACCAGGGGGGAGCGCTCCAGCTCGTCAAAGGTCACCCCTGCACCGATCTCCAGCTCCTCCCCCCGGAGGGCTATCTGCCGTAGCTCCTCCAGGGAGGAGAGATCCACCAGATGAAGATCTTCGTTGGGAGAACGCCGCAGATGAAGCACCAGATCGGTGCCTCCTGCGATAAACCGGAGGTTTTGGGGCTTTTGACCCAGAAGCTCCCGAAGCTCCTTTAAGGAAACGGGGCGATCAGCGCGCATGATTTGCCAGCCTCTCCGCCGCATCTCGCACCGCCCGAAAGATGGGGATATAGCCGGTGCAGCGGCAGAGATTTCCCTCAAGCCCCCGGCGGACCTCCTCCTCCGTGGGGGAGGGGTTCTCCAGAAGCAGAGCCTTGGCGGCCATGATCATGCCGGGGGTGCAGAAGCCGCACTGCACCGCATCGTTATCCCGAAAGGCCTGCTGCAGGACATCCAGCTCGCCTCCCTCGGCGAGTCCCTCCAGAGTGAGAATGGAGCTTCCCTGAGCCTGAAAGGCCAACACCGTACAGGAGGTTATCGCCTTGTTATTCATGAGCACTGTGCAGGCCCCGCACTCTCCTTCGGAACACCCCTCCTTGACGCTGGTAAGTCCCAGAACGTCCCGAAGCAGGTCCAGAAGACGCATCTCCGGGGCTACCTCCACCACCCGGAGAACGTGATTGACCGTAAGTTCTATCTTCATCGTCATGCCTCCGTGAAATGCATAAATTTTCCTCATCCTACCGGGGAGATGTCAAAAGTACGTCAATAATCTCAACGGAGGGGGGAGAATTTCCCTTCTTCAGGCGGATTCTCAAGAAAAAGCTTGAAGTGTATCAAACAAAGGCTATCCTAGGATGCACGGCGCCGTAGATAATTCTACGAGGGGGTTTTATGTATGGAAAGATGTACTGTGGTGCAGATCGGGACGATTCGAAGCGATGCGGAGGGGATGAGGGTGGAGCTGGAGAGAGAGTATATCCCCGCCCTGGAGGGGTTGGCAGGTTTCAGCCATCTTCAGATTCTGTGGTGGTTCTCCGAGAGCGATACTACCGAGGCTAGGAGAAGGCTTCAGGAGCGCTCTCCCTACAAAGGTGCCCCGGCGGTGATGGGAATCTTTGCCACCCGCTCACCAAATCGCCCCAATCCTCTGGCTCTCTCTTGCGCGGAGCTGCTCTCCCTGGACTATCAGAGGGGGATACTTCACCTCGCCTACATTGATGCTCTGGATGGCTCTCCGGTGCTGGATCTCAAACCCTATACCCCAAGTCTTGATCGGGTGGAGCGCCCCGGGGTTCCTTCGTGGTGCGGCAATTGGCCCAAATCTCTGGAGGAATCCGGAAGTTTCGATTGGGATTCGGTCTTTACCTTTTCGGAGTCCTAGAGTGATCGAAGATTCCTGAAGCATTTTTTTCGTGACATCAGCAAGAAGAGCCTGGGAGTCCTTGGAATATTCCGAGGAGTCCCAGGCTCTTCTTATTTGACATTAGTTACGCCTTGTTTTAGAGCTTCTTTTAAGTTGTTTTTCGGCCAAAAAGGTTGTTTTTATTCGAAAAACATTCCGCGTTGCACCAAACTTCCTTTTTCGACGATAGTTCGAATGAAAAAGTTTCTTGAAAATGCTTTTTACAGAATGTAAATGCAAGATGTTTTTCTACAAGAGCTAATTTATTCAAAACGCTTCTTGCGAATAGTTCTATAGTGCAAAACAGCTACTACGAAAAATCGGATATTCTCCCTAGGAAGTGGCATACTGCCGATAACGTTTGTTCCTAGAGTGGATTTTCTTGTAACCCCGCATATTCTGTGTCATACCACATGTTGACGAGATGATGTACGAGGTTTCCGTTTATGGCTTTTTCGCAAAACGCCGGTGTGCTGTCCCATTTTTCGGAAAGTCTCTTCAAGACATCCTCCAAAGAGTCATGGTCCTTGAGAATTCTGATGTATCCAAGGTTTGTGAGAATCGCCAGGATTCTTTCCCGGGTTTCTCCCTCGAAAGGATAGAATTTATCTCGGTGGTTTGGGGCGTAATCTACCCGATGCATCTGAAGGAGTTTTTTCAGATCATGAATAGGCCAGGAACTATGATCTATCCGAAGGTCTATATAGCGGTGGGATTCTCCCAACATGCCGTGGAAAGATTTTTCGACAACCAAGGCCGCGGACTGTCTTCCTCTTCGCTCTCCACCCGCTTCTTGGGCGGCTTCAAGTGCCGCGAGCAGGCGATCCGCAAGATCTCCCCGGGTTTGCTCGAAGGCCTCTGACATGGTATCCAAGACAATTTTTCCGAGAAGTACATTGCCCTGGCAACAGTAGTTTTTCCCTCTCCTATGTCCTGCCCATCCAACGCAGTTACTTCCGGTATAAGCTGAGGAGCGTCCCTGGGAATCTACGATTCCGATTTGCCGGATATCTCCATGGGGATCTTCTTGGAGTAAACAGGAAATAACGTTGTCCGGACTCATGCCGTCCTGTAAAAGGGAAAAGGCCTTTTCTATGAATCCCGAGTTCGTTTTTGCCTGGGTTGCAATGGCTCCTATGCCTTGTTTTGCCCATGGCACCAGAGAGCCCACGGCCAGGAATTTAGATTGGACCCCTACGCCCAGTTCACCCGTTTCAGGGTCATAGGCAACTATGGAAAACGTATTTGTCTGATAGGGCATTGGCAAAAAGTCCTTTCAGGTTATAGGAGAAAGGCTACAATGGCAGCGATGAGAACGCCCATGATGCCTTCCCCAGCCAGCATCCCCGAAAAGAAGGCGATGCCATCGTCTTCAGGGCGTTCCCCTTTTGCCGCGATGGCCTTTCGCATAAGCCCGCCCGCCAGAACGGTTATGCCAAAGGTTACCGGGGCGAACATCCCGAGTCCGATGGGCAGAGCCGGCAGACTGAAAACGCTCAGTATTCCTCCACTTGCCAGGCCTATCCCCAGAGTGACCGTGTCAAAGGGGTTAACACCCTGGGATACGCTTGTGACGATTTCTTTGGCTACCATGCCGAAAGGTACGGGAAACTGCTCGTTGAATATTCCGTAGGCCTTGACGATGGCCGTGAAGGCAAGAGGAGCTGCCAAAGCTCCTCCCAGAAGACCGATGTACTGTACCATCTGCTGGGAAGCTGGAGTTGCCTTGATAAGATATCCCGTTTTCAGGTCGTTCATGCTATCCGCCGCTTGGCCCACCGAAACGGCTATAATCCCCGCCAAAAAGGCGATGATGGCGGGATTTTTGGTTACAAAGGTTCCGATGAGAGCCATGGCTATCCAGACGAAAAGGCTCGTGGGGCAGAGTCCGGTCTCTCCCGTGGTTCTTGCGGCCACGAGGCCGAAGAAGAAGGCGCCGAGAGCGATAAAGGGAAAGGTTATCACAGGAGCGTATTCTCCGAAGAAGAAGCTCAGGAGGAATGTCCCCAGAAGAATTATCATAAACGGTACGGACACGGGAAGATCGACATCAGAGGAATCCTCCTCTTCGCTCACATCGGAGGTGCCCTTTATTTTGCTCAAAGTCCCGAAGGCTCTTAATATGGACTTGTAGTTGATCAGCATGGCGAGCAATGTGCCGCCTATAAGCAGGCCTGAGGCCGGAGAAGCCAACACTTTGGCGATAGGAGCCCATGCGAGTTCGTCCACCACGCCTCTGCTGTAAAGCATGGGGCCGAGAACCAAACCGCTTAGAGCGTTTCCGATAAAATAGCCAAGAGCCGATTTCATGCCCATCATATATCCGAAACCAATTAATAGGGGTGACAAGGCTACGCCGAACATAAGCCCGTTTGGCAGAAAAGGAGCCAAATCCACGCTCCAGGGTAGGATGCCCTTGAAAATTTGAGATTGTAAAAGAACGATACAGGAGGATACCAGGAGCCCCGCAAAAAGAATTTTCATTTTTCGGGAGGCTTCTTTGCCTTTGCTTACCACTTCAAGAGTGTTTGCCACAGCGATCCCGCTCGGGTATGCTAGCTTTTCCTCTACGATAAGATATCTTCGGAACAATACGGTAAGGGAAATGCCGATCATGCCTCCAAAGGCGAGGTACAGGAAAAGTGAGAAATACCCCGGCATATTACCGAAGCTTGCAGCCACGGGGATGGAGTCGAAAAAAGCCCCGGAGAAATTAGCTCCCGCGGAGGTGACGGTTTGTATGATATTGGTTTCAAAAATCAGGGCCTTGGATCCGAGAGAGTGAAGTATGCCGGATCCGAGAATGGCACCGGGAATGGAGCCGGGGTTGAAGGCTCCCACCTTCATGGCCAGGTAAACGTTCGAACACGCCAAGATGGCTCCAAAGAGAAGACCTATTAGGATTGATCGGAATGTAACCTCTTTTCTGTCGAAAACAAACTTCTTCATGATGTGAACAAATTTCGTTGTTTCCTTTGCACTGTTTGGGGCTTTCATGGATTAGAATTCCCTCCTTACGAGCACTGCGGGATAACAAGCGTTCTTTTGAAATAAAGGGCTCATGTGACAGTTATTTAGGTTATCCCGATATGGAATAAATTTCTCCCGGACTATGTGGTGTGAGTTTTCTGTATTGGCTACCGTCGCGATTCCGCGAGTTACGATTCCGCTCAAAGGGGATCTCCGGAATTTTTATGAACACCCCCCTGCGCAAAGTCCGTTGTTTGGCGAGAATAATGTTTGTAAGAGTGGATCATTCCTACTTATATTATGATCCTGAATGAGCGCGGGATCCGGAGCTTGTGTGTCCCCGGCAGCGGCATAGTGGTCGGCGAGTGCAGCTTTGCGTTGCGGAGGGCCTCCTGGCGGCAGGCGGACGTGCTGGCAAGCCCCAGCTGCGCACCTGGACGGCGCATCTGGGGCGACGGGCCGGAGCAGCAAAGCAAGGGAGCGGTTCGCCACTTTCGGAG
>CAZIFL010000025.1:0-44204 GCA_964539095.1 uncultured Synergistaceae bacterium
AGGAGGAGACCTCCATGTATATCAGCCTGATGGAACGAAAAGGTGTGGAGAAAGGTGTAAAGAAGGGCGTAGAGAAGGGTATGAAAAAGAAAGAACTCCATATGGCCCGGAGAATGCTCCAGGCAGGTGAGTCCGAAGCAAAGATCCTTTTCTACACCGAGATCACCCCGGAGGAGCTTGAGGAGCTTCGGAGAGAGAACGGTTAGTGCGTCATTGGGTGAAATTGGCCCAGTGAGAGTAGCAGGTGCGGTAAACCCAGCAGGGACAATAGGAGCAGTAGGAGAAGTGGTTAGCATAGTCAGAGAGCACCAGAACTCGGGAACGTCATATTTCCTGGTTCTGGTGCTCTCTGTGCTCTGAAGTTCTGCATGCTTTGGAGTTTCGATTCCGGGATTCCTTCAGCCAGGCACGAGACAAGCCAAACTAAGCCCGAGCCAAGCCCGGGGGCTCTGAAGCAGCCAGGAAATCAGTGGGCGGCCTTTTGCGTGTGCTTTATCGCTATTGTAATGTTTTGGTTTGGGGTGTCAATATGAAACATCCCCCTGCTAGAGCTTCCGCCGCCGCAGGGGGATGTTTATCGTTTACTTTCCGGATTCCCCAGGGACCACCTGACCTGTTACGGTAATAAAGAAGACCCGCTTTTTCTCTTCTCCCCAAAAAAAGATCACCGGGGAGAAGCTGCCGTCGGGATAGGCGTAACAGGCATCTTCCTTCAGCCCCCATGTTCCGGGGGTTTTCCAGGGAAGGGGGCGGGGCTCCCAGAGGGCCCCCGTGGAGATCTCCAGCACCAAGGCTCCCTCCTTCGTTCGAATCCGGTGTGTGGCAAGATTTTTACGGGCCTCCCCCTGGGCATGGAGCAGGGCTTTCTGGAGAACTCCCTCCGGAGGAGGGGTAAAGAACTGAATCCGAGAGATCCCCAGTGTGGCAAGGAGCCCCAGCAGGGCCACCACGAGCACAAGCTCCACGAGCGTAAACCCTCGGCGGGAGGTGAAAATGTGCAGAGTGCTACTCCTGCCAGCTTACGATATCGGCGTTTTTCCCCTCTCCCCCTTCACGGCCATCGGCACCGTAGGAGAAGAGGTCGAAGTCGCCGTTTTCACCGGGGGAGCGGTATCCGTAGGGACGTCCCCAGGGATCTACCGGCATTTTTCGAATGTACCCCCCTGCACGGTAGTTGGTGGGTTCCGGGGTGGAGGCGGGCTTTGTGATAAGGGCTTCCAGCCCCTGCTCGGTGGTGGGATAGAAACCGTTATCCAGGTAGTAGAGATCGAGGGTCTGTTCAAGCTCCCGAATCTGCACGGCTGCGGCGGTACGCCGGGCCTGGTCGCTCTGCCCCATGATGCGGGGCATGACAAGGGCGGCGAGAAGGCCGATGATGACGACCACCACCATGATTTCGACAAGGGTGAAACCTCGGCGTTTCGGGTTGCCGGCATGGCTGCGACAATTCCTTCGGTTGTTCATACAGTACATAGATACTCTTCCTCCTTATGGGCGTTATATACCGTGTACACAGGTGAGCGCACGGCTTTCGTGTCACATTATAGTACAAAATAAAGGAGAGATGGTACGTAAAAGGCGCACATCCGCAGCTACGGCGGGGATTGAGCCCCTTTTACACGCCACCTGCCTCCTTAAATTTCTTAATTTTTAGATTTGTTCGAGCCTCGAAATTACCAGCCGTAAAGGATGAAGGGAGCCCAGAAGGCGGGGTGTTCGTAGCTCGTGCGGAGCCAGATCTTGGCCTTTCGCAGGGCCTCAGCCTTGGGGAACCCCTCTTTCCAGTAGGAGTAAAAAACGAGAAAGAAATCCCGGGTAGATTCATCGTAGACGCTCCAGAGACTTGCTATCAGTGAAGGGGTTCCTGCAGCAAGAAAGGAGCGCACCAGCCCGAGAAGCCCCTCCTGAGAGCTAAGCTGGCCAAGGGCGGTTTCACAGGCGCTCAAAACCACGCACTCCCCCTGAAAGGGGATGGAGAGGATTTCCCATGCCTGAAGGGAGCCGTCGTTCTCTTCGTCCGGGGCAAAGAGGATTTCGCTTTTCAGCGGAGCTGCCGCATCCGCCCGGGCGTGGGTGGCCCAGTGGAGAAGCTCCCAAGAGGGGGCCTCCTGCTTTACGGCGCTCTCTGTGGCTTTCTGGCCGGTAAGTACCAGCGATTTTACAAAGAACTGCCCCATGAGCCGGGCCTCCTCCTCTGCAGCGGGGAGAGGAGGGAGCGAGGGATCCGGATAGAGAGGGTTCCCCACAAGAAAGGCGGATTGGGGAAAGGCTCCCTCTCCCTTCCGCGCCTCAAGAAGCTCCAGGGAGGTGAGCAGGGAGGGGGCATAGGAAAAGAGATACTCCTCCACAAGATAACGCTCTCCCTTGAGAAGGACCTCCAGAGGGAGGTAGCCCAGGGCTCCGTGGGGGATCACCACCATCTGCCCCGAAGAGGATAGAAAGGGTTCCAGTGGCTGCACCAGAAGGGCATACAGATCCCGAAGCTCCTCCTCGGGAAGGGGATTCCCCGCTTCGGAGATCTGGGGGAGAAGGGAGGCTATGCAGCTCCGAAGGCTCTGGGATCTCCCCTCCAGAGGTACCCAGCGAAGAGCCTCGCGGCTCACCAAAAGTGCTCCCCCTCTACTGGGGGAGAAATAGTAATGGAGAAAGGTGCATGCTGGGGGGATTTTCTCCCGAATCTGGAGAAAATCCGGAAAAGAGGGCTCCGCAAGAGCCTGCACCCGGGGAGATGCCTGGTAGAGTTCTTCTTCCAGAAGCATGGCCTTCTGCTGGTTTTTCCTGAAGGCCTCTTCCAGAGATTTTCTCTCGGGGCTTTCCGGGGGGAGCCCCAGCTCTCCGAGATAGCCCTCCCGCTTCTGCAGGAGCCCCCGCTCAATCTGCAAGGACTCCAGAGCCCGGAGCAACTCATCCTCCCGAGGATGAAGTTGAATCTCCCCGGCGGTCATGAGATCCAGAAAGGAGCGGGCTTTGAGACGTTCCAAAACTTCCAGAGCCCCCGGAAGATCTTCCAGATCCAGAAGGGTTTCGAAGAGAAGCTCGTACACCGGGGCAGCATAATCCAGATAGGTTACCCGGCGATCCAGGAAGGCGTACCCACGACGCTCCTCTTCCAGAAGCTCCGCCGCCTCTTCCAAGGCTTGCCGTGCCTGGGGAAACCGGCGTTCCAGAAGATAACAGCGTCCGAGACCTTCCAGAGCCCCGAGCTGAAGCTCCCGGGAGCCGAGAATCCGGGCCTCTTGGAGAAGTTTTTCGAACACCCGGCGCCCTCGGGCGGGGTTCTTTTCGAGAAGCCGCAACCTTCCCTCCTGCAAAAGAACGTGGGGCACCCCTCCCGAGTCTTCCAGAGAGGCGTAGATACGCATGGCTTCCCCCAGAGCTTCCCGGGCCTGCCGGGGCTCCTTAAGAAGTATGAGAAGGCTTGCAAGCTGCAGCACCACCGTTGCAGCATCCCGCTCGTTTCCCCACTCATGAAACCCCGCCAAGGCTTCGGAGAAGAGCCCCGCCGCTTCAGGGTAGCTCCCCTGCTTTTTGGCAAGAATCCCCAGGTTGAGGGCGATCCCCGGTAGCGACTCTTCGTCTCCACCCTCCAGGGCAATCTTCCGGGCCTCCAACCAGGAGGTCCGGGCCTTCTCGAAATCCCCCGCTCCCAGGGCGGCGGAGCCGAGATTGATCCACAATCCCACATCCCGGGGGAATTCCGGCCGCCGCTCAAGCCGCCGGGCCTTTTCGAGAATCTCCTCGGCCCGGGAGAAGCTGCCGATATCCAGGTAGAGAGCCCCCAGGTTGTTGCATATCCAGAGAAGAGGGGCCCCCAGCTCCAGACGTTCCGCCTCTTCCAGAGCCCGGAGAAGCAGCGTCTCCGCCTCCGCATGATCACCCCGGTAACGCACGAGAATCTCCGCATATTCCAGAGATACCACGCACTCCAGCCAGGAGGAGCTGTTCTTTCGCGCAAAGTCCAGAGCGAGGGCATACTCCTCCAGAGCTGACGCCCCAGAGCCCTCCAACCAGGCACAGCGGGCGGCGTGCTTGAGGGCCAAACCGGGAATTTCCGGGTTTTTCAGATGTTGCGATATGTCGAAGCACTCTTTCCATAGCTTTCGGGCCTCGGAGCAGTTTCGGGCTTCAAAGGCCCGGATACCCCGGTGCAGAAGGATCAGGGAGAGAGCATAGGAATCTTGGGAAAGGGTCTGGAAGGCTTCAAGCTCCTCTTCCAGAACAAGGCGCTCCTCTTCCAGCCCCAGAGCGTGAGCACTCCGGAGAAGGATCTCTAAGGAGAGAAGAACCCCCCGGGGAGAGCCTGTATTTTCGAAGATCTCCCGGGCCTGCAACCCCCTTCGAAGGGCCTCCCGGTCGAATCCCCTTCGGGAGGCCACCTGCCCCTGAAGAAGCTCCCGGTACCCTCCGGCGAGAATCATGGCGGCGGGGGATACCGTGGCGGCGAGGGAGAGATCCCTGGCTCTGCTGAGGGTTTTCTCATACTCCCCCCGCAGAAAGAGATCCTCCCCCGCCGTAAAGGCCTCCTCCACCCGCTCCAGGGCGCTTTCGGAAAGCCTTTGAAAGAGGTGCTGCTCCCCCTCTCCCCATGAGGGAGCGGAGAAGGAGGGAGAGAGCAGGGACATCCCCAGAAGAAACCCCAAAAGAAAAGGTCGAAAGAGCATCGGAAGAAATCTCGAAGAGCCCTCGGGGCATCTCGGATTTTTCCGGAAAAGATCCATAAGGCCCTCCTACTGTCCCAGGGGAGACTGCAACGCCTGGGACAGCCCCTGCTCGCCCCCTGCCGCTCCCAGACCGAACCGGGCAATGCCAAGAGATTTTTCGTAGGAGGCTATCATGCGGTTAAAGTACTCCTGTACCACCTGGGAGAACTGTCCTTCCGGAGCAAGGCAGAGCACAGCCGCCCCAGCTCCGAAGAGAGATCCCGGCACGGAAACCGCATAGGTCATGAGCATCCCCCTCACGGGGAGAGATCCCCCGAGATATCCCGAGAGGATAACACGCCCCTTGGTTACCATCATCCCCGACTGGGCCGCCGTGGGATCCTCGTTGAACTCCTGCTGCAGTATCTGGAGATGGGGTATGGATTGTTGGAGCACCGAAAGAAGCTGCCCCGCCAGGTCTGGAGCGACCATGAACTGCCCGATGATGCCGGGAAGCAACGTGCAGGAGATTCCTCCTCCTCGGGGATCGGAAAACTCCACCATCCGGTTGTACACGTCCAGATTCGCCTGCCAGGAGGAGGGATATTCGATGGATCCCGTGACGGTGCGGTCGTATCCGAAAGCCTGCGCAAGGTTGTACTGTTTCCACGAAGTTAGGGGAACCCCCTGAGAACCACCGGGCTGGGCCGCCGGAAGAAGCGGATTTGAAGGCATTCCTCCAGGCTGATGGAGAGGTTGGTTCTGAGGCTGCTGAACTCCCGTATTGCCAAAGCCGGACAGCCCCCCGGAAGTTGCGGAAGGCTCTTCGGAAAACGCGGGAAGCCCCCCCGAAGCGGTTGCGGAGGGCTCCCCGGAGCTTCCTCCAAAGGAGGGAAGCCCGGATCGTCGAGAAAGCCTCTGGAGAGAGCCCTGAGAAGAATCGGCACCCCGGAAGAGAGCCCCCGAGGGATGGAGAGGATTCTCCAAAAGTTCTCCGAGAAAAAGAGTCTCCCCCGTAGCGAGGGATATCTGAAGAGGGGGAACAATCTCCTCCGCTCCCGTCAGAAGGGGGAGAGCGGCCCCTAGAAGAAATCCCAGGGTCACCAGGCGAAAAAGTTCCTTTTTCCACCTCTTCTGCCTCTGCTGCATTGTTTGTAGTTCCATGGCTGTCACCTCCCAAAGAATTTTAAAACCAGAAAAGGGTACGGGAAAATAATACACCAAAAAAGGAGATTTTCCTCGGGGAAAACCTCCTTTTTTGCAACAATCATGTCACCGGGATGCTACGAAATATCCGCCCCCTCTTCCATCTGCTCCCCCCTATCGCCCGAGCGAAACAGATTCGAGGAAGGGGAGCATCCACCCCGCCGCCCTCTGATAGTTGTCCCTGGGGAGCGTGAGGATCATCAGCAGCGATGCCTGAGGGTAGCGGGCCGCCAGAGTGGCGTAGGGCACGGATGTTTGAGGGTGCGACGAGGCGTAGAGCGCCACCTGCCCCGAGGTTCCCCGGGCCTGGATGAGCGATTCTCCCTGAAAAGCCTTCCCCTGCACAAGCTGCGCTACCAGACTCTCCACCTCCTGAGGAGATGCCAGATTGAGAAGCACCAGATCGGCTCCATCCGCAAGGGTATAACGCCTCCCCTGAGGGAAGGTCTCCGTAAGGACGGCCCCCGAGGGGAGCGTTACTCGAAGCCCCTTGGAGAGATCTTCGTAGATCCCCGGATCCGGAGAGCCCCCAAAGGCTGGAAGCCCTCCGGTTCCCGGAAGGGGTTGCGATTGGGGTTGCTGCAGTTGCTGGGGTTGCGGCTGCATTTGCGGATATCCGGGCTGCCCGGGAGAGGATACGGGAATTTCCGGGCGAAGATTCAGGGTCCGCATAACCGCATCAAATTTTGGAGCCATGTAGGGGTAGCTCTGGTCGGCGGTGTCAAAGAGCACCACATACCCTCGCTGGGGACCTCCCATAAAGATGTAGGCCCGGCCGATGAGACGGGTGTAGGTTCCCGGAGCAAGGAAGAAGAACTCATGCACCTTCATAGGGACACCGTTAATGGTGGTCTCCCAGTTCTGCCCCACATTATAGCCCGCGAAGAGCTGGGGGGCCTGGCTCAGGATAATCTGGGCATAGCTCTGCAGTGTCACAGGAGCGTCGAAGTCTTCTTCGAAGACCATCATCTCCGCCATGTTCACCCCCTGCTGGATTAAGAGGTAGTATTGGGAGATGGAGGGGTCCAGAGGAGGGTTCGCGGTCCATTCTGGGCCGGGGAAGATTTCCAGCGTGAAGCGGGAGGGAGGGGCCGGGACAGGCTGGGGGGGAGCCAAAGCTCCAAGCCCCTGGGGCATGCCGGAAGATGCCTGAGGAGCTGCTCCGGGAGAGGAAGGCGCCCCCGGAACGGCGGAAGCAGGGGGTGCGGCCGGAGCGGGAAGAAGCTGAACCGGTGCCTGTACTGGGTGCTGTGCTGGGGTCTGCACTGCACCGTGAACCGGAGGCTGCACCGGAAGAGCGGCAGAGGCCGAAGGAGTCGGAGAGGGGGCGAGAGCTTCCTGCACCGGCACTATAGCCGCAGTCGAAGGGGCGGCCTTTTTGGAGGTAAGTTTATCAACAAAGTCGTCCTCCTCCGAAAGCTTGGGGATTGCCGAAGATGCCTGAGCGGGGGGTTCGGAGGTCGGAGGCTCCTCTTCGAAGGTGATCATCTCCATACATTCCAGAAAGTGCGGACGAAGCTCTGCAAAATGCTCCGGATAGGTAATGAACTGGAAGGAGTAGATCATATCTCCCTCTCGGGTGAGGAATTTCTCGGCCTCAAAGACTTCAGGCGCCTCTCCCTCTTCTCCGGGGGTCTCCCCCCGAAGGTGATGCACCACCCAGGAACGCCCCTGAAAAAGTTTCTCCTCCACCTCAAGGATGCTGACAGCTCCTTTATCAAGGGTGAGCTGTTCTTTGAGCGCTTTCTCAAAGGCTTCCGCTTCCTCTTCACTGGAATAGGAGAGACGAGAGACGAAGAGCATGGCCCGAACATCCCCGTCCTCTCCGGGGAGGGTAAAGCGGGCAAGCTGCCCCCCCTCGGGGATCTCCCAATCCCAACCGGGAAAATCCGGTATCAGGGGAACAGACGCCCCTGCGAGAGAAGCAATTCCGCATAAAATCGCAAAGATTCCCACCAGCAACGCAACACCTTTTCTCATGACACATCCCTCCCTGGGGAAAGAATAGTGGGAGAGCCGCATGGCCCCCCTCACAGAGCCCCACGAAGCAAACCCGATTTTTGAAAGAGCACTCCGTGAAAGATCTGACAGAATAATACGCCAAAAGGGCGGTTTCCCAAAGAGGGAAACCGCCCTTTTTTACACATGTTGCAAACCCTGCTGCTTTTACCGTGCCTTTCAGGATAGGCCCCTAGAGAACCACATTTTGCGGGGCCCTATCTTCCCAGGCGAGGATGTTCTCCACCACCATCTTCCCCCGGCTCGCCAGAGCCTCCTGGGTATAGAAACCCACGTGGGGGGCGAGAAGAACCCGAGGAGCCCGAAGAAGGGGGTGATTCGGGCTAATGGGGGGTTCCGTCTCGAAGACGTCGATCCCCGCAGCGCCGAGATGCCCCTCTTCCAGAGCCTTCGCGAGAGCTGACGAATCCACGACGGGCCCCCGGGCGGCGTTCACCAGCACCGATCCGGGCTGCATAAGGGCAAGTTCCCGCTCCCCGAGAAGCCCCCGGGTCTCTTCCGTGAGGGGGAGATGCACCGACACCACAAGGCTCTCCTGAAGAAGCTCCTTCAGAGGCAGATAGGTAATTCCCAGATCTAAAGCCAGGGGGTTCTCGCTTCGGCTGTATCCCAAAAGCGTGCAGCCAAAGGGGAGGAGCAGCTCCGCCAGCCGGAGGCCGATGGCGCCGGTGCCGAGAATGCCCACGGTCTTTCCTGTAAGTTCTCTTCCCAGAAGGCCCTGACGGGTGCGCCCCCGTTGCACCGCCTCGTGACATGCCGCAGCAAGGCGCAACGATCCCAGCATGAGCATCAGGGCCATCTCGGCGGTGGCTTCCGTGGCATATCCCGCAGCGTTACAGAGCCGAATGCTCTGCTCCTTACAGGCGTCAACCCCCACGTGATCCACCCCGGTGAAGGCCACCGAGAGCATCTTCAGATCCGGGAGCTGGCGTATAACCTCCCCCGGAAAGGGCATATTGGCGATAATCAGGGCCTGGGCTCCCTGAGCCCGCTTCAGAAGTTCTTCGGTATTTTTCGGGGGGGAATCCCAGCTCTGGACAGTATGCCCTCTCTTGCGGAGCGGTTCCAGAAGATTTTCGAGAGTTTCCGGGGCGACCCCCAGCGGTTCCATAAGGGCGATCTTCATGACGCCCTACCCTTCGTAGCTCTGGGGTTGCGTCTCTCCCCGAAGCACCCGCAGGCCCCCCTCGGCGAGGGCGCGCATCTCATCCTCTCCGGGGTAGACGAGCACCTTCCCCATCCAGTCGATGCGGCGACGGATACGCTGCACGAAGCTTTCACTGTAGGCAAGCCCCCCGGTGAGAACAAGAGCATCCATCTTCCCCTCCAGAGCTACCGCCCGGGAACCCATCTCCTTGGCCACCTGATAGGCCATGGCATCCACCACGAGTTCCGCAGCCGCATCCCCCTGGGCAATGCGTTTTTCCGCCTCCCGAAGGTCGTTCGTCCCCAGATGCGCCACCATCCCCCCCTGCCCTACGAGCTTCTTTCGAAGCTGTTCGTAGGTACAGATGCCGCTGAAGCAGAACTTGGCAAGCTCCCCCGAGGGAACAGACCCCGCCCGCTCAGGGGAGAAGGGGCCGTCTCCATCCAGGGCGTTATTTACATCCACCACGCGCCCCTTGCGATGCGCCCCCACAGAGATGCCTCCCCCCATATGGGCGATGACAAGATGGGCCTCTTCGTAAGCAATCCCCAGATCTCTGGCGGCCCGATACCCCACCGCCTTCTGGTTGAGAGCGTGAAAGATGGAGATGCGAGGGATCTCAGGGTGTCCCGAAAGGCGTGCTTCGGAAACCATCTCATCCACCACCACAGGATCCACGATAAAGGCGGGTTTTCCCTTGCCGAGACGCAGCGCCAGAGGAGCACCGAGATTGCTCGCATGAGCACCGTAGCGGCAGCTCCGCAGATCTTGCAGCATGGCCTCCCCCACGGCGTAGGTGCCTCCGGGGATCGGTTTGAGAAGCCCCCCCCGACCCACCACGCAATCCAGATCTTCCAGGGAGATCGTATGATCCCGAAGCACCTTAAGGATTTCCTCGTACCGAAAATCCTCCTGCTCCATAATGCCCTTAAACTGCTGGATCACCGAAGTATCATACCGCTGGGTGTCGGTAAAAATTTCTTCGTTATCCCGAAAAACCGCAATTTTGGTGCTGGTAGAGCCGGGATTAACCGCAAGAATGGTATGGGAATCCATGAGAATCCTCCTCGTTCGTGCTTTTTATCTCTCTAGTATGCCTCTTCAATGTATCTTCATGTCGCTCTTGTTGTCTTAAGGAAAAAAGGACCGCCCGAGGGCGGTCCAGGAAGTTATGAAAAGGAGTTACTTGCCCAGATGGGCTGCCAGAGCTACGGCGGAGGCTATGGAGTAGAGTTTGGTCTCGGCGGAGTCGGAACGGCTGGTGAGGATTACCGGAGCCTTGGCACCGAGGACGAGCCCTGCGGTTTTGGCCTTGGCAAAGTAAACCATGGATTTGGCGAGCATGTTTCCTGCGTCGATGTTGGGGACCAGAAGGATGTCTGCCTTCCCCGCCACTTCGCCGGTAATGCCCTTGTGTTTGGCGGACTCTTCGCTGATGGCGTTATCCAGCGCAAAGGGGCCGTCAAGTACACACCCCTTGATCTGCCCCCGGCGGTTCATCTGGGCGAGGGCCGCCGCCTCAAGGGTGGCGGGCATGTCGGGATTCACCACTTCAACCGCTGCCAACGCAGCTACCTTGGGGCAGGTCACCCCGAGGGCGTGGGCAAGCTGTACCGTGTTGTTCACGATCTTCACCTTATCGTTAAGATCCGGGTACATGTTAAAGGCGGGATCGCAGATAAAGAGAATCCGGTCGTCGATTTCGTGGAAGTAGGCGTGGGAGACCAGGGAGCCCGTGCGGAGCCCCACCTCTTTGTTAAGAAGCCCCCGCAGGAAGTTGGCGGTTTTGATCATCCCCTTCATGTAAATGTCCGCCTTGCCCTCCGAGACAAGCTTCACCGCGGTGAGCGCTGTGGCGGCCTCGCCACCCTGCTCGTCCACCACTTCGTAGTTGCTCAAATCTACTCCGATCTCATCTGCCACGGCCTTGAGCTTATCCGCATTGCCCACAAGAAAGGCATCGGCGATGCGGTTTTTCCGGGCGTGTTCAACCGCTTCGAGAACCTCTGCATCCTCCGCGAGGGCGACGCTGATCTTCCGGGGACCTACCTTCTGGGCGTATTCCAGCAACTGCGTAAGGGTACGAATCTGTTCCATTAACAAAAACCTCCTTGAGCTTGTGAAAGATACCGCTTGTTATGTACACCGCATACCACTATACAACCGGAGAGCGGAAAAAGCCAGCTAAAAACGAGCGTTCCGTGGCCGATGGATCATTCCAATCAAAAGTATACAAAGAGAGCCGACAAAAGGTCACCACGAGGGGGGCCTCTGCCGGGGGCGTTGTCTCTGGTTACTCCGAGAGGGCCGCCCCCAGGGCTATGGAAAGAAGCTTTGTTCTTGCGGAGTCGGTGCGGCTGGTGAGCACCAGAGGCTTTTTGGCTCCCAGGATGGTCCCCGCCCCTACCGCTGCGGCGTAGTGGAACATGGCCTTGGCGAAAAGGTTGCACGCTTCGATATTGGGAGCAAGAAGAATATCCGCATGCCCCGGCACCTCTCCGGTGATCCCCTTGTGTTTGGCAGATTCCGGGCTTACGGCGTTATCCAGCGCCAGGGGACCGTCCACCAGGCAACCTTTGATCTGCCCTCGGCGGTTCATCTGGGTGAGAGCCGCCGCATCGAGTGTGGCGGGCATATCCGGATTCACCACCTCCACCGCCGCCAGCACCGCCGCTTTCGGACAGGGATCCCCCAGCTTATGGTAGCACTCCACGGTGTTCTGCAGAATGCCAGCCTTGCCTTTGAGATCGGGATACATGTTGATCCCTCCGTCGGTAACGCCGAAGACACGCTTCATGCCGGGAACCTCCACGAAAAAGAGATGGCTGAGCATGGAGCTTCCCCGGAGGCCCCACTCTTTGTTGAGCACCGCTTTGAGGAGCACTGCGGTTTTGACCATCCCCTTCATGAGAAGATCCGCCTCCCCGGAGGAGACCAGGCGCACCGCCCTCTCCGCCGCTTCGGCATCGGAGGAGACGTGTTCGAGATGATAGGGGGCAAGATCTACCCCCACCATGGCGGCACAGGCTTCTATTTTGGCCTGATCTCCCACCAGAACCCCCTCAATAATCCCCCGGGTTCGGGCCTCCTCAAGGGCCACAAGCACATCATCGTCGTTGGCACAGACCAGGGCGAGCCGTTTAGGGGCTTTTCCCCGGCAGCGTTCAAGAAGAAATTCCAGCGATGCAAATCCCACGTTTATTCCTCCTCATTCCTCCTGATGGTTATTCAAAAGCTGTAGAAGAGCCCTACGGGAGCTGTCTGCACATTATTCCGCCTGTCCGATGTATTTTTTAGCCTTCTCTTCCCCCCGGAGTACCCGAAGGGCTCCCTCTGCGAGGGCCCGCATCTCATCCTCTCCGGGGTAGCGGAGCACCGGAGCGATCCACTGCACCTTTTCGATGATCCCCTGGCAGAACTCTTCGTCGTGGGCAATCCCCCCTGTAAGAAGGATGGCATCAATTTCCCCCTCCAGGGGAACCGCATAGGCACCGATATCCTTGGCCACCTGCCAGATCATGGCCTTGTAGACGGCGAGAGCCTCCGCATCGCCCTCGCCGATGCGCTGTTTTACCTGGCGGACATCGCTGGTGCCGAGATACCCCACAAGCCCCCCCTGGCTCACCAGGGATTTACGGACATCGGCGAGGGTGGCTCCCTCCCGGAAGCAGAGTTCCACCAATCCCCCTGCGGGAACGCCTCCGGCTCGCTCCGGGGAGAAGGGGCCCAGTTCGTTGGCGTTGTTTACATCGCACATACGGCCCTTGCGGTGAGCACAGACCGAGATGCCTCCACCCAGATGCACCACCACGAAGTTGCACGCCTCCAGAGGCTTTTCCAGATCCCTGGCGGCCCGGCGTACCGTGGCCTTGATGTTGAGGGCATGGGCGAGGGATCGCTTGGGAATCTCCGGCATGCCGGTGATCCGGGCCACGGAATCCATCTCATCCACCGCCACGGGATCCACGATGAAGGAGGGAATTTTTCGGGGCTCCGCAAGGGCGTGGGCCATAATACCCCCGAGGTTGGAGGCGTGCTCCCAGGGCTTTCCCCGCCGGAGATGCTCCAGAAGCAGATCCCCCACAGCGTAGGTGCCGCTTTCGATGGGATCGAGAATCCCTCCGCGACCCACCACACAGTGCAGATCATCCAGGCTGTACCCCCGCTCCCGAACCACCCGCTCTACCTCCCCCAGGCGGAAGGCAAACTGATCCGCCACGGTGGGGTAGGAAGCAAGCCCCTCCACGGGGTGCGAGAGATTTTCCCGCCAAAGCTCCTCTTCCCCCCGGAACCAGGCGATTTTGGTGCTGGTAGAGCCGGGGTTGATGGCAAGAATTGATTCCATGCCCACAGAATCCATGACCATATAAGAACCTCCTTTGCGTCTTTTGCATGCAATAAAAAAAGGGGCTTACGCCCCTGGGTTGGTACAGAAAGTATCGAAAGTATGGAGGGAATAGAAGGTGTGAAGCCTGTAGAGAAAGAGATCCTCTTTTCGAAGGCTAGGAAGGCCGGGGTATTCCCCATGGAAGATGCCGCTCTTCCAGATAACTTGCATGGCTCGTATGCTTTGCACAGCCTGTTCCACGGACACTCTCCTCCTTCACCGCTCCTTGGAGCAGGGACTTTCCCCTGGGAGTCTTCGTAAATCTTTTTTAAGATATTATTAAAAAACGCTGAAAAGTAGCACCTTGAAAAGATCTCCGCTTCTTTCATTATACCCAGGAACCCCGTAAAAAAGCAAAAGAAAAAAGAGGGGCTTTCAGGAAATTTTTCACGCATCTTCTCGAAAGATCCCGAAAGGCCCCGAAAGACATCAAAAGTTCTCAAAAAAATCGTAGATTCTGCGGGGTATATGCGGTATACTCCCCTGTGCGGAAGAGCGGGGCTCGCAGTCGCTCCTTTCGTTTCGGCTTCGTGCCGGTGCGAGGGGGGAGGAAAGTCCGGGCTCCATAGGGCAGGACGCTGGATAACGTCCAGGAGGCGCAAGCCTACGGAAAGTGCCACAGAGACATACCGCCCGAACCTCGGTTCGGGTAAGGGTGAAAAGGCGAGGTAAGAGCTCACCAGCCATGGGGCGACTCATGGGCTAGGCAAACCCCGTCCGGAGCAAGATCGAATAGGGGGGGATGAGGCGGCCCGCTGACCCCCGGGTACGATCGCTCGAGGTGCGGTGTAAATCGCATCCCAGATAAATGACTGCGCACGACAGAACCCGGCTTACGCGCCGCTCTTTCGCATGTTTTGTCGTATTCTTGCCAAGGCACCCCCCTTTAAACAACATTTCAGAAGTTCTCCCCCTCCTCCATGCGATACGCCAGATAGAGCAGCACCCCCTGACGAAAATCCCGCAGATCGAGCCCTACAATTTCTCCCAGCTTTTCTAGCCTTAGAGAGAGCGTGTTCCTGTGGAGGTGCAGCTTTTTCGCCGCATCTCCGGGGCGGTGGGGGTAACGCCACCAGAGGAGAAAGGTCTCTCGCAGCTCTTCAGCATCCTTGCGTTCTTTCAGGGGGGCGAGGATGCGCAGGGCAAAGCTCTGTCGTCTTTTGAGGGGGATGCCCCCCAGAAGATCTTCCAGCAGAAGTTTGTGATATTCGAAGATCCCCGGCTTTCCCCGGGCGATTCGCAGAGCCCGAAGAGCCTCACGGCTGGAACGGGCGAGATCCCCTATCCCCCGCCCCGGGGTACCCACCCCCATAGAAAGAGCCATCCCCCGTTTTTCGCAGAGCTGCAGAAGGGAGCTACACTGCTGCAGAAGCCGGGCATATTCCAGATTTTCCTCCCGCTCCCCCCGAAAGGGTTTGAAGAGGAGGAGCCGCTCCTTACCGCAGAAGGCGGAGGGGGTGAAGGCGGGGGAGAAGAAGCGCTCCACCGAGGCTATGAGCTGATCCCGCAGGCTCTGGAAGGAAAATCCCCGCTCCCGAAGCAGCAGAGAGAGCCGCTCCTCCCCCGCCATCTCCCGAAGGGGAGAGATGATCTGGATTGCCAGGGCCACCCGGGTTCCCTCCAGGTCGAACCCCAGCTCTCGGGCTCGATAGAGAAGCACCTCTTCATCGTGCTCCTCGGGATCGAAGAAGGCCACCTCCTGCACCAGCTCCTCCACCGCCCGCTCCAGAAGGATGCGGGATTCCGCCAGGGTGGTTTCCCGAAGATAAAGCTCCGCCTGACGGCGCACCAGCTCCCCGAACTTGCCCACCTCCTCGGGAGGCCCCGCAATGGCGATGCTCCCCACCACCCGGCCCCCGTGCTCCATGGGAAGAGTGATTCCCGGATAGACCCCGGTCATCCCTGCGGCCTCCTCCGGAGTGGTGTGGAGGGGCTTTCGGGTACGCAACACCTTGAGGGAGGGAGTGTGCAACATCCCTACCCGAGAGGCTTCGCTGGAGGCCATGATGTTCCCCTCCCGATCGGTGATGAGCACATCGTAACCGATGATCTCCGAGGCATCCCGCACCACCTGTTCCGCCCACTGCTGGAGCATCCCCACATCCCCCCTCTTGCTTTATGCAACTGCCCAGTCTCAACCCCATTATATCCGAAGATCTCTGTTTCACTGCACAGTGCTTTTCCCTCTCTCCCCCTCTATACTGGATACAGCATCAAAGGTGGGGGGATTTTCTTCGCCCCGAAACCATATACCGAAACCATATATCTCTGTTCCGAACTGCTCTGCCACAGCATATGTGACACCATATTTTTTAAGGAAGGTGGTATTCCATGCGCCTGGAACTGCACAAGATCCCCATCGAGAACGTCTGCTGGGGGGAGCGCACCCATGTGAAGGACCGCACCCTAGTGATCGACCAAGAAAAAGCTCTTGGGGTGGTCTCCGGGGATCCCCGATTTGCCTCGGCATCCCTTGAGCTGGCGAGGCCCGGGGAATCCGTACGCATCATTCCCGTGAAGGATGCGGTGGAACCCCGCTGTAAACTCCAAGGGCCGGGGGAGGTCTTTCCCGGAGTTATCGGCCAGCCCCCCCGCACGGTGGGAGAGGGAAAGACCCTGGTGCTTGAAGGGGCTGCGGTGCTTACCTGTGGTTCCATCGTGGCCTTTCAGGAGGGGTTTGTGGATATGTCCGGCCCCGGAGCGGCGTACACCCCCTTTTCAGAAACCCAGAACGTGGTTCTCATGGTGGAGCCCCGAGAAGGGCTGGATCAGCACGACTACGAGGCGGCTCTTCGGGAGGCGGGGCTGAAGCTGGCGCTGCATCTGGCTCAGGAGTGTAAGGAGACCCCCGCGGAGAAGGTGGAGATCTTTGATCTTCCCTCGGTGGGGGAGGTGCAAAAGGCCCATCCGGAGCTTCCGGGGATTGTCTACGTCTTCATGTGCATCACCCAGGGGCTGCTCCACGACACCTATCTCTATGGCTCCGACGTAAAACAGACCCTCCCCGCCCTGGTACATCCCAACGAGATTATGGACGGGGCGCTCATTTCGGGAAACTGCGTCTCCGCCTGCGATAAGAACACCACCTGGCATCACGTGAATAATCCCGTGGTGGCGGAACTCTACCGGCGGCATGGAGTGGACTTGAACTTTCTGGGGGTGATCGTAACCCCGGAATCCACCACCCTGGCAGGGAAAGAGCGGGCCACCTGGTACAACGCCAAGCTCGCCGCCCAGTTGGGAGCCCAGGGGGCGGTGGTCTCCGAAGAGGGATACGGCAACCCGGATACGGATCTCTGCATGAACGCCAAGAAGCTCGAAGATCTGGGAATCCGCACCGTGGTAATCTCCGATGAGGCTGCAGGAACCGATGGCAAGAGCCAGGGGCTAGCGGACGCCACTCCCGAGATGACCGCCTTTATCTCCACGGGGAACGTGAACGAGATGATCGAGGTTCCCCCCATGGAGCGGGTGCTGGGACACCCCGAAGCCATCGCTCATCTTTCGGGGGGGGCGGATGAAAGCCTTCGGGAGGACGGTTCCATGTACGTGGAGCTGCAGTCCGTCATCGGCTCCACCAACGAGCTGGGATTCAGCCGCATCGGCTGCAGATGGATTTAGGGGAGGAGGAAGCATTATGGCATATCGCGTGGTCTGCTACATCAATCAATTTTTTGCCGGCATGGGAGGGGAAGATACCGCCCACGTTCCTCCGGAGTTCCGCCCCGAGGCAGTGGGGCCTGCGGCGCAGCTGGATCAGCTTTTCGGGGATGAGGCCACCGTGGTGGGTACCGTCATCTGCGGGGATAGCTACTATGGTGAGCACCTTGAAGAGGCCCAAAAGGCCTGTCTGGAGCTGATCGCAAAAGAGAAACCAGATCTTGTGATCGCAGGACCCGCCTTCAATGCGGGGCGCTACGGGGTGGCCTGCGGGGATATCGCTGCGGGGGTAACGGAAGAGCTGGGGATTCCCGCCATCACGGGGATGTTCGAAGAGAACCCCGGAGTGGAGATGTATCGGGAGAAGTGCTACATCCTCAAGGCGGCGGATAGCGCCCGGGGGATGCGTAAAAGCCTCCCCCTTATGGCAGCCTTCGCCCTGAAGCTTCTCAAAAAAGAGCCCCTGGGAACCGCGGAGGAGGAGAACTATTTCTCCCGAGGGATCCGGAAGAACTTTTTCCATGCGGAAAACGGCGCAGTTCGGGGCATCCGGATGCTGCTCCAGAAGATAGGGAGAGAACCCTTTACCACGGAGTACGAGATGCCCGTGTTCAACAAGATTCCTCCCGCTCCTCCGGTGAAGGATCTTTCCAAGGCCACCATCGCCCTCTGCACCTCCGGGGGGATCGTCCCCTTCGGGAATCCCGATAAGATCCGGGTATCCTCCGCGGAGAGCTACGGAGTCTACGACATCAGCGAGCTGGATAATCTGAACGCCTCAAACTACGAGTCCATTCACGGAGGCTATGACCGGGTCTGGGCAAACGAGGATCCCGACGTGGTGCTCCCCCTGGATGTGATGCGGGAGATGGAGAAAGAGGGGGTTTTCGGCAAGCTCTACCCCAAGGTCTTCTGCACCACCGGTACGGGCACCGCTGTGGCTCATGCGGAGCGCTTCGGCCAGGAGATCGGCCAGCAGTTGAAGGAAGCGGGAGTAGATGCGGCGATCCTCACCGCCACCTGAGGAACCTGTACTCGATGCGGTGCATCGATGGTACGGGAGATTGAACGGGTGGCAGGGATTCCGGTGGTTGAAATCGCCACCATCGTCCCCATCATGCTCACCGTGGGCGCCAACCGGATCGTTCCGGGGGTGGCCATACCGCACCCCACGGGGGATCCCGCCAAGGGACCCGAGGAGGATAAGCGGGTTCGCCGGGAGCTTCTGGAACGGGCCTTCAAGGCCCTCACCACGGAGATTTCGGAACAGACGATCTTTGCGAACTAAAGAGATGAAAGGCTAGCCAGCCATCTAAAGGCAGGGGGGAAAACAAGCAGTTTTGCACGTAATGTGTTCTGAGATATTTCATGGGAGCCTCCGCTCATGTGTCCCCTCTGCTCCGGTGTGGTCGAACCGCTCCCTTGCTTTGCTGCTCCGGCCCGTCGCCCCAGACGTGCCATCCTTGGCACGACTGGGGCTTGTCGGCACGTCCTGTGCCGACACCGGGCCTCCACGACGCAAAGCTGTGCTCGCCGACCACAATGTCGCTGCCGGGAACACATAAGCTCCGGCTCTCGCGGCTCTTTCAGGATAATAATATAAGTGGGAATGAGCCACTAGCTAAAGGCAGGGAGAAAAACGAGCAGGGGTGGGCTTCGATGCCCTCCCCTGTTTTCTACCCCCGATTCCAGGTTTTTTCATTTTCATACTGGAGGTGACGGAACACCATGCTTCTTCTTACAAATAATCCCAAAGTACAGGAACGTTATGACTGGGCAAAGTACATCGACGGCTCTCCCCTCAAGGTATTCAATCGGGCGGAAGATCTGGTCCTTCAGGGATACGTTCTTTACACCCATCCGCTTCCCGCAAATCAGCGGCTCTGCGGCAGCCCCTACCGGAGCCTTCTGCTGGAAGATCCCTCGGGAAAGGGGGTACATACTGCAAGCCTCATGATGCTCACCCGGGCGAAGGACCTCTTTGCCCGAGCGGTTCCCCTGGATCGGGTAGCCTCCGCCCGGGAGGATCTCGCCTTTATGGACTACGAGTTCATCCATCAGGAGGTGCAACAGCTCCCCCAGGAGAAGCGGGGAGCTTAAAGGGACAAACCCCCAAGAAACCCCTTACCGCGACACCGGATGGGCAATCTCTGCAAAGAGATCCCAGAAGCTTTCCTGTTGCCGGGGTTGACCCTCCAGGGCCTCTTCGCTGATCACCCAGATGTCGCAGGGCATGCCGGGTTCCGCCAGGGCGTTGCCGTAGTTTTTCAAGACGGCGGCAGCGTTGCGGGCCTCTTCTTCCGTACGAGCCACCCAGAAGAACCAGCTTACGGAGTTCTGCTCTTCCGGATCCATGTCGTAGGAGTAGGGCATGTAGAGCCGTCGCTGACCGAGCATGAAGAGATACCACTTTCCTAGAGTTTCCAGCATCTCCGGTATGGGGTTCTCCCCCTCTCCCCCTTCGGGGAGAAAGGCGCAGAAGAGGCGGTCCGCACAGAAGAGCCCCAGAGTATCGTTTTTCGGGGCGGGGTAGCTCATGTACTCCGTGAAGTCGCAGTAGTGTAGCATGAGAAGATCCAGCTCCCAGGAACCTTCACGCTCCCCCTGAGAACTTCGCCACTGGGCAAAATCCTCCATGTTCCGAGGGGGGGTATCCACTCTGCCGGGGGGGTATTTTTCCCTAAAGGCCCGCACGAAGGGGTGCTCCTGGAAACTCCAGAGCAGATTCTTTTGCTCAAGGGTAACTATCTCCGCCCCCGAAAGATCCCCCACCAGGGGAAGCTTTTTTCCCGGAAGAGCTTTTTTGAGCCCCCACCGGCCGAGAAAGGCCCCATCCAGAAGCCGCACCAGCCGATTGCGCCGCAGCGCCCGGGCCGGATCCGAAACGTCCCCGGCGGGTTCCGCCTCGTACCAGGATGCGGCGGCCTCCTCTCGAAAGCGCTTCCTCCCCGCCTCGGTAAGCTGGCAGATGCCATCCTTCGAAGCCACAAGGCCAGACTCCTCAAGAAAGGCAAGGTCCTCAACGCTCTCCCCTGCCCGTTCCACGGTGTCCTTATCCCAGCAGGGGTATTCCTCCGTAAAGAGTAGCAGCAGATCCATTCCCCGGATATTATTACTCATGACACATCCTCCTTTCTTAAAACGCTACTTGAAAAAAAGGCCGGAGAAGGGGTTCTCTCCGGCCTTAAGACTGCGCAAAAAAACAAAAAACTAATCGTAGAAAATTCTCCCCTCCCGGGCATTTTCGGGGTTGTGGAAGTAGGGGCCCAGGCCTCCCTGAACCATGGTGGCATAATCCGGGACATTCTCCAGCACCAGGGCCTTGGAGGGGTCCATCTGGGCAAGCACCTGGAGCATGGTCATAAAGGTGGTGACGTGCCGCCCCACCCGGATTTCGATGGGCCACCCCGTTTCGTCTATAGGGGCGTAGAGTAGCTTATGCTCCCCCGCCTTCATGACAAAGCGATCCCTGCCGGACATGAGAAGCTCTTCGTCCGTAATTCCCCGGATACGGTCCAGCATGGGCTCCGCCACCTCCGCCAGAAGGGACATGGCCTGACTGTGATCCCCGATCTCCCGGTGCGAAAGTCCGTGAAGCATCTTGGGAGAGAACTCCATGCCGATGGGCACAGGGAAAGTGGAGGCGGTGAGCATCATGGAGGTCATGGCCCCCACGGCCTGGGCTTTTTCATGCACCACGATGGTATTCTCCACGGGGTACTCCAGCTCTGCCTCGTGGTAATCCAGCACCAGATCCACCTTTTCTTTTCGGATGAGTTCCATCATGGCGTAGGTGGTGCGCTCTACGATAAGCCCATCTTCCCGGCCGGGCCAGGCCCGGTTGAGATTGCGGATATCCATGTAGGCCAGATTCTGGCCGCTGGGATAGTGGATGTACACCTCGGGATCGGGCCAGGAGTCCAGAGGGGAGGCACAGCGATCCCCCATGCGCCAGGTTCGCTTTCCCCAGGGGGTTTCGATGGAGTAGAACCGGGGGTAGGCCTCTCCCATGCGGGTTCCCAGGGAGGCACTGGTATTGGCCCGGTTGATCACCAGAAGCCGCCCCGCCCGGGGAACCGCGTTTTCCACAAAAAGCAGGGTGCTGAGGTTCGCCGCAGGCTCTTCGGGGTGAGAGCCTCCGATGAGCAGGGCGGTAGCTCCGGGCTCACCGCTATCCAGGATATAGACGTTACAGTCGTTCACCGTGCCCTTTACCGCAGGACTGTACTCGCTGAGCTTGCGGACCGCCGTCACCCCTGGGCCGAGCACCACGGGCTCCTGGTAGATTCGCTGCTGGTAGAACTGCCACCCCGCCAAGGCTCCGCAGAGGGCGGCTCCGAGAAAGGCAAGAATTTTAACGTTTTTCAGAGATAGTTTCATCATCCACCCCCTACTTGATCCGTAGAACCCGGAGGGCAAAGGGGATCATGATCAGACAGTAGAGCACCGCCTCCTGGGGATCCTTGGTCTTGAGGAAATTACGAAACACCATGGCAAGGAAGAAGAGGCTGATGCCGTAGTAGAGAAGAGAGATCGTGGAATTGATGAGTATCATCATCTACACCCCCAGGAAGGACAACTCTTTGCTGTACACCAAAAAGAGGGTACAGAGAACCGCCACGAAGAGCAGCGGCACCAGAGCGGTACGGACAAATTCACCGTAGTACTTACCCTGGTAGTGCAGCTCCATCACCGTGGCTCTTCCCACCACCGCCGTGGGAGGAAGGCAATCCCCCAGGGGCCAAAGAACCCCCATGGCGGCGAGGCAGATCACGGGGTTAAGCCCCTTCATATTGAAGAGCATGATGAGGGGGACCCCCAGAAGCGGAGCCACCGCATACTGGAGCATCCCCTCCGAGACGGGGAGAATGAGCCAGAGGGTTCCGAAGAGCACCGAGAGAGGAAGAATCACCACTCCCAGGGAGATGAGCCCCCGGGCACCGCTGAGGGCCATAACCTGGATGAGAGCCCCCACCACCACCATGATCCCCACCAGGGGAAGCAGATCCTTCACGGTCTTGCCGGCAATATCGAAGATGGGGAGCCTTGTAGGGCTCACCGCAAGCGTGACAGCCGCGGAAATCATGAAGATGAGGGGAAGCCCCACCACGGGAAAGGCATGAGGAATAAAACGCCCCGCCAGAACGATGGCTACCAGCACTGCAAAGGGGAGGAGCACCCGGAACCAGTTCCATCCCGGAGGCACCGGCGGAAGCTCCGCCAGGGCTTTTTCCGTATCCACCGCACCGCTTTTCCGGGCAAGGTAGAAGGTGGCGAAAAAGGCCCCCGCCAAGGAGAGCACCAGCAGGGGTTTGGCAAAACCCACGTAGGGCATGTTGGCCCCTGCAGCGGCCATCATGGCCCAGAGATTGATGGGAGGGGCTGCGGCACTCATACAGGCCAGCACGTAGATAAGGGCCACCCGGCGGGTTTCGGAGATCCCCATGGCGGCGAAAACCGCCCCCACCAGCCCCCCCACGGTAAGCACCGTGGTGGCTCCCGAGCCGGTGATAGCTCCGGGAACGAGCATGAGCACCGTAAGAAAGGCAAGGCAGAGCCCCCGCCTGCGGGAAAATCGGGTTACGATCTCCCGCACGATGAAGGCCACTCCCCCCGCCTCCTTGAGAAGGGCCATGAAGAAGGTGGCGGTCATAAAGATGAGACAGACATCAAAGTAGGTAAACATCCCCTCCACCAGATGGCGGACGGGGAAGATCGATATGGGAGAACGAGGATCCACCCCCATGGGAATCAGAGCATGAGCCACCGCTCCCACCAAAGTAGCCGCCATCATGGAGAGTTCCGTACTCAACCGGAACTTTCGGGCGGCCAGAAAGGCGAGGACGATAGCTGCCAGCACCAGGCCGGCATGCGTGTACATGGTCATATGAATAACAACCCTTCGTGTTCGATTCTCCTGCTTCCAATTCTATTCTATGGCTTTGTTCCCGCCAGCCCCTGGCCGATGCCGAGGGCATCCTTCACGATAAGAATGGGAAGATCCTTATCCTTGGCATATCCCGAGAAAAGCCCGTCGGAATTGCTCCCCTCCACTACGAGGATCATGTCCGAATGAGGGACGATACCCTCGATGGAGTCCTGATCCGCCTGATCCGCTCTCCGGGCCATCCCTTCGATATGGGCACCGATAACAAGCATCCCCTTCTCCCGAGCCGCCTCCATCAGGGCGGTGCAGCGCTCAATCTCTTTTTTCACGTCCGTTCCCGCGGCACCCATCCCCTTCATGCTGGTGCCGGTGGTGATAATGAGGGTTTTATACTCTTTCCCCTCCAGATCCGCCGCAGTAAGGTCGTTGTTATGCTCCGCGGTAAAGCCCGCCGCCATGGCGGACATCTTTACCATCACCGCCCCAGGGCTCTGGCCGCAGGTGGTGACCATAAGGGGACCCTCCACTACGGGGATTTCGGCTCCAAAGCCCATTCCGGCAAGGGCGGAACACCCTACTATAATCATGGTCGCCAGTATCAGAAAACGTCTCATTACTACTATGCCTCCTCGTTAACGATGGGGGCCGCTTTTGCGGCCCCTTAAAATGCTACACTATTTGTTGTTCGTATACTTTGAAATCAAGGTCCAGTTCAGATCCCACCAAAGCTTTTCCACTTCGATCATGCTGTCATTCACAAATTTTGTCAGATAAGCCTTTGCCTTAACGGGGTCTTCCTGATAAAGCTTGGTGGCCTCTGCATCCACGGCCGCCACCTTTTCAAAAAGACTTTGCTCCATGGAATCCCGTACAGCTTTGAGGTCTTCCATGGCCTTGGCGTAGTTGCGATTGACCACGAGATCGTCCGCCAGCATGAAAGCCCACTGGGTGGAGTTCAAATCAAAGGCGTTTCGATCAAAGGTACGCCAGCTCTTCGGAGTCTCAGTAATACCATTATAAATGGGCACGTAACAGGTTGTGTGAGGATTGTCGAAACCGAACCAGAGAATGGTTTTCAGAGGATCGGGGACATCCCTCCTGCTTTGGGAAACGAAACTGTAGGCACAGTCCCACTTTGCGGTGGGGCGATTATAAGGAATATTCAGAAGTTTCCGCAAAGCTTTGGAAGGGAAGGGAGTGGCAAGGTCACTCTTAGCCATCCCATCTCCATCCTTGATGTACCAGGCGGGATCTTCGTACATATCGAAGACGGAGCCCTCATGATGTCCTCGAAGCATGGTCATTACATCCTGAACAGAGATCTTCTTTTCCGGCTTGATTGCAAAGGGGTAAGATCGGGTCTCTGCATAGGGATCCCATTTCTGGGAGGGTGCAAGAGCCTTGTGGATGGAATAGAGCCTGTTACGAATCCACATAGATGCCATGGACCAATCATCGTTGCCCGTGGCTGGAGAATAGGCATCCTGCCAGCTGAAGGGCTTTCCCGAATCGGGGTCGTAGAGTCCCATTTCGATGGCATAGCTTTTGTAGTGCTTCGCCACCATGAAGTTTTCCGTATCCTCTGGATCAATTTCCTGGATACGGCTCATATTGGGAACCACCACCACCATATCATCAGGAACCCGCTGGGCCACCCAAACCGCGCCGGGGTTACCGCTTTCGGGGGTCCACATCATGCCAGTGCTGCGCACCTCAAAAATCCACGCTTCGTCACTATCCGCAACGGTAAGACACTCTCCTTCAGCAATACAGGAGGGCAGGAAACCATAGGTCTCCGCCAGATCCCCCATTACGGCAATGGCCTCTCGGGCTGTCTTGGTTCGTTGCAGGGCAAAGGAAGCAAGCTGTTCCACGGTCATGATGGCCCTTGCATCGGGGCGGAAGGTCTTGAGTTCCTCCTTTTGACCGATAGTGGTTTCCCCTATGGCAAGACCATGCTCGTTAAGGCAAGGATAACCAAAACGATAATGGGCATAGGTCTCTTCTACCTGAGGAATCTCCCCTATTTTTACGGGAGGGCCGTACTCCTCGTTCGTAATATTCCAATACACCGGCGCCATCTCGCCCTTGGCATGTTTCCCTCCGGGAACAATTTCCACCCGGGCGTTGTAAAATGCCCCATCCGCCGTCTGGGAGGTAATGACAGAACCATCTACAGTAGCGTCTTTTCCCGCCACGATATCCGTGCAACCAAAAGATGCGGATAGAAACAGCCCCAAAAGAATCACACCCGCAAAAAGAGAACGCATAACGTTTTTCATCGTAAATCTTCTCCTTAGTCACATTCTAAGAAACTGTCAGAAAACCGCCAGAAAAACCGCATTACCCTTTCAAAAACCAATTGGAACAAAAACATGGAGAGGTGACGAAGGGGTTACCCAACCGAAAGAAGAGCAGCCTCGGAAAAGCTTTTTCTCTACTTTTTGATCATGGTCTCCCCGAAGCCAACCTCCTTAAGCCATTCCGTGGGATAGCCCACCTGTTTCTGTTGTCCTTCTTCGTTCATCACGTAGCCGTCCTGGTACTTGCCCACCAGGTGCCAGCCGAGGTTCCACCAGGCGGTCTCCACCATGAGCATGTTGCCGTAGGTGTAATCCGTAAGGTAGGCCGCCGCCTTGGCGGGATCTTCCTTGTAAAGGGCCAGGGCCTTCTCTTCCACTGCGGGCTGGGAGGCGAAGAAGAGACCTTCGAACTTCTGCTGAAGGGCGTTGATATCCTGAATCATGTAGGACCACTTGAGGGAGGCCCAGTTATTCACGAAGTTGAAGGCCCACCAGGCGGATTCCCGGTCGAAGATGTGGCGTTTGCCGGTGCTCCAGGAGAGAGGAACCTCGGTAACTCCCGCATAGATGGGGAGATAGCAGGTGGTATCCGGAGCATCCTGGCCAAACCAGAGAACGCCGCCGATGGTGGCGGGGAGCCAGCTTCTGCTCTGGGCCACGAAGCTGTAGGAGCAGCGGAACATGGCGATGGCTCGCTCCCAGTCACAGTCTTCCATACCCTCGGGACGCACGCTCTTGGGGGTGGGCCAACGGTTGGGGTTGCCGAAGGGGCCTGCCGCCATGCCCTTGGTGAGATCAAACTCGGTACCTTCCAGGTGATCCCGGTAGATGGCCATGAAATCCTGCACCGAAACTTTTTTGTCGGGCTTCACCGAGAAGGGATAGTGGGGCTCCTTCTGGGATCTGGGCTCAAGATTGAGGGAGGGAGCCATAAGGTCGAAGGCCCGCCACTCCCGGCGGCTCTGGTAGTAGTCAGATCCGTAGGGGTTGGGGTTGTAAATCTCGGAGAAGTTGAAATCTCCCTCTTCATACCATCCCATCTGCTTGGCGAAGGAGACCATGTTGGAGGAATACATGAAGTTGTCTTTGTCGTCGAAATCAATAACCCCGATGCGGGAGCGGTTGGCGCAAACGATAACGTGATCGTCCGGAAGCCGCCGGGCCGCCCAGATGGCTCCGGGCTCACTGCTTCCCTGCTGCCAGAGGGGGCCGGCGCCGCAGATATCAAAGACCCAGACCTCTTGGGGGTCCGCAATGATAAGGGTCTCTCCGCCGTCGCTGTAGCCGTACTTCTCCGCCAGCTCGCCCATAACAACGATGGACTCCCGGGCGGTCTTGGCGCGCTGAAGCCCAAAGATCTGAAGGGTTTCGATCCAGAAGGCCCCCTCGGGGGTTTCGTTCTCGTCCCGGCCACTCCAGGTATCCTCTCCCATCATGAGCTGGTGCTCGTTCATGAAGGGGTAGCCAATGTTAAAGTAGGTGTAGGTCTCTTTGGCCTGGGGGATATCCATAACCTTCACCAGAGGCCTATCCGGACGGGTCTGCAGACAGACTCGCTGATAGACCGGAGCCATGGCTCCCTCTTCAAAGGTACCGCCGGGTACGATCTGAATCCGGTGGTCGTACCATCCGTCGCAGGTATGAGCTACCATGGTGGATCCATCCACCGTGGCATCCTTCCCCGCCGCCAGGGGGGTGCAGGCAAAGGCTCCGGAAACCCCTACTATAAGAACACAGAGCGCTGTGAGAATCAGTAACCAATTCTTTCGCATAAAACCAACTACCTCCTTTTTCTCCTTGTTTCTGCCGCAAAAAACGCCTCGAAACGCATGGGAGCTATAACACCTTTTTCCATCTTCCTCCTTTCTTTCAAAAATAGCCAGGACTTTCAAGAACGTTGTTAAAAATATACAAAAAACACGGGGGCAAGCATACGCCGCCCCCGTCATAACCCTAGATATACCCCGCTTTTTTCAGAATTTCCAGGGCCTGTTCTTCATGCTTTTTGTTCAGCTTCACCACAGGACCGGTGCAGCCCATGGCGGCTTCGGCGTAGATTCCCGCCTTCCAGAGTTCTCTGGCGGCGTTTTCCATCTCCAGCACATCCACTCCGTGAATCTCTTCATCCGTGGGCTCTGCGGGAGGAGCGGTAACCACTTCCTCAGCGGCAGCCGCCTTGGGACGAAACCCCTCCAGCACCGTATCCAGACCAGCTTTACGAGCTTTTTTCAGCTCCTCCTGCACCAGCTCCGGAAGCCCCGCCGCCGCCACACGGGCGGTGAAGGCCACGGCGTTGGCGATTACCGGGGCGCCGCTGGCCCGGGAGATGATGGAGACCACGTGGGGCCATTTATCACCGCAGGAGGGGCCGTATCCCCATCCCAGAGCTTCGTACCCCCCCCCGGTGCTGTAGGAGGCGAACATCTTGATGAGCACGTTCCCCGTGAGGGAGTCCGCCACACAGACATCCACCGCCCCCCCGAGGATGTCGTTCCCCCGGAGAACGGATCCCCCATCCTTGCGAAGGCTGGCACCGAAGGTGAGGGGATAGCCCGCTTCCTTGAGGGAGTTGAGAGCCCGGAAGACGGGCTGGGCGCTCTCCACGTTGAGAATTCCCACGGTGGGATCCTGAATCCCCATGGCCTTGGCGGTGGCCACTCCGTAGAGGGCGTTGAGCACCATGCTCTCCCCTCGCAGGGCGGAGCTTGTGCCGGTGGTGGAGGCAAGAATCATGGGCTTCCCCTTGGCGGGGGTGAGCACCCGGCCGATGGTGGTGACCCCGATGGGGAAGGGATAGTGCAGCGCCACCGCCCCGGCGATGCGTTTTTCCTTCAGGGCCTTCTCCATGGCATCGGCGATATCCTTCTCGCAGTCCTCGGTTTCGATCCATGCAAGCTCCGGGGCGTTCTTCGGCTTGGGGCCGATCATCACCACCCGGATTCCTGGATTTTCCTGCTGGGCCAGCACCCCTCCCCGAATCATCTCCTCCGGGCCAAGTTCGCTCCCCCTAGAGAGGAGCCCCACCGAGGTTCGGGGGCCTCCGCTCTTGGCGGCATCCAGAATTTCGTGGAGTATCTCTCCTACAAGTTTTTTCGTATCCTTCGTATCCGACATTCCTTTCGGCCTCCTTTGGCTCTACTTGCCCGAGAGGTTAGCGGCAAGTTCTTCCAGGGCCTCAAGGACGATGCGTTTCACGTCGTCTTTGGTGACTCCCGAGCTACTTTCCGCTCCCGTGGAGTTTTCCATGATAAAGGAGGCTCCATCCGCAAGGTTGGTGAGCCGGGCGAGGAAGAGGCTCCCCTTACCGATGATCATGGCCCGCTGAATCCTCCCTGCCCGAAGCATATCCGCCGCATGCCCCATGAAGGGAACTCCCGAGGGGATGTGTCCCTGGGTGTGGGCAAAACCGGGGTAGCCCCGCTGCTTTACGAAGGCGGGCATGTCGCTCTTTTCGAGCTGCTTTTTCATCACTGCCAGGGCGGCTATCATTTTGTAGTTTGCCTCGGGGACATTCCCCGCCCCTGCGGGGAGGGTGATCTCCGGGTTCTGAAGCTCTGCGGCATATTTATCCACATCCGTGAAGGTAAGCCCCAGCTTCTCCAGAGGATCCAGCACGAGAGCCCCCGTGACGGCCTGCGGAGAGGCGCCGGCTCCCACGGTGTGCTTCCCCAGAGCATCCAGGCGCATCACCGGAGAGGTGCCGTCGTCGGGAGTGAGGAGCACCGCGAAGTTCCCCAGGCAGTCCTCCAGAGCGGGGACATCTTTGCGCACGTGATCCCGGGCGTTCATGTAGAGCTTGGGGATGGCTCCCCCCGCAAGAACCACGCAGTTCTTCCGGGCCCCTGCGGCCACCTGGGAGGCTGCGGCGATAACAGCATTCACCGGGCCGGCGCAGAAGCCCCGAACATCGCAACCACTGGCGTTGAGGCATCCGGCGATCTCTGCTACAGCTTTGGCGAAGTTGCCGCCCCCACGCTGGTTCATATCTCCCGCGGCCTCTTCGGAACATTCGATGACGAAATCCACCTCTTCGGGAGCCATGGAGGCGTTTTTGAGCAGGTGCAACAACACCAGCACCCCCCCGGCTTTGCAGGCGATGTTTTCTAGAAGCACGTAGGCCTCCAGGCATTCGTCCACATCGTGCCCCCGGCGGCAGCACCCCACCACCTTGCCTTCGAAATAGATCGGCAGAGCGTGGTGCTTTGCCACCTCCTGGGTGATCTCCGCCGCATCGTGTCCCTTGGAAAAGCGCTTGAGGTGCTTTTCGTTGAGAAGGGGATGCTGCTCCAGCTTGGCCCGCACCGCCTCTCCAAAGCTTTCTTCAAGCCAGAAGAGGTCGAAGACATCACAGATGTTCATAAGCCCCAGAAACTCGTCCTCCGGCATGATCTCTCCGTAGGGGGCGAAGCGGGATGCCTCGGTTACGGGGTTTTCGTACCAGGGAGAGGGGGTCTTTTCAAGAATATCCAGATCAAGGCCGCCGAGATAGGCCTGGTTAGCGGGGTATTGTACGGCATCCTTGTAGGACATGGCGCATGCAGGGAGCTTGGTGAGGAACTCCGTCTCCCCCTTGGCTTTGCGCTCCGAATAGGGGGTAATTCCGTAGTGAAGCGCAAGCTCCGGCGTATGGTTGAGGCAGTAGGCGTGCCCCTTGATGGCAACTTTAGACATGGGCAGATGTTCTCTCCTTTCAGAGTCAATCTTCGTGGTATTTTCATTACGTCTTCGGGAGCGCTTCCTCGCAGGAAATTCCCGTAACCTTTCGAGCCGCATCGTTGCAGGCTTGCAGTCAGGAAGCTAAGGTAGCCAGGTATGGAACAAAGGGCCGGAGCGTAGCAGCTCCGACCCTTTTGGGAAGCCTCAAAGAAAAAACTAGTCGTTAAACACAGTCTGTTCGGACACTTCGGTCTGAAGAGCCTTCAGCGATTTCTCCACAATATGCTTGCGAATTGCATACTCTTCTTCGGGAGTTTTGGCGGGATCCCCAAAGGGATAGGGGATGGCCACAGCGGGGATGATACGGTTTGCTCCCACCGTGAGGGAGATGGGGACGATGGTGCAGACATGCACCACCGGGAAGCCTGCACGTTCAATTTCTTTAACCATCGTTGCGCCGCAACGAGTGCAGGTTCCTCAGGTGGAGGTGAGAATAACCGCATCCACCCCATCCGCCTTGAGCTTCTGGGCGATCTCTTCTCCGAAGCGTTTGGAGTAGGCCACGGGAGTCCCGTTTCCTACGGTGGTGAAGTAGGTACCGTAGAGCTTTTTAAAGACTCCCTGCTTTTCCATATCCCGTAGCACGTCCACCGGGAGCACCCGGTTGGGGTCTGCGTTGGCATAGGTGGGATCGTAGCCGCCGTGGGCGGTTTCAGAATCCTCACAGGAAAGTTTATCGAGATCATCAATGCTGTAGGCCCCGTACTTGGAAGCACTGGAGGCCTCGATATGATCCGGATTGTTCTTGGGGCAAATCCCTCCGGAGGTTACCAGGGCGATGGTAGCGTTTTTGAGATCCTTCAGAGCTGCCGCCGGGGGCACTCTGTCAAAAGTCGGCATGGGATACTCCGTGACGAACTCCTCGCCCCGGAGCTTCTTCGCCAGCATCTCCGCCGCACGTTCCGCACCGACTCGGGAAAGAAAGACGTTGTGTCGCACACCTTTTTCGAGATACCCCTCTTCCGAGGGAGTACCCAGAGCCTCACCCTTGAGAAGCTTCAGCCCAAGAACCGCCATGACCGGTACGGCCTTGCGAAGGCCCCGGGCGCTGTCGGCGGTCTCCACGATGTAGGTGTTTTTACGGTACATGTCCACCCCGGGATTTTCCGGGTGCATCCCCGTAACAGTAGGAATACCCAACTTTTCTCCCACCATGGCGCATACGCCGCCGCTGGCGGTACCGTAGCGCCCCGCATTGAAGGCAGGGCCCGCCACGAGAAGATCTGGCTTGTAGGGAGCCACCAGGGCGAGAATCTCCTCAAGCGCTCCATCGATATTCTCCGCAAAGTACCCGTCGCCGCAAATCACCGTGGCTACCACGGTGGCTTGATCCCCAAGGGCGGCCTGCAATGCCTGGCCCGGTCCGACGATGCCTTCCCGGATTTCCGGTCTGTGGTCCGCTTTTTCCTCGCCTCCGATACCGGCAAAGAACTGGTTAATGTAATGCACCACACGGAAGGACATGCTTTCCCTCCTCACATCATCGTTTCCGCTAGACAGTCCACTTACTGAACTCTTCGCGGATTCCCTTGGTAGCTTCGGCGAGGGCATCCCCGTCAAGCACCATCTCCATCATCCCAAGTTGCTCTTCCCAGACTGCGGGGTCGATTTCGTCCCGAATCTCCTGCTCGAACACGTGATAGACCGCGAGCCCCAACGGGGCTCCTGCCAGGGGACCTGCAAAAGTAGGATCACCGTTCGCGACGGTTTCCGCGTAGATCTCTGCGCCTTCCGCATCGGAAGAACCGAGAATGACTACGACGTTTTCAGCTCCGTACTTTTCAGCGGCGTCCTTGACGCGCTGCTGGTTCTGCAGATCCATGGCTCCGGCGGCGGTTCAGACGAAGCATTCGGTAACGGAAAAGACGATCTCCGCCCCGGAGTCTTTCAGACACTCTTCCATGGCGGGGCCGGCCACGCCGTCCCGCTCGCCGAGAAGAAGCAATTTCTTGCCCGAAAGCTTACCCATGCTGCACACCTCCTCATTATGATATGTACGGTATCTCGATAGTTGCCTGCTTTGACGTACGTGATCTACTTCGACTTACTTCAGTTTACTTCGGTTTACTTCGATTTGCTTCAAAAATGCACCAACGTTTTTTACTACTTTTAGATCATTATGGCGCTGATCTTGGAAAAGCCCAGCTCGTTGGTGGCTCCGGTGATGGCCTGGATCTCCACCTCAATAGAGCCATCCTCCCGAAGAGAGCCGTCGAAGCCCCCGGCGATGATGTTGGCGAAGTCGGGATAGCCGATAACCTTCTCCATGGGGGGCAGCACGATAACTTCGTTGGCATTACCTCCGGTAACCACCGCATCCGCCTGGGGTGCTACATCTGCCAGAGACTGGCTCGCCCCGTCACGCCCCGCATACTCGTCGGTGATAAGCACGGTCTTGATACCGAGCTTCTCCGCCTTGGTACAGTTCATGATGAGATCCGCATCGGGGTTGCCGAAGCCCTCTTCACTGATGAGAAGGCCCTCCACCCCGATCATGGAGGCCAGCTTGGTGGCGTAGGAAGAACTCCGCTTCTTGTCCGCCAGGGTGACATTTTCGTTGGTGATGATAACTCCCACGAAGTTGTAATCCTTGCCGTGGCGACCGTAAAGCGCCTTAATCACCGGGTTGTTGATGTGCACATAGGTGCTGTTCTTATCGCAGGCGGAGACGCAGTTCCCCGACACGATAGCCCCGTCCATAATCTCCGTGGCGGAGATGAGGGTGGGAAGAATCTTCTTGGCATCCACCCCGTAGACATAGGTGTCGTGAAGCAACCCCTGGGTCTGGAGCATGTAGAGATAGGCCACCTTGGGCAGCTCTGGATAGGCCTTGAGAGACTCCGCCAGCGGGGGCATCTCGTAGGTTTCCACCGCATCTGCCGTGACTGCATCCTTCACCGCGGTAGCCAGATAGTGGGCGGTTTTAAACCCCGCCTCCCGGCAGGCGGCTTCGTAGTAGTGCTTCTCCAACCCCTCCACGGGCTCGAAGACCAGCACCAGGTTGCAGGTTTTGGAGAAGGGGGTGTACTCCGCCCCAGGGCCGGACATATCCACGATCCCCTCTTGAAATCCCACGATCTTGCCGCAGGTCACCACCGCAGCACCCTCAAGAACGAGAGTTTTGCCGGAGCCCACGGTCTCTACATCGCCGATAAAGCCGGGGAAAATCCCCCCGTTCCCTTCGAGCTTGCAGCGGGGTTCCACCGCATCCTTTACCGGTACAATTCGGGTCTTCTCTCCGGGGGAGGCCACATCGACCTTCACCGAGGCAAAGCGGTCGTCCTTGCGAAGCATCTCAAGAATGGCCTGCTCATCCACGGTAAGAATCCCCTTTTCCAGGGTAGTGGCACTCCCCAGCCGAATTCCCGAAACTCGTACTTTATGCAGTTCGAGTTTCACCGCCAAATCCCCCCTTTACGGGTTTTACGCAAGCAGTGCTTCCGCCTGCTCCTTGACCTTCTCGATGGTAGCATCCGCCCCCATCACCCGAGCCTTCTCTTCGCCGCCTTTGTAGAACAAGAACCCCGGCAGGGACATAACCCTGAGGGAAATAAGCTGCTTCCGGTTGCCCTGAGAGTTGAGCTTACAAAACTTTATTTTTCCCTCATACTCCGCTGCCAGCTCCTCCACCCGAGGCATCAGGGCGAGGCAGGGACCGCACTTGGGGCCCCAGATATCCACCACTACGGGGAGATCGCTCTGTAGCACTTCCTCTTTGTAATTTTCCGCTGTAACCTCTACCATTATTTCATCTCCTTTCTTTTAAAAATATTCTCTATGTATTCATGCCGGAAAGGACAAAGCCACCCCGCTCCGGCAGTCACACCTATGGGAACGTGCTTTGGAGCATGCTTTTTTGAGGAAGAGGAGACACGCCTCCCCACAGGCCATACTGCTCCAGACTCTGCTGGAGAAGATGGCGGTCGAGAAGAGCATAGTCCTCCTCAACTTCAGGAGCATGCGTACCAAGCTGCCGGATAGCGCCTTTTTCTTTGTACGAACGGTATACACCGAGAGCTTCTTCGATGAGCGAGAAAGAATCCAGATCCACCATCCCCCCCATTTCGGGGTTTTCTGAGGATTGGAGAAGAATAGAACGATAGGGTTGTTGCGAGGGAAGGAAATTACCATAAAGGGGGTGCGTCAAAAGCTTCCAGCCCTGATGGATTTTATTCCTCGCCTCAAGGAGGACATCCCAGGATGTTCCGGAAATTTTATGAATGGATGTGCAGTACAAAAAGAGCTGTGGATTGTTGGTAAGAAGCACCGAAACAACAGACATGACCGTACCCCCTCGGGTTATGGCCTGCTCTGTCCTGGTGCCCTGGAGTTTCGCTCAGGGGTATAACAGCCCCGAGTTTGCTCCCTAGGCAGACGATAGGTTTTCGTCTTTCCAGAGATCCCTCCCACCGCAATCCTTTCGCCTGAGAGTTTCAGCGGTGTTGGCCGCCTTGCCCCTTCGGCGCTTCGGGAAATATTTTTGTATCTTTGGCAAATCCCCGAAGGCTCTCTTGCGGTGTTCGATGGGATGGCCCAGCTATGAAGCTACGAAGCTATGAACGATGATAGCAAAAAAGGCAGGACGGTCAAGCGGAATCTTTCGAAAGTTCTTCAAGATACAGTTCCGTAGCTTTCTTCAGGTTGTGCAAAGCCCCTTCAATGCTCTCTCCCTGGCTTACGGTGCCGATCTCGGGACAATGCGCCACATACCACTTCCCTTCCCTGCAAAGCACCGCTGTAAAGGTCTGTTCCCGATCCATTTCCTCTCCTCCTTATGTGGCATCCTTTTATTCTCGAAGTGTAAAATACCCCTGCAGGGCCTCCAGGATTTTCACCGAGGCACTGCCGTCTCCGAAGGGTTTGGCGTTCTTCGCGAGAAAGCTACGGTAGTAGGATTCGTCTTCCAGGAGCTTGCGGGTCTCCTCCACGATCTTCTCCGGGTCCGTTCCCACCAGCAGAGCGGTTCCCGCCTCCACCGCCTCGGGGCGCTCGGTGACATTCCGCATCACCAGCACGGGCTTGGAGAGCGCCGGAGCCTCCTCCTGCACCCCTCCGCTGTCGCTTAAGATCACGGCGCTGCGCTTCATGGCCCAGACGAAATCGGGATAGTGCAGAGGGTCACAGAGGATAACCCGGCTCTCCTCTCCCAAGCGATCCAGAAAGACCTGACGCACCACCGGGTTGAGATGCATGGGGATGAGAAACCAGAGATCTTCTTCAAGGCGCAGCAGCTCCAGCACCCCCCGACAGATGCGCTCCAACCCCTCCCCCCAGGTCTCCCGGCGATGGGCGGTGAGAAGCACCAGGGGAACCTCTTGGGGGATCCGTGCAAGCTCCGGGGTTTCGGGACGCTCCACCCGTTCGGAAGCTGCAAGAAGAGCGTCGATAACGGTATTTCCCGTAACGGTGATGCGCTCTTCAGGGCACCCTTCGGCGAGCAGGTTCGCCTTAGCCCCGGGAGTGGGGGGGAACCAGAGGGTACAGATGCGATCCGCCAGAAGGCGGTTCATCTCCTCCGGAAAGGGTTGGGTGAGATCCCCGCTTCGAAGCCCCGCCTCCACATGCCCCAGGGGAATCCCCCGGTAGAAGGCGGCGAGAGCGGCGGCGAAGGTGGTGGTGGTATCCCCGTGCACCAGCACCATATCGGGATGAATGCGGTCGAAGACCTTTCCAGTCTCCTGAAGCACTGCGGCGGTGACGTAATCCAGAGTCTGCCCTTTTTTCATGATGTTCAGAAAGTCATCCGGCTCCAGGCCGAAGAAGCGTAACGGCTCCAGAAGCATCTCCCGGTGCTGCCCCGTGGCGAGAAGATGCAGCTCAAAGCGCGGATCCTCCCGCACCGCCAGCGCCACGGGGGCCATTTTAATCGCCTCGGGACGGGTTCCCGCCACCACGCAGATTTTTCGCACAGTGCATCTCCCCTCAGGATTTCGCATGAGGCTCATAGAAGACCTGGTTCTCCAGAAGCTGCTCTGGCGGCACCTCCCGCAAGATCCGGGCAGGGTTTCCCGCCACGATGGTACGGGGAGGCACGTCTTTGGTAACCACGGAGCCCGCTGCCACCACCCCATCCGGGCCGATCTCAATCCCCGGCAGTAGGGTGGCGTTGCCCCCGATCCGGGCCCCCTGACGCAGCACCGGGCCTTTGAAATGTTTCTTGCGCTCTTCGGTACGCCCCATGAAGTTGTCGTTCGTAAAGGCCACCTCGGGAGCTACAAAACAATAGTCTTCAATCTCCGAGAGGGCGGTAATATAGGCGTTGGTCTCGATTTTGCAGCGTCGGCCGATGGAAGTTTTGTTCTCCACCGCCACCCCCCGGCCGATGATGGTCTCCTCCCCGATGGTGACATCCTCCCGGATGGTGGCGCAATCCGCCACGAAGACCCGATCCTTCAGCACCGCCCCCCGGTAGACCATAGATCCCGCACCGAGAGTGACGGAATCTCCCACCTCCAGAGGGGGGAGCACCCGGCCGGCGGTGGTGACGGCGCTTAAAGAGGCCTTCATGGGAAGCTTTCCCAACAGCACCCCATCCCCTACCAGCACACCTTTACCAAGCCGCACCCCGGCCCGGATAATTACGTTATGCCCCAGGATGCAGTTATCCCCGATAACCACATCCTCCTCAATAATCACGTTATACCCCATCTGCACGTTCTGGCCTATGAGGGCTTTTTCCGAGATAATCTGATTCACCATATTCATGCTGTTCATGTTGTTCATGTTGTTCATGATAATTTTCTTCGTTCCTCTCTTGGATATATTTGGACACATTTGACAAGTCATGACATGCTAAAGTGGGAAGAGAGATCCCCACCCGGGAAACCCCGGGAAAGATTACGTTTCCGGATGATGCCGCTCCATTCCCCGATCGAGAGCGATGCGACAGAATTCTTCAAGATCCTTCAAATGGTGTTCCACGATGGATTGCAGAATATGCACATCAATCTGCTCGTAGTTATGCACCGCGATATTCCGAAATCCCACCATGGAGACAAGCCTTTTTTCGAGATCCCGGTCTATCACTTTCGCATCCCCAAGAAGGCGGAAATGCTCCTTCAGGGTTCGCGGAACCTCTCCGTGCAAATCCGCTCCGAGATGGGCTGCCATATCCAGCACCGCCTGCACCGCCCTTTGCAGATTGAGCACCACCACATCCTGGGCATCGTACTCCCGAAGTTTTTCGCAATCTCCTCCCATGGTCTGGGAAATTCTGGCTATGCAGCGCTGCACCGTGCTCGCCTTGGCGAGAAGAACGTCATAATCCATGAGGCTTCACCCCCAAATGTCGTAAAAGGGCCTCTTCCAGGGGGCGGCGCGTTCGCTTGAGATCCTCGTAAGCCCCCACGGTGCGGGCGATGAACTCCCCCTGGGCTCCGGCTTTTTCATGCACCAGGATGCCATACTGCAGTACCTGCATGGCAATAACCGCATCCCCCCCGTTGAGGGTCACAAGATCCACCGGGCAAGGAAGCAGCTCTTCCAGATCATTTTTGAGGCTCAGAGCACGAGGCATCAGGTCCTCCCTGTTATTCTTCCGGGAAAACAGCACCGCCACGTCCGCATCGCTGGTTTTCGAGGCCCTTCCCCGGGCCAGGGAACCGAAGAGAAAGGCCAGAAGCACCTCCTCCCGGAGGGCAAAAAAGTTTTGCAGCAGCGTGGCCTCCGGAGGCCAGGGGACCGCAGTTCTACTCCTGTCAATTTCATGCATGGAGCACACCCCTTTCGGGATTGGGAAACCGCATCTTGAAACATGCCGGGACGAAGGGCAGCATCCTGTTCAATCTATGTGAGAGATTACCGCATACCAGGCCGGGGACACCCCGACCTTACCCCGCCTTGGCATGCTCTTCCAGGGCCTTGAGGAAAGCCTCGCCGTACTTGGCTCGCTTGGAATAGCCTATGCCCTCCACATCAAGGAACTCCTCCAGGTTTCGGGGTCTTTTGGCGCAGAGATCCCGGAGGGTGGCATCCGAGAAGATCACGAAAGCCGGCACCCCCTCTTCCTTTGCCAGGGTCTTGCGCAACTCCCGGAGCCTTTCGAAAAGGGCCTCCTCCTCGGAATCCGGTGCGGCGGAAGAGCCGGGGCTTCCGGTTCTCACCAGAGAGGGGCGGGCCTCATTCTCTGCAAAGGGCATGGTAACCCTAGCCCCTCGAAAGAGCACATCCCGCCCCAGGGGGGTGATTTGAAGCACCGGAAAGTCATCCTCCGTAAGCTCCAGATACTCTCGGGCCAGAAGGAAGTCGATCTTTCGCCGCAGGCTTCTTTCGCTCTCCTGCCGCATAATACCGTAGGTGGAGAGCTTGTCAAACTCCAGCTCCAGCACCTTTTTGCTCCGGCTCCCCCGGAGGGTCTGGATCAGCAAGGTAAGGCCGTAGCGCTCCTTCATGCGCTTCACGCAGGAGAGAATCTTTTGGGCATCAATGGTGACATCCTGAAGGTTCACCTTCCGCAGGCAGTTCCCGCAGTTGCCGCAGGAGGCGGGGGAATTCTCCCCGAAGTAGCTCAGGATCTCCCGGCGGAGACAGCTCGTGCTGTGGCAGTAATCCACCATCTGGCGGAGACGCTTCTTCTGGGCCTTCTGGAGTCGCTCCAGCTCTTCCGGATCCAGCTCTTGATTCTCCCGATCCTTTTCGATGAGAAATTTGTTGATCCGCAGATCCCGCATATCGTGAAGGAGCACGCACTCCGCAGGAAGCCCGTCCCGCCCCGCCCGCCCCGCCTCCTGATAGTAGCTCTCCATATCCTTGGGCATGTTGTAGTGAAAGACGTAGTGCACGTTGGATTTGTCGATCCCCATGCCGAAGGCGTTGGTGGCCACCATGATCCGGGCATCGTCCCGCTGAAAGCGATCCTGATTGGCCTGGCGCTCCTCCCGGGTAAGCCCCGCATGGTAGGAGACCGCCTCATACCCCAGGGAACAAAGCTTTTCAGAGAGCATATCCACGGTCTTTCGGGTAAGGCAGTAGATGATGCCGCTCTTCCGCGGGCGGTCTGCGAGAAAGGCCGTGAGGGCCTGAAATTTATCCTCCGGAGAGTGTACTTCGAAGGAGAGATTGCTCCGATCGAACCCGGTGGTGACCACCTGGGGCTTCGAGAGAGCAAGAAGATCCACGATATCCTGGCGAACCCTGGGGGTGGCGGTGGCGGTAAAGGCCCCGAGAACCGGGCGGGAGGGAAGGGAGCGGATAAAGGTTTCTATCCGCAGATAGCTGGGGCGAAAATCCTGCCCCCATTGGGAGACACAGTGGGCCTCATCCACCGCCACGAAGGGGATGGCAATTTGGGAGGTCAGCCGTTGAAAGGCCTCGGTATCGAGACGCTCCGGAGCCACATAGAGCAGAGAATACTGCCCACGGCAGGCCCCCTCCAGCACCCGATACATCTGGGAACCCGAAAGGGCGCTGTTCAAAAAGGCCGCAGAAACCCCCGAGGCCCGAAGAGCGTTCACCTGATCTTTCATAAGGGAGATGAGGGGGGAGATTACCAGAGAGAGCCCCCCGAAGAGGAGGGCAGGAATCTGAAAGCAAAGGGATTTTCCCGACCCCGTGGGCATCACCGCCACAGCATCCCGCCCCGTAAGCAGGGCATCCATCACCTCTTCCTGCCCCTCCCGAAAGGAGTGGAAACCGAATCTTTGTGTGAGGATTTCTCGTTTTTGGGAGATCATGTAAAGGTGCTCCTTTGGGAATCTAATCTATGGGAATTTGCGTAATGCACGGGACAGCATACAGAAAGGATAGAGATCACCCATCCCGCTGCTGCTCCCATTTGAGTACCCGGGCAAGATCCCTTTTTGTGGGTGTGCAGCCTTTGCTTTGGCGAGGAACTTGATGAGTGCTCAAGACCTGCCAGCGTGGGTGGTGGAGATTCTCTCGCTTTCCCGTTCTTCTTCCTCGCGCATCATCTTCACAAAGTTCATGGGGGGAAGGATCAAGGTTTTATCGGTGTTTGTCATTAGGGTTACTTGAGAGATTATGGATCTGACGTAGGGAAACAAAATGGCAGAAGCGTTTATTTCGATGAGCTTGTCTTTAAAATCTACCGTGGCATCCTGTTCCACCTCGAAGAAACCCAAAACTGTGGTTTCCAGGGTGAAGGGATAGTTATTTTTTTCAGGGTTAGCAAATACGGTAACCGATATGACCAAGGTGAACTGGGTTTCGGTCGTTTTTTCTATCCTTCGCTCCAGTTTCAATGCTAAAGGGATCATGCCGTCCTTCTTTTGGTAGGTCGGATTTTCCTCAAAGTACATTCGTTCAAGCTTATAGTCCGTAAATTTGAGCAAACAGCCAGACCGTTCCTTCATCTCTTTCATCTCTTTCATCTCTTTCATCAGTAAGCTCCTCGTTTTGCATAGCTACTCATGAGGCGAGAGAAATTTGATTGCATACCTCAAAGGAGGTCTTGTCAGGTTTGCCGGAGGTAGCAAGAATATCCGAGAGGACGTATTTCAGGGAGGCTCCGTGGAGAATCGGGAAATCCTTAGGATTTTTCCAGAGTATTGATTCGATGGATTCTAGTTTTACATCAAAGATCTCCCAATCCCCCTCCGAGGTCTCTCTTTCCACAGTGAAAAAGATCTCTCCGGGGTGCACCTCAAGAATAGTTCCTTTCCTTCCATCTCGTAACTTGATTACGTCAAGTTCGCTTATTTTTGCATACATGTAAAGTCACCAGCCTCAATGTCTCGTCTATTTTCTGCCAAGCCGTGAGAACTGCTGCTCTCCGGCCGTTTTCCCCTTCGATTTCCAAGATCAGTTCGTAAAGCTTCCTGCCTTGGGGAGTCTGTTTCTTCTCCACGAGGTTTTCTCTGTTTTGCCATACCCCTTCTCGTATTTTTTCTACGAGCAGATGGCCATTGGAAGAGGTAAATCCCAATACGGATTCAAAAACGAGGGCCTTATTCCTTCCTGAGGGATGATCTTTGTTGAGCGCATAGTCGAAAATTTTAGACCCAGGAATTTCGATTTCGCCCAGCATATCCTCCAGATTTCCCAAAATGTCCCTCCCCAAAGGTTTCTCACATTCTACCGCTTTTGGTTTTTCATGCAATACGTTCAACCTTTTTGCCAGAAGGATTCTCCCATCCTCTATAGGTGGGGGAGGAATTTTGGCGGTTTGCTTTTTTCGTGTCTGTATCCGTATCCGTCATTTCGCTGTATAGCTGTGCATGTGTCCCACTTGACATTCACGTTTTTCCTTTTGCCTTCGCACACAACGTCGGTGACAATGTGAAACCAACCAGTTTTACGCACAGATACTCTGCCAGTCCATGTCCCCTGATACTTCCCTTTCGGGACATCAGCCCGCACCATATCTCCCGTGGCGAAGCCGAAAAACTGTTTCTGCCTTGGGAGATAGGCCCGGGGGAATCCATATTTGTCAGGATGCGTCCGGGCATACTGCCCACGACCGGAGCCTTTCGCATGCAGAAGGCTTTCCGTGTCCACGGACACCGCATCCACCTTGCCCACACAGAGAGCATCGAAAACATGACTTTTGGGGATCCCCAGACGCATCCGGTTATACTTGGTGCGTCCTCCGGTCCCCGTTTCCACGGGGAGACCGAAAGAGGATAACTCCCTGACCAGGGCATTCCTCGTGGCATTTACCGCCGCGGCATCCCTGAGAGGTTTTTGAGCATGTTTCGCCAGTTCGGGGAAGCCAAATTCTTCTGCGGTACAGGAGCCTTTCTTCTGGTTACATCCCCGACACGCCAGGGTAAGGTTGGATACCCGGTTGGATCCTCCCCGGGCCTTCGGAACAATGTGTTCCACCTCAAGGGGAACATCCTCGGCCCCGCAGTAGGCGCACTTCCTTCCCCACTTCTCAAGGAGATATTCCCGAACCTCGTAGCCCAGAAGTTCCCCCTGCTGGTACTCCACACCGGATATCTCCGGGTTGTTCAGTTTCTGTGTATCGAACCGCACGGACTCCACGGATATCCCCTGCACAGGGGCTATCTTCATGAGGCGTTCTACCCAGGATATGGTGGTATCCACCCGGTGCTTCAGGCTCGGGGGAAGCCAACCCTCGGGCCTCGTACGGTTGTCGAAACGGGGTTTCCGGTATCTGGTATTGGCGCTTCGCCGTCTCCTGCGGTAGTTTGCCCGTTTGGTCATAGCCTCCTGGATGCTCTTTCCCCGATGTTCTATCTCAATCCCTGCTATGAGGCGTTGCTTTGTCTCTCCGTCCTCCGGGTTCTCATTTTCCCGCACCACCGCAATTCCGGTGTATCTGGATCCCGGATCAATCTTCACCCTCACGGGCTTCACTACGCTTTCCTCTGCCATCCTATCCTTGATCCGGATGGTGAAGGGGTATCGCCGGGCTACCACCGCCCTTCCAGAGCGGAGGAGTCCCCGTGCTCGCTTGGGACGGCATGGAGTCAAGGGTTTCTTGTGCTTGTCCACCACGAATACGTACATACATGCTTCTCCTTGAAATGAGCGATAAGGCTCAAGATCGTGATTCAGAGGACGGGTGTGAGTGTCCCCCTTGTCACGTGACGCTTTTGTGTAAGTCACACAAAAATCTCCCCTCGCAGATGTTGCATACCGGTGTTTTGTCCGAATCCGTTTCGTGCCTACCCGTAAGCTTGTCTGCAACCCGGACTTTCAGAGCCTGGAGCTGAGGAAGCACCCCAGGGTGAGTCTTGAACCTGTATGCAACGGCTACCGCATAAGCGGTCTGCTGGTCAACCGGACTTGCTACTGCTTCTCACAAGCCCCCACTTCTATAAGTGGCGGGTGGTTGACTACGTTCTCGCATCTCTCAATCCAATATGTGTCATAATGGATGTCGCCTCCCCCCCTCAAGGCGATATACTTCCTCCGGGCTCAGAATAGATGCCACCGATTCTGAGTGGGTAGTTAAAATAAACTGACAGTTCCTGCCGAGGACGGGCAAGGCACTCACAAGAGACTGTGCCAAAGGAGGATGCAAATTAAGATCTACCTCGTCTATCAGCACAACACTATTTCTGATCTGCATTCTCACGAACTCGAAGAGCATGGGGAATATCGATTGTTCTCCTGCGGACATCTCTTCAATATCGTAGGTCTTCAGTCCGTCCCACAAGGTAAAAAAATAATCCTCCGGAGCGGGAATTCCTCCCTTGTGCATGGCCTCCAGCCCCCGGAAAGACCTTCCGGGAAAAACCTTCTTATAGCTGTTCTCCAATTCCATAAGCCAGTCCTTACCCCCGTCACTACCGGCCATTTGGTGCAGCTTCCAGCTATTGAGATACCTTCGCAAGCGAGAAACCCCCACATCATAAGAAACCCTTCCGGTGGCAGTCTTCTCTCTTCCCCCACCCTCTCCCTCAAAAGGGGGAGTGGCCAAATTTCGAAACTGATCAAACCAGAAAAAACCTGGCAAAGCATCAAAGTAATCCCGTGCCCAGGGAGACGTCTTTATTAATTGAGCCGTATAAAAACGCCCTCTTAGCTGCAAGAGATGAGCCCTATCTTTTCTCCCCTCTTCATCCACAGCCTCGCACCACTCCCCTTGAAGGCGGAGGGTCAGCTTTTTATTCTCTCCCGGAAGGGCTTTGCTCTTGGGGTTGTGCAGTTCAAGCCATTTTTTAGCCACCTCTCTTGTGGCCTTGATTTCCTCTTCTACAAAATGGACATCAAGCTCAATAAGGGGCTTTCCCCATTTCTCATACCGATCGGGAACCCACCCTTGCCAGTCAAACTCGGAAACACTTCGAATCTTTCCGGAGCAGATGGAAAGGCAAAGCGCCATAGCCTGCAATACCGAGGTCTTTCCCGTTCCGTTATCCCCAAGAATGAGAAACTGATCTGCGATGTCTCCCGTAAGCTTGTTCGTGCAATCTATCTCAAGACTATCGAAACGCTTGAAATTTTCGAGTCTCAGCTTGCTAATTTTCACGAAACCGCACCCCCCTAAAGAACCTGAGGCTTTTCGAAGATCTAAAAGCGAGAATTCTCCCATGCAGCTTTTCATGCAACATCACGGCAACGCCAGGCAGGTTCACCTCTTTGCGTGAGATGCTCTCATTGTATCAGGTGCATCGGCTTTGGCTTTATTGCTGGTACGTCAGTGGCGGTCTCTACGAAAGGCTCACCTTCGTAACACAGTCCTGATATCGAAGAAGATCTATCTCCCCCGGGCAATCTTCCAGGAGATCCACCACCTCCCGGTACTCCTGGCGAGCCACGAAATCGTAGGGATCGAAATAGAGGGTTCCCAGCAGCTTCTGCTTTTGGA
>CAZIFL010000026.1:0-44084 GCA_964539095.1 uncultured Synergistaceae bacterium
ATAAGCTCCGGCTCCTGCGTTCATCAAGTGCCACATACCGACGAAAACTGTTCTAAAATTTTTCCCCAGGACACAGACAGATCCAAAAGACTCCGGGCAATATCGAAAGGGAAGCACTCTGCTGCACCCGCATCACGACGTGAGGAAACGCATAATCTGTTCGAAGCATGAAACCGCCTCCTCGGATGCAAAGTGCGGCTGTAGCCTTCGAGCCATGACGGGAAGACTCTTCCGAAGAGAATCGTACTCCCGGTGTACCCGGAGCACTTCGGGGATAACCTTCTCCAGCACTCCGGGCTCGTGAAAGTGCCCGTGCCCCCCCCGTTCGCCGAAATAGTACCCGAGGGCCTCCTCCAGATCGTCTTCGGTGATGAGGCCGAACCAGAAACCGGTGAAACAGATGACCGGACGCTCCGAAAGTACCCCCTCAATGGCAGAGGTGGAGCCTCCGCAGATCACCGAAGCCTTCTCCAGCCATGGGGCAGGGTCGACCTGGGTTCCCGTCACCCGGACACAGGAACGTCCCAGCTTTCGGTTGATCTTTGCCGCCAGAGCCTTGAAGCGCCAGAACCGCCACCCTCCTCCCCCCACTACGGTGATGCAAAATCCGGGAATCTCCCGTTCCAGCCGATCCACCTCTTCCAGAAGGCGGAACATCCCCGGGGTCTTATAGCCGCTGAGGCGGCCGAAACAGACCAGATGAAAGGGCTCTCTCTCCGGAGGAGGAGTCCCCTGAATGATCCCCTCCAGCGGACGGGGGAGCTTGAAAAGCGGAACATCGGGAGCCACCTCAAGGAGAGAGCGGCGAATGGGATCCTCCGCCACCGCCCAGGCATCACTCCACCGCACCAGAGAAGGTACATCCCGGCCGGGGCGATCGGTTTTCTCAAGATGATCGAGAAAATAGGTCACCACAGGCTTTCCCGTGACTTTCTTCAGTCGTGTGGCCAAAGGAAAGGAGCGGCGGGAATCCGTGAGAATCACGTCAGGATCGAAGGCCCTGGCCTTGGCATCAAACCAGAGATTCCCCACAGTCGGGGAGAGGGTGCAGAAAACCTGCATCCCCTCCCGACGATAGCGCTCCTGAAAACCCTTCCCGGCCCAGCGTCCGAGCACGGCCACCTGATGTCCCGCACGCACGAGAGCAGTACCGAGATGCAGAATGTAGGAGGTTACGCCATCCACCAGAAGCGCATCGGAGCAGAAGAGAATGCGATAGCGCTTCTTCGGGATATTCAGATCTGTATGATTCATAAAACATCCTTTCATGAAGCTTTGTCGCCCTAATCTCTCTCAAAGAGCCTAAAAATACATGCGCTTGAACTTTTGGGCGGGCTCGTAGTCGGGGTTGATGGCAAGAGCCCTCTCCAGCCAGAACTGGGACTCACTACGTTTTTTCATCTTGTGGAAGGTGACCGCCGCCCAGTAGGCATCAAGATAGTTCCCCGAAGAGTACTCCCCCTGGGCATATTTGAAGGCCACCGCAGCCCGGGGATAATCGCGGCTTTCCAGAAAGCGCTTCCCCATATTGTGAGAATTTCGGATGGCCTGTTTTGTAGTTTCGCTGATGTCATAGGTATCCACTACCTCCACCCCATCCGAGCTGTTCCGGATATCTTTTTTTGAGGAGAGCCCCTCCAGAGAGAGAGAAGCCTCCTGGGGAGCTTGAAGAACCGGCGCAGGAAGGATCTGGGGCTGCTGTACCGGTTGCTGTGCCGCCGGGGCAGGAGGCGCCTGGGGGGGACTCGCAAAGGAGAGAGGCGCCGCTGTGGGCTGGAGCTGGGGAACCGACGCAGCCTGAGGAACCGGATTCTTTCCCGGCTCAACCTTTCCCGGAGCGTGAGCCTTGGCATAGTCCAGAGCAGGCTGGTACTGCGGGTTCGCATCCAGGGCTCTCTGGAGCCAGTGGATCATATTGTCGGTCTGCCCCGCCCGGTGTGCTGCCCGGGCTGCCCAGTAGGCATCCAGATAATTCCCCGGATAGACTCCCACCGCCTCTACAAAGTCCTTGTAGGCCTGGGGAAAGCGTTTATCCGCATAGTGCATGTAGCCGTTTCTGTGAAGGGCTTTGATCTGGTTCTTGCGGACATTATCCAGGGGATAGTAGTCCACCACCTCCATGGATTCCGAGGTGTGGGCAGCCGCAGGGAGCGATGCGGTGGGTTGCACCGGCACGGGCTGGGGCTGCATGGGTTGTAGCGGCTGTATGGGTTGAGGCTGTACGGGCTGCACCGGCTGAGGCTGCTGAGGATACGCTCCCGGAGTTTGAGGGAGTGCAGGCCCCGGAAGGGCTTGAGGACTTTGAAGAATACTGTCTGAACCGGAGGGGGTGCCGCTCTGAAGCTCCGCCAGAGCCCGGCTCTTGGGGCGGAAACCCTTGGGGTCGTCAAAGTAGGGTTCCAGAAGATCTCCCTTGCGTAGCTCCGCACTACTCCCATCAAGAAGCTCGCAGATGGAGTAGTTGGCCTTCACATCCACGCAGCGCAGAAGGGCAAGGTGGTACTTCTCCACCCCCAGAACCTCTCCCCCCATGCCGGTGATGGCGGCTCCCTCCGCATAGACTGCGAAGAGCTGCCCCGGTGAGGCGTTGGCGTTCATGGCCCCCGCATCCACGAAGACCTTGCTCTTTCCCCGCACCTCCACCACGTGGAAGGTGGGGGCGATCCCCATCATCTGAAGATCCTTACGGATCTGCTGCACCACCTTCTGTACACAGTTATAGGTGGCGCTGGCGAGGATGTCTCCACCCTCCATCTCCGCAAAGCCGCCATATTTGGAGACAAAACCTCCTATATCCTTGGTGGCCTCCCCAGTCTCCCGAAAGGTACGGAGCACCTTGCCGGTCTCCGCATCGATGGTGCGCACGTCTAGGGTAACCCGGGCCTCGTTGCTCCCCATGGCAATATTAAACCCGCCGATGGGGATAACCCCTCCGCTCTTGGTACTGCTGAACTCGGTGATGGAGCCGGTGATAATCATCTGTACCCCCGCGAGCCTTCCGATCTGTACCGCCGTGCTCCCCTCCACAAGACCCGAGGCGGCGAGACTATGCTCCCTTGCGAGAGCCTCAAGGCGAGAGCGCTCGATCACCGAAAGCCCCGCCATTCTGCCAAGTTCTGTGGTGAGCATATCTGTAATGGCCCTGCGGGCTCCATCGGTAACCCCCTCCGCATTATTCCGAAAGTCCGCCACAGCCACCCGGGTTTCCCCGAAAGCTCCAGAGACAGCCAGGGAGAGGATTATACAGCCGAGCAGCAAAGCTCCTGTTTTCCGTATCTGGCTTCGCATAAGAGAACGCCTCCTACATTGAGAGATAGCAACACAGTCTTTTCGTACGGTCTATTCTACCAGCAGAGCGAATGGGGGGAAAGAAGAAAGGGAGCCCCAAAAAGGACTCCCTCCATATCTGGAGTTGCAGGAAAACGGGGATCATGAACCTCCCCGCTACCGCTCCTCGCTCTTCCAGCGGTGAGTCATGGCATCATAGGTGAGGATGGAATCCACCGTAAAGATGGTGATCTTGTAATCCTCCACAATACAGGCCTGAGGAGCAATATCCCGCCTCTCAATCCACTGGTGCATGGTGGTGTCGTAGATGAAGGCATCTTTCTCATTCCAGCAGATGGCAAGATTATCTCCCAGAGCAGCCTGCTTGGGATAGACGTCGTCGTAGATCTCCCACGAGTGGAGCACCGGATCGTAGACGACAAACTCCTTCCGGGTCGTCACCGCAGCCATCCCTCGCGAGAGAAGCGGATTGGTGATCGTATCCATGGCAAAATCGCTCTGCACCCATCGTCTTCCTGCTGCATCAAAGATCGCCACTCGATTGGGCTCCCATACCAGTGCGAAGTTATCCGAGAGAAATCCCGAGAGGGGAGCAAAATTTTTCAGAGGGATCCACTGATGCGTACGGATATCGTAGACCCACCCCTCCTGATCGTTCCAGACAAGGGCAAAGTAGTTGTGGGTCCGCCACCCCTTGGGCTGGAAATTATTCAGAATAGAGAGCTTTCCAAGCTCGGGATCGTGCACCCGCACAGTCTGCTTATCCACAAAAAGCTGTACCTCTCCCCAGGCAAGACTTCCCGCGAGAAGAGAACAGAGAAGTACTCCCAAAAAAATACAGCTCCACTTTCTCATTGTTTTCACTCCTTTCATGGCGTTACGTTCGGCGATGCTGCACATATACCGTTGAAGCCCCGCTAAAAGGACTGGGCGTAGACGGCGTTACTGCTCTTTCCGGTGAAGTTTATCGGCAGTCCCCGGCGAGAGAGATCGCCCTGAAGCTGATCCAGCGTCCCCGCGTAGAGTACCTGAATGGTGGCGGTGCCCCCTGTAAATCCTGTGATTTTCGCTTCTTTGGTCTTGGAGAGCGTCTTGCACGCCCCGAGCACCGTATTGGCGACGTTAAAGTTGCTCACCCCGCTTACCACCACGAAGAGGGTGTTCACCGCCCCCTGGGCTTCCGCTGCGGAGCCCTCCCCCTGGATGATATCCTGGGCCATGCTCGCCGCGGCCTTGTTCAGCGCCTTTTGAGAGGCCTCATCCGGAGTATATCCTACCTCTTTGGCGTTGGTGGTGTGGGAAAAGATGTACTTGCCGTTGGTACCGGAATAGGCCTGTACCGCCAGAACCGCCGTGCTGGTGTAGAGACCGAACTCGTTCTGCTGGGCTCTATGCATGGTGGCCTTGCCGGAGAGAAAGATCCGCACACCGTAGGTCTTTCCAAGGGAGAGAATGGCATCCACATCGCCGTCCAGAGCAAGAGCCACTGCCTTGCTCTGGCGGATCTTCGCAAGCTGGGCCTCATTTACCACGGGATAGCCGTTGTTGATAAGGGCCTGCTTGATAATCGCCTCGGCACTTCCCGTGGCCGCGGTGGCCTGATACCCCCCGGAAGTTTCACTGATTACCATGGCAATGCTCTTTCCCTTGGGGAGTTTTTCCGCCCAGCCGGGGAGCGCCAGAAGAAGAACGCAGCAACAGAGCACAAACGGCAGAAGAAGCCTCCGGAACGTTCCGTCCTTCATGATCCCCCTCCTCTCTTTACAATCTTCTCCAGGGAAGCTTGTGCTACTTGGCATATTTGGCCTTGTACTCTATGGCAGGCTGGTAGTTGGGATTAATACTCAGGGCAATATCCAGCCACTTCTTCATTTCCGTAGTCCGGCCCATCTTGTGAGCCGCCCGGGCTGCCCAGTAGGCATTGAGATAGTTCCCCTTGTAGAGTTCGTAGGCCTGTGTGAAGGCCTGGAGGGCCTTGGAATACTGTTTGTTGGCGTAGCTGTGGTACCCTCCCCTGTGGGCGATCTTGATTTGATTCTTCAATCCCATATCAATGGGGTAGAGATCGATCACCTCTAGGGATTCCGAAGTGTTGGCGATCCCCCCCGCCGAGGGGAGAGGCAACGGAGCCGCTGGCTGGGGCTGTTGTTGCGGCTGGGGCTGGGTAACCGGAACTGTCACAGGAGCAGGCCCCACGGGTTGAGGAGCCACAGGCTGGGGCCCCATGGGCTGCGGGCCTAAAGGCTGGGGACCGGGCTGGGAGGAGCCGATCTCACTGAGAGCACGGCTGGAGATCTTTACCGCCTCGGAATTACCGTAGAAGGGCTCTACCATATCTCCCCGCTGGATGTTGCTGGTGTTCCCCTTGATAATCCGGCAAACCGAGTACTGGGCCTTTACGTCGAAACACTGCAGGATGGCGTAGCTGTACTTATCCACTCCGAGAACCTCGCCACCGATGCCGAGAATGGCCTCTCCCTGGCCGTAAACCTCGAAGAGAGTATTGGTATTCACGTTGGCATTCATCGCCCCCGCATCGATGATAACCGCCTCTTTCCCCTTTACATCCACCACGTGATGCGAGCTGCCGAAACCCATCATCTGGAGGTCGTTACGAATCTGCCCCACTACCTTGATAACACAGTCGTAGGCGGCGGAGCCGAGAATGCCCCCCCCTTCGTACTGACCGAAGCCTCCGTAGGAGGTGACGATCCCCCCCATATCACGATCGGCCTCGCCACGCTGGCGGAAGGTGCGAACCACACGCCCCGTCTCGGCATCGATGGTACGTACATCCAGAGTGACGAAGGCTTTCTCCTGTCCTATGGCAATGCCTCCAAAACTTCCGATGGGAAGGGGAAGGATCCCGCCGCTCTTGGTGCTGGAAAACTCGGTAATGGCCCCGGTGATGATCATCTGCACCCCCGCAAGACGCCCCAGCTGAATGGCGGTGCTCTCCTCCACAAGCCCCGATGCGGCGAGGCGTTGCTCCTTGGCGATGGTCTCCATGCGGCTCCGCTCCAGCACAGAGACACCGGGAGTCCTGCCAAGCTCGGTAACGAGCATATCCGTTATGGCAAGGCGAACCGCATCGGTAACCCCCTCGGCGTTATTGCGGAAATCCGCCACCGCCACCCGGGTCTCCCCCAAGGCTCCAGAGGCGAGAAAAGTCATCGCTACTGCAACTACGAGAGCAAAAATGCTCCATCGCATTCTTCGTACATTCATGAACACCACCAGCCTTCCTGGTTCTTTCCGTGCCGGACTCGCACAGCTTTTATGAATTCTACACCACCGAAGCTGCCCCCTACCGCACCGTGGCCTTCCAGAGAACGCACTCTTCCAGAAGACGGCGCAGAGGAAGCGCTACCTCTACCACGTAATCGCCGTCGCGCACTCCCCGGCGGTCGACATGCCCCATCACAACTTCCCCCTCCACCTCGATGGAGGCAATCCTCCGCGGGAGCCCATACCGCAATTCGTAGAGAAGGTAGAGGAGCTTCTTCTGGGCCTGCACCACCGCCCGCCGCCCCGCCAGGAGCTTCTCCTGGGGGGTAGCACTCATGAGGGGGGAAGATCCTTCCACAAAAACGGTACCGCTGATCCAGTCGACCACTCCGAACTGAAAGGTCTGTTCCCCCTCCACAGCCCCGTTGTTGAGCCAGATCTTCCGCATCTCCCGTTCCGAGAGGGGGGAAGCATATCCGGAGCAGGAGAACACCAGCGCAAGCCCCCCCACAATTCCGAGAAGCAGCAACCCCCGCAGAAGCATCCCATTTTTTACAGTATCCCTCACAGTATCCCTCATGGTTTTCTACTCCTTTGTAAGAACCCCCTCCACGGTGTTCGCCGTAAGGCCCGTAATCTCCACCCCCAACTCATCCAAGCGGATAGCGAGTTCCTCCGCATCTCCCTCGGTATTTACGTCGAGTTCCAGCTTTCGGTTGTTGTAAGCTCTCTGGTAGACGGCGGTAACGCCCCGGCTCTCCTCAAGGGCTCCCTTGATTTTTCGGGCATCCCCAAAGGAGACCTCGGATATCCGAAGCTTCACAGTGCGCCCAGGAACACCTCCGGCAGAGCCGCTTACCAGGGAGTAGGCCACCTTATGCACCAGAGCGAGAGAGGCCTGATGGGCGCAGACGGTGAGACCCTTTACCGCAGGTCCCTGCACAGAGGTACCCTTATCCTTGTGCTCAAACTTCTCCGTTCCCACCACGTAGGCGGTCTGGGTAAGAATAGCCTTTAACTGCAGCTGCGAGAGAACGGCAAAAAGCTTGATCCCCTCCGCTCGCTGTTCAGAAGTGGGGAGAGCCTGGGCACGCCCATAGATGAGAACATCCGCATCAAAGTGCTTTGCCAGCTCCTGCAACCGCCCCATATCACCGCTGTCGCGGGCAAGTTCGTACTCCCGCTGGTTCAGGCGTTTAGCCTGTTCAGGATCGACCAGAAGATACCCCGCTTTTTCGAAAAGGCGTAGCGTCTCCCCTTCCACGGTGGAGAGGAAGGGACGTTCTCCCCCTATATTCTCATCCACCACCACCATTACCCGGGGATTTCCCAGAGCGTCAATCACAATGGGGCCGAGAACACCGTCGAGCTTTTTTACCGAGACTTTACATGATGCCTTGAGAATAAAGACATCCCCATCCTCCACAGTCTCCGAGATAACCTTAAAATCCGTTACAAGCCCCTGGGACTGAGAGAAGACCTTATCGCGCACCACCTGAAAATCCTTCATCTCGGTGATGCCCTCGACGTAGGCTCCAATCCCCTTCTCAAGGGCATCGCGATACGCCTGACGCTTGGCCTCGTCCCGAGCCCGGGCCTTGTCACCGTTAATAATGGGGGCCTGCCCCTCCGCCTCCACCGCTATATCCTGGGTAGCGTATACCTCCAGGGGTGAAAGAAAGAGAGTGAGGCAGAGAAGGGCCGCAAAAATTCGTAGCACGTTGAAAGCATATCGCATGGGCAGCTCCTCTCGTTTAGCGCTTCACCACCGTAACCCGGCAGGTGGTCCGGAAATCCCAGGTGCTGCTGCGGATCTTGCTCGCCGCGCTGTTGGGAATCACGATATCCACGTTCTGGGGGCCCACAAGCTTTACCGCCTTTACCACCAGGGGGCTGTCCGCTACCCGGGGGGCATTTTTGGCGTAGTCGAGGTTGGTGTGGTAGTCGCAAAGCCCCGAGGCGAGGAAGCGCTCTTTATCCACGAAGGAGAGGCCATAGACCTCTTTTCCCGATTCATCCAGCACCCGGAAGGTCATGGCAGGGATAAGAGGAAGATGCCGAACGTCGATGACCAGTCCGGTAATCTTGGTTCCCTTGGGTTGCGGGGTCACCGGCTTGGATGCGGGCTGCTCCGGCAGGGCGGGGGTTACCGCCTTGCGCATATCTTCGAGCTTGATCCGCCCCGTAACGCTGTAGATCTCTCCGTCCCAGGTAGCATCGGTGATCTCCACCCTTTTGATCGTCCCCTGTACCTGGGTACTTACATAGTCGTTCACCATGAAATCCTGCATGCTCGTCTTGGCATCCACCCGAACCCCCTTGACGAACTCCAGAAGGTTCCGCTGCAGATCCACCACGGCTCCCCGCCGGGCGAGAAGCTTCCCCTGGGGGGTGTTTTCCTTATCCGTAGGTGCCACGGCCTGCCCCGTAGCCTCAATGTAACCCTCGGTCCAGTTGATACGGGCATTCTCTCCCTGCTCCAGCACATCTCCCAGGGTTTGAAGCGCAAAAGCCCCCTGAACCGGGGAGAGCAGCAGTAGCAACCCTCCGAGAAAACCTGCAAAAATCCCTATTTTTCGCATTTTTCATCGCTCCTTTCTACGTTACAACCTAGACCAGCACTACGTTCGCAGAATCGTCTTGAAACTCCATAGCATTTCCCGGAAAAAGTATAACATTTTATCCTTTGTGATTGAACAGGACTGCTTCAGATGATATCATTACTTTAGTCGATAAAACACCTTTTTGGCATATTTTTTTCGGCTTTTCCACCATAGACGGGCAAGGAGGCGGTAGCCATGAAAAAAAGAATTTTTTTCGCACTTTCCACTCTTCTTCTGAAAGCTCTGGTTCTAGCAGCTCTGGGATGCTCTCTCCCGGGGATTGCGGAGGCCCAGGGGATTAATCTCGAAAGTCTGCTGGACACATCCCCCTCGGAACTTCGGGCTGCTTACGGAGACGTGGGGCCCCCCTCGAAGGACTCGCTTTTTGGGATGCAGCGCTTTGAATCCCCCTCCTTCAAGAAGGCGGCGGCCAAGGCGGCAGCCCAGCACTCCCCGGGGGTATGGATGATCCAGACCGGCAGCGGCATAGGCTTCGTCGCCACCGGTGACGGAAGCTACCCCAAGAACCTTCCCAACCGCAACGCCGCCCGGGAGGCCCATCGTCAGGCCTACGTGGCGGCACATATGCGGGCCAAGAAAAACCTTGCTCAGGCCCTCCGAGGGCTCCCTCTGGAGGCTCGGGAGCGTCTCGCCGAAGAGGCGTTCAACCAGGAGACCGGGCAAGAATCCCTTGACTCCCGCTCCTCACGCTATCAGGAGGAGATCATCCAGGCGGTGGAGGCCACCCTTCGGGGGTTCGTAACCTACTCGGTCTATGACGACGGCGAGGGGCTGGTCTATGTGAGCATCGTCACCACCCCCAAGATCCGCCACGCCACCCAGGCGGTCTCCGAGGGCGCCTTGGATGCCACATCGCTGGGGGCGGGGATGAAAACCATCTCCCGTGAGCTGGAATCGGGGCTACTCCCCCCCGTGGGAGGCCGGATCATTACAGTTCCCGAAACCGGCGAGGTTGCGCTGGTCTCCTTCGGAAGCTCCCTGGTACATCAGGACACCACCGGGCAGAGCAGCGGCCAGGATAAGCTTGCGGCAGGACGCCGTGCCAAGGCTCAGGCGGATAAGGCCATGGTAGCTCTCATGACAGGAGATAGCTTCATGTGGGAGTACGGCTACTACAGAGAGCAGGAGAGCACATCCACCAACTTTGAGGAGGTGGTGAGGGATACAGATCTCATCGGCCCTTCCCAGGAGGGCACTCGAAAGCTTCTGGAGCAACGCAAGGAGAGCTTCCTCAGCGTTATTCGGGATAAGGAAGCTGCGGAGAGCGCCGTAAAGGGGATTGTCCCCCAGGGGACCAACAGCAAGACCTGGTACTCCGCAGACGGGTGGTGCTACGTGGCCAACGTCTATACCCCCTCCTCGGGGGCCCAGGCAGAGGCTGCAGCCAAGGATATGGGGATCACCGGCTACGTTCCTGAACCAAAGCCCGGCACCCCCACCGGCCCGTCCCCCAAACCGAAACCGACCTCGGACCCCCTCTCGGTACCAGTGAAGGAGACCCTGAACACCCACATCAACCACGAACAGGGAATGGTAGAGATCCTCGGAGAGGCGGTAGCTCCCGATGGAAAGGAAAACACGGGACAGGGAAAACTTCTTGCCAGACGAGGAGCCTATCTTGACCTGCAGCGGAACTTTCTGGAATTCATCAAGGGAGCCCAGATTGACGCCAAAACCCTCATGGAGGATCTCATGGTCACCAGCGATGAGGTAAACTCCGCCGTGGAGGGATACATGAAGCGCATTATCATCCGTGAGGAATCCTGGGACGGCCAGGTTTTTTCTGTAAAGGGGACCATGTCCCTCAAAGAGATTGACACACTCTTGAAGGGATTTGTAAACCGGGGAAAATAGCGAGGAATCATCATGACCTTTGGCAACACCGCAGGAAGATTCAAAAAACAATAAGGAGGGGATTGGCATGAATACGATCAAAAGAAACGTACGAGGCATCCTTGGAATGGGGGTAGCCCTGCTCTGGGGCCTTCTGCTTTCGGGGGGGAGCCTCCCCGCTCTGGCTCAGGGCGGGGAGCTTCCTCCCCTGCCGCCGCTTCAGACGGTAGCGTCAAATCCTCAGTTTGACATTGAGGCGATCCTCCAGCGCACTCCTGTGGAGGCTTCAGCAGCGGAAGTTCGGGAGGCCGCCGCCCAGATCCCTGTCACTAAGGGACATGACAGCACCCTCAAGGTGGACACGGTAACAGCGGAAACACTGGAAGACGGCCTCAAGATCGTGGCGGCAGAGATGGGAACCGGCGTCCGGGCGATCAAAGCAGGAAGCGGCATGGCCTTCGTGGCTACGGGTATAGGAGACTACCGCCTCTATCCCAACCCCAACGCCAGCCGTATGTCCAAACGCCAGGCCTATGTGGTGGCCATGATGAACGCCAAGCGGGAGCTGCTCACCTATCTTCGGGGGCTCTCCCTCCAGGCGGGGCAGGAACTTTTCACCAGCGCCCAGGACTTTGTGGATCACAAAGACACTCTGGCAAGCCGCTCCGAATCCTACGCCCAGGACATTCAGCGCTTTACCAGCGGTATGATCCGGGGCTTCACCGCCTACAAGGTGGTGGATGATACGGAAAAACAGGTGGTCTACGTAAGCATCGTCACCTCCCCCAAGATCCGCCAGGCCGCTCTTTCAAGGAACAAGGCGGTTCTCGAGGCCGCCAGCGTGGCAGCGGGGCTTCAGCGGGTCTTCCGGGAGATCGAAAGCGGTGTGGTTCCCCCCGTGGGAGGGCGGGTCGTCTCGATTCCCGAAACGGGCGAGGTAGCGGTGGTCTCCTTCGGAAGCTCTATCATCCTCGACTACGAAGGGGGTTCAGACTCCCGGGAGCAGCGTATCGCCAGCAATCGGGCAAAGGCGGATGCAGATCAGGCCATGGTGGGTATTCTGCAGGGAGAGGACTTCCTCTGGGAGAGCGGTATGTTCCGCACCCAAGAGGAAAGCTCCGCCAACTTCGAGACCATTCTCCGGGAGGATCCCTACGGCAACACCGTGGAGGAACGTCAGAAGCTCGCTGAGATCAAGAACAGCTTTCTCGCCCAGACGCGAGACGGGGAGCATTACAAGGGGGTTATCAAAGGGGTTCTTCCTCCGGGAATCAACAGCAAAACCTGGATCAGCACCGACGGCGGATGGGCCTTTGTAGCCAACGTCTATCTCCCCAGCGCCACCGCCGCGGCGAAAGAGGCCGCCCGAGAACTCGGCATCACCGTTCCGGAGACCCCGGATATGCCCCAGACTCCTCCGGATGAACCCTTCGATCCCGGCAAGGGCCCCTCGGGACAGATTCAGGACGATAGCACGCTGTAGGAAACAGACACATCGACACATTACGAGGATTCCCGGCAACCCGGAACCCCATGAACCTACAGATGCGCTGACATGAAAAAACCCGGGACTCCACCTCTGGGCTCATGGGGCAGGAGCGAGGAAGCAGCGTCGCTCCTGCCCCTACATTTTTCTACTCTCACATTATCGTATTCAGGAGGGAAAAAACATGAAAAAAATCTTCACCCCTCTCCGGCTCGCCCCCGCCACCTTCCTCCTTATCCTGGGAGTTGTGGTTTTTGGGCTCTCCAGCCTCTCCGAAGGATCCCAGCTCTCCCTGCTCGCTCTCGGAGAGGGGACGGATGCTCCAGCCCCCCTTCTGAACTTGCTCCAGGAGCAGATTGCTCCTTCAGATCCCTCGGGGAGCTATGCCGCAACCTATCGGGGGTGGCAGGCCTATTTTACCGTGCTCCCCCATGCTGAGAGTGCCCTCGTGAACCCACCCGCAGCGTTGCGACGGGCAGAGGAACAGTCGTTCCGAAGGGTTCTTCAGGATCTTCTCGAAGAGCTGGGACTTTTCGAGGATTTGCAGCATCGCTCTCTGGGGGTATCTGCCGTGCTCCATCTTCGGGGAAAGCTGCTCATGCATCTGGAAAGCGCTCCGGGGCTCTGGAAACGAAACGGCTTTTTCGAGGGGATGCCTTGGAACCTCCTTCTTCTTCCTCCGGGGAATCTCTCCGTTACCGCCATCTCACCGGATCTGCCCTCCCGGGAGGAGCTGCTTCCGGTATACCGAAGGCTCTCTCTTCAAGAGGCTCGTGGCCTCCGAAGGGGGGGGACTCCCGAAGAGAGCCTCCCCTACTACCGTGAATGGCTCACCCTCTCTCCCCTGGGGCCTTCCACGCCCTCTCTTCTGGAGTATGCGGAAGCCCTTATAGAGAGCAACCATCCCGAAGAGGCCCGTAATCTCCTGGAGAAGACAAGGGAGCAACGAAAGGATATGCTCTCCGAAGGTGAGGCATACTCTCTCCGGCTTCTCTGGGAGCACACCCTTCCCGCCACGGGAGAGACAGAAGAGTAGAGTGCTTTTCGCTCAGCACGTCGTAACGCAACCGCATACCAAGCGACACGCCCCCTAGGGATCCGCGGATCCCCAGGGGGCGTGTCTGTTGTGCGCCTATTACGCTTCTCGTCAGAGGCGTTCCTCCGCCCTGGAGCAGGAGGTGAAGATGCGATCAAAATCTTCTGCATATTCTCGGAAGAGGGCAAGGATCTCCGGATCGAAATGTTCCGGCTCCACCCGCCCGTCGTCTCCCTCCAGAATAATGCGGCACGTTGTTTCATGACTAAAAGGCTCCTTGTAGGAGCGGCGCGACCGGAGAGAGTCGTAGACATCCACAAGCCCCACAATCCGGGCAGAGAGAGGGATCGCTTTACCCTTCAGCCCCCGAGGATATCCGGAGCCGTCCCATTTTTCGTGGTGGCAGAAGCAGATCTCCCGGGCCATGGCGAGCCAATTGGAATCCCCGAGGATATCCATTCCGTACCGGGCATGATTTTTCACCACCCGGAACTCTTCGGGCGTAAGCTTTCCAGGCTTGGCGAGGATATGGAGAGGCACCTTGAGCTTGCCGATATCGTGCAGCATGCTGTACGTTCCCAGATCTTCGAGATGATCTCCAGAGATACCGAGCTTCTCTGCCACGAAGTGGGTATAGGAACGAATCCGGGCAAGATGCTCCCCCGTTTCGTCGTGATAGGCAGAGGAGATCATCTGAAGCCGCACCGCCATGTAATGGAAGGAGCGATGCACCTCCTCCACCAGCATACGGGAGCGGAGAATCCCCCCCACATGGGGAACAAAATGGGCCATCACGCCGTGAAGCTCCTCTCGAAGATCGTTCGATCCCTCGGTCTTCTCCGCCAGGAGGACCGCCCCCAGAAGAGAACCGAGATAGGAGATGGGAAAGGCATGCCATATCTCTTCGGGGGTGTGCACCACCTCGGCATATCCCCGAAGAGCGCGATGCTCCAGAAGTTTTTCCAGATTGCGGCGGACCTCCGCATCTCCCTCAAAAGCCAGAATCACGGGATGCTGCTCCTCCATCAACACAACCCCTCCAGCCTTGGCCTTGCTGAAGGATGTCATGGTCTTGATAAGGCTGACCGCTGCCTCTTTGGGAGATCGCGCCTCCACCGCTGTCTGGGAGAAGTGCGCCAGCTCTTCCAGTCGTTCCAGAGCCTGGCGAAGCTCTGTATTGGAATAGAGCAACTCCTGCTGTAGCGCCGACGTCTCTTCATAGAGCGCCGCCAGCTCCTGACCTTGGGTAGCCACGCTCTCCATCATCCCGGAAAAGGCCCGCACCAGCGCCTGACTCTCTTTAAAATAGCCAAACTCCTGGGCGAACTCCCGCTGATAGCGATAGCGAATCTCAGCAATGGCATCAAGAGGAGAAGGGGCTTCCTGAATAGATCGGTCCAGATGAGCAAAGACTTTGGCAAGATCTGAAAAATCTTCGTAGGTTCTGCGGAAAATGCGGCGGGCAAAAAAGAGTATGAGCAGCACCGCCCCGAGAAAAGCTGTCCCCGCCCCCGCCCCGAGAAGCAGGCTTGTGCGGTAGACCTGATCCACCCAAATCCCAGAAATATAGACAAGCCCCGGAACGATCTCCTGCACAAGAGCCTCTACCGGCCATCCGGCGATGCGGGTTCGCTCATACTCCTCGAAACCGAGAAAATCGCGGGGGACAACGCTTCCCGGAGGGAAGAGCCCCCGATCATTCTGGGCGCTGAAAACAACCCCACCGGTACTCGCCACAATTCCCCAGAACCCCCGGACATCCTCTCCGGCCCCCGTAAGAAGAATCTCAGGAATCGGCAGTGCTCCCACCAGATATCCACCGGTTCGTGCAGAGGCCGCCACCAGGCTGAGAGAGCCCGTAAAGGAGAAAAGAGGAGAGAGATGCCACGTGCCGTCAAGGAGGGCAGAATTCAGAGGAATTCCCTTGAGGTTCGGCCCCGCATGGACATGCTCCACTCGGCACTGCCGGTCGGTGCGTCCGATGAAGTTGAAAAACTTGAGGAAAAAAGGTTCCAGTCCTCTCCCGGCCCCCCCGCAGGTCTCGAAGAGATCAAGAGCTTCCCGGCGGGAATCCAGCAGGGAACGCACCTCTCGCCGTAGAAGATCCGAAGAATGCTGGGCATCCCTTCGGGAATCCTCCAGAGCCACCCGCATGGAGAAGAAGGCGAGGAAAAGCCCGATCCCCAGGGCAAGCAGAAAGAGAAGGCCAAAGGTCCGCCGCTGATATTCCAGAAGTCCGAGCACTTTTTGCACCCTCATTCCGGCATCACCTCTTCGTATCCTCTGGGACCGAAACGATAGAGGAAATGTTTGGCATGAGCATCCCCGTATCGGTCGATCTCCATTTCCCCCGCAAGCCCCGAAAGCTTTCGGTACTGCGCCAGACTCTGCCGAAGGGGTTCCCCCCCGGCATACCCTGTATCCTTGAGGGCCTCCAGAAGAAGCGTCATGGCGAGATAGGTGTTGTTTACCTGAATATCCACCCCCGGAATGAACCGGCTATTCCAGTACTGGACAAAGGGGTGCCCCGTATCCACCAGAAAGGGGAAAAAGGAATCTCCTCCAAGGATGGAAAAATCAAGGGGAAAGTCGCTGCTCTTCTCGGGAACCACTCCCACTAGGGACCAGCCAGACAGGATGATCTTCGAAGAGGGCCAGAGATAGCGGGCTTTCTGGGCTACCCAGAGCGAGTAGATCGGAGGCCCCACCACGAAAACACCCTGGGGAGCATCAAGGGGGTTTTCATCAATGAAGGGTTCGAGATCCATGATGCTCAAATCGTAAAGTTCACGTGCGATCCGGGGCTCTCCCCGCCTTTTGAGATCCCAGAGAAAGGGCATAACATAGCCGGGATTCCCTGAATAGGAGATCAGCGTAATCTCAGTAACACCTATACTCCGAAAGAGAGTAATCATCTGCCGGGCATCTTCGGCGGTGCTGGAACGCATGCGAAAGAACCAGTCGTCTTTCTGGGAGAGGAAGGAACTGGAGGCACTGGGAGATATCAGGGGCAGCTTGTAATGCTCCGCCACCTCCAGAGCCTCTATGGCGGAAGTGGATGTAGGAAAACCGATCACCCCGAGAGCCCCCTGCTCTTTGAGTTCTCCCAGGGCTACCGTGGGATCCACAAAATAGGTGGCGGTAACAAGCCGAATCTTCCTTCCCCGGCTACTTTCATTGTACCAGTCGGCATAGGCCCGGGCAGCGCTGAGCATCTTCGACTCCATAAACTGGCCTGAAGGGTCGGTGCTGTAGACAACACCGATAACGATATCCCGAGGCGCCGTCATCCACCAGAAAAGGAAGATGCACCCCACAAGACAAAGTGCACCCCACAGGATCGGGGAGACCTTTTTGAGGAATCCTGAAAAGGGAATTTTCTGATACAATTTCCTGGGGGAGAAAGATTGCTTCATCATCATGGAAGAATGCGGAATCCGCTGCCTCCTCTTGGTGGGTAAGGATATACCGAAAAACCGCTTTCTCCTTAATTGGGAATGTGAGGAAAAGAAAGGAGTGTCGCTGCATGTCTGCACGGATCAACGGTTTCGGACTTTTTTTTCTATCGCTGCTTTTTCTGGCATTCTCTCCCGGCCTTCTTCTCGGAAGGACATACCTTCCAGAAGAAGCCGAAACGCTTACATTATACCCTATAACTGCAGAGAAGCGACAGGAGGCAGAAGAATTACAACAGGCTCTTCTGGAAGAAGCTCCGCTCCTGGAAGAAAAAAAACTCTGGGAGAAACTCTGGCTCCCCGCACCTCCCCGCGAAAGGGCCGCTCTGGGATTGAGGCTTATGGAACAGATTTTCCCCTCCCGAGGCGATCTCGGGGAGTGGGAGAAGATCCGGGGGTTCTGGCACCCCACGCTACACCCCCGCTCTCTGGCAGCTCTGGATGGCCTCTTTATAACCCTTGAGGCTCTTCTGGAGATGCAGCAAAGAGAGGCGGATATTCTGGCCCATGATCTGCTCCGGCAGTTCTGCGCCTCTCCCCGGGCCCGGCAGATAACCCTTCGGCAGGGGCCAGAGATCTACAACACCCTTCGGGACAAGCTGGAAGCTCTGAACCTCGCTCCTCCAGGGGGATGGCCCCGATGGAGCGGCAGGGGGAATCTCCCTTTAGCCCGCCCCGTTCGGGGATCCGTTACCGTGGATACCGCTCTCGCCCGAAGGATGACCTTTCTCGATGGCCAGGGCGGGATAGCTTCGGGGTTGGGAAGGTACGCCTGGGATCGCGAAAAGGGAAACATCTACCGGGTAATCTACCGGGAAGATCGGATCATCTTCATCCCCGGATCACATTAGAGCGGTTTCACAAATAATGTGTCACGTGCTGTTTCACGGAGCCTCCGCTTGTGTGTCCCCTCTGCTCTCGACTGGTCGAACCGCTCCCTTGCTTTGCTGCTCCGGCCCGTCGCCCCAGGCGCGCCGTCCATGGCGCGGCTGGGGCTTACCGGCACGTCCTGTGCCGGTACCGGGCCTCCGCGACGCAAAGCTGCACTCGCCGACCACTATGCTCGCTGCCGGGGACACACAAGCTCCAGCTCTCCTGTTAACATAGTGTCACATGACAACGAGAACCGCTCTAAAAGCTGACAAATGACCTTTTGCCGCTCCACGTTAGCCTTTCAGGCTCACCACCGTGATGCCTCCCATGATGAGAAGCATCCCCCCCAAACGCAGCACCGAAAGATATTCTCCCAGCAGAACCGCGGAGAGAGCGAAGATAAGGAGGAGTGCCCCCCCGGTCATGAGGGGGTAGGCATAGGAAAGATCCAGGGAGGAGAGAGCCACGCTGTAGAGCACGAAGGTAAGGGCGAAGAAGAAAAACCCCGCCACCACCACAGGATTGAAGGCGATGGCAAAGAGCGCAGGAAGAAGCCCCTCAAGGACCGCCTCTCCTCGGGAGGCCATACCCATCTTGATAAGCACATTTGCTGCGGCATTGGAAAGAATCGCCAGCCCTAAAAACAGAAGTCCCCGTTTTCTCACAAAATCCCACTCCAGACATGATGTTTCGGAAAAGAGGGTGATGCATCCCCCTCTTTTTTCCGTTATACTGAGCATATCATGGAGAACGAAAAAAACCTCATGCAAAGTGTCGATTCCTCCTCTTTCTCGCATCCTCTCCGGGGCCTCGCCAAAATGTTTTTTTGGGGAGTCCTTTTTTTGGTGTTTTGGGGGGGCGTTTTTTTGCGTTGCTCGCATCTCGACTGGGACGGCCTGCGCTCCTACCACCCCGACGAAATGAACCTCAGCATGGCGGTGCAGCGGATCGATTTTTTTGAAAATCTGAACCCAAAATTCTATGCCTATAACGGTTTCCCCATCTACCTTCACCGTCTTGCGGGGGAGACCATGGTAGCCCTTACGGGGGATTCTAGGTGGATTCGGGATGTGGGCTCTATCTCCTATCTTGCCCGGATTGCAGGCGCCCTCTGCTCCTCGCTCTCACTGCTGCTCTTCTACCGTTTGGGACGCTGGGGGGGAGGAGCTTGGGGAGGTCTTCTCGCCCTTACCCTGGCAGCCTTCTCGCCGGGGTTTATCCAAACCGCCCACTACGGCGTGACAGAAAATCTCCTGCTTCTGGAGATCCTTCTCATCACACTGCTTACAGGATCCATGATCCGGAGCGAGAAAATCCCCTCTCTCAAAAGCTGGGCTCTTCTGGGAGTTCTCGGGGGGGTTGCCCTGGGAACCAAAACCACCGCGGCGGTGATGATCCTCTTTCCCTGGGTGCTCTTTCTTCTTCGCTATGCCAAGGGGGATCCCCTCAAGCATCTTTTCAAGGGGGTACTCCTGGGGGGCTCTCTTGGGGCCCTCGTCTTTGCAGTGGTAAGCCCCTACTCTCTGCTCCACCTCCAGGAGTTTCTGCGCATCATGCGCTACGAGGGAGGAATTGTGAAGGGTACCGTGGAGGTTCCCTACACCCTTCAATTTGTGGGTACCTCTCCCATCTTCTGGATCAAGAATCTTCTTTGGTATCAGGGCCCCGCGGCTACGCTGCTCGGCATAACCGGAGGAGTTCTTCTCACCCTCAGCATCCTCCGCAGAAAGACCTCACCGGAACTTCTCCCCCTTCTGCTCTTTACGGGGATCTACGCCCTGATCATCTGGAACTGGCACGCCAAGTTCATCCGCTATACCCTCCCCCTGGCGCCGGGGCTCCTTCTCAGCGCCTCCTGGCTGCTGGCTACGTGGCTGCGAAGATTTCCCCGGACAGGGCGGATTCTTGCAGCGGCAGCCCTTGCCACCACCCTTCTCTGGGGGAGCGCCGTGGGGGCTCTCTACTTCCGCCCCAGCACCCGCACCATCGCTTCGGAGTGGATCCATAAAAACATCCCCTCCGGAAGCGTCCTTCTTACGGAGTCCTGGGACTATCGCCTCCCCGTCTCCATCCCCGGCAAAACAAGATCTTACAAATGGCGCACCGTTCCCGCCCCGGAGAGAGACTCCCTACCAAAGGCGGAAAAACTCGCCGCCCTTCTTGAGGAGGGGGAGTATCTCATTCTCGCAAGCCGGCGAAACTGGGGGAATCTCCCCCGGCTTCCAGAAAGGTACCCCCTGATGCACCGCTACTACGAAGCGCTTTTTGAAGGCTCTCTAGGATACGAAGAGGTGGCCACCTTCACCTCCTATCCCGGCTTGGGAGGCTTTGTTATCAAGGATGAATCTGCGGAGGAGACCTTTCGGGTCTTCGATCACCCCACAGTACGGATCTTCCGCAAAAAAGACCAGCTACACCAATCAGCCCTACTGGAGGTGCTTGTACCATGAACATTGCCGTTATCGGCGCAGGAGCCACGGGCCTTACCGCCGCCCTGGAACTTATCCGGGAGGGGCATACCCTCACACTCTTCGAAGCCCATCTTCTTCCGGGAGGCATGGCCCGTACCTGCCTGGTGGGAGAGGAACCGCTGGAGATCTTCTACCACCACATCTTCACCAGCGACAGCGCCGTGCCGGAACTCGCACGGGAGCTGGGGCTGGAGGAGAGGCTCCGCTGGATGCCCCCGAAAAACGCCCTCTATGCAGGGGGGAAACTCCACTCCTTCACCTCCCCTCTGGATCTGCTCCGTTTCTCCGAACTCTCCCTTCCCGACCGGATACGGATGGGGCTTTTCGTGCTACGTACCCAGCGCCGCTCCTCCTGGAAGGATCTGGAGCATCTCACAGCCCGGGAGTGGGTACTCAAGGAGACGGGACCCCGCATCTTCGCCACTTGCTGGGAACCCCTGCTCCAATCCAAGTTCGGCTCCTGCGCAAACGAGGTGAGCGCCACCTGGCTCTGGAACAAGGTAAAGCTGCGAAGCTCCTCCCGTGGAAAGGGGCAGAAGCAGGAGCTTCTTGGCTATCTCGAAGGGAGCTTCGGCGCGCTGTACACCCGGGCTCTGGAAGAGCTTCGGCGGCAAGGGGGGCTCGCCTTTCTCGATACAGAGATAGCAGAGATCCGCCCTCGCGGAAAGGGAGTTCTTCTTACCACCGCCCGGGGTCACAGCACCCTCTTCGACAAGGTGCTCTACACGGGCTCCCCTCGGCAGCTGGCGGCTCTCTGCCCGGATCTTGCGGAGGAGGAGCGGAAACGCTACCGGAGCATCACCTCCATGGCTAATCTCTGCCTCATGCTGGAGATGGAGACCCCCCTTTCGGACTACTACTGGATATCCATCGCCGACAAGGGACTCCCCTTCGTGGCGGCCATCGAACATACCAATCTCATCCCCCGGGAGCGCTACGGCTGCAACATTCTCTACCTCTCTCGCTACCTCTCGCAGGAACACCCTCTCTTCAAAGCTCCGGATGAAGAGGTACAGGAGCGCTTTCTCCAGGGGGTAGCCCAAATCTTCCCCTCCTGGAATCCCAAGATGCTCCGAAACTCCCGGCTCTTCCGCTGCACCGACACCCAGCCCGTGGTGAATCGAGACTATCCGAACCGGATCCCTCCGCACCAAACCTCGGTTTCCGGGCTCTACCTCGCCTGCATGGATCAGATCTTCCCGGAGGATCGGGGGCAGAACTACGCCATCGCCATGGGACGCCGGGCTCTTCAGATTTTGGGTCTGCCTGAGAAAAGCCCGGAAAAGGAACGATCCGTAGCCCCAGAGAGAGGAACAGGTTCGCGATGAACATTCCCTTTCTGGTGCACTTCTCCCGGGAGTTTCTCGGTTTTCTCTCCTCTTCGGATATGCTGGTGCTCCTGCAGTGGTGGGGGTATCTGCTTCTTTCGGGGATGATCTTCTACCCCCTGGGGCGACGACTCTTCTCCTTCGCCTTCGACCGGGGGTACGCCTTTGCTAAAATCCTGGGGATTCTTCTCCCCTGCTGGCTGCTCTGGCTGGGCTCCTCCTTCGGATTCGGCGGCTTTACCTTTTTCTGGAGCCTGGGAACACTCCTTCTTTCGGGGCTCGCGGTACAGATCCTCTTTCGGAAGAGAGACCCCCTGCTCTGTGACAAAACGCCCTGGAAGATCATGGCGGCGGAGGAACTCTTCTTTCTGCTCGCCCTTACGGGGTGGGCCTTTATCCGAAGCTTTCAGCCGGATATTGAAGGGCTGGAAAAGTTCATGGATTTCGGCTTTGTCAATGCGGTGCTCCAGGCGAAGAGTATGCCTCCCACGGATATGTGGCTCGCCGGGGAGGCGGTGAACTACTACTACTTCGGTCAGGTGATCTGCGCCTATATCATTGCGGGGAGCCGGGTACTTCCGGAGTACGGCTATAATCTCATGATCGCCACACTCTTCGCCTTCACAGCCCTGGGCTCCTTCTCCGTTGGCGCAGCCATGGGGATGCGTATCCCCGCCCCCCGGGGAAATCTGGGGCTCTCCCGAAAGCGGCTTCGGGCCCTCGGGGCAGGGCTTGCGGCGGCGATTCTCGTCACCCTGGGGGGGAATCTCCACGGATTTCTCTTCGGGGAACTCTTTCCGAGGATGCAGAAGACCACCTACTTCGAGAGTACTGTAAAGAGCAGCTACTGGTACCCCGATGCCACCCGGTACATCGGGCATAACCCGGAGACCAAGGATAAAACGATCCACGAATTCCCCATCTATTCCTTCGTGGTGGCGGATCTTCACGGTCACGTTTCGGATATCCCCGTGGTGCTCACCTCTCTGGGGATCACTCTGAGTGCCTTCATCCGAGGCCCCGGCGTTCTTCATCTGCTTCTTACGGGGTTTCTTCTAGGGATCACCCTGATGACCAACGCCTGGGACTTTCCCATCTACCTCGCCCTCTGGGGGGGCGCCATGGTGTGGTACTTCTGGAAACGGGGGGGTTTTCTGCTGGGGATCTTTAAAGGGGGCTTTCTCGGCATCTTTGGAGGGCTTTTTGCCCTTGCCTTCGCAGCCCCCTTTCTGCTGCACTTTCAGAACTTCTCCCAGGGGGTAGAGCAAGTGATGAGCCGCTCCCCCCTCTGGCAGCTCTTCGTTCTCTGGGGAGATAAGGTCTTCATGGCCTACTGCTTCGCCCTTCTTCTCGGGGCGCTGCTCTTCCAGGCCTGGAAACGGGAGGGCTTCTACAAGGGGCTTGGCCGATGGTGGCGCCGGCTCCCCATGAGCGATCTCTTTGCGGCGGGGCTCTTTATCGGAGCCCTGGGACTCGTGCTGATGCCCGAACTTGTCTATGTGAAGGATATCTACGGAGCCACCTACCACCGCTCCAACACCATGTTCAAGATGGGGTACCAGGCGTTCATGCTCTTCGGTATCGCCTCGGGGTACGCCATGTGCCGCATCTTGAGCGTTACCCGGGATCTCTTCCGGCGCACCCTCTTCTGTGCCATCTTCCTGCTGCTCCTCGGAGCCCCTCTCTGCTACCCCTTTCATGCAGTGCCCGGATTCTACCCTCTCACACGAACCTCTCGGGGGCTCCAGGGGTTGGGCTTTATGAGCCCCGGAGACCGCGAGGCGGTACAGTGGCTTCGGGAAAATGCCACCTTTCAGGAGCCCATCCTGGAGGCGGAGGGGGACAGCTACACCAAATACGGGCGTATCTCCATGGCCACAGGGCTCCCCACTCCTCTGGGGTGGTACGTCCACGAATGGCTCTGGCGAAACGACAGCTCCATCCCCCGCATCCGCCGGGAGGAGGTACAGACCCTCTACAACACCCCCCGGAGCGGCAAGGCGGAAAAGCTCTGGGAGCGCTACGACATACGGTATATCATCCTCGGCCCCCTGGAGCGAGAACGCTATCCCAAGCTGGATAAAGAGGGGCTTGAAAGTCTGGGCACCCGGGTCTTTGATTCTCAGGGAACGCTGATTATTGATCGGGAGATCCCTCGGGATCCCGAACAAACGCAGGAGGGGACGAACGAATGAGCCCAATTTACAGTATCATCATTCCTTTTCTTAACGAAGAGGAGGTGCTTCCTGAAACGTGCAGACGGCTGGTAACGGTGATGGAAGGCATGAAAGAGCCCTTTGAGCTTCTCTTCATCGACGACGGCAGTACCGACGGCTCCGCAGCCATCATAGATGCCGCCGCCGCCAAGGATGAGCGAATCCGGATGATCTCCTTCTCCCGAAACTTCGGCCAGCAGGCAGCGGTGATGGCAGGGCTGGAGTACGCTAAAGGAGAGGCCATGGTGATCATTGATGCGGATCTTCAGGATCCCCCGGAGGTGATCCCCCAGATGGCGGAAAAATGGCACCAGGGATATCACGTGGTCTATGGGCAACGAGAAAAGCGCAAGAAGGAGACCTTTTTCAAAAAGTTCACCTCCCGGGCCTTCTACCGGGTGCTCAACGCCCTCTGCGACATCCCTATTCCTCTGGATACAGGGGATTTCCGGCTTATGGATCGGCAGGTACGAGACGTACTCTGCGGCCTTCGGGAGCACAGCCTCTTCTTCCGGGGGCTCGTGAGCTGGGTGGGATTCCGCCAGACCAAGGTGACCTTCGTTCGGGAGGGGCGCTTTGCGGGGGAGACCAAATACCCCTTGCGCAAGATGGTGAATCTCTCTCTGGATGCCATTACATCCTTCTCCTACAAGCCACTCCGGCTCGCGGGGTATATCGGCTTTACCCTCTCGGGGATGAGCTTCCTCATGCTCCTCTACGTGGTATGGGAGAAGCTCTTTACCGACCGCACCGTTCAGGGATGGAGTTCCCTCATGACCATGAGCCTCTTCTTTCATGGGGTCACCCTGATCCTTCTCGGCATTCTGGGGGAGTACATCGCCCGGATCTACGAAGAGACGAAAGACCGCCCCCGGTACATCGTGGAGCGAGAGACCTCCGGTAGAGGCAAAGGAGAAGCCTGACGATGATGTTTCGGAAAGGGCTGCTTTCCAAGGGGAGGCTAGGGGCGATTTGTGAATCCCCCCTACTTCCCTTTCTTCTGGTACTTCTGGTGGCGCTCCTCTTTCGGGGTTCCGGCATCTTCTGGGATCAGGGGCATCATCTACATCCGGACGAGCGCTTTCTTATGATGGTTACCAGGGATATGCGCACCCCCGCATCTTTCGGGGAGTATCTTGATCCCGCACGCTCCCCCATGAACCCGGTGAACATAGGGCACCCCGCCTTTGTCTACGGCACCTTCCCCCTGCATATCCTCTACACCGCGGGAAGGGTTACAGGGCGTTCCGGCTATGGCCCCCTGCTCCTGCCGGGGCGGCTCCTCAGCGTGGGGGCAGATCTCCTCGCCCTGGGCTTTCTGGGGGTTCTTGCCCTTCTGCTCCTTCCGGGAACCCCGGAACAGAGGCACCGGGGGGCCCTCTTCGCCATGCTCTTCTACGCCGTGGCCCCGTTACCGGTACAGCTCTCCCACTTCTTTGCGGCGGACTCCTTTCAGAACGCCCTCTCTCTGGGGGCTCTGGTGCTGGTACTGCTCTCTCGAAAATATCCCTCCATTAGTCTTCCGGGGATAGCTCTCGGGGGGCTCTGCATGGGTTTTGCGGTGGCCTGCAAAATCACCGGGGGGGCGCTGCTTCCGCTACTGCTCCTCTTTCTGCTTTTCCCGGTGCAGGGGAAACCCTTTTCTCTTGCAAGAAGCCTGGGAGAGGGGGTTCTCTTTCTTCTCGCCGCCTACCTCGGGGTGCGCCTGGGGAGCCCCTTCTACTTCGCCTCTGGGAATCTTCTTGACCCCCGGATCTCCCCGGTCTTTCTGAAGCACTTTCGGGAGATGCTGCACTGGCACTCGGGAAAGGGGTGGTTTCCCCCCTCTCTCCAGTGGCACGGGATGTCTTCCTGGCATACGGGGGAGCAGCTTCTCCGCTACGGCCTGGGGCTTCCTCTGGGGATCTTCTCTCTCGGAGGGGTTCTTCTTCTCGCTAAAAAATGGCTTGGAGGGCTCCGTCAGCAGGGGCTCTCTCTCTTTGCCGCTGCGGGACCTCTGCTACTGCTCTGGGGAGTAGCCCTCTTTACCTACCACTCGCTGGAGTTCACCAAGTACATGCGTTACGTACTCTTTGCCTATCCTCTTCTGGCGCTTGGAGGGGGGTACGCTTTGGCATATCTGGAAAGGGCGATTCATGAATCGTCCCTCCTTCGGGGAATTTGGGGACGAGTCGCTCTCGGAGCGCTGTTGATGGTGCTGCTTCTCTGGCCTCTGGCCTTTGTACAGATCTACACCCGGGAACACTCTCGGGTAACCGCCTCGAAGTGGCTTCTGGAGACCATCCCCCCGGGAGCCAAGATCACCTACGAGATTTGGGACGACTCCCTCCCCCTGCGAATTCCCCATATACCGTGGAAGGAACCGCAATTTCTGGGGCTTCCGGTCTTCGATCACGACCAGAGCAGCACCAAATGGCAGAAGATGAGGGAACAGCTCGCGCAAGCGGACTATCTGGTGCTCTCCAGCGGCCGGGGGTACGAGAGCGTAGCCAGAGTGCCGGAGCAGTATCCCCGGATGAACCGATTCTACGAAAAGCTCTTCGCCGGCGAACTTCCCTTTCGGAAGGTACGTACCTTCAGCTCCTTTCCCCGGCTTGAGCTGGGGCCCTGGAGCCTGGAGTTCGATGATTCCAGGGCGGAGGAGTCCTTCCGGGTCTACGATCATCCGGTGGTACATATCTTCGAACGAACCGGCCCCCTCTCGGGGGACCTCTACTGAAAAGCCCCCTCCTGAAACCAACAGATAACGTCACCTTCCCGCTACATCATGAAGGTGGCGTTATCTTCTTCGTCCTGTCCCTTCTAGAAAAACCACTTTCCCATGCGCAAAAGTCCCTGTTTCCAGGGAACTCGGTGGGAGACCCCCGAGGCGTTCTGAAAATCTTCCAGATGCTCCACATACCATCGGTAGTTGCGGATCAGGGCCTCCTGATTGGAGTATCGAGGGGCGTACCCCAGCACCTCCTTCGCCCGATCTATGGAGACGAAGGACTCCCGGTAGGCGGTATCGTAGATCCATTCGTAGAGAGGAGAGAGGCCGAACTTCTCCAGCAGCCGGAGGGCTCCCAGAGCGGGGCCTACGGGAATGGAGACGATGCGCTTCCCCTTCCCCGCCTCATCCAGCACCGCCTGAAAATCCTGTCTCAAGGTGCCGAAGGCTTCCGCCCCGATGTTGAACACCGAGTTTACCTTCTCCCCAGGGAGGGTGAGGCAACTTTCGATGGCCTCACAGAGGTCTTCCACGTCCAGAAACTGGTAGAGGTTGTCCCCACCCCCGAGAAGAGGGAAGTTATGCCCCGTATAGGCCCAGTCGTAGAGGAGTGCAAAGACCCCCAGCCGTTCGGGACCGATGAAGGATTTGGGGCGGATCACCGAAAGGGTCATTCCGGTGTTTCGAAATTCCTCACAGACCTCCTCCGCCTGAATCTTCGCCTTGCCGTAGGGCCCCACCCCCACCATGGGATCCGTCTCGTAGAGAGGGTGCCGCTCGGGAACCCCGTAGACCGCGGTGGAGGAGATATGCACGAAACGGCTTACCCCCGCCTCACGAGCGGCGGTAAGCACGTTTCTCGTCCCCTCCACATCGGTGGAGAAGATATCCTCCTCCTTGTAGAGCGGAAGGGCTGCGGCACAGTGCACCACCATCTCCGCCCCCTCCATGGCGCTGCGCACCTGCTCCATGGTACGGATATCTCCATCCACCATACGAATCTGATCCTTACAATCCTCGTAGGTAAAGGGGGCAAAATCGATGTTCGTTACTCCATAGCCGTGAGCGAGAAGATGCCGGATGAGATTAATTCCTAAAAAGCCAGATCCCCCGGTAACGAGCACCCGGGGTTTTGCCTGTACTGTCATAGATCAGCGCTCCTTTTATGAAAGTAAAATACTACCGCAGAAGAAAGAGCAGCAGAAAAAAACCGATCCACCCCCCCAGAAGGGCCTGGAAACAGCGATCCTTATAGAGAATTTTCGTGGGGGAGGTGCGGCGGAAGACCGTAACGTTCTGAAGATACCGCAGAATGGCGAAGAGGACGAAGACGAAGGAGTAGTAGACCCTGGAGGTTCCGAAGGCCTCCATCACCTCCGGGGAGAGGCAGTACATCAGGTACGCCACAAGAGTCACCGCAGAGGTTACCGTCATGGCAGTATCCACGAAGGTTCTGGAGTACCCCTCCACAGCACGGCGCAACCCCGGAATCTCCTCCTCCACCGCCAGATCCCCCCGGCGTTTCCCGAGTGCGATAAAGAGCGCCAGAAGAAAGGTCATGATCACGATCCACCGGGAGAGAGGCACCGCTGCGGCCACCCCACCGAAGAGCACCCGGAGGACAAATCCCAGGGCGATGCAGAAGATATCCAGCAGCGCCCTATGTTTGAGCTTCCAGGAGTAGAGAACGTTGAGCCCCACGTAAAAGAAGAGAAGCCCCAGAGCCTCCACCCCGAAAAGCGAGGCGAGAAGAAGCCCTGCGAGAAGAGAGATTCCTCCGATCATCATCCCCGAAGAGGGGGAGATCCTCCCGGAAGCGAGGGGGCGGAAACGCTTCTCCGGATGCCGTCGATCCGACTCCAGATCTGCCAGATCGTTCAACACATAGACCCCGCTGGCCACGAAGCTGAAAGCGAAAAAACCCCCGAAAGCCCGCAGCATCAGCAGGGGATCATCCATACGGAAGGCGAAGAACGCCGGAGCGAGGACAAAGAGATTCTTCCCCCACTGGGGGATCCGGAGAAGCCCCGCCAGATCCCGGAAGGTCATGAACCGCTCCGCCATCGGTAGACAGGGTGATCCGCCAGGGCGAGCATCTCCCGGTCTCCGTCGCTATCCCCGTAGGCGTAGATGGGGGAATATTCTTCGGGGTTCAGCAGCTCCCGAAGCCGCCGGACCTTCTCAGGCCCCCGGCAGTTGGGGGTTGCCAGAACCCCTGAGAGAACCCCCTCCCGCAGCTCCATCTCCGTAGCCAGCACCTGCTCCACCCCTCTAGCAAGGCACCAGGGCTCCAGCCACTCCTTAATGGAGGCAGAGATCACCAGCACCCGATCTCCCCGCTGCAGATGCTCCTCCAGCACCTTCAGGGCATGGGGGCGCACGATCCGGGGCATATCTTCCAGAGAATAGTTTCGGGCGGCCCGGGCAAACTCTTCGTAAGGAACCCCTTTCCAGAAATGAGACAGGAAATGCTCCTTCAGCTCTCCCCGATGGCTCCATCCCAAGGGGCACCCCAGAAGGGAAGGAATATGCCCGAGAGCCCAGGCATAGACCCGGGATCTTCCAAAATGAAGAGAGTGAAAATCGAAGAGAGTATCCCGATCGCTCAGGGTTTTATCGAAATCAAAAAGGGCAAGCCCCCGGGGAGAAGACGCGGAAGCGGCGCTCATGCAAAGCGCCTCTTCTGCCACTCCCAGGCGGTCTCCACCATGCTCTCCAGAGAGGGGTACTCCCGGCACCAACCGAGTTCCCGCTCCGCCTTCTCTGAAGAGGCCACCAGCACCGCAGGATCTCCCCAGCGGCGCTCCCCAGGCTCCACAGGCACCGTAAGCCCCGTGACCTTCTCCACTGCGGCGATGACCTCCGCCACAGAATACCCCTTACCGTTTCCGAGATTGTATTTCCGGCACTGCCCCTCTCCTTCACCTCGGAAGAGGGATTCCAGCGCCCCGAGATGCGCCGAGGCGAGATCCGCCACATGCACATAGTCTCGAATACAGGTACCATCCGGAGTGGGATAATCCGAGCCGAAGATGGTGATGCTCTTCCGCCGCCCCAGCAGCGTATCCAGCACCAGAGGGATAAGATGAGTCTCTGGAGTATGATCCTCCCCCGCCCGCCCTTGGGGATCCGCCCCGGCGGCGTTGAAGTAGCGCAGCATTACGCTGGAGAGGCCGTAGGCATCGCCGTAGCGGCGGCAAACCTGCTCAAGAAAGAGTTTGGTCTCTCCGTAAACGTTGGTGGGTATCAGGGGGTCCGTCTCCTGAATGGGGGTTCTCTCGGGCTCTCCGTAGACCGCAGCGGTGGAGGAGAGGACAAAGCGGTTTACCCCCGCCTCCCGCATGGCCCGGAGAAGCGACATGGTCCCCCCCACGTTGTTGGTGTAGTATTTTTCGGGCTCCTTCATGGACTCCCCCACCAGGCTGAAGGCCGCAAAGTGCAGCACCCCCTCCACGGGGTATCGGGCGAAGAGAGCCTTCAGAAACGCCTGATCCAGAAGATCCCCCTCCGCAAGCTCCCCGAAAACCATATCCCGGTGGCCCTTCACGAAGTTGTCCAGCACCAGCACAGAGTATCCCGCATCCTGAAGAGCGAGAGCCGCCGCGCTCCCTACGTACCCCGCTCCGCCGCTTACAAGTATGTATCCCACAAAGATCGCTCCTTTTATCAGTTCACACAATCAACGGTATTCCGTACAAAACGGCTATATCTTTCGGAAAAGTACTCCCATGGGAAGAAGCAGAAGAATAGTAGCAGCCCCTCCAAAGCCTCCATTACAGCCACTATCTCCCCCTCCTCCGGAAGCTCCCGGAGTGGGGGTGCTGGGGGTGATAGTTCCCGTGGGGAGGGGATTCGGCAACACCCCCAGAGCGTCCGCTCCGGGAGGAACCGTCAGGGTAGCAGCGCGGTAGGAGAGGGCGAGAGGATCCCGGAAGACGCCGTCACGGGCACCGTCGAAGAGGGGGAAGAACCCCACCTGCCTCTTTTTGGCGAGAGTCACTCCAGAGCGTTCGTCATCAAGAAGCACCATCCGGAACTGTACGGTGACACTCTCCTCCTCGGGGTTATACCCGGTTTCGAAGAAAAAGGGCCAGTAGTTCCCCGTCTCCCCTACCAAATCCACCGCTGTAGTATGACCAAACTGCTTGTAGGGGCGAAGATGGGCAAAAACCTTTTCCGTCACATTTTTGGGAGCCTTGAGGGAGTCGAAGAAGGAGGCTATCTGAGCATCCGAAAGCCCTCCGTACAGGGCCAGATCCTGGGCGGTAACCCTCCATGTCACCACCAGAGGAAGCCCGATACGATCATCGGGGTTGAAGCGCTGCGCCCCGATATCGAAGTAGCAGGCCCGGAAGGCTCCGGGGACGCGCTCCGCATAGGCTGCGGGGTCAGCCTCGCCGAAACGGTTATCTGTACCGATCTGGGCAGCCTCTATGGAGGACATCCCCTCGGGCATCTCCATCTGGGCTGGGACAATACGTGCTCCCGCCGCGGTCTCTCTAAGCGGATCCAGAGGGGCAAGATCGAGAGGGTAGTAGGGGATCACCGTAACGGCACAGGAGTAACGCCGAGAGAGTTCGTACCCCCCCTCCCCCGCTACGGTAAGATCGAAGGTCATCCCCGTGATAAGGTTCGACCGCAGAAGCTCCAGATATCCCGGAAAGACACCTGCTCCGGCCACCCCCCCACCGGCGAAGGAGATTCCCTGGCTTGCAAAACCGGGGGCGCTCAAACGCACCCCGTTCTTTCCCATGTTGAGAAAGCGAAGCCAGAGGGTGTCTGTGGTGGTGGCGAAAACATTCATGGCTACGTTCTCATCTTCCTGAGAGGAGAGGGTGAGATAGCGGAATGCGGAAGGGGGAGGGTCCTCGGCACCTGCGGCGTATCCGAGCACAAAGCTGCCGGGCTCCGTCACCAGGGCCAGGGAAAAGGGAAACGCTATCTCGCTCTGGAGAGTCTCGTCATCTCCCGAGATGGTGTAGTAGGCTGCTTTGAGAACAGCCTGAGAGATGCCCTGGGTTTCGCTGCCGAAATTCCAGGAGAAGGGGATATCCCTGGCGATATCTCCCGAAATCAGGCGCACCGCGGAAGCGGTAAGCCGATCTCCCTCCAGAGAGATCTCCAGCACATCCTGAGCCCCCAGAAGAGCCCCCGTATGGGTAAAGGAGAGGCTCCAGTTCCCCCGGGGGGAAAGGGTTCGCAGTAGCAGAAGGTCGAGATTCGCCGCATCCGCGGAGAGCGCCCCGAAATCCACCCTCCAGGATGTGCCATCCAGAGCGGCGGTAAAAGAATCGTGCCGGAAGGCGTTGCGCCGTTCCTCTCCAAAGACGCTTCCGGCTCCGAAAATATCCGTATTCGCCACCATGGGATAGGGGTAGATCGGCTGCGTCCCCCAGGCAGAAGAACCGAGAAAGACCCCCAGGCAGACGAACAGGAGGAATACTCCGCTTCGCAGATGTTTTCTCATAAAACTCCACTCCTTTACAGGTCATGAAATAAAAGTAGCACCCAGATGTTCCAGCTGTGGAAAACGTCTCCCATGTTACTACAATATGCCAAAAAAAGCGCTGCCGGAAGAGCTTTTTGCAAGCCCTTCCGGACAGAGAGGTTCCAAAAAATGCTCTTGGAGTCGTGCGCAGAAAAAACTTAGGAGATAGAGGACGAAAGAGTGCCGATCCCCTCTACCCAGGCTTCGATACAGTCCCCACGCTCCAGAGAGCCCACCCCCTTGGGAGTACCCGTAAGAATCACATCCCCCGGAAGTAGCGTCATAAACTCCGAGATGTAGCTCACGATATAGTCCACGGGGTACATCATCAGGCTGGTACGCCCATCCTGGCGCACCTCCCCGTTCACCAGAGTCTTCACCTGAAGATCAAAGGGGTCCAGCTCGGTCTCAATCCAGGGCCCCAGGGGGCAAAACTTATCCGCAGCCTTCGCCCGAACCCACTGAAGATCCTTACGCTGCACATCCCTGGCGGTAAAGTCGATAGCCACGGTGTACCCCAGCACGTACTCCAGAGCCTCTTCTCTGGAAACCTTCTGCGCCCTACGGCCCATCACCAGAGCAAGCTCCCCTTCGTAGTGAAAGTTTTCGGAGTAAAAAGGATAGGGGACACTCTCCCCCGGGTCCGCCAGGGTATTGGGGGTCTTGATAAAGAGCCCCAGGTTCTCGGGGATCTCGTTCCCCAGCTCATGAATATGCTCCAGATAGTTCCGACCCACACAGATAATTTTGGAAGGCTCCGCGGGAGCCAGAAGCCGAACTCCCTCGCGCGAAAAAACGTCTCCTGTCTCCTTGCCTGCGAAGGAAGCAAGCTCCCGAATCCGCGACTCTTCAAGAATTCCCCAGCGGGGAGATGCCTCATGAGGCACCGCAAACCGTACGATCTTCATATGAATACCCTCGCCTCCTGCATAATGACGTAAAAAATGGTGCTCCCGTTGAAACCCCAGAGATACGCTATCTTCTTTGATTTCCGGAACAAACAGCAACAGCGATGTTCTGGCAATCTCCGGGTTCTATAGTATAATGGCACACTAGATATTTGCATATTCGAAGACATTTTTTCATCCCTTCTTCCCCCAAAAAACCTCTTCAAAAAGAACAACAAGGATGTGCTGCCCTTGAATTTACGATGGAAGACCGCTCTCATACTAATTTTGGTGCTCACTCCCGTTATCGGGACTCTGGGCTTTGTTCTTCGTGGCACCATGCTTGAGGTAGAGAGAGAGGCCCGGCATCGGGAGGGGTTGTCGCTTCGGGAAAAAACCCTGAACGACCTGCGGCTTCGAGAGACAGAGCTTTGCCGGAGGGCCCGAAACGCTCTGCACCTCTTTCAAGAGGACGCAAACTCTCCGGAGACATCCTTCCTCGGCAGGAGTACCGACGAGAGGTGCTCTGTTGCCGCAGATTTTGCTCTTCTGATCACCCCTCAGGGGAAGATCCTCTGGCAGGAGGGAGCACCCTTCGGAGAAAGTCTTGTTCTCCCCCCCTGGGACGCCCTTTTGCACCCTCCCGTATCGGGAGAACTCTTTCTTCTGGCTACCACCCGAAACAGGACGTTTCTCCTGGCTGGGGCCCCTCGGCTTGACCCCTCCGGAGGAGAGTCCCCGGAAAGCATCCTTCTGCTGGCACGGGATCTACGATCCTTTTTCCCCTCCCCCAGAAGCGTCACAGAGCCTCCCTCATCGCAACCGAAGGAAAGATCCCTCCCGCTCCCCGAATATTTCCCCCTTCTGGAAGAGGGGAAAACCTTCTTTCCTCGGAACAGCTCCATCACACATGAGACTGGAGACATCAAAAAAACGCTACTCCAGGAGATTTCTCAAGGGGAACAGAGCTACTTTCTGCTGCGCAACTGGGATGAGACCCCCATCGCTCTTCTGAGCTTCTCCTCCTCATCAAGGGTGGTGGATCTCACACACCGCTCTCTTCGTGTGAACTATCTTCTGCTTTTTCTCCTGGGCGGACTCCTCTTTACCGGCCTGCTCCTGCTTCTGCACCGCATGGTAATCCAGAGGCTCCATTACCTTGGGGCCTTTCTTCAAACCCTTATCCGGGAGAGCCAGGTTACCCCCTCCTCCCAGAGGATCTCTCTGAAGGGGTCTGACGAAATCAGCCTTCTGGGAGAAAACATTAACACGCTCCTCGATACTCTTGAAGAGACCCGCCGCGTAGAGCGACAAAACGAACAACAGCTTCTGGCCCTGGCGAACAACATCCCCGGTGCGGTCTATCGGAGCCGGGTGGATCGGCAGTTTACGAAAATCTTCGTGAGCGACAACTTCGAGCGGCTCACGGGGTACAAAGCCAAAGACATTTTAGGAAGCCATCGGATCACCATCACGGATATCACCCACCCCGACGATCGGGTCTATCTGCTTACCTCCTTCTGGAAACAGCTTGAGGAGGTAGGATCCTTCTCCATCTACTACCGCGTTCTACGAAGCGACGGAGAGTACATCTGGGTTCACGACTGCGGCCAGGTAACCCTGGATGAGGTTACGGGAGAGCGCTTCATCGACGGGGTTATTCTCGACATGACCGAGCTAAAAAAGACAGAGATCCAGCTTCAAGAGGAGAAAAATCGTTACAAGGAGCTTGCCGACAGTCTTCCTCAGACCATCTTCGAGACAGACCTCACCGGAAAGATTCGTTTTATGAACCGTAACGGTTTTTCCAGCTTCGGCTATCTTCCGAGAGATCTCAAAGAACGCCAGATCTCCTGGCTTGATCTCTTCGAGGAGGATCATGCCATCGTCGCCCGGCGCTGCATGAAACGCCTCTTCGACGAGGACCGGGAAATCTCCACAGAACTTACCGCCCGTACAGGGGAAGGTAAAACCTTCCCTGCGGCACTCTACATCAATCCAGTACGGGAAGAGGGGGAGATTGCAGGAGTTCTTGGAATCATCATCGATCTCTCTGCCCAGAAAACCATGGAAGAGAAGCTGCGCTTTCTCAGCATGCACGACTCTCTTACAGGGCTCTACAACCGGGCTTTCTTCGAAGAAGAGATGCGGCGCATGGACAGCCGGCGTTTTGATCCTCTGGGAGTTATCATGTGCGATCTCGATGGGCTCAAGCTGGTGAACGACATTATGGGACACTCTTCGGGCGATCGGCTTCTCATCGCCGCCGCCTGCATTCTGCGCCAGACCTTCCGAAGTTCCGATGTCATCGCCCGAATAGGAGGGGACGAGTTCTCCATTCTTCTCCCCCAGTGCCCGGAAGAGAAAATGCGCGAGACCCTTGAAAGGCTTCAGAAGAACATCGAGGCCTACAACGCAGGGGCTGGCTCCATCCCCCTCAGCATCTCCGTGGGAAGCGCCTGCCGGGAAATCTCTTCAGAAGAAGGTGTCCAGATTTCCGCAGAGACCCTGATGAACGAAGCAGATTCCCGGATGTATCGGCAGAAGCTTCGTCAGAGTGCCCAGGTGCGAAGAAATTTCGTGGAAAAGCTGCACAGCAATTTCTGCAACGCTTCGATGCCAAACTCCCGGGGGCACCAGCATCATGCCCGAGACCTTCTGCTGGCCCTCTGGAAGCATCTGGAAAAGCCCGAGAGCGAAGAAGCGTACCTAGGGCTCTTCGCCCTCTTCCACGATATCGGCTACATCGGCATTCCACCCGAAATTGTGAAAAAAACCGCCCCTCTTACGGAGAAGGAGTGGCAGATTATCCGAAGGCATCCGGAGATAGGGCATCGCGTAGCACTGAGTTCCCCTGAACTCGCTCCGGTGGCAGATCTGATCCTCAAGCATCACGAACGACCGGACGGCAAGGGATACCCTCTTGAACTCTCGCGCGATGAAATTCCTGCGGCATGCCTTCTCTTTGCTCTGGTGGATGCCTATACATGCATGATTAATGATCGTCCTTTCCAGAAAGCCTGCTCTCCGGAAGAGGCTTTCCAGGAGATCCGCCGGCATCGGGGGAGCCAGTTCGATACTGCCTGCACGGATATTTTTCTAGAGTTTATGGAAAACCATCCCGAACTCCACAAAAGCGTTCCGAACAAGACAAAAGACAAGAAGCTATAATCGACAAGGATTCCAGGCATCTTTGAGGAAAAGAGAGAGCACAAGGAGGGATATCATGAGACAAACCACCGCGCTGGCCATTGATTTGGGAGGACATACGATCTCAGCAACCCTGGCGGAAGACGGCGTTCTCTGCAAGACCATCGAAGAGGATACCGTCCCCTCCCGAGAGCTTGCTGCAGTAACCCGGCAGATCGGGGATATCCTCGAACGATTCGGAACCCCCGAAATACCCCTGGGGATCGGTGTGCCGGGCTTTCTGGACTCCCCCCGAGATGTACTGCGCAGCTCTCCCAACTTCCCCACCTGGCGGAATGTCCCCCTTCGGGAATATTTGCAAAAGGAGCTGGGGCGCAAGGTGCTGGTAGAAAACGATGCCAACTGCTACGCTTTGGGGGAGGGGTTTGCAGGAGAGGCGAAGGGAATGAAGGACTACGCGGTATTCACCCTCGGCACAGGGATCGGAGGGGGGCTCGTAAGCGGAGGACGCCTCATCACAGGTGCCCACGGCATGGGCTCGGAATCCGGCCATATTTGGACAAATCACGAAGGATTCTGCGCCCCCGGCTGTGCCGGCAAAGGGCATCTCGAAGCTCTTGCAGGGGCGGATGGCATCGGCAAAATTGCCCGAAATCTCGGCCTTCCAGAGGATGTGAAAACCTTCTGGACCCTTCGAGAGAAAGATCCTCAAGCGCACCAGGCATGGGAGACCATCCTCACGCACCTGGCGGGGGCTATCGCCAGCGTTATCCATCTTCTCGATCCCAAGGTGGTGGTTCTTGGAGGAGGGATCAGCCGGGCTGCAGGACTCGTCCCCGCCCTGGAGGAAAAAATTCTTCCCCTCTTGGCCCTCCCCTTCCGGGAGGTGCTCAACCTCCGCATCAGCTCTCTGGGAAAGGAAGCCCCCCTCTTCGGAGCCGCTTCGCTCTGGCTCGGAAAGCCCTCCTAACCTTCTTCTCGAAAGAGGAGAACGTGGTACAATGGCCCGCACGCACCGTAGAGAGATCGTCTCCCCAGGGATGGGGTTTTCAGGAATACCCTGTATCCGCCTGCAAAGGAGTTCTCCTATGAAAAGCCTGGAAAAAGTTTTTCGTACTCGAAAAGAGTTCGAGATGCATATCCGCGTCATCCGGCATTTTCTCGCAGCCCATGTCTCTCGTCGCGGGGATCTCCTTTTTGTCGCCATCAACGAGGCGGTGAACAACGCCCTCTTTCACGGGAACCGGAACGATCCCTCAAAAAAGGTTCTTCTTCATCTCTCGCAAAAAGGAGAGGAGCTTCAGATTTCGGTGCAGGACGAAGGAAACCGGCTGGATCGGGACATGTTTTTTCGGCACCGATCGAGAGAGGATGCGGATCCTCTTTCCGAGCACGGAAGAGGGTTTATGATCATGGAGGGATGCTGTGATCGGCTTTTCTTTCCAAAACCGGGAACTATCTGTATGATTGTGACGCTGAACGAGAAAACCCTTGGAGCATCCAGACTCCCGGGGACAAATGCATACAAGGAGGAGGTTCGGTCATGAAAATGAACATGAATGTACAGGGAAACAGGATGGAAGTTCACCTTTCGGGCTACATGTATGTGGAGGATGCTACCCTCTTCCGGGAAGAGGCCATCAAGAAGATGGGTGAGATGGTCTCTCACGTGGAGATCCACATGGGAGAACTTCAGTTTATCGACAGCGCCGGTATGGGGGTGCTCATCTCCCTCTACAAGCGTTGTGCGAAGCGCGGAGGAACCATGGTGCTTCATAATCTTCGAGGAAGCGTCAAAGAAGTCTTCGAACTCACTCGGCTCGACCAGATTTTCACCATAAAATAGCTATACCAGGCCACTGCCCTAACGACCGCTTTGGCATCAGAACATCATCCCCCCGAACCCCTCGGGGGGTCTTTTTTCGCCTTCCTCAAAAGCTTCTGCCTCTTCGGCTATCTCCTTTGAGCCAGAATTCTGGTATAATCTGTAAGCTTGTACTCCTGTCTATGAGGAGGGAGGATACAACCCATGATCACCCTATTGGAAACGGGAACCCCTCTCAATCTCGCAGATCTGGTGGCCCTTGTTCGAGAAGAGGGCCGCACCCAGGCTTATCGCAGAGACGGATCCGTATACACCGTGCAACTCACCCCCAGAACGATAGCCAAGCGAGATGCTCTTGTGGCGGAACTTCTTCAACAGGGGCTCCCCAAAAGAAACCCCGAAGAAGACAGCTCCACTGAGCAGAAAAATGAGTAATTTGCAATTAAGGAGGAACATACGATAATGAACGCTGCCACTGCCTCCCAGCAGTACACCGCAGAGAACATACAGATTCTTGAAGGCCTTGAGGCGGTACGGAAACGCCCGGGAATGTATATCGGAGACACCGCAAGCCGGGGACTCCATCATTTGGTTTATGAAATCGTAGACAACTCACTGGATGAGGCTCTGGCGGGGATATGCAACAACGTGGAAGTCACCATCCATCCGGATAACAGCATCTCCGTGGAAGACAACGGCCGGGGAATTCCCGTGGACGAACACCCCACCATGGGAAAATCCGCCGCCGAGGTGGTTCTCACGGTACTCCACGCAGGGGGAAAGTTCGACAACAAAACCTACCAGGTCTCCGGAGGGCTTCACGGAGTAGGCCTCTCGGTGGTAAACGCCCTTTCGGAGTGGCTGGAACTTACAATCTGGAAAAACGGGCAGGAGTGGAAGCAGTCCTATCGCCGGGGTATTCCTTTAGCTCCCCTTGTTGCGGGAGAGGACACCGCCCGCCAGGGGACGAAGATTCACTTTCTTCCGGATAGCCTCATCTTCCCCGAAATCTCCTTCTCCTGGGATATTCTCTCTTCTCGCCTCCGGGAACTGGCCTTTCTCACTCCGGGAATTGCCATCATTCTGCGGGATCAGCGGCAGGAGAAAGAGACGCTCTTCTCCTACGACGGAGGAATCACCTCCTTTGTGGAGCATCTAAACCGAGGCAAAGAGACCCTTTTCGCCCCCCCCCTCTCCATTTCAGGAGAAAAGGACGGGGTTTTTGTGGATGTGGCCATCCAGTATAACGATAGCTACATGGAACGAATCTTCCCCTTTGCCAATCTTATCCACACCATTGAGGGGGGAACGCACGTATCGGGGTTCCGCACCGCCCTCACCCGTGGAGTGAACGAGATGGCCCGGCGGGAGAAGCTCCTCAAAGAAAAAGAAGTCAATCTGACCGGAGAGGACCTTAAAGAGGGGCTCACCGCAGTCATCTCCGTGAAGATACCGGAACCCCAGTTCGAAGGGCAGACCAAGACCAAGCTCGGCAACGGAGAGATCAAGGGAATTGTCGACTCCATGGTCTATGACGCTCTCCTCAACCTTCTGGAGGACCGCCCGGAGACCCTCAAACCAATCGTCAACAACGCCCTCAAAGCCCGCCAGGCCCGGGAAGCTGCAAAAAAAGCGCGGGAGTTGGTGCGGCGCAAATCTGCCCTCTCCAGCTTCGACCTTCCGGGAAAACTGGCAGACTGCTCCGGCAAGGATCCCCAAAACTCGGAGATCTACATCGTGGAGGGAAACAGCGCCGGAGGCAGCGCCAAACAGGGACGGGATCGCAGCTTTCAGGCCATTCTCCCGCTACGGGGAAAGATTCTTAACGTAGAAAAGGCCCGGCTGGATCGGGCGCTGAGTAACAACGAAATCCGCACCATCATTCAAGCCCTGGGGTGCGGGGTGGGGGACGAATTCGATATCTCCCGGCTCCGGTATCACCGCACCATCATCATGACCGACGCCGATGTAGACGGAGCACACATCCGCACGCTGTTGCTCACGCTCTTCTTCCGGTTCATGCCTCAGATCATCGAACAGGGGCATCTCTACGTAGCCCAGCCTCCGCTCTACCGGATTCAGGCGGGAAAAGCCATAAACTACTGCTACTCGGAAAAACAGCTCCGGGAGATCATCGCTGCCCTGGAGGGAAAGAAATATGTTCTGCAGCGCTACAAAGGGCTGGGGGAGATGAACCCCGAACAGCTCTGGGAGACCACCATGGACCCCGCAGGGCGCGTACTCAAGCGTGTGGAGATCGACGACGCCGTGGCGGCGGATGAAGCCTTCAGTGTCCTCATGGGAGACAAGGTGGAGCCGCGTCGGGAGTTCATCGAAAAACACGCCCGAGAGGTACGGAATCTGGACGTGTAGGGGCTAGTAGGCTGTTCCACGTTATAGTGTGCCCTTAGATGGGAGCCTCCGCTTGTGTGTCCCCTCGGCTCCCGAGTGGTCGAACCGCTCCCTTGCTTTGCTGCTCCGAACCGTCGCCACAGACGCGCCGTCCATGGCGCGACTGCGGCTTGCTGGCACGTCCTGTGCCAGCACCGGTTCTCCGCGACGCAAAGCTGCACTCGCCGACCACTATGTCGCTGCCGGGGACACACAAGCTCCGGCTCCTGCGGATCATTCAGGCTCATAATATAAGCAGGAATGATGCACTAGTTCTTAGTTGCTCGTTTTTAGTTAAAGGCAAAGGCAGAGGCAAAGGCAAAACCATGCGGCAACGGTGGTTTTTGCCCCATACCTTTGCCTTTGCTTTTCCTAGCAACTAGCAACTAGCTTTCCCCTCCTCGGAAAAACCTTCCACAGCTTGACAAAATATGTAAAGTTTGCTTTACTTTTAGAGGTTTTTTCCACTCCCTCCGGAAAAAACCAAATGCGTTTTTCCGACCTTCTCACGTTTTGCCTTCGGAAAATCTTCTTCATGAAGGCGTATTTCAGAGATCAAGGAGGTTTGCATGTACGTTCTTCACCGTACCCGCATCCGTCATCTTCGGATGCAGCGGGGTTACACCCAGAGAGAGCTTGCGGAGTGCGCGGGGATCACCCAGGAGTATCTTTCCGCCATTGAGCGGGGGAGCCGGGTTCCCTCTCTGGAGGTGTTTTTTCTTCTGGCGGAGGCTCTTGCAATTCCTCCCTCGGTGCTTCTCTGTAAAAAACGATCCCCCTGATTTTCAGCGGTACCGTTGGAGGCTGTTGGAGCCACTCTTCTTCAGGAAATAGTATTTCAAGCACAGCATTCGAGGCCTTTCCTCTCCATGAGGAAGGGCCTTTTTTCGTGCTTTTTCAAGGTTTCCCGACACGTTATTCTCGATATTATCCTCGACATTTTCCTGTCAGGATCTTGAGAACCACCAGTTCTTTGAAAGTGATTAAGAAGACGGGTATCATGCTCCCCGTAACAGGCGGCCCCCGAGGGAGGCAATAAAAAAATTTGGGGAGCCACATTCCGTAAAGAAAAGGCATAAAGAAGGGAGGTGAAATAACATGGCAGACTTTCATAACAAGAGTACGCGTATGGGGCTTCGGGTGCAGACCGGTACCAGTCTCGAAGGTGATCCTATCCTGACAACCCTCAGCTGGGGGGGCGTGGCGGATAACGCCGCCGCCGATGACATTGATGCAGTGGCCCAGGCTCTGGAGGAGCTTCTGGAGTTTCCGGTAGTGGAGATTCAGCGATCCGCGGTTGATACGGTGATGTAGTTGGCTGTCTCGGCGTATCGGCTCGCCGAACTGTCGGAAAAAGAAAAATGGCAATCTTAGGAATGCCATGAAATGAAACGGTAGAGGAAGGCAACGAAACGAAAAAGAAAGGAGGTGAAACGATATGGCTAAGACCCTTCGTCTGAAGTTTAAGACCGATAGTGACGCTTCGTGGGCGCTCTCTCTTCGGTATCCCAAGAACGGTATCACTCTCGCAGAAGCCACCACCGCCGCGAACGCCGTGATTACCGCCGGGATCTTCGTAAAGAATCCCCAGACCTTCGCAGGTGCGGAAGTCGTTGACAGGACTGTTACCGAGATCATTGTGTAGCGGTGTAGCTGCCTAGCGGCATAACGAAGCATCAAGCTGCAGTACCTGGTAGGAGATGGATCGTTTCCCCGGAGCCGAAACTCTCGGGCTTCGGGGATTTTGTATCTAGCAAGCAAGTATAAGGGGATCAAGAAAGGAGGAGCACCCATGGAGGAGTTTCTGAACAGCGCCATCCAGAGCGGCTTTTCCGTCGTTGTGGCGGCCTATCTGCTCATTCGCATGGAAAAACGCCTAGAAGCCCTGAGCGAGGCCATCCGGGATCTGCACGCCTGGCTCCGGACGGGGACGGAGTAGAAGGAAGAGAAAAGCCCTCAGCTGTCAGGAACCGGCAAAAGCTGGTCTCTGGCGGCTGAGGGCTTTTTTTACCCCATCTATCCTCTATACGCTATGCTCCGTGTTGATCCCCCATACTCTAACGCTCCATACTCTGCTCTACACCTCACAGATCATGATAGATCATAGATTATTGCTCATCCCCTATATCCCCGTACGCTCCATCTCCACGTCCTTGCGAAAGTCCTTATCCCCGTAGCGGAGGATGTCGTCTTCTCCAAGATAGGGGCCGTTCTGAACTTCGATGATCTCCAGAGGGATTTTACCGGGGTTGGAGAGCTGGTGCATCTCATGCTTGCCGATAAAGGTGCTCTCCCCTTCGTGCAGGAAATACTCCCGATCTTCATGCCGCACCTTGGCGGTACCGCTAATGACGATCCAGTGTTCGCTCCGGTGGTGATGATACTGAAGGCTAAGGCTCTTTCCCGGAAGCACCCGAAGGCACTTGATCTTTACCCCCTCCGCCTCGTAGAGAATACGGTACTCCCCCCAATGGCGGGCGCTTTCAGGAGCCTGCCAGAACTCCCGGCGATGCTGCTCTTTAAGGGTCTCCACGATCTGCCGCACCTCCTGAGACTTTCCCCGGGGGGCGATATAGAGAGCATCCGGGGTATCCACCACCAGCATATCCTCTACCCCCGAGGCGGCCACAAGCCGATCGTTGCCTTGGATAAGGCTGTTCCGGCAGTTGGAGGCCAGGATATCCCCTTTGAGGAGGTTTCCCTGCTCATCCCGGGGGCCGTAATCGTAAAGGGCATCCCAACTTCCCAGGTCGGTCCACCCCACGTTAAGAGGCACCACCCCCACCCGCTGCACCTTCTCCATAATGCCGTAGTCGATGGATACCGAGGGAAGCTCTTCAAAGGCCTCAAGCAAAGCGCCTTTCCCCTGCCGGATAAGGGTGCCTATCTCCGGGAGATGCTCCTCAAAGGCGGCGGCCATATCCTCCAGACGGAAGAGAAAGATCCCCCCGTTCCAGAGATACTCTCCGGAGTCGAGGTATTCCTGGGCCCGGAGGGTATTGGGCTTCTCCACAAAGGCCTCTGCCTCGAACCATCCCCCCCGGTTTTCTCCCTTCTTGATGTAACCATACCCCGTTTCGGGGGCATTTGGAACCACTCCAAAGGTGACAAGCCGCCCCGCCTCCAGCGCCGCAAGCCCCTGAAGAACCGCCTCGCGAAAACCCTCTTCATCCTTCATGACGTGGTCGCTGGGACAGACGAGGAGAGGCGTTCGGGGATCCGCCCCCTCTTCAAGAAGCGCCGCCACCCCCAGGGCGATAGCGGGAGCGGTGTTGCGCCCCACCGGCTCAAGAATGAGGAAATCCTCTTTCTCCTCCTCACAGCGCCATTCGATCTGCCGGATCTGATGCATAATCTGGGATTCGAAACCCTCCCCCCCCACAACCCGGATACGGCAACCGCAGAGGGGCTGCAACCGGCGAAGGGTGTTCTGGAGCAAACTTTCGCTCCCCCCCAGAGGGAGAAACTGCTTGGGCACCTCCTCCCGAGAGAGGGGCCAGAGGCGGGTGCCTCCCCCCCCCGCAAGAATCAGGGCGTGAATAGTATGGATAGTATTGTTCAAACCTGAACCTCCTTAAGAAAATCTACACCTCAGGTAGTATGGCTGGGAAAACGAGGATCTTCAATCCCCCGCCAAAGCAAGGGATTTGACATCGGAATCTCTCAAAAAGACCGTGGAGACCATCCACCCCACAAGGATAGCCTTGCCATTACGCCCAGCAGCCTCAATCGGAACGTCGGGCAAAAGCCACTCCTTCGCACAAGGCCCATACCGAACCCCATCCAGACAAACAC
>CAZIFL010000027.1:0-41841 GCA_964539095.1 uncultured Synergistaceae bacterium
ACGCCGCTTCTTTTTTCTCGTCTACACTCCATACACCACTTTTGAGTATAACTCTAGGGGTCGCTGGGATTGGGAACCCACCCCACTTCAATGAAAATACTCATCTCCGCCTGGGCCAGGCGCACCGGCAGGGGGATCATGGAACCCATGAAGGTAATGCGCATCTCGTTTGCCTCCAGAGGCGTGAGGGGGTCGAAGAGCGGGAGGTTTTCGAAGTACGTATAGCGCTCAGTGGAGGGATCCGCAGCCCCAAAGCAGGGCCTCCCCAATCCTCCCGGCAGGGCAAACACGAGAACCATCACCATCAACACCGTCATTACTCCAGATCGCATCCTATTTTTCATCCTGTCTTCCTCTCTTTAGACAATCCATAGAATCCACTTAATAAAGCTAACCAGTCAGCGCATGAATCCTCCACACCCCTCACCTTCTCTGGACGTGCACATCACTTCCTTCTTCAAGGGAAGTTGGGTTAAAACCAATCTTATACACTCATATAAGTCATATACTCTAACATTGTGACAAGGTCAAGAGAAAAAACCCCTTCTCCTCAAGGTGAGGAAAAGGGGGGCAAAGCGCTTTCTACAGGGTGGAAACGTGCGGAAAAACTACCTCCGGAAGAGAAGAAGCGGAAGAAGCAGCAACGAGATACCAAATCCCGTAAGATTTCCAAGACTGCACCCTCCGGAGCCGGAGGCAGCGCCGCCGTAGACTATCCGAAAGGGGCCCATGAAGGAGTTGAAGAGAAGCTCCCCGTTCTCCAGATACTGAAGAATGGCGTAGGCTCCGTTGCCGAAGTTGCGATTTCCGAAGATGGTGCGGTGCAGAGTGTTTCCGGTATTCCAGTCCATGCCGGTAACCTCCCAGCCTGTGTCGGGATAGTAGCCGTTCACCAGCGCCATTCGCGAGGACTGACTGTGAATGGGGACCATGCTAGTGGAGGAGACATCAGGCCGGGCCCAAACCGAGGACCAGCTATCTGTGGAGGAGTTCCACTCGAAGCGTTCTACTCCGTAGGACGTGTCATAAGCGGGTCCCATGAGCGAAACCTGAAGAATCTTGTTTTGCCCCTGAATAGCGGGATCCACCGTTCGAGGCATGTTGTTCACCACAAAAGCCCCGTATCCCGAGACCACCACGGACTGCTCCGACTGAATCCACTCAGGCAGAGGGGTGCTGAGACCGCAGGTTACCGCAATCTGCCCCGCCACACGCCGGGATGCGGTGCCAGGCTTCTGCACGAAACCCTCGGGGATGGCGTCGCGCCAGAAGGCCACAAGCTTCATCCGCTTGGCTCCATCGGTGATGACCACAAGCTTGTCTTCATCATCCCCGAATCCCATGAGAGTGGGGGTAGAGCCCGTCCCGTTATCGAACTTGATGATGGGAGGCAGCTCTGGCGCCACATCGTAGGCACAGGCCCAGGCACCGTCATTTTCGTTGTCCGATATGGTGGTTCCCGTCCAGACGAGCTTGCGCATGAGGGCATCGCTGGCGATGTAGATGCCGTTATTCTCGTCTACCGCCATGGAGTTGCGCACCCCTTCATTCTCTCCGAAGGGGTAGAAAACGGCGCTTTCCAGATTCAAATTTCGGTCGATAATCCCCAATCCGTTGGTAAAGGCGATGACGATATAACCATCGTAGGTCATGGAAAGCCCCGCAATGCGCGCACCGGCAGGGTTCTCTCCCTGGAGTGCCTCCGCCAGATTCGCTATACTGTAGCGTACTTCGATACCCGCCGATGGATTCGCAGCATTTACCAATCCGAGGGCGTAGAGGGCGGTACCGTAGTTGGCGTACAGCACGTTGTCCCTGTCTACCACGGAATAGGTTCCGTTTCCGAAGCGGTCACCGTAGTTCTCTCCGAAAAGGTTCGTCAAGGACGCATCCATTTCGTTTACTGTCATCCCCACTGCAGAAGACTCCCCAAAGGTTCGAAAGCTGGTTTCCGGGATGGGAGGGAGAAGGTTTCTTGTGGCATCCGCCAGAGCCTCGAAGGTGGCCACGGCATCCCAGGCACCGTTTCTCTTATATATGTACCGTACGTGATCAGTTCCCACACCCCACATGTAGTTCTCCTGTGTGGAGGCGAGGGTGATGATGTTTACGGGGCCCCCGTAAGAAACGGGCCTCTGGGTGAGATCCACCCGATAGGTTCCCCGGGGAGGCCCGTAGGAGGTGGAGTCGCTCTGAGAGGAATCAAAATGAGTAATGCCGTAAAGGGGTGAGGAAAGATAGGGATTGGGAACCGGCTCACCTCCCAGAGCGGTTCCCGCCCCCGCAATCCCAACTGTGCATACTGCAACCGCAAAAAACAGGGAAAGGTACGCCACAAGCCGTAAAACTTTTCGCAGAGCCTCTCTCAAAATCAATCATCTCCTCACACATACAAAGATATGCCGATCTGCTCGGCAGAACCCATCCTGCGACCCATCAGAACTTTCTGTTAAAACCCTGCAGAAGCTATGTAGAAGACTGCGCTGCCACCCACCGGAGGAGTGCTGGTTACCAATCCCTGGGGATCTGTGTCGTAGCCTCCCCAGATCTTTTCCATCTCCTCATCACTTATTTCAGGATTCTTTTCGAAGAACACCTGCTCCGCCTCTTTCTTTGTAAAGGTATAGCCCAGCTCCTCCTTTACGTAGCATCCGATCTTCTCCGCAGTTCCCAGACCTTGGAGCTTCTGCTCAAGATCCTGGTTGTCCTGCAGAAGCGCATAAAAAGCAACGGCATGTTCATACGACATGGCTTCCCCTCCTTTAACGTAGTTGCACCATACGACCAGATAAAATCAGGCAAGATCAGCCTCCTTACACACAACTTCCCACGGTTTTTGTTTCTTCTTCAGGCCCCTGCTGCTGCAACTATGGCAAGAGAGATAATCCCCATACCGCCGCCAATGCCTATACCTATGGCTATACCGTACGTCATGTCATCCGATAAGCCTCCTACCACGGCTTCCAGCTCTTCGTCGGTTATTTCGGGATTTTTCTCGAAAATAACCTGCTGCATCTCCTCCCGGGTAAAATCATATCCCAGCTCACCCTTTACAAGCTTTTCCGCCTCGGGCACGGTGCACCCCCGAAGACGCTCCGCAAGAACCTCGTCACTCTCTAGACGCTCAAAAAAAGCTGCTGCGGATTCCCTGGACATCCAAACCACTTCCTTTCATACAGGATAGCTCAACAAAGAGCTTTCTCAGAAAACTATATACTCTGACACTGTGTCAAGGTCAAGAACAAAATTAAGGTTTATACGAAAAATCCCCCTCTCCCTGGGAAGGAAAAAGGGGACGATAGAGCTTCAAAAGATTTGCAGCCCTTCTATTCCAGGGCTAATGTGAAGATGGCCTGCACATCCTTTTTCGTGAGGGGCTTGAGGCGGCCGTAGGTGGCGCCTTCCTCCCTCCCGGTAAAGCAGTTCGTCACAATCTGGGGTATCTCCCCGGCTCCCACCCCGATGGCCTTGAGGGTTACGGGCTCCCCCAGTTCGAGAAAGGCTTTTTTCAGGGCCTCAATGCCTGCCATGCCCCGCTCCTGCTCGCTGCCTTCGGTAACACCAAAGACCTTTTCGGCAAATCGGGCGAAGAGATCCGGATGCTCCGGGCAGACGTAGCGCATCCAGGCGGGCATGACGATGGCCAATCCCGTACCATGAGCCACGTTGTAGAGGGCGCTCAGAGAGTGCTCCAGAGCGTGGCTCGCCCAGTCGCCGTTGCTCTTTCCCGCCTTGGTGCTGTCATTGAGGGCCAGGGTGGAGGCCCAGGCCAGCTCTGCCCGGGCGTTGTAGTTTGCGGGGTCCTTCATGAGGATTCTGCCGTTGCGGAGGGCGCTCCGCACCAGGGATTCCCCGTACTCCTGCATGAGTTCCACCCCCCGGGTGCCGCCGAAATAGACCTCCAGGGTGTGGGCGATGGTGTCCACCACCCCCCGGGCGGTCTGCTCCGGAGGAAGGCTCTCCTGAAGGGAGGGATCCAGAATGGAGAGCACCGGATAGACCCGGTCACTGTGAATGGCCCATTTGAGCTTTTCGCTTTCGTTGGTGATCACCGCGTTGCGGTTCATCTCGGTTCCCGTGGCGGAGGTGGTGAGCACCCCGAAGATGGGGGGCGTCCCTTCAGGAACAGGCACCCGATCCCCGAAGAGATCCCACACATCCCCAGGAGCGTAGGCCACCCCTGCGGCGATGGCCTTGGCGGTATCGTAGACGCTGCCGCCTCCTACGGGGACTACAGCCTCAAGGTTTTTCTCCCGAAAGATCTCAATCCCCTTCCGTACCGGCTCCAGCAGAGGATTGGCCTGAATGCCCCCCAGATCCTCCCAGAGGATGCCCTTTGTCTTGAGAGATGCCGTGACCTTTTCATACACTCCGTTTTGGAAAATGGAGCCCTTGCCGTAAACCAGAAGAACTTTGGAGATCCCCCGGAAAGCAAGCTCCTCCGCCAAAGTTCCCAACGTATCCTTGCCGAAGATAATCTTTGTGGGGTTCCAGTAGGTAAAATTGTTCATCCTTTCGCCGCCTCCTTGTGATTATATGATTGATTTCATGGTTGATTGTATGATGGGGTGCTCTTTTTCTTCACGGGTTTCCGCATTTCTAGTGGGCTGTTCCACGTTATAGTGTGCCCTTAGATGGGAGCCGGAGCTTGTGTGTCCCCTCTGCTCCCCCGAGTGGTCGAACCGCTCCCTTGCTTTGCTGTTCCGAACCGTCGCCACAGACTTCCGCCGACCAGCTGCGCGACTGTAGCTTGCTGGCACGTCCGCCTGCCACCAGGAGGTTCTCCGCGACGCAAAGCTGCACTCGCCGACCACTATGTCGCGCCTCCGGACACACAAGCTCAGGCTCCTGCGGCTCATTCAGTTTCATAATATAAGCGGGAATGACGTACTAGCCTTCTCTCTCCGATATCAGTATACACACACCTCCGAAAAGGCCAAAGGCCCCAAAAGAATTTTCAAAATTCTTTCAGGGCCTTTGCTTTGTGGCGAAACAGGATGCTCTTTCCACCGTGCACGGGTGGCTAGCTGCGCATTTACTTTTTTATGCATCTATTCTATGCGTCTGTTCTCTGTACCTATTTTATGTTTACTTGGTGAAGAGTATCTCGAATTCTCCGGATTTCCCTTCTTTCCAGGAGCCCTTCCACCCCTTGGAGGTTCCGAAGCGAAGAACATTCTCCCGAGAAGTTACGGTATCCACCAGAATCTGTACAGTTTCATCACCGGATACGGTTTCAAGCGCTTTTTTCGCCTCCAGCACCGGTTGAGGGCACGAGAGCCCCCGGGCATCCACCACCTTATACTCACTCATGGAATGTTCCTCCTCCACTAATCAAGTTTTTCTCGCATGAGAAGACCCACGGCGAGACAGAAGATCAACCCCACCACCGTAGCCTGGGGGCCATAGGGTCCCGGCCCTGCGGGGGAACTGGCGAGCATGAAGTTGTGGGCAAACCCCGCCCCCACCAGCATACCGAGGATAAAGATGGCGGAATCTCCGTCACCCTCGCCGCTCATGATGAACTGACGCCCCGGACATCCCCCCGCCAGGGTGAAGGCAAGCCCCGAGAGTACCATACCAAGAAAGTTCCAGAGTTCGTTAGTGTGCGCCACGGGCTGGTTTTCAAAGCCCGGATTAAACTGCCCCAGAGCAAAATTCACCCCGAAGGCGGCCACCACAAAGGCGATAACCCCCCAGAAGAGATGCCCCTCCCGGAGCATGAGCAGATCCCGAAGGGATCCCACGGTGCAGAACCGGGTCTTCTGCCCCAGCCACCCCACCAGAAGTCCTACGCCAAGAGAGATGAGGATAGAGGCATGCATGGCTCCGGGGCCGCTGGCGGAGAAGAAGATGGGGCCTGTGGGGTTCCCCGTAGCATCCCGGCCGAACTGGGGAGCCATAACAAGGAGAACAAGCAGAGCCACCGCCAGGGCGGGAAAGACGTAGCCTCCCCAAACCTTGTTGGAGATGCTACGTCCCAGGGAAAAGCCCTTCCAGAGAAAGGCAATCCCTATGAGAATACCCACGGTAAGCCCGGCGATACCGTAGAGGGCGGTCCAGTCGCCACCGCTGAGGCGAAGATAGGCCCTCCAGGGACAGCCGAGAAAGACCAGAGCGCCCACCATGGCAAAGAAACCGAGAAAGAAACGCAGAAGGGGGGATGATCCGGATCGGGGTTTAAATTCCCCGGTGAGAAATGCCGAAAGAAAGGAGCCCAGGATAAACCCTGCGAGTTCCGGGCGGAGGTACTGCACCACCCCCGCCCGGTGAAGGCCGAAGCCCCCCGCAATATCCCGGGTAAAGCAGGCCACACAGATTCCCATATTGCCCGGATTGCCGAGCTTCACCAGCAAGGCCGCCAGAGCGCCGATGATCCCCCCCGCAAGAAGGGGCCCCCAGCTGCCCATGAGCAGTCTGTTTATTCGTTGCATTATGTTTTTCCACCTTTCCAAAGTCTTCACAGAGGGTGACAAGCATGCATCCCGTGCACGGAAGTTGCAGGCATCACCGTTTCGGTTGTTTCATGCTTCTCCCCCCCTCTCTTTTGGAAATTGTGGATGGTGCGCTAGCGGGTTGTTCCTGCACTTCTGGTTTCCCAGCTTTCTACGCCGGAGTCTCTGCTCCCTGAAATCCCAAAGGGAGACCACTCGAAAGACTATAGCATAGGGCAGATTTTTTCAAGAGTTTTTGCGACTTCTTTTGAAAAAAAGGAGCCCTTGTTGAAAGGCTCCCTTTTCTTCTATGCTATTCAGACTGCACTCCTTCCGCAAGGGTAATTCCCTTACCTCTACCTCCCCTTAAGGGCCTGGTGCTTTTGGGGCTCTTCCCGAACCTGGAACTCCCGAACCCGCTCTATGAGTTCCTCGCCTCTTTCGTAGAGTTCCTGGGCGAGCCGGGCCACTTCTTCCGCATTTTCCGCCGTATGCTCCGAGGATGCACCGATACTCCGAATGCGCTCTGCGATCTGGGTGGTTCCCAGGGTGATCTGATCCATGGCGGAGGCCATCTCTTCGCTGGAGGCGGCCTGCTCCTCCGAGGTGGAGGCCACATTGTTGATGGCTTCGATGACCCGCTGAATCTGCTCCATGGAGACCTTGAGTTCCTCCTGAGCCGACAGGGCCTGATCCACCGTCTTGTTCAGAATCTTCCCGGCTTCTTCGGTGACGGCAATAGAGTTTTTGGTGTTACGCTGGAGTTCTTCCATGAGCTTTGCCACCTCTCCCGCCGCCTTGTTGGATTCCTCCGCCAGCTTACGCACCTCTTCCGCCACCACGGCGAAGCCTCGCCCCGCTTCTCCTGCCCGAGCGGCCTCAATGGCGGCGTTCAGGGCCAGCAGGTTCGTCTGATCTGCAATCCCTGTGATGGTGGTGACAAAGCCTGTGATATTCTTCACCGCAGCCGCAAGCTGGGAGATAGCCTGAACGCTCTCGGCGGATTTTTCTCCCACCACTCCGAGATCCCGTACCATGAGGTTCACCTTCTCCACCGAAGCCGCAGCGGTCTCTCCCGCAAGGGATCCCGCCTGAGAACCTTCCACAGCGGCGTGGGCGATGCTCTGGGCACTGCTGGCTACCTCCTGCACTCCCGCGGTGGTCTCCTCGATGGCGGCACTGTTGGATTCCGAGAGTTCCGAAGCCTTTTCCATGCTCTCGTTTACGCTATCCGTCTCATCCTCCACTTTTTTGGAAAGCTCCACCAGAGCATCCGATGCTGCGGATACTCCCTGGGCAGCCAGGCGGATCTGGAGCACCGTCTCCCCCTGAGAGCGTATCATCGCCGCCAGAGAGTCTGCCATCTCCCCAAGTTCAGTCTGGCGATGGATCTGAAATTCTTCACGGGTAATGGTGAGGTCCCCCTCTCCTGCACGCTTGGCAAGGGCCGCTACTCTTCGAATGGGCTTCACAATGCGCCCCACGATAAAGAACAGTACCCCCGCCACAAGAAGCATTCCCACCAGCCCCAAAAGAAGAGAGGTTACAAGAATCCGATCCGTGGAGGCCAATACCTCTTTTTCCAACACCACCATGCCAAAGCTCCAGGGGGTTCCGGTTTCCCCGATCTCTACAGGAGCAAAGGATTTGTAGGTCATCCTCTGGAGCGCTTCGGACCAGGCTTCCTGAAACCAGCTCTCCCCATGGCGGATCTGCCGCATCACCTCATCCCCTCCGGGAGCTTGACTCTCTCCTAAAGGTGCACCCACCCGCTTACGATCAGGATGAGTGGCTACAATTCCCTGATAGGTAAGGAGTCGGCCGAACCCCGTTTCATAAACCTGAAGATTTTCCGTGATCTTCTGAAGATTTTCCAGGGCAAGATCCACCCCCACGACCCCTGCGGTTTTTCCCCTCACGGTGATGGGCACTAGCAGAGTTACGATCAGAACGTTCCCCCCTTGGAGCTGATCCTCATAATACGGTTCGAGGATCATCTCTCGCCCACTCTTGAGAGGTGCGGTATAGTAATGATTCTGCTCGGGGTTGTCGTAGGAATCCAAAGGCTCCAAAACCACCTCGCCATCCCGGCGGAACCAGTAGGGGACAAAACGCCCGGAGGCGTCGTGGCCCGGGGTGTTGGCGAACTCTCCATCCTTACCGTCAAGGGCATTGGGCTCCCAGCAGCTCCATACGGCGGAAAAGGCGGGGTTGCGCCGCAGACTCTGGGCGAGAATGCCGTTAAGAATATCCCGACTTGCCTGACGGGACTCTGCCAGCCCCTCGAAGGTAAAAGCCAGGGATCGGGCGGTATCCAAGGCATCCTCCAACTCTGCCTTCATGTGGCTGGCATACTCCCGGGCAAGGCTCATGGTGAGTTCCCGAGCCTGATGTATGCTCTGCCGATAGTTGAGGTACGTCACGGTGCCGATAACACAGATAAAAACCACGAGCACCACTGAAAGCACCATAAGAGATATCTTGCCCCGCATTTTGAGTTGTATTCGCATATTTCTTCCTCCTCATTCTGCTTGAAGTTCTATAGCACGAACTAGCCCAAAGGATACCACAAATACTCTTAATTTTAAACTATTACGGAAAAATGTGACGATTCGGGAGGGATTATTATGAAAGGACATTCTTCAAAATCAAAGCACCGCACCGCCCTGCACGAAGCGGGACATCTTGGGATGGCTCTTCTGTTGGGGATGAAGGTAGAGCGCTGCGCCCTGATCCCCCGGGGGGAGCGCTGGCGTCCGGGAGAGCGGGGGCGCTGCACCGTGCTGCTGCCGGATCCCGTGGGGCTCCGACGCTTTCTACTCTCTCTCGGGGGAGTTATGGCGGAGGATCTGCTCCTTGCGGAGGATCGCGGAGGATTGCAGGATCGTCGGGATGCCCTGGAGGCTCTCCGAAACTATGTGGCCCACTACGAAGATCCAACACGACGGGAGGAGCTGGAGGAACTCTTTCAGGAGATCGCAGGGTTCTTCTCGCACGAGGAGTTTCGGCACTTTCTGGAGGAGAGCGCCGAAACACTGCTGCGGGAGAAGATTCTGGAGCACCCCCGGATAGAGCAGATGGCCCAGGGCTTTCCCCTTTCTCCAGAAGTCTTCAGTATCCGCCAGAAGCTGACAAGCTTTGAAGAACCCCCGGAGAGAAAGCCCTGGAAAGAGTGGCTTCTCCAAGGAATTAAAAAATGCTGGTGCTTTCTGCAGCGTTTCCGCAAACCCTTCGAAGAGGATATGTGAGATCACAGATCCCCCCGCCGCATTCGATGAAACCACTCTACCGCATCATTCCTGCTTATATTGTGGCTTGGTGAACTCCAGGAGCCGGAGCTTGTGTGTTCCCGGCAGCGACCACAGTGGTCGGCGAGGGCTCCCTTTGCGTCGTGGAGAACCTCCTGGTGGCAGGCGGACGTGCCAGCAAGCCCCAGTCGCGCAGCTGGTCGGCGGAAGTCTGCGGCGACGGTTCGGAGCAGCAAAGCAAGGGAGCGGTTCGACCACTCGGGGGAGTAGAGGGAACACCCAAGCTCCGGCTCCCACCCAAGGGCACACTATAATGTGGAACAGCCCACTACTGCATAGTGAGGTTAAGAGCTATGACTCCTCCCGGTTCGCCCCGAAGCAACAGATACGCCGCATGGGTATCAGAGAGCCTCAACGTGCCTCCGGTGGTGCCTGAGGTGATCTCTTTCACCTCAGGATCATAGAGAAACCAGAAGGTGCTGCCGCTGATGGAAAGCTCCCCTGAGGAAGGAAGGCGGAACCACTCCCCGAAACCCTGGCTTGAAATGGCGACCGAGCGCTCCCCCTCCTCTACAAGAGGCACCTCCGAGAGGGGACGGCAGAGATAGCTTCCCAGGCGCATCCACTCCTCACCGTTCCAGGTCTCCATGGCGGCATCCTCCATGCCCCGCACATTATCCGGCACCATCAGAAATTTGCCCTCCAGCCTGCTCTCCGAGGGAGGGGTCATCTGGGTGAGAATCTGATTTCCCCGAAGATACCCCTCCAACCCCGGAAGGGTACCGAGCTGCATCCCCGGAGCGGTGTTCTTTTCGGGGTACCCCAGGGAGAGATCCATATTCACCGGTAGCCAGGTCTCCTGAAGCCGGGCCTCCCAGACCGATGCCATGGGGGGGGCGTTCTCATCCAGCCGCTCTCCTATAAGGGTGGAGAAGCTGTAGTGAGGAGAGACCCCGGGCCGCCGAAGGGCCACATATCTACGCCCCGAAGCGGTGAGAAGCTTCAGAGCCGTGACAGGATCTCCATCCGCGGCGTACCAGCCATCGCTCCGCAGTTTGAAGTTCTCATAGAGGGGAGTCCAACCGGTGCCGCCCAATCCCTGAAGGATGATGGATTCATCTCCGTGGTAGCCCAAACCGCAGATGCCGAAGGAGGAGGCGTACACTCCTGGATAGTTTGCCCTCTCCTCCGCCGGAACATCCACCATGGAGAGGGGATCTGTCGAAAGAGGTTGGGGCATCTCCCCAAGGCTCCCCCGCTCCAGCAGAGCCCGGAACAGAATGCGGTTGGCGATCTTCATGGCGTGGGAAGAGGCGAAGGTCTTCTCCATGGATCCCGCGGCTCCGAAGACCACCACCCCGAGCTTTTCCTCCGGGAGCACCACCATGATGGTTCCATACATGCCAGGGATATCCCCCGCCTTCTGCCAGGCGGTAATCCCCACCGCTCCGAGAGCGGGCTGCACCACCGTATCCCATCCCAAGCCGTAACGGCTCTCTTCACAGGGGACGGGGTCGAAGGTTCCGAGGCGCTGATTCTCCCCCATGGCAGCCACGGAGGCCTCGGAAAGAATCCTGTTTGTACCGTAAACTCCACCCTGGAGAAGCATTCTCGCCACATGAGAGAGTTCCTCCGCAGTACAGAAGAGCCCCCCCGAGGCGTAGACGTTGAAGCAGTAGAGGGGCCACATCTCCTCTCCCTCGTAGGCCCTGGCGCAGGATTCCTCCGGAAGAGAAAGGTTCTGATACTGGCTGGAGCGCATCCCAAGAGGTTCGAATATGTTATGACGAACGAAATCGGTATAGCTCTCCCCCGTCACCGCCCTGATCAGGTTTTCCACCATGGTAAAACCTTCATTGTTGTAGGTGCTGATGGTTCCGGGATGGTAGACAAGACGCTGGTAGATCATCTCTTCCTGCATCCGGGAAGCGTATTCGGGAAAGGGAAGAGAGCTGACAGAGCCCGGCTCGTACCCCGGCAGCCCCGAGGAGTGGTTCAGCAGCATCCGTACGGTAATGCTCCGGTATCGTTCATCCAGGGGCATGGCAAAATCCGGAAGATAGGTGGTGATGGGTTCATCCAAGGAGAGTTTCCCCTGATCCACCAGAATCATGGTCGCCACGGTAGCGATAATCTTGCTGATAGAGCAGGCTCCGTAAAGAGTTTGAGGAGTGGCAGCCAGGCCAGCCTCCCTATCTGCGGTGCCGAAGGCCTCCGCCCAAATTACCCTCTCTCCATCCACCAGAGCCACCGAGACCGAGGGGGCCCCGATCTCCTCCATGATCTCCCGTACCGCCTCCCGCCCCTCCTCTATGGCGGCGGCATAGTTCACATTCCCTTCATCAGTGCCGCATCCGGGAAAGAGGAAAAGAGAGACCAGAAGCATCCCCCATAGAGCGTATGCTCTCATTTTACGTACCCCCTTTGTTCGGCGTTTTTCTTTCATGGTGCTGTATACCCACCTTTCTTTTGGGACTGCTCCAGAAGAATGACCAGGATCCCCCCTGCAATCATCCCTCCCCCCGCAAGGGTGGCGAAAGAGGGGATCTGGTGTAGTAGGACCATGCCCCAGAAGATGGCGAAGGCGATCTCCGACATGGAGAGAATGGAGGCCACCCCCCCGGTAAGATGCCGCAGGCTGAACTGCACCAGGGCGTAGGCCAGCACGGTGTTCACCAACACCAGATAGGAGAGCACCCCCAGAAGGCGCCAGGAGAAGGGGGGAAAGGGGCCGGAAGAGCCGAAAAAACCATAGATGATCCCCACGAAGAGGGCTCCCCAGAGGTAGGTGGAAAAATAGTTTCCCAGAGGGTCCCGGCCTCCGGAGCCGTAGCGCCCGTTGAGAAGATACGCCGCATAGGAGAACCCCGAAAGGAGCATCACCCCCACACCGATAGGATCCCCGGAGCCCCCCAGATCGCGGCCCATGGCTACCCAGACGCCTCCGAAGGCGAGAGCCAGAGTGAGTATCTGGATTTTTGAAAGACGCTGGCGAAAGAGGAGAAATTCCAGTATCAGTACCCAGAAGGGGGCGGTGTAGAAGAGTATGGTGGCAAATCCTACGGGAATCCGCACCAGTCCGATATTGGTGAGCAGAAAGATCCCCACCACACCGAAGAGACCGTTGAGCATTCGAGAGGGAATCTCCTTGAGAGGACAGCGCATCTTAGAAGGGTTTTTGAAGAGCAGCCAAAGCCCCACCACCAGGGTAGAACCGGAAGCCCGGATGAGGGTTACCTGCACGGGGGTTACTCCCAAGGCCAGGGCCTCCCGCATGGCGGGGCCGATGGCTCCCCAGGTACAGGCCGCAAGAAGCATTCCCAGGGCTCCGAAAAGCTCTCCCGAGAGGGGGGGGGTTTTGGACAAGGGCTTCCACCTCTTCTTTCCCCGGAGGGGAGTGTGTACATCCAGGATAGATCTCTTTCAGAGCAAACCCTAGCACGGGATTCTGCAGAATACAAGGCTCTTGGAAATTTTTCCTCCCCTTTTCGCTGAAAATCGCTGGAGAAATTTTTATTTCTTTAAGTATCCTCTTGCGTACCGCAAAAGCTCTCTCTCAAAAGTTTTTCATGATAGAATTCCTTCAGGAAAATTTGGAATGATGCGCTGCATGAACTCGTAGAGAAAGGATGATGAAAAAATGCGACTACCCCTCTCACGAAAGTCTCTCCTCTTTTTGGGGATCCTCGGCTTGATACTTATTTCTTCCTCCGCAGCCTTCGTGGGGCTGGCTTCCACCGGGGGGGACGCCTACGCTCAGGATCGGCTTCGCCTCTCCTGGGGGGCCCTCACTACCATTGATGCCAGCGAAGCTCTTGCCCCCGCAGACCGCTCCTCCCCCCGCGCTCTGATGCGCTCCTTCATGGACAACATGAACTATGGACATCGTTATCTTCAGGAAGCCAAGGGGCTTACCCTCGCCACTCCAGGGCTTTTCTACGTCCCCCCTCAGGCAAAAAACGATGCGGGGAGGGCCCTCTTCCATTTTGAACGGGCCATCCACTGCCTGGATCTCTCTGCCATTCCCGTCTCCCTGCGGCTCCAGAGAGCCCGGGAAAACATCCTTCTTTTTAAGGAGGTTCTCGATCGGGTAGGGATCCCCCCCTACGACGCCATTCCCGATGCGGAAGAGGTGCGGGAGAAGGGGCTTACAAGCTGGCTCATCCCCCGAACCCCCTTTCAGCTCTACCGGGTGGAGGCTCCCGGAATCGACCAGGGAACCTGGAAGCTCGCTCCCGCCTCTGTGGCAGCGCTCTACCGAAGCTACGTCCGGGTTCGGAATCTCCCCTATCTGAGTAACGCCACCCGGGATGCGTACCGAAACTATGCGGATATGCCGGGAGCCTTCTTCCCACCCAAGTGGTCCTTCTTCATCCCTCCCTGGGCAAAGAGGGCACTTCTGGGGCAGTCTCTCTGGCAGTGGCTTTTGCTGATTCCCGCCTTTCTCCTCCTGGTGGTAACACTTATTCTGGTGTGGCGTCTCTGCCGCTCCCTCTCGGGAGAGGGGTATAAGGTGACGGGAGAGCTTCTTCGCATACTCCCGGCGCTCTCCTTCTCTTTGGGGGCACATATCATGATCTATTTCATTGATGACGTTCTCAACATCTCCGGCTCCCTCTACTCTTTTTTAACGGTGCTCTTCACCGCCCTTCAGTGGATAGGCTGGGCCTGGATCGTGGTACGGCTGGGAGAGCTTCTCTCCGCCCTTATTCTTCTCTCCCCCCGACTTGAGGAGGGGAGCGTGGATGCAAGCCTCATCCGCACCATCAACCGCTTTTTGAGCATCGGTGCTGCCCTGGGAATTCTTCTCTACGGAGCCTCCCAGCTCGGGGTATCCCTGATGACACTGCTTACGGGGTTTGGGGTTATCGGTCTGGCGGTCTCTCTGGCGGCAAAGACCACCCTGGAGAACATCATCGGAGGGGTCACGCTCTTTCTCGATCGTTCCGTAAAGGTGGGAGAGTACTGCCGCTTCGGCAACCATGCGGGGACCATCCTCAACATAGGACTCCGCACCACCAGAATTCAGGCTCTTGATCAGACCATCATCTCCATCCCCAATGCGGAGTTCTCCCAGATGCAGATTATCAACGTCACCCGGCGGAACCGATCCCTTATGCAGAAGACCATCAATCTCCGGTACGAGACGAGCCGTGATCAGCTCCGCTGGATTCTCGCCAGCATCCGGGAGGTACTCCATGCCCATCCCAAAGTTCACGAAGATCCCGTCCCCTTCGCCCGCTTCGAGGGGTACGGAGAGTCTTCTCTCGATGTTCTCATCTTCGCCTACATTAAAACAACCCGGTGGGCGGAGCTTATGGCCATTCAGGAAGATCTCCTCTTCCGAGTAGGGGAGATCGTGGAAAAAGCGGGTTCGGGCTTTGCCTTCCCCTCCACCACCACCTACATAACCCGGGATGGAGGGATCGACACGGAGAGAGGAACAGTGGCGGAAAAAGAGGTAGCTCTCTGGCGCGAAGAGAACTGCTACCCCTTTCCCGAAACGCCTCACCAGCGGAAAAAAGCGCTTCGAGGAAGCTTGGAGTATCCCCCTAAAGCCTGAAAAACAGTCCTGTCATAAAAGTACGCGAACAGCTCTCTCCGGAGGGGGGTTCAAACAGGTGGAATTGCCTCCCCAGAGAGAGCTGTTTGTCACATGACAACGAGAACCGCTCTAAAGACACTTTTGCATTTCAGACAAAAAATGCTCTCCCTATTCTGCCATAAAGCTTATTTTTACGGCGAAGATTTGTTATAATGCTGCTGCATGCGGAGAAAAATATTTCAGACGGAAGGAATACTATTATGGCATTCTCTCGAAATTACCCAAAGGAACCAGATAAAGAAAATATCACCATCCTGAAGGCTCTTCAGGAAAACTGCCGTAGCTCCTTCCGAACCATCGCCAAAATGGTGGGGCTCTCTCCTCCCACCGTGGCAGAGCGGATTGCTCGTATGGAGGAGGCGGGGATCATCAAGGGGTATGCCCCTCGCATTGATGTAACCAAGGCGGGGTTTCCCGTGAGGGCCATCGTAAATATGCAGACGGAGTTCAAGGACCCCGCCACCAGAATTTTCCAGGAGATCGCCTCCTTTCCCGAGGTGCTCCAGTGCTGGCGGGTTACGGGGGATTGTGATTACGTGCTTTACGTGGTGGCAGTCTCTATGGAGCACATGGATGCAACGCTTCTCAAGCTCAGCGAATTCGGCAAAACCCGCACCTCCGTGGTGCTTGATGCAGGAGAGCAGGATGGCCTCCCTTGGGATGTCCTCCGCAACCAGAAGGATTCTTCCGAGTAACGGAACCCAAGAATTTCCTTGCCTGTTTGAACACCAGCGCTCACAAAAGTTTTCTCCTCCACGGGCTTAGAAAAATTGCGGTGGGCGCTGGCGGTTTGTAAAACTCGGGAAACGATCTCTCCGTACTTTCCATGCCCTTGTAGATTACAAGCCCTCGAACTCCACCACCACTGCGGTGTGATCCGAGGGCTTTTCCAATGCCCGAAGTTCCCGCTCTGTCCAAGCATTGAGGGAGCGTGCTTCCAGGGCAGGAGTGGCAAGAAGATGGTCGATACGCCAGCCGATATTGCGATGCAGAGCGTCCTTCACCCGGTAATCCCAGAAAGAATACTCCCCCTCCCCAGGGCGGTGCTTGCGGTAGACATCCCGAAGGCCGAGTCGGGCGATCACCTCTTGAAAAAGCTCCCGAATCTCCTCATGAAAACAGACGTGGTCCTGCTTGTTTTTAGGGTTTGTCACGTCCATCTCCGTAGGAGCAACATTCATATCCCCCACCCAGATAAGCGGACGGTTAGCGGCGCACTCCTCCTGAAGAAGGGCCTCCACCCGGCGAAAGAAGCGCTTCTTGTAGGTATAATCATCGTGATCAATCGCCTTTCCCTGAGGAACGTAGGTGTTCACCACCCGGATCCCCCCGCAAAGGCCCCGAATGATCCGGGGAGCGTCCTCAGGCTCCTCGCCATCGTTGAACCCGGCTACCACCTCTTCCAGGGGGAGCCGGCTCGCCAAGGCCACCCCGCTGTAGGATTTCTGCCCCGCAAAGGCCACCCGGTATCCCAGCTCTTCGAAAAAATCCACGGGAAACTCATGATCCTGAACCTTGGTCTCCTGAAGAGAGAGCACCTCCACAGGATGCTCCCGAAGCCAGCCTTCCAGTATCTGCAGCCGGGAGCGCACAGAGTTGACGTTAAACGTGGCAATGCGCAGGGTACTCATAATACTCCCTCCTCTGTATGAATGTATGAAGTGTATCAAAATCACCATGTACAAAAAGGTCTCTCTGCTTCGCACAATCCTCCACTCATCAGATATCAACGCAAACCGCTCTCATCCTCCACCTGTTGGAACTCCTCCCGAAAAGCTTCGAGGACGCTGGAGGAGCAGATCACCATTGTACGCCATTTCGGTCTCTCTGAAGCTGCTGCCAAAGACTATGTGGGATACCGCCGGGCAATGGCAGAGAGGGGAACCCCCCGGAGAAGCTCCTGCCGCTCTGACACATCCGGGAGCATGGATTCGAGAAGAGCGTAAAAGGCACGACTGTGGTTGGGATGAATGAGATGGCAGAGTTCATGCACCATCACCTTCTCAATACAGACCTCGGGAGAGGCCGCAAGAAAAAGGCTCATTTTAATCTCTCCTGTTTTGTAACAGCATCTCCCCCAGCTCCCGGTGAGATGGCGTATCCGCATGTCCAGCCACTTCTTCATTCCCATGGCCTTAAAACGGGGAACATGCCTGCGGAAATAGATATCACAGAGCCGGGTGGCCTCCTGGCGATAGAACTCCCACAGAAGCTCCTGGACCTTTTCAGGGCGCTCCGGAGAGGGGAGGTTTAGGTAAATAGAGCCGTCCTGAAAGGAAAAGCTCCTGCGAGAGGCCTTCTGAAGCTTTATGGGGTGGGGCTTTCCAAGGTAGGGATGCTCTTCCCCGTCAACGTAACGACAGAGGGGAAATGAAGACAAGCCCGTAAGCTTGGGAGCCCTGGGGCGATGCTTTTGAATCCACTCCTTCCTCCCCTGAACCCATTCCTCCGCCTTCTCCCGGGGCATGCTCCAGGGAATGCGAAACTCCACCCATCCCCCCGGTAACATCTGCATCGCCATCACCTCAGGGTGATCGTAAAAGCGGCGTATCCGAACGGTACACCCATCCCCTCCTTCGGGAAAGGAATAGAACCACTCCCGGGGTTCCAGGCGGAGAAGGGGCTTTTTCTGTCTAAAACATTTACTTTTCCCATCTTCTCTCTCCATGAATAGCTCCTTTCTTTACATGAAATGACAGTCCAGGAATACTTCTTCTCCGATGCAAGCACTTTTCCAGACCATAGGCGGGAACTCTCGGATTTGATATCATGATGGAAGAATAGAATCCCACATAAAGAGGTGATGTTGTATGGTACAGGTACGCAGCAAACATTGTTTTTTCCTTCTCTTTCTCCTTCTCTCCCTTCCGGGAGTTCTCTTCCCAAAGCACCGGGCAGAGGCAGTAACACTTCCGGAGGAGCATCTTGTCTATGACGTGGTAGTGGTAGGAGCGGGATCCGGAGGAACCATGGCGGCCCTTCAGGCTGCCCGCATGGGAGCCCGGGTAGCCCTGGTGGAGGAGAGCGGATGGATAGGAGGCCAGATGACGGGTGGGGCGGTCTCCACCATGGATGACGTTCGGCGCAATCGCTCGGGGATCTACGGAGAGCTTATCACAAGGGTACGGGAATATTATGCCAAAACCAATACCCCCGTCAACACCTGCTATTGGGGATCCGACACCATCGCCTTCGAGCCCCGGGCGGGGGAGGAGATTCTCTACCAGATGATTCAGGAAGTTCGGGATACCACCTTTGAAGAGGGTAACAGCAGATCTCAGGGAGTACTCGATGTCTATCTGCACTGCCGCCTCAAGAAGGCCCTCTCACGAGAGAACCGGTTAGAAGAGATTTCGGTGGAGCAGGATCTCAAGCTGCTGCACTTTCGGGCTTCGGTCTTTATTGATGCCACGGAGTGCGGGGATCTTCTTCCCCTCACCCCTGCCCGATACCGGGCGGGAAACTCCATCTCCCCCTTCATACGAGAAGAGGCAAACATTCAGGACATCACCTGGGTGACGGTAATCCGCCATGACCCTTCTGCTTCTCCAGAGCTTCGCCTCACAGAGCCCCCGGCAAACTACGCTGAGGATCTCCCCCGGTTTGAGAATAACGTATCCCTTGAGGGAAGAACCTGGCCCAGGGGATACCCGGTGGATCTTCCGAGCTTCAACGCCTACCGGGGGCTGCCGGATCCGGAGAACCCTCTCCCCATCGACTGCGGCAAACCCCACACCTGGCAGAATATCAGCAAAACCGGCATGAACTGGGCCAACGATTACCCCGGACGGGGAGGCTACTTTCCCGGGCTTTCGGTACGCTATCTGGAAGATCGGGAGTACCGCAGAGAGATCGATACCCGGGCACTTCTCCGCACTCTCGCCTTTCTCTACTACTACCAGAACGATCTGGAACAGCCCTGGACGGTGGATGTCTCGCAGGAGTTTGACAGGAAGGCTCCCGTGGGCGATCTGCGGACAGGCAGATCCGTACCCAAAGAATACCACGCCGTAACATCCCACTTTCCCCCCTTCCCCTACGTTCGTGAGAGCCGGCGTCTCGTGGGGGTAGAGACTCTTACGGTAGATGATCTGGAGCGTAACAAGGAGACAGGCCGGGCCTACAAGAACTTCCCCACCTCCATCGCCCTGGGAGAGTACCCCGTGGACATTCACGGAAGCCATCTGGACAAGTATATGGAGCACGATCTCGGAGAGAGTGCCGCAGACTTTCCGGTAAAATGGATTCCCAGCAAGGGGGTCTTCCAGGTTCCTATGGAATGTCTTATCCCAGAGAGTCTTGAGGGACTTCTGGCAGCGGAAAAAAACATCTCCGTCTCACGCCTGGTAAACGGAGCCACCCGGCTCCAGCCCATCACCATGCTCACAGGACAGGCTGCGGGTGCTCTGGCGGCGCTTGCGGCGCTGCATGATCTTCCTCCCCGGGAAGTTCCCCCGCTTCTGGTACAGGATGCTCTCTGGGAGGCAAACTCCAGGCTCTCCATGTACAACTACCAGGACATCCCCCAGGAACACCCTCTCTGGAAGGCGGTGCAGGATGCCACCCTCTACGGTTATCTTCCGGGGTTGAGCAAATCCTACTTCGGTCTCTTCCTTCCACTTACGGAACTTCAGGGTGTGGCGATGCTCAACAGCGCGCTGCAAAGCAACCTGACCTCGGAGAATCCTCAAAAGATTCTCTCGAACAGGGATTTTGCGAATCTTTTTATCGCCGCAGGAGGTTCGCCGGAGACTCTGAAGAGCCTTCCCCTTGTGGACGACGATATTTCCCGGGAAATAACTCTTATCTATGTTTTTAATGAAAGAATTAGAAGAGCGGCATCTCGAACCGATCACTTATAACATCGCTCCACCCAGATCATTTCAAGTGGTCTCGGTGGAAGAATAGCGTTCTGTGAAGGTGAGTTACGAGGGCTTAGAGCGGTTCTCGTTGCCATGTGACACTATATTAACGGGAGAGCCGGAGCTTGTGTGTCCGGAGGCGCGACATAGTGGTCGGCGAGTGCTCCCTTTGCGTCGCGGAGAACCTCCTGGTGGCAGGCGGACGTGCCAGCAAGCCGCAGTCGCGCAGCTGGACGGCGCGTCTGTGGCGACGGTTCGGAGCAGCAAAGCAAGGGAGCGGTTCGACCACTTTCGGAGCCGAGGGGACACACAAGCGGAGGCTCCGTGAAACAGCACATGACACATTATTTCTGAAACCGCTCTAAACAGGCCTTTATCACCAAACAACATGGAGAGTAAAGGTTGTCTTCTGAAGTTTATATTCAAAAAAACCGTCGCTCTGTTGAAAAAATCGTGGAGAATGTGGAAAAGATCCTGTGTATCATGATGGGGGAGGCCTTTCTTTCTGGGGATATCCTATCCACTTATGCACATGCACTTGTGGATAACAACTCCTCTTAATGCAACCCCCTTTTTATATCCACAACTTCCACATACTTATCCACGGAGAGCAACGCGCGCCTCTCCGGTGTTACCGTATCTTTACAAAGGTATCTCCACCATTCTGTGGATAAAAACCCAGGGTTTCCCACATCTCGGGAAACCCTGGGTTTCTTTATATTTTTATTTTTTTCAGATAAGCCTTTTTTATTCTTCCAGGTTCTTCTCGTTCCTCCGGGCAATCTGCTGCTGTATAAGATCTACAAAGGTGTTGATGTGCGCTATAACTGCCTGTTCTGCCCCTTCAGGATCCCTGTTTTGTATCGCCTCGGCAATCTTGAGGTGGTTATCTCCGGAAGCGCTCTCCTGCTGCTCTGCAAGGCTCCAGAGAGCGTTTCGAAGAGCGAGGTTCTGCCCTATCAGATCCAGTGCGGAGATAAGAAAACTGTTTTTACTCGCATATGCAATAAGGTCGTGAAACTTTTCTCCTAAAGTAGCCACATGGCTGTGGTGGTGCTGATGTTCCGAGCTGCGTATCACCTCGTCCAGGATCTCTGCATAGGCGATGAGTTCATCGATATCGCGGGCGGAAGCGTTCCGGGCAGCCAGGCGAACCGCTTCCCGTTCGAGCGCTCTCCGGGCAATAAGGAGATCCAAGAGTTTTTCCGGGCTTTCTTCGTTTACGTCCGCAATGAGATCTGCCGCAATTTTTCTCTTTTCTCTCTCCCGGATCAGCTCATCCAGCATATCTTCCCCTTTGGGCGAGAGAAGACGCCCTCGGTTGCTATGCTGCTTTATCAGATATCCCTCTCTCTCCATGGTTACCAAAAGACGGCTTATGGAGGGAGCACTGATCCGAAAACCTTCCCTCTCAAGAATTCCCGCAAGGCTGTTCGAGCCGAGGGGCTTCTTTGCCAGACGAAGAGCCTTGAGAACACAAAAAAACATCCGCTCCTTTTCTTTGCTCAACGGGGATACCTTCCTCCAAAATATGATGTCTTTCCGAATATTTCATATTTACACTAAGGGCGATCGAAAAAATCTCTTATATCTTATCAAAAATAACAGCAATCCACAAAAGAGCTTTATCTCTTTTGATAAACCGTAAGAGGCTTGTTCCCCTGAAAAATACTGTTTTTTCAAAATTTCCATATCTCTCATACCGCTCTTCTTCTCAAAAAAAGCTCTGCGTTTTTCTGAAGCCTTTATCCTGTTTTGAGTAATCTACAGGGATTTTTCACCTTTCTTTGAGAGCATCTCGGGTTTTCTTCGCACTGTTATATTCTTCACAAAGCTTCTTGACAAGAGAATTTCCATGCGTTAGGCTATCCCAAAAAAGCAATGAAGAAAAATTCCGGCTTATCATTATAAACAAACCGGGGTTTCCACTCTTTACGAAGATTTCCGCCATACGGCGGTTTTTCGGGTTACAGCGCCATTTTACCTGGAGCAGCCATCTAGGGTACGCATTCTTGCCGCCGCTCCACAAGAATCTGCCCTGGAGGGCATGGCTTAAGAACACCGAAAGGAGGGGTTCCAGAAAAAAGAACGATCACGCGGCTGGAACAGTGCGGAACTTCGGGGGTTTATTTTGCTATTTCTCATCCCTTGGATTTCTTAGAATCCTTGGGATGCACGGATTGAAGGGGGAAACATCTGATGAAAAGAATTTCGAACCGTAGCACAGTATTGGGAGTACTTCTCTGCGCCTTTGTGATGCTCTTCGGAACCCTGGCCGATGCGGCTACTCTTACCGCTCATAGCGTCTATTCCGATGCCCACTATCAGGTTCAGGGATTGCATCTCATGGCAGATCGGGTTAAGGAGCTTACCGGGGGCTCCCTGGAGCTGAATATCATCTCCGGAGGGGCTCTGGGTTATAGAGGCCCGGACCTTCTCCGGGTAGTAGGCGAGGGACAGCTTGATATCTCCGAGATCGTCTCCACGGGGCTTACCGGTACAAGCCAGATCTTCGGCGTTCGCTCTCTCCCCATGCTGCTCTCGGGTTGGGAGGATGCCAAACTTTTCAACGATATCGCCCGTCCCTTCTACGAGGAACTCTGCGATAAAGCCGACCAGAAGCTTCTTATCGTCTCCTCCTGGCCCTTTGCGGATCTCTGGTCGGTAAAGGCAGGGGAGAAGGTGGAAGATCTTAAGGGTCTTAAGGTCCGCACCTACGACCGGAGCGGTGCCCTTCTGGTGGAGGCCTTTGGAGGAACCCCCCTGGCTCTTCCTCTGGCGGAACTCTACACGGCCTTTTCCACGGGGCTTGTTCAGGCAACCATCAGCTCCGCAGTCTCCGCAAAAGAGAGCAATATTTACGAGGTGAGCAAGTACCTTATTCCTCTTCAGGTAACGTCCTCTTCGAGCATTGTAACAATCAATAAGGATGCCTGGAACAAGCTTTCGGAAGAGCAGCAGAACGCCCTGATTCAGGCGGCAGCAGAGACTGAGGCATGGCTCAATGAGAAGGTTGAAGAAGTGGTGGATGAGGATATGGCAGCCATCAAGGCCGGCAACCCCAAGCTTGAGTTCCTCACCATGTCCCCGGAATTCCGGAAAGAGATCGAGGCCCTGGGTGCCAAGATCGCTGAGGATTTCCTGAACCAGAATCCCGAGGCAAAACCCCTCTACGATGCCTTCATGGACGCCAAAAACCAATAGCAGAGGATAAAAAATTAATAAAATCAACAGAATCAACAGATCCGAGAAGGCCTAGCCCTTCCGGGGTTTCCCCGGAGGGGCCGGGTCTTTTCACAAGGAGCGATGCATACATGAAAAAATGGATGGACTACCTGGAATCCGTCAACGTTCTTCTGGGACAGGTGGCGGGGCTCTGCCTCGTGACAAGCTGCATCCTTATTATCGCAGAAATCGCCAATCGCAGCTTTTTCAACAGCACTTTCTATATTGTGGATGAATATACGGGATATCTTATGGGGATCAGCAGTTTTCTGGGGCTGGCATATGCAGAGAAACACCACTCCCATATCAGAATGGAGTTCATCGATTATCTGGCAAAACGCTTTCCTCTGGTGGTCCGCCTGGCAAAGAGCCTTTGCTATATCCTGGCCATGATCTTCGCTCTCTATCTTCTCATGGTAACTTCCAAATTCTTTTACGGGTCTTTTATCACCCGTCAGCGTTCCTATCAGGTTTCGGAGACGCTTCTCGCCATCCCCCAGGCCTTTCTCCCTCTGGGGTGCCTGGCCCTCTTCTTCCAGTACCTGATCAACCTTATTAAGCTTCAGTGGAAAGATGAGGTGCGTGCCTGATGCTTCCGGTAGCTCTCGGAGTTATTATTCTGCTTCTTGCGGGTACTCTGGCGTTGGGCCTCTGGGTAGGGGTCTCCCTCTTCTACGTGGGAGGAATCTCCCTCATGACCTTCACGAGCCTTCCGGTAGAACGCATTCTTGGGAGCGTGATCTGGAATAACACAAGCAGCAGCACCCTCATGGCCCTTCCCCTCTTTATTATGATGGGGGAAATGCTGGTAAAAACTCGGCTTTCGGAGGATCTTTTCGACGGTCTCTCCCCCTGGATGGCTCGTCTTCCAGGGGGGCTTCTGCATGTAAACGTGGTAGCGTGCGCTCTCTTTGCAGCGATTACGGGATCTGTAAATGCCACCACCGCCACGGTGGGGAAAATTACCATTCCGGAGTTCGAGAAGCGCGGATACAGCGACGCTCTCTCCATCGGAAGCCTCACTGCATCGGGAACTCTGGGGATACTTATCCCCCCCAGCATGCCCATGCTCATCTACGGCGTGGTTGCCCAGGTAAGCATTGGAAAGCTTTTCATGGCAGGTATTGTCCCCGGTATAGGGCTTATGCTTCTTTTCAGCCTCTACATCGCCGTGGTCTCTCTTCTGGATCGAAAAAAAGAGTCGCTGGAGGTACCCCACTTCACCTGGGGGCAACGCCTGCGGAGCCTTCCCAAGATCCTCCCCGTGGCGGCTCTGATCGTCTTCGTGCTCGGAAGCATCTACACCGGATGGGCTACCCCTACGGAGGCGGCAGCCATCGGCGTCTTCGGAGCCACCTTTCTTGCGATAGTAACGGGATGTCTCAACTGGAAAATTTTCTGGGATTGCGTGAAGGGAACGGTCCGAACAAACTGCATGATCATGCTCATCCTCATCGGAGCATCCTTCTTTTCCGTGGCTTTGGGCTTTCTGGGACTTCCCAAGTATATAAGCCAGTCCATTCTCGCCCTGGGAGCCGGAAAGTACGCCATCATCGCCCTGATCACCCTGGTCTATCTCTTCCTGGGATGCCTTATCGATGGCTATTCCATGATCGTCATGACGGTCCCCATCTTTCTCCCCCTCATTACCGCCCTGGGGCTGGATCCCATATGGTTCGGTATCTTCGTGGTCATCCTGGTGCAGATTGCCAATATTACCCCTCCCATCGGGTTCAACCTCTTCCTCGTCACGGGAATCTGCAAACATAAGATCGGCTTTATTTCAAAGGCGGTCTTCCCCTTCATCGCCATGATGGTAGCCTTTGCCTTCCTCATGACCTTCTTTCCCAAGGTGGTTCTCTTTCTGCCGAATATGATGTAGGGCGGAAAGGGATAGAGACTCGCGGAAGTGACACCAAAGAAGGGCCTTTTCCTCTTCTTTCCGGAAAGGCCCTTCTTTAGTTGCTGCTGCTGTGTTGTGTTGCTCTTCTCTTTTTTCCGGGGGGCGTACCACTCCGCTCATAGAAGAGGGCTGAGGAGCTTGGCGGTTCCCTGGATAAGGGTGGCGAAGAAGGAGCGCTCCCTCCACTCCTCCTCGGTCAATCGGGTGGAGGAACTCATGTAGACCTCCTGCTTCTCCCGAAGCAGCCGGGTAACCTCCCGGCCGTAGAGAAGGTGGTTTACCTCAAAGTTCAGGGAGAAGGAGCGGATGTCGAAGTTGCTGGAGCCGAAGAAGGCGAGATCCTCATCCACCGTCATGGTTTTAGCATGGAGAAGATTCTCTTCGAAGAGATAGATCTCCACCCCCATCTTCAGAAGCTCCTCGAAATAGGCCCGCCCTGCGTTTCCCACAAAAAACTGATCGCTCCGCCGGGGGACGATGAGCTGTACTCGTACCCCCCGGAGCACCGCCACCTCCATCCCCTGAAGAAAGGCTTCGTCCGGCACGAGGTAGGGGGTGGTAATCACCACCCGTTCCCGGGCACCGTAGAGGGCTGCCACGATGAGGCGCTGATAGTTTTCCGTGGTATAGGAGGGGCCGCTCGGGACGGTCTGCATGATAAGATTCCCCTCCTGGGGCTGGGGAGGAAAGGTGGCAGCGTCTTCAAGAAACTCTTCCGTATCCACGTACCAGTCATCGAGAAAGATGGTTTGGAGCTGGCTCACCACGGGGCCTTCGAGACGCAGGGAGATATCCTCCCATCGAAGGTTTTTGTGGCCGTAGCTGGAATCCACCACGTTGTGAGAGCCGGAGTAGCCGATGGCACCATCTATGACCGCAATTTTACGGTGATTCCGCAGATCAAACCGGGAGACCAGCATCCGCAGGATCCCCACAGGAAGCGCTCCTACCACCTCCACCCCTTCTTTTTGCAGGGCCTTGGCCCCCCGACGAAGAAATTTCGAAGATCCCACAGAATCCACCAGAAGACGGCAGCGCACCCCCCGGGCTGACGCACGGACCAAGGCCTGAGTAACCTGCTTTCCGAGAGCATCCTCCACCAGAATGTAGTAGAGAAGGTGCACCTCCCTTTGGGCGGCATCAATATCCTGCACCAGGCTTTTTACAAAATCCTCCGCCCGGTCGAAGGGGCGCCCCCGATTCCCCCGAACCAGGAACATGTGCCCCAAATTTGAGGCGAGATCTGCCATATCTTTCAAATCTTGGGGAAGCTTCTCGGGGGGGCAGACGCAAAACTCCCGAATATCTTGATGCACCTTCTGAAGACGCTTCAGAAGAACCCCATGCCTCTGGAGCCGTTTTTTGGGGAGCACATTGGTACCGATGGCAAGGTAGACCAGAAAGCCCGGCCAGGGCCAGAAAAAGACCACCAGAAGCCAGGCCATGGAGGCCGCAGGAGGATGTTTCCGGGGGATACGGTAGAGCATCACCAACCGGATAACCCAGGAGGAGATATCATGGATCAGAACAAAGAGAAAGGCCCACTTCATCCCCTTCTCCCCTCCTGAGCATCAACACCACGAATAAACATGCTTTTTTCGAACTTTCCCAGGAGCGAGCCTAGGAGTTCCGGGAACCCAGCCCCAGGGCCACGGAAGACCATCCCATGATGAGAAGGTTCACCCCCACAAGAAGCCCTATGGCCCAGGAAGCGGAGCTGGGGAACTGCCGCCACATCATGAGCCCCAGAAGAAGGGCGGTAATCCCTGAAATGAGGATCCATCCCCACCCCGGAAGAGGACGCACCTTGAGGGAGGCAAGAATTTGCAGTATCCCCTGGGCAATGAAGTAGAAGCAGAGGATCAGCGTAAGGGTAAGCACCCCCTGAAGAGGCTTCACCAGAAGCACCACCCCCGCCAAGATTCCCAAAAGACTCACCAGAAGCGAGGTCCAGCCGTGGACTTTCCGGCGTTCCCGAAACCACTGAAAACCCTGCACAATTCCTCCTCCGAGAAGGATCCATCCTAGAATCTGTTCGATGGCAAGAGACATGAAAAGGGGAGCCCCCACAGCGATCATACCGAGGATAATGAGAATACCTCCTCCACAAAGAAGCCAGTAGCGATTTTTGTATACCTGTTCCCGTTCCAACATAATGATTCTCCTTTCTCCATTACAAAAATGAGATAGTACGGTAGAGCGAGAAAAAATTTTTCGCTCCATTATGGAAGTATACACGAAGAGATCCCCACCATGGAAGGAGGAAATCTTACTTTCCTGTTTTTTCCCCATTTTCTCGGTTTTGCTTTATCTTTTTCACTGTTACAATATGCTCCGGCGATTCCATGCCATGTCGCTATGTCGTTATTTCTAACAAAGGAGGCTCCCATGTCTTCAAAACAGAGCCCTGAAAGTCGGCTCACCCCGACTTTTCTTATGGCGCTTCTTTTTGGGGTACTCATAACGGGGATTCTCGGATACCACTTCATCGGCGGTCTCTCCCTGGTGGACTCCCTCTTCTACACCGTTACCACCCTCACCACCGTGGGGTATGAGGCTCCCCCGAACATGACCCCCCTTCTCAAGATCTTTTCCGTCTTCATCATGGTAAGCGGCATCGGTACCATGGGCTATGCCATAGCTCATCTCTCCCAGCGGATCATCATCAATCGCATGCTTGTGGCCATGGGAAAAAGGAGGAACAAGGCGGTGGACAAACTTTCAGGACACTGGATTATCTGTGGCTTCGGCGCCATGGGGGGGAGAATATCCCAGGAGCTTAGCCGAAAAAAGACCCCCTTTGCTATTATCGAAATGGAGGAAGAGCGCTGCCGCAGCGCAGGGGAGGATGGATACCTCGTGATTCCCGGAGATGCCCGAGATGAGAGTGTTCTTCTTTCTGCGGGGATCGCTAGCGCCAAGGGGATCATGATAGCCCTGAACAACGACGCCAACAACGTCTACGTGATTCTCACCGCCCGGCATCTCGCACCGAAGATCCGTATCCTTGCGAGGGCAAACTCTTCAGAATCTTTAAATATTCTCTACCGTGCAGGGGCGGATAAGGTCTTTAATCCCGTCAATACAGGGGCACTCGCCATGGCAAGTGCAGCCATGAAGCCCGAGGTCTCCGATTTTCTCGAGCTTCTCAGCATCTCCAGCGACATGTCTCTGGAGTTCGGATCCTACCGCATCGAGGAGGGAAGCCCCCTCATCGGCAAGACCCTCGCCAAGGTCCCCCTTCTTTCAAAATACAACATTCTTGTCATCGGCATCCGCCGTAAAGACGGCACCATCGTCCCCACCCCCTCGGGGAACGCACCGCTCCACCAGGAGGATATGCTCATCGTTCTCGGGGAGGAAAACCGGCTTCATACCGCCATGGAGGAGATCTACAAGGGATAGAAAAAACAGTGAAGGGTACAAAGGTGCAGATACAAAAAATCCGCAGATTCCCCCAACGTGGGGTACTCTGCGGATACGGTTTCGAAAACTACAACGTACACCAGAAGGTGGAAGTTACCCTCAGGCTATCGCAACAGATACAGAACTCTCCCAGAGGCCATGAATGTTGCAGTAGGATACGGCCATCAGCTCGCCCGGCTCGGTGATCTTGAGGCGGGCCACTGCACAGGGCTCGGTGTAGGCAGGGCCCGTGTTGGGGCCTCCCGCGGCCTCTCCGTGGGCGTTGAACTCAAAGTATCCCATATCGTAGGCGAACTTACTCCCTTGGGGCTTGAAGTAGAGGCGGATCCACCGAATGTGGTGCTCTGTGGTATTGGGGTGGGGAATCTCCTTACCCACGCTCACGGTAACATCAAAGGGCTCTCCCGCCTTGACGGACTGAGGTGCCTCCACCACGGGAACGTGCTTCTCCCCTTTCCAATCGCCACTCTGAACCATTTCCGATACTCTCATACACCATTCCTCCTTTAGTCGTTCAAAGTTACTGCTACAGAATATCCGCCGCAACGGCGGAAACTGTACTTATTTCATTCTACCAGCAAGCTCCAGGATGTCAACCAGAAGAGCCTGCCCGGTCTCTCGGCGCCCCGCCCCGGGGCCTGTAAGAGAGACCTCTCCAAGCACATCCGTACGTACCACCAGAGCATTGGCAGCACCCCGCACCCGGGCAAGAGGGTGATCTTCCTCAAGAATCCGGGGAGCCACCTGGCCGGAAATTCCCTCGGGGGTACGGCTCAGGGTGCCCACAAGACGGATGCGTTTTTTCTCCCGCACTGCCTCCCGAACCTCTTTTCCGGAGATATTCCGAATGCCCCAAGGAGCTATCTCCTTCACATTCAGGGAGGAGCCGAAAAGAATGTTTCCGAGAATGGCCACCTTTACCGCCGCATCCCACCCATCCACATCCGCCGTTGGGTCCGCCTCGGCATATCCCAGATTCTGGGCCTCCTGAAGGGCATCCTGGTACTCCATACCCTCTTCCATCCGGGTAAGCATGTAGTTGGTGGTGCCGTTGAAGATACCCGTCACCTCCTCCACAGCGCATCCCGCAAGGGTTTGGGTGATGAAGTTGATCGCCGGAGTGCCGCTGAGAACGGTTCCCTCGCAGAGAAGATGTGCCCCCCGCTCTGTGGCAAGAGCGGAGAGTTCCTTCCAGGCCAGGGCGATGGGCCCCTTGTTGGTGGTGGTAACAGAAATTCCCTGCTCCAGAGCCTCCCGAATGTAGGAGAGTCCGGGTTCCCCGGTCTCCAGATTGGTGGGAGTGGCCTCTGCAAGAATATCCACCGCTTTCCGGCGCAGAAGCTCCCGGGGATCCTCCACCCGCTCTCCCGGCACCGCATCCAGAGTACCCGCAGTTTCGAAAATCTCAAGGGCCCGACCCAAGGGAATTCCCTGGGGAAGATAGACCGATCCCTTGGAACGTCCTGCAATAAAGGAGAGAGATATATCATATCCTCGTTCCTTTTGGATAAGAGGAGCTTTATCCCGAAGAAGGGAGGCAAATCCTTGCCCCACGTTGCCAAAACCGATAAGACCCACCCGTATTTTCATAGGTATGCTATTCCTTTCCTGCAATACATATCTTTAATGTTTAAAAAACCTTTATAACAACCACGAGAAAGGCGAGAAGAATGATAATAAAACCCGTGAGGAAAAACCACATCTTCTCCGGAGACGAGCTTTTTTCGGGAAGTCCGGGGATGGCGGTACGTACAGCCTTTATCCGCACATGCTCCCGCACGGCGCACTGCCCCTGAATACCTTCGGAGATCCGAATATTCATCATCTTTCGTCCGTCCCGGGAAGTGAAGTCCTCCACGACCCCCTCGGTAACCCCCGCAAAATCGGGAACCTTCATCCGGAGGAGGTTATAGATCACCGAATCCTCTTTCAGATGCACCCAGACGGTATCTCCCGGAAGGAGTTCCCCCGCAGGGAGGCCTTTAAGAGGATCCACCACGGGGGAGCAGGGGATACGTACCTGCAGAGATTCTGGTTTCTCCTGCAGCTCTTCGATACCTTCTTCGGAGAGGGAATCTTCTGTGACGACTTCTTCCGGAGGCTCTTCTTCCTTGAAAAGAGGGGCGGTAAAGAACTTCGGAAGCTCCATAAGTTCTTTTTCTCCCACATCGGGAAGAATGCGGACAAAGACGATACAGTGGCTCTGCGTTCTTTCATAGAGATAATCCTGAAGCTGGTGGCGTATCACCGTATCCGCATCATCCCGGCGAAACTTCACCATCCAGAGCTTATCCGAACAGTAGCTCCGAAGACTGTGAACGTACAGATTGTTTCCTGAAGAGGGGGCCTCCTGAGAGAGAATCTCCATGTTCTCAAGCGTATGTCTGAGAGAGGACTCCTCCTCTGCGTTAATCCCAAACTCCTGAGGATCTCCCTGCCAGGTTGCAAAAGAGCGGAGATTCCCCTTGGAGAGGATCCCCGCGTAGAGAAGCGTTTCGTATCCTTCGGCATGGCGAATAAGAATGTATCCCCAAAAAGCTTTGAATACATCGTATTCTGACGTCTCAAAGTTTACAGATTGTGACCTCTTCGACAACGGTATCCCCTCCTTTACTCATGCAAAGCTCTACCGGATCTTTCTTTGTAGCATAATGCTTTTCCAGCCTCTCTAAAAGGGGGAGATAGTCCCGGCTTCCGAAAAGATATGCGGGATATTTCCCCGGAAAACCAGGGTAGAGAGAGATTCTCCCTTATCCGGGCCTTCCGGGGTACTCCTTCGGTGGCTCTCGTGCCGCATCTACACTCTACACATGGTAGTTCGTAAAAAACAGCTGCTTGCACTCTTACGCTGTTACGCCGCAAGACGGCATCTAAAGTACGAACTCGGGAGGTAGATGGAGGATGCGTACGTTAACCGGGGTAACCGGGAAAGAAATCCTTAAAAATTTCCTCCACTTTTTCCATCTTCGTGCATTTATGGACATTGTCGCCGCAGAAGAAGAGGCCGTGCTCCCAATCCCCCTGGTAGCCATCTACCAGAGCCTGGGCTATGCAGAAGGCGGTGCGCTCGTTCCGGTAGGAGCAGTGGGTAAGACAGTTGGCAATACAGGGCTTGCTCTCCACCTCTCCCTCAAGGTAGCGCGCTACAAAGGGGTTTTTAATAGCTCTCCCAGGAATGCCCACGGGGCTTTTGATGAGCACCACGTCCTCCTCGGTGGCATCCAGATAGGCCTGTTTGAACCGAAGGCTGGCATCTCCCTCTTCGGTGCAGGCGAAGCGGGTTCCTACCTGCACTCCTACAGCACCGAGACCGAAGATCCGCATCATATCCTCATGCCCCCAGATACCCCCCGCACCGATCACGGGAATATCCACCTTCACTTCGCTGCGAAGATACTCCAGGATCTCGGGAATCACCGCCTCTAGGGAGAAAGCGGGATCCTCCACCTGAGACATCTTAGTAGCCCCAAGATGCCCCCCCGCATGCAGAGGGGTCTCCACTACGATGGCATCCGGAAGACGGTCGTAGCTCCGGGACCACTTCTTGACGATGATCTTGAGAGCCCGGAGAGAACTCACGATGGGGAGCAGCGCCACATCGGGAAAATCCTTGGTAAGCTCCGGAAGATTCAGGGGAAGCCCCGCTCCGGAGATAATGGCATTCACCCCGTTCTCACAGGCGGTGCGCACGTGATCCACAAAATCCGTAAGGGCAGTCATGCAGTTCACCGCAAGAATCCCCAGAGGAGCCATCTCGCGAGCCTCCACAAGAGCCTCCGCAAGAGCTTTGCAGTTGGCCTCGAAATAATTTCTCCCCGTATAGTGGGAGGAGTCGCAGGCAAGCCCCACGCTGGCGATAGTTCCTACGCCCCCTGCTTTTGCGACGGCACCCGCAAGCTTGGCCCCGGAGATCTTGACCCCCATCCCTCCCTGGATGAGAGGATATTCAGGTACATGTTTTCCCAATTTCAGTATAGGATAGTTCAATACATTCTCCCTCTTTTCACAGTTTTGACAGTATGGCGAGACTCTCCCTCTTCTCCCTCTGCATATCTTTTGAAAAAACCTCAGAAAGAGATAGGGAAGCCTCTACAACGCTACATTCCAGTATACCCCAAAAGAGAAGAAATACCAGAATAGAGACTATTTTCCAAAACGTTTTTTGTAAATGACTCGAAGCCCCGCAAGGGATCGCTGAAGCTCCTCATTATCAGAGGCAAGATCGAAATGCTGTTCTTCCCGGGAGACCTCCTCCGGAGAGAGGGGGTAGAGGGTTCTCTTCTGCAGAGACTCCGGATCCTCCCGAGGAGTTTCTTTTCTCGGCAAGGGCCCCACGCTAACCCGTATTCGCGAGAGTTCCAGAGCAAACTCTCGATTTATTTTTTTAAGGATCTGCCGTTCCTGAAACTGCACCTCCTGAGCCGCGGGAGGGTGCGTTGCCGCCACAAAGAGCACGGTCTCCCGAATCTTGAGAGGGGCGGTACACTGCCCTAAAGGCCCCTCCACAAGGCGCTCCCAAGCCTCCCGGATATCCCGCAGAAAGAGTTCCCCCCGTACCTCTGGCGGGAGGGTCTTCCAGAGAAGCTGATGCAGAGGGGTGGCCTTCAGGGGACCGGATCTTCGTCTAGCCACGGTACCCTCGTCGATGCGCTTCCAGGGCAATCCAGAGAAGCTGTACATCCGCAGGGGTTACCCCGGAGATGCGCTTCGCTTGCCCCAAGGTGGCGGGACGGGTATCTTCGAGCTTCTGGCGGCTCTCGGAGAGAAGCCCCTTCACCAAAGCATAGTCGAACTCCCGGGGAATACGGAAGTGCTCCATCTTCTCCATCCGCTCCACCTGGCGGAGCTGTTTGGCGATGTACCCCTCGTACTTGATCTCCACCTCCACACGGCGGCAGATCTCTTCGGAGAGGATCTCCTCTGAGGGAGCCAGCCGGGCCACTGTGGCGTAGGAGATCTCGGGCCGTCGGAGCAGCTCCTCCGCGGTGCAGGGCTCCTCCAGAGGGACGCTTCCCTCCTCTGCGAGCAGCTGGTTTACCCCCGGTGTGGGAGCAATACGAACCTTCTGCAGCCGTTCCCGTTCCTCTTCCAGAAGCTTCCATCGTTTTTGAAGGATGCTCCACTTTTCGTCACTGATTAATCCTAGCTTTCGCCCCACCGGAGCAAGGCGCATATCCGCGTTGTCGTGCCGCAGAAGAAGCCGGTACTCACAGCGGCTGGTGAGCATGCGGTAGGGCTCCTCGGTTCCTCTGGTAACGAGATCATCCACCAGCACCCCCATATACCCCTGGGATCGTTGGATGAGAAGAGGCTCTTCCTCCCGAAGAGTGAGAACTGCGTTGATTCCCGCCAGAAGCCCCTGAGCAGCGGCCTCCTCATACCCCGAGGTGCCGTTGATCTGCCCCGCACAGAAGAGCCCCCGAACCTTCTTGGTCTCCAGCCACCCCGTAAGCTGGGTGGGGGGGAGCATATCGTACTCAATGGCGTAGGCGGGGCGCATGATCCAGGCCTTTTCACACCCCCGAAGGGAGTGCACCATCTTCTCCTGAGCATCAAAGGGAAGGCTGCTGGAGAAGTTCTGCATGTAGATCTCCACGCTCTCTCTTGCCACAGGCTCTAAAAAGACCTGATGCCCCTCCCGATCGGGAAAGCGCACCACCCTATCCTCGATGGAGGGGCAGTACCGGGGGCCCACTCCCTCAATGACCCCGGTATAGAGGGGGGAGCGATCCAGGTTTTCCCGGATGATCTCGTGGGTCTGGGGGGTGCTCCGGGTGAGATAGCAGGCCACTCCAGAGTAGCGTTTTCCCTCGTTCCAATGGGAAAAACAGAGGGGCTCCTGGGCGCTCTCCTGAGCGTCCAGGGCTTTCCAATCAATGGTATGGGCCGCAATGCGGGGAGGGGTGCCGGTCTTCATACGCACCACCTCGAACCCCTCCCGACGTAACGAGGCGGTAAGCCCCAGAGCGGGGACCTCCCCAAGGGGGCCGGAATCGAAGCTCGAAAGGCCGATATGCACCTTGCCTCCCAGATAGGTACCGGTGGTGAGTATCACCCGAGGGGCGAGAAAGGATATCCCCATCCGGGTACGCACCCCACGGATGGCTCCATGCTCCACCAGAAGATCCGTCACCAGGGCTTGAAAGACCGAAAGATTCGGCTCCCGCTCCAGAAGGGCCATGAAATACCCCGTATACTCCCGCATGTCACACTGGGCCCGAAGGCAGCGCACCGCGGGGCCTTTGGAGGTGTTGAGCCACCGGATATGCAGGGTGGAGGCATCCGTAGCCCGGGCCTGCTCCCCTCCCAGGGCGTCGATCTCCCGGGTAAGATGTCCCTTGGCGGGGCCTCCAATAGAGGGATTACACGCCATGAGAGCCGCATTATCGAGAGAGAGGTTTATCATCAGGGTGGAACATCCCATTCGGGCCGCACTCAGGGCAGCTTCACACCCCGCATGGCCCCCTCCCACAACGATCACATCATACTGTTCGGGCATAGATCTCTCTCTTTTCTGTATAAATCTGAGTACGTAATTGTTACACCCCAAGACATCCTGGGAGAGCACGAAAATTTTTCGAATATGCGATCTGCCATCTCCCGAGAGAAGGGCTACTCCTCCAGCACTCCCTCCCGAAGAGAACGAATGCTTCCGGGCCAGTCCTCCCGAAAGGGTTCTGCCGTAGCTGCCAGAACCTGCCACTCTGTCTTCTGGAGCGCTTGAAAGAAAAGAGATCTTCCGGGCATATCCAGCTCTGCGGTCACCTCATCCATCACGAAAAGCGGCTTTCGGCTACAGGAGGCCTCCACGAGATGCCCCATGCCAAGCATAAGGGCGAGAGCAAGCCGGCGACGCTGCCCCCGGCTCAAGACCACCGAAGCGGGACGCCCTCGAACCTCCAGAAGCAGATCGTCCCCGGAGGGTCCGAGAAGAACCCGTCCTCTTCGGCGCTCCTCCCGGGCGTGATGCTCCAGGCTTCGCGCAAAATCCTCCCGGGGATTTTCATGAAGTCCTCCTCCCCCCCGCAACAGGGCCACCCGCACCGGAGAGGGGAGTATGGATCCCGCCAGAGAGAGCCCCCGGCTTAGAAAAAGCTCCAACGCTCTCTCTCGAACTTCCCAAAGCCAGGCGCCGGAAGGGAGAAGAAGCCGATCCACCCCGGCGGTACTGCGCCTCTGCCGGAGAAGAGAGGTCTTCTGACGGTGCAGCCTTTTGTATTCGTAGAGCTTTGCCGCATAGTGGGGGTGCAGAAGAGCACAGAGGCGATTGAGGAAACGCCGTCGTACCGAAGAGGATCCCTCCACCAGCTCCATATCCGAGGGGAGGAAAAAGAGCCCCGAAATGCGGGAGCGGATATCCCCTGCGGTACAACGCCGGGAGCCGCAGCGCAGGAGGTTCTGCCTCCCCGCATCGCTCTGTACCTCCAGAAAATACTCCCCCTCAAATCGGGCTTCCAGAAAGGCCTTTTCCGAAGCACCCCACCGGGGGAGATCCCCCACCTTTCTCCCCGGAAAGGTTCCCCACCCCGTGAGAAGGGAAAGGGTCTCCAAAAGATTACTTTTTCCCGCTCCGTTCTCTCCGGTGATGAGCGTAAGCCCCGGAGCAAAGCGGTACTCCCCATCCCGAAGGTTTCGGAAATTTCGTAATTTCAGAGTGCTGATATACATCAGGAAGCCCGAAGGATCACTCCTGGGGAACCTCTCCGATAACTATATCCTCCCCCTCTTCAACGGAGAGCACATCGCGGCGGAAACGCTCGTGGTCCTGCTGCTGGAGATCAATGGGCATTACCACGTACCGGTACGTTTCATCATCCGGACGAAACATGGTGAGCTGCCCCGTCGATCCGTTCAGAGAAAACTGCACCTGATCCCCGTGAAGGGCCTTGAGACCCTCCATGAGAAAGCGTGAGTTGAAGGCAAGCTGCAGGGGCTCTCCATCGATATCTCCCGTCACATGCTCCACAGCAGCCCCCACATTCGGGGCAAATCCCGCAATAGTACACTCTCCAGCGGGGGAAAACTGGAAAATCACCATTCGGGTACCGTCTCTTACAAGAATATCCATACGTTCGATGGCGTTCAGCAGAAGATCCCGCTCCGCAATCATCCAGGTTGTTCGGGCCCGCTCCAGGAGGTTTTCGTACGAGGGAAAACGTACATCCATGCGCACCAGAGAGAGGGTAAGATCCTGCACCCTACAGAAAAGCTGGCTATCGTCCAGGAGAAGCTCAACCTCTCTCTCCGAAGAGTCGACCATGCTCATAACCCGCTGCAGCTCCCGTAACCCCTTTACGGGGATAACCAGATCCACATCCTCTTCGGGGGCCTCATCGAGAGAAGCCCGGGAGAGCGTAATCCTGCGGATATCCGTGCTGGCCAGGGTGATCCGCTGATTGCGAATGCGCAGAGAAACCCCGCTGAGGTACTGGGGATATTCCTCTCCTGTGGAGCCTGCGAAAGAACCTTCCTCGATGAGGCGGAGAAGATCTTTCACACAGACACGGCAGAGAAAACGTGCATCTTCGGCGGAGGGGATTTTCGGAAAATCTTCCACAGGGTAGGTGGTAAAGCGATAGACGTTTTTTTCAGCCCGCATAAGGGCTTTTTCGTTTTCCACAGAGATTGTGAAGGTTTCGGAAGGTGCTTTTTTGAAGAGATCTCCCACCACTTTGGTAGGAAAAATGACGCTCCCCTCGTCCTGATTTTCAAGAGAGACCCCTTCGGCAATGCAGGTGAAGGATGTTTTGAGATCCGTGGAGGAGAGAAAAGCCTTTCCCTGGCTGATGGTACAAAGAATACCCCCAAGGCTGGGAATGGCGTTGGAAGAACTGGTAATACGTTCTGCCATATTCCATCGCCGAATAAAGTCTGGTTTATGGATGATCAGCTTCACGAGGATCTCCGTCCTTTCACATTTATATCTTATAGATATTGAAAATACGTAGTAACAGTAGTAGGTGGTGTGGATATGGTGTATAAGGCATTTCTGTCTAGCCCTGGATAGCTTTTCCCGGTGGATATTTCTGTGCATATTCCCAGAAAGTTGTACACTCTATACACAGCTTGAGGGGATACTTAGAGGGTCTTACATGTTATCCACAAAGAAGAACACATACTTTCTACAGCTTATTCCGAACGGTATCCACCAACTTATGCACATGAAGATCTTTCTGTGTCAGCTCTTCGATACGCCGGCAGGCGTGAAGAACCGTGGTGTGATCCTTTTTCTTGAAAGCTCTTCCGATCTGCTGGAGACTTGCATCGGTCATCTCTCGGGCAAGATACATGGCGGCCTGCCGGGCCAGGGCGATATCAGCGGTACGTTTGTTTCCCGCAAGATCCTCAAATTTTATGTTAAAAACCTGGCTCACCAGCTCCTGAATACGTTCAATGGTGACGGGATCTTTGGAGATGGTTCGGATGGTATCCTTCAGCCAGTTTGCCACATTATCCGTGGTAATGGGTTCGGAGCTGAGTTGTGCACAGGCCATGGTACGGTTCAGCGCTCCTTCAAGCTCCCGGATGTTACTGGGGATATTCTGAGCCAGAAAATAGAGCACCTCATCCGGTACTACAAAATTGCGGAACTCCGCCTTTTTTTTCAAAATGGCGATCCGGGTCTCCAGGTCGGGGGGCTGAATGTCCATAACAAGACCCCACTCAAAGCGGCTTACCAGACGTTCTTCGATGCTCTGGATATCCTTGGGAGGGCGGTCCGAACTGATGACGATCTGCTTTTTTGCATCGTAGAGGCTGTTGAAGGTGTGGAAAAACTCCTCCTGGGTACTCTCTTTATTGGCGAGAAACTGGATATCATCAATGAGAAGCAGATCCATGGTGCGGTAGCGATTTTTGAAATCCTGGGTTCGGTTGTTCTGGATCGCATTGATGAGTTCGTTGGTAAATTTCTCCGAGCTTACATAGGCCACCTTTGCCTGGGGGGCATTTTCAAGGACGTAGTGACCGATGGCGTGCATAAGGTGCGTCTTTCCAAGCCCCACACCGCCCCAGATAAAGAGGGGGTTGTAGGCGGATCCGGGGTTCTGCGCTACCGCAAGGCTTGAAGCATGGGCAAGACGGTTGGATTTTCCAACCACGAAGGCTTCAAATTCGTAGCTCTGATTGAGGCCTGTTTTCATGGAGTAGGAGGGGCGGGCAATCTGCTCTGCCCGGGTCTCCTCTTCGGTGCTTCGCCCCCCCATGGTTACCTGGAGGGATATTTTTTCTGCTATTCCCAGGGAACGGGCCAGTTCTTCCAGCTCCGGAAGAAGGTTCTTCTGGATCTGCTCCTTTACAAAAAGGTTGCCCGTATCGAGGACAAGTATGTTTTTTTCCAAAGATACAGGTTCACACGTATCGAGCCATACCGAAGCGTTTTGATTCTGCATCTCGTTTCGTGCATGGGTGTGGAGAGTTATCCACAAATCCTTAATATTTTTATCCACGAAAGTCACCTCGTCTTGGGAATGCGGAGAACTATAGTATCATACTCTGGGATAAGAAAATAGAGTTATCCACATGAAGAGTCCAAAAAAACGCTCTGTGGATAGTGAGTATCTCTTGATAGGGGGGATTTTTTATACACGCGTTGATGCAGTAAAGAAATTTGATCTTTTTTGATAAGCCTCACGCAAGGGGCGATAAAAGTTATCCACGTCTTTTCCACAATTGTGGAAAACATATAGAGGAGGTTCGTTATGGAAGAGAGAGTTCCCTTTATTGTGAGCCATACCGATCTTGATGGTGTGGCTTCCGCTGCAGTAGCCTGGTATGCCCATACCCCCTGGGGAGGTATTCCCCGGGTGGTGCTTACGGGATATCACGAGGTGGATGATTGTATTGCCGAGGGGTTGCAGTTTCAGGAAAAATGGAGGCTCCTGGTGCTGGACCTGATCTGCCAGAGGGAGAAGACCGCCGATCTTATCGACGAGGTCTACCGGGGAGAGGAGCCCTTTCTCTTCGATCACCATCAAACGACCCTGGAGCGTTTCGGTAATCGCTTCTGGAGTTGTGTGGATACCTCCTGCTGCGCTGCCCGGGTGTACTACAACTGGAGCATGGAACAGCCCTGGAAAAGAGAGAGAATCGAGCGAGTACGGCTTCTGGAAGATTTTGTGGATATCGCTAACGATCGCGATCTCTGGCTTGGGAAGCGGGATGAGTCTCGCCTCTGGCAGGCCCTGGTAACTCTTTCGGGCCCCTGGAGCGTCTTTTCCCGCCTTGTGGGGGACCCTTCGGGAAAACTCAGCTCCTGGGAGCATGGAGTGGCGAGCCTTTTCGTGCGAAAGCAGGAGGAACGTTTTGCCCGGGCCCGGGAGAAGGTGCTCCTTTCGGGGAAGGATCTTGTGTGGGTAGGCCCTGACCTTCTTGAATTTGGGGATGTGTCGGATTTCTGCGGCCTGCTTCTGGATCATGACGATAACCCTCCCAGGGTGGTGGCGGTGGCGAACCGGAAGATGCGGGGGGATTGGGCTATCTCTCTTCGCAGTCGGGAGGGGCTGGCGGGAAAGCTTGTGGGGCTTCTCAAGGACGGTAAAAAGGTTCGCGGGGGAGGGCATGATGACGCAGCGGCTGTCTACTATCCCTCCTCGTACCGTGAGATGGAGATTCGGGATACCCTTGTAGGGGGAATCCGGGCGGCAGATCAGCAGCAGAGCCCTACCGTTAGCCTTGGAGATCTGCTGCGAAAGAGCATGGAATCATGAGAGAGGATCGAGGAAACATCCTCAAGCGCTATCTCCTGCGCTTTCTCCTGGTGCTTCTCTTTTCTCTGGGTGGGGGATGGTTTACGTACGTTCTCATGATTTCTGAGTGGCCCGAGGAGAGCAGCTTGGTACGCCTGGAGTCGCTGCGGTATCTCTCTGAGGAGGAGTCCCCCGGGAGTTTCCAGAGGTATGAGAGTGCGGAGGAACTTCCCGAGATGCCTTCTCTGCAAAAAGAAGAAGAGTCTTTTTCCGAAGGGTGGGAGGTGGACCGGCTGGAGGTGGTGCTCAAGGTCCTTTCGGGAACCGAACGGGGAACGTACCTTTCTGTTGTTCTGGAGCAGCTTAGGGATGGCGGGGTTCCCCTTCGGAAGGGGAGAGCCTATGTTCTTCTGGCAGATTCCTTTCCCGAGGGAGAGGATCAGTACTATATCAGTGACTCCTTTCGGGCTCCCTGGGTGGTAACGTTTCTCTTTGCTGCCCTGGGGGGGATTATGGCGAGTGCGGGGATGGCTGGGGTTCGCGCCCTTGCAGGACTGATTCTCTCTCTGGGAGTTTTTCTCTACTGGTATGTTCCCCTGTTGCAGCACGGCGTTTCCCCCGTCCCCTATGCGTTGGTGGTGGTCTTTCTTATCGCTGCCTTTACGGTGGTTCTCGTGGTGCGCCGAAGGCGCTGGTGGCCCGTTGCCTTTCTCGGCTCTGCAGGAGGGGCCCTGGCGGCCTTTCTTCTCGGGTGGTCTCTCGTCTGGCTCTGGCAGCTTACGGGGCTTGCGGGGGAGGGGGGGGCCCTTCTCTCCAGCATTCTCCCTCATCTCTCTCTTCGGGGGATTCTGCTCGCCTCGGTGATCATCGGCTCTATCGGAGCGGTGCTCGATGTGGGGATCTCTGTCACCGCCACCATGGCAGAGCTGGCGGCCTATGATCCGCAGATCTCTCCCTCCCGGCTCTGGAAATCGGGGATCGGGGCGGGGAGAGAGGTGCTGGGGAGCATGATCAATACGCTGGTGCTTGCCTACGTGGGGAGTGCTCTCCCCTTCGTGCTCCTTGTGGCGGAATCGGGAATTTCCCTTATGGGGTTTCTGAATAACCCAAGTATCGCAGAGGAGCTTGTACGGAGTCTGGCGGGAACGCTGGGGCTTCTTCTGACGGTTCCCATTACTGCTTTTCTCGGTATGCTCTGGCATGGAAAGAACGGAGAGAATAACAAAGAGAGCAGTAAAGAGGAGAGCGAAGAGGCTAACGAGCAGGAGAGGTAGAGCAGATCGTGGGGTATGCAAAGAGGGGTTCCCCTAAGAAGGGAACCCCTCGTGTCATGCCATAGATTATGCTACGTTACCCTAGTGGGCTGTTCCGCATTATATTGTGCCTTAAAGTCGGTGCCTCCGCTTGTGTGTTCCCTCTGCTCCCGAGTGGTCGAACCGCTCCCTTGCTTT
>CAZIFL010000028.1:0-41225 GCA_964539095.1 uncultured Synergistaceae bacterium
TCTCCTACGACATCAAAGCGGTGAGCGAGAAATCCGACGCCATGGGAGAAGCCCGTATACGCCTTCGCATGGGAGATCTTGAAGCCCCAGGGCGCGGGGTCAGCACCGACGTGGTAGCCGCCAGTGCCAAGGCCTATGTGAACGCCATCAACCGATTTTTTCAGTTTGATGCGGCCCGAAAGAATGGAAACGCTCATGCCTAAGACCCTTGTAGAGGCCATCATCGCCGCTCACACGAAAGATCCCGTCCGGGTGGGAGAGATCTGCAAAGTCTCCGTAGATTTCGCCTTCGCCAACGACATCACCACTCCTCCGGCGGTAACCTCTTTCCGGAAGATGGGAGCCAGAAAAGTCTTTGATCCCCAGCGCTGTGCGGTGCTGCCGGATCACTTTACCCCCCAGAAGGACATCGCCGCAGCGGAGCAGGCGAAAGCCTCCCGGGAGTTCGCCCAGGAACAGGGGATGCTCTACTGGGAGGTAGGCCGGGTGGGGGTGGAACATGCCTTTCTCCCGGAGCAGGGATACATTCTTCCCGGAGATATCATTCTCGGAGCGGATAGCCATACCTGCACCGGCGGAGCCCTGGGGGCCCTCGCCACAGGGGTGGGGAGTACGGATCTTGCCGCTGCCTGGGCGCTGGGGGAATCCTGGCTCCGGGTACCGCCCACCCTTCGGGTGGAGTTCGACGGATCTCCCTCTTCCTTTATTACGGGAAAAGATATGATTCTAGCCCTTTTGGGCAAAATAGGGGTTCAGGGGGCCCGGTACATGGCCATGGAATTCGACGGGGATGCCCTGGAGGATCTCCCTCTGGACGATCGCTTCACCATGGCCAACATGGCCATTGAAGGAGGCGCCAAGACAGGGCTCTTCGTGCCGGACGAGCAGGTGCTCAACTATGCCAATAAACGGGGAACCCGCTCCTTTACCCCTCGCTACCCCGACCGGGGAGCCCGTTATGCCCGGGAGGAAATAATCAAGGTAGACTCCCTGGAGCCTCTCGTGGCGCTCCACCCCTCTCCGGGAAATGTCTGCGCCGCTAGGGAGGTTTCGGATCTGGAGATACACCAGGTCTTTATCGGATCCTGCACCAACGGCAGAATCCGCGATCTTGAGGGAGCCGCAAGGATTATGAAGGGCAAAAAAATAGCTCCCGGAGTGCGCTGTATCGTGATACCCGCATCCTATGAAGTCTATAGCCAGGCCCTGGAACGGGGATACATCGCCACCTTTATTGATGCGGGGGCGGTGGTATGCACCCCCTCCTGCGGTCCCTGCCTGGGGGGGCATCTGGGAATTCTTGCCTCGGGAGAGCGCTGCGTCGCCACCAGCAACCGGAATTTTGTAGGGCGCATGGGCTCCCCCAAAAGCGAAGTGGTTCTCGCCAGTCCTCTCACTGCGGCGGCGAGCGCCCTCACCGGATACGTTACAGATCCCCGGGACTATCTCGGGGAATCTTTCTAGAGAGGAGGCATACCCATGTCCATCATTCAGGGAAAAGCCTGGAAATACGGGGATGACGTGGATACCGACGTCATCATCCCTGCCCGCTACCTCGTTACGGGAGATCCCGAAGAACTCGGCAAGCATTGCATGGAAGATCTGGATGCCTCCTTCGCCTCATCAGTCTCCCCGGGGGATATCCTCGTGGGGGGAGAGAACTTCGGCTGCGGCTCCTCCCGGGAGCATGCCCCTCTCGCCATCAAAGGAGCCAAATGCGGCGGGGTTATCGCCAAATCCTATGCCCGGATCTTCTTTCGTAACGCCATCAATGTGGGCCTTCCCATCCTGGAATGTCCCGAGGCGGTAGAAGAAGCACAGCAGGGAGACACCTTTTCCATCGACACCGAAAAGGGGATCATCGCCAACCTGAGCCGCAAAAAAACCTATCAGGCCGCAGCATTTCCCCCTTTTCTATCGGAACTTATCGCCCTGGGGGGGCTTATCCCCTACGTACGCAAACAGTTGGAGGAGTCCGGACAATGACCACGAAAAACTACAGCATCGCCACCATCCCCGGAGACGGCATCGGCCCCGAGGTTATCCGGGAGACGAAAAAGGTTCTCCAGGCGGGAGAAAAATGCTTCGGCTACTCTCTGGAGTGGAAGGAGTTTCCCTGCTCGGTGGATCACTACCTGGCCACGGGAGAGATCCTTACCCCCTCCATGCTGCAGGAGATGCAGCAGCATGATGCCCTTCTTCTGGGAGCCATTGGAGATCCCCGGGTAAAGCCGGGGACCATCGAACGGGGGATTCTTCTCACCCTGCGGTTCGAGCTGGATCAGTACATCAACCTCCGCCCCGCCAAGAGCTTCGCCCGCACTCCCTTACCGGTAAAGCTCCCGGAAGGGGAGAAGATCGACATCCTGGTGGTACGGGAGAACACCGAAGATTTCTACATGGGGATCGGAGCGGTGGGGCAAAAGAATCTTACCTGTGACCTCGCCACCACCCGGGGGCTCTACTCCATGAGCGGTAGCTGCAAGGCCTCCTTTGACAAGGATATCCGAGGAGCCATCCAGATAGGTATCGCCACGGAACCCGGCATCCGAAGGGTTACCGCCTGGGCCTGCAAAGCCGCGCAGAAGCGGGGAGAGTCCGGTATTACCCTGGCCTCGAAATCCAACGCCCTCCCCCAGATCTACGGATTCTGGGAGGAGATCGCCCGGGACGAGGCGGCGCTCCATAACATAGATCTCGCCATCGCCAATGTGGACGCCCTCTGCTACCACCTGGTGCGAACCCCCCAGAAGTACGGTGTTATTCTTACTCCCAACATGTTCGGGGATATCGTAAGCGATCTTCTGGGGGCTATTGCAGGGGGGCTGGGAATCGCTGCGGGAGCCAACATCGGGGATGGACTCTCCATGTTCGAACCTGTGCACGGCTCTGCTCCAGATATTGCGGGCACCGGTAAAGCCAGCCCCGTGGCTGCCATTCTCTCAGGGGCTCTTCTTCTGGATCATTTGGGGCTCGAAACAGCGGCTCAGGAGATAGAAAAGGCTGTGGCCACCTATCTTGAGACGGCATCTTCTGAAGATCTTCCCATGGAAATGGGAGGAAAAGCCTCCACCGAAAAGGTAGGCAACCGGATCGCCGCAATCCTGACAAAAGCATAAACAGACAAATAGATAGAACTAAAAAAGGTACGGAAAGGAGCTGCCCATGACTCTTTCGGGAGCGGAGATGATTATTCAGGCTTTTCAAAAGGAAGGAGTGGAGTGCGTTTTCGGCATTCCCGGAGGATCCGTAATACCTCTTTACGACGCTCTCTACGACGCTCCTTTTCGCCGGGTGCTCATGCGACACGAACAGGCCGCATGCCACGCCGCAGACGGCTATGCCCGCACTTCGGGAAAGGTAGGTGTCTGTATCGCCACCTCGGGGCCTGGAGCCACCAATGTCGTAACAGGCCTCGCCAACGCCCACATGGACTCGGTACCGCTTGTGGTGGTGACGGGGCAGGTAGTAGCCTCCGTCATCGGCACCGATGCCTTTCAGGAGGCGGATATTTACGGATGCTCTCTCCCCCTGGTAAAGCACAGCTTTCTGGTGCGCACCATCGAAGAACTGCCCCGAGCGCTTCGGGGGGCCTTTGTCATCGCCAATTCAGGCAGACCCGGACCGGTGCTGGTGGATGTCCCTTCCAGCGTACAAAAGGAACGGGGAACCTTTGATTATCCCCCGGAGATTACCTTTCCCGGATATCATCCGGAGACCCGCAGGGATTTTACCCACCTGGAGAGAGCCCTGGCACTTCTCGGAGCCTCCTCAAAACCGGTGATTCTTGCAGGAGGGGGGTGCATTCTCTCGGGAGCCGAGGCGGAGTTGCTGCAGCTTGCGGAGAGAAGCAATATCCCCGTGGTCTCCACCCTCATGGGAAAGGGGGCCTTTCCGGAAGAACATCCTCTCTCGCTCGGAATGGTGGGGATGCACGGCACCCCCCAGGCAAATCTCGCAGTATCGGAGGCAGAGGTTATTCTCGCCCTCGGCACACGCTTCAGCGACCGGAGTACCGGGGGGCGACAGACCTACGCTCCGAAAGCCACCATTATTCACGTAGATCTGGATGAAGCGGAGCTGGGAAAGAATATCTTTACACCTCTCCCCATTGTGGGGCATGTCAAAGAAGTTCTCTCCCGCATGTTGGAAAAGCTCCCACCCCAGAAAAGCCGGACCTCCTGGCTCGAAAAAATCGAAGGGTGGCACCAGGAATATCCCATGAGAGAGGCAAACCCTCCGGGATCTCTGAGTGTACCGGGAGTTCTCCGGGAGATCCGCCGGATTCAGGGTGACCAGGGAGTTCTCACCACCGACGTGGGGCAGCACCAGATGTGGGCAGCCCTGCACTATAAGGTAAACCGTAGCCGCACCTACCTCACCTCAGGGGGGCTCGGTACCATGGGCTTTGGCCTTCCCTCCGCCATGGGAGCTGCTTTTGCCCGTCCCGGGGAGCGGATCGCCTGCATTGCGGGAGACGGAAGCTTCCTCATGAACATCCAAGAGCTTGAAACATGCCGACGCTACAACCTCCCCATCACCACGGTGGTCTGCAACAATGGAGCCCTCGGCATGGTACGCCAGTGGCAGGATCTTTTCTTTCAGCAGCGCTTCTCCGGAACCTGCGAAGCTCCTACCTGCTCCTTTTCCCAGGTAGCCCGGGCCTTCGGCCTGCAAGCCTGGACTGCTACCAATCAAGAAGAATTAGAAAAAGCCTTCGAAGAAGCATTCTCCTGTGAAGGCCCCTCCCTGGTGGAGTGCATGGTCCCCCAAGAGGATAACGTCTATCCCATGGTTCCCGCAGGGGGAGATCTCAAGAACTTTCTCTTTCATCCTTTTTAGCATCGCCAGTACCCGTGCTGGGTGCCGAGCCATTCGGCACGTTCCAATCTCCCAAGGTGAAGAGGGGCGGCCTCCGCGAGCCGCCCCTCTTCGTATCCGCCGCATTTCTGAAAAAACACAGATTTCACCATTCTCCTGAAAAATTACAATTTTATGACCCTCTGCAGAGCCGCCGCAACGCGCTCGGGATCGAAGGGCTTGACGATAAAATCCTTTGCCCCAGCCCGAACCGCATCTACCACCATAGCCTGCTGCCCCATGGCACTCACCATGATGATATGTGCCTGGGGATCCTTTGCTATAATCCGCCGCACCGCCTCCAGGCCGTTGACCCCCGGCATGGTAATATCCATGGTCACCAGAAGAGGCTTCAGGGCCTCGTACTTCTCCACAGCCTCGGCTCCATTATCCGCCTCCCCCACCACATAGTACCCGTGCTCTACAAGAATTTTTTTGAGCAACATCCGCATAAACGCTGCATCGTCCACCACAAGAACAGTGGGCTTCGGCACATTCACACAGCACCCCTCCAAACAGTAGTAGCATGCGTCTTCACACACCTCCACAGGGTACCATAAAGGATCCGGATTTTTTCCAAAAATACCGTAAAAATATCGTTACAATACACCCTCCTCAGGAGAGTTCCCCCACCCGGCTTCCTCCCATCATGCTCCTCCGTCCGGGGTAGCAGCCCCGACACAGCCGTGAGCATTGATCCCCCGGGGTGCATAAAAATACGCTGGTCTCCGGGCAGAACAGGGTGTAAGGTAGTCTACGGAGAGTTCTTCCAAACGTAGCAGAGTATACTCACAGGGGGTGCAAACATGAAAAAATTAATAAACTACCACGAAGGCATCGTAGAGGAATCTCTTGCGGGAATGGCGGCGGCTTTCCCCCATCTCATCAGACTGCATACGGAGGTGAAGGCAGTTTTGCGCAAGGATGCCCCGGTAAGGGGTAAAGTAGCCTTACTCTCCGGCGGAGGCAGTGGACATGAACCGCTTCACGGCGGGTACGTGGGCAAAGGAATGCTGGATGCGGCATGTCCCGGCGAAATTTTCACCTCCCCCACTCCGGACCAGATATACGAGGCCGCCAAGGCTGTACACGGGGGGAAGGGAATCCTCTTTCTTGTGAAAAACTACACCGGGGACGTGATGAACTTTCAGATGGCCACAGAGATGCTCAAGGCCGAGGGACTTCCCGTGGAGCAGGTAGTTATCAATGATGATGTGGCAGTAAAAGATTCTCTCTACACCGCAGGGCGCCGGGGGGTTGCAGGAACGGTGCTGGTGGAAAAGATCGTGGGTGCCCGGGCGGAGCAGGGAGCTTCTCTGGAAGAACTTAAAGATCTTGCGGAGAGGGTAAACGCCCAGGTTCGCTCTCTGGGGATGGCCCTTACCTCCTGCACCGTCCCCGCTGCGGGAAAACCAACCTTCGAACTTGGAGAGCAGGAGATGGAGATCGGCATCGGCATTCACGGGGAGCCCGGGCGGGAGCGGAAGGCCATGCAATCCGCCAGGGAGATTATGGAGATTATGGGAACCGCCCTGGTGGAAGATCTTCCCTTTGTCCAGGGAGATTCGGTGCTTGCCCTGGTGAACGGCATGGGAGGCACACCTCTGCTGGAGCTTTTTATCATGTTCCACGAACTGAAGCTCTTTCTCGATGCCCGGGAAATTGTCATAGCCAGAAGCCTGGTGGGGAACTACTGCACAAGCCTGGAGATGCAGGGATGCTCCATCACGCTTCTCAAAATGAATCAGGAGTTTTTAGATCTTTGGGATGCCCCCGTCTCGGTACCCGCTTTTTTCGAGAGATCCCGCTAAGGAAACCCCGTAATACGAAAGGAGCGATTATTGATGGACGTCCAAGGCTTTCGCAAGGCCATACTACATATGGCAGAGACGCTACAGGCGCAGAAAGAATATCTCACAGAGCTGGACTCATCCATTGGAGATGCGGACCACGGCATCAATATGGAGCGAGGATTTTCCAAGGTGGTCGCCAAAATCTCTGAAACAGAGTATGGGGATTTGGGAACCCTTGCGAAAGACGTAGCCATGGGATTGATACAGTCCGTGGGAGGGGCCTCAGGGCCTCTTTACGGCACTCTCTTCATGCGCATCTCCGCAAAACTACAGGGGAAATCCGAAATGGATCTTGCCCTCTTTTCCGAGGCTTTCGATGCGGGGCTTCAAGGCCTTCGGGATCTCGGAAAGGCTGAGGTAGGAGAAAAAACCATGGTGGATACCCTTACCCCCGCCGCCCAAGCCTTGCATGAAGCTCTGACGGAGGGGGAAAATCTTTCCCAGGGGCTTGAAGAGGCGGCGGAGGCCGCCCGGAAGGGGATGGAGGGCACCATCCCCTTGGTGGCAAAAAAAGGGAGGGCCAGCTACCTCGGAGAGCGTTCTGCAGGACATCAAGATCCCGGTGCCACCTCCTCGTACTTCCTTCTTCAGGCTTTTCGGGAGGCCGCAAAAGGGCACGGAGAGAAGGAATGATAGGCCTTCTTGTGGTATCTCATAGCAGGGATGCGGCGAAGGGGATTACGGAGATAGCCTCTCAGATGTGCGGAGGGAAGGTCCCCCTTCGGGGAGTGGGCGGGAGCGACGACGGGGGACTCGGCACATCGGTTCCGCATATTCTCGAAGCTCTGAAGGAACTCCTTGAAGAGGTGAAAGAGGTTCTCATTCTGCCGGATCTTGGAAGTGCCGTGCTGAGCGCACGTGCCGCCCTGGAATTTCTTGAAGATGGGGCAGATCGCATTACCTTCGCCGACGCCCCCATTCTTGAGGGAGCCATGATGGCCGCAGTCGAGGCCAGTATAGGCTCCCCTCTCTCACGAGTGCGCCAGGCAGCGGAAGAAGCACATCTTCTGAAGAAATTAGGAGAGGAAGCTCCATAGCTTTCAAAAAGGAGTGTCGTGTTGCAGCAAAAAATCCCCCTTGCCTTTCCTGCTCTGTTATGATAGAGTGCTCTTCGTGGCACTCTAAAAGTCAAGTAGCACTTTATCATACAAAAGCGATATGAAGGAGGATGTTCTATGTTTCAGAAATGTGCCTTTGAAGACTATCAGGAACTTCGGCAGAACCTCGAAACCCGTTGCAGAGATCTCTGCAAGATGTATGCGGAGGTCTATTTTGACTCTCCCCAGGAGGAGGAGCTGCACGTGATCAACGTGGAAAACGACCGTAGTTGCCTCTTCGTGCACTATGCGGTACAGGATATAGAAGAAACCCTCACCTTCCCCGTGGAATACCTCTGGCGCACCAATGAAGAGGTGGGTGTTCTGATGAACCTGAACAAGGAAGCTCGAATCTTCGCCTGATCCCTTAAAAACCTCAAAAAGATTTCAAAAAACAGCTCCCCAAATCTGCCGCAACAGCCGCGAAAAGAGACAACGGAAAGAAGCCCTTCCTTTTGGGAAGGGCTTCTTTCTGGGGGAAGAAACGGGCCGTTTTGGGGTTTTTCAGGGTGGTACTCTCTCTCTATCTCTGTCTCTCTTCCTTCCGGCTTGCCCCCATTATGCCAGGAATCTTTGAAAAGACAAGATTTTTTGCACATTTTTCGCTATCTTTTCTTTTATTGAAAGAATCTCCCCCAAAACCCCGGTAAATCTGCCAAATTTATGAAAAATTCCCCCCCGAGATCCTTTTCCTGAATAATACGCTACAATATCCCTATTGCTCCCATGAGGGGGCAATATCTTTTGGAGTAACAAGGAGGTATCATCTGTTATGCAACACAGGAAAGGTCTTTCTACAACATGGCGCACGCTTCTTCTCTCTCTCCTCTCTCTAGGGCTCTTTGTCATCCCCGCAGCGGGAGGAACCCTCTATCAGGTTGCCACCATCGACGCCCTTCTGGACGGGGTTTACGAAGGAAGCGTCTCCATTCAGGAGCTTACCCGCCGAGGCACTGCGGGGATAGGCACCTTTCATGCTCTGGATGGAGAGATGATTCTCAGCCAGGGGATCTGCTACCGGGCGGCGGTGACCGGAGAGGTCTCTCAGGTGCCTCCCGAGGAGACCACCCCCTTCGCCTCGGTGGCCTCCTGGGGCGAAGAGGAGGAGCAGCACTACCCCCTCTCCGGAGTGGCCTCTCTGGAGGATTTGGAGCACCAGGTGGCGGAAAAGATCTCCAACATTAATGTCCCCTGGCTGGTTCTCGTGAAGGGGACCTTCGAACATCTTCGTTATCGGAGCGTCCCCCCCCAGCAGGAGCCCTATCCCCCTCTGGCGGAGGCTGCCAAGGAGCAGCAATTCTTCACCTCCGAAAATACCCCCGGGGAGCTTGTGGGGTTCTGGGCTCCCTCCTACGTGGAGGGGATCAACGTCCCGGGATTCCATCTGCACTTTCTCTCGGAGGATCGTACCAAGGGGGGGCATCTCACGGAGTGCACCGCCGGAGAGCTTGAGCTTGTGCTGGTTCCTCTTTACGAATACACCATCTCCCTCCCCGCTTCCGAGGCCTTCCGCCAGGCGGATCTCCGCAAAAACCGCAGCGAAGCTCTTTCCGAAGTCGAACGCCCCAAAGCCCCCGCAGAGATCACGGAATAGCTTTTCCCCTTTGGTCTCCCCCCTTCCGGACGGTAGCCTTGCCCCGGAAGGGGGGAGACATTTTATACTCCTTTTTCGAAAAAATTCCCACAGCTAGCGACAAAGCATCCCCACAAGATGACAGAAAAGGACTCTTCCCATATACTGTAGATGGAGTTACTCAACCATTGCGTGTGCATACGCCGCAAACGGCTCTATGCACCTGCCCTGAAAAAAAGGAGGTGAGCATTCCTCGAACTATTCGAAAGAGCAAAGAGCGCTGTACGAGAGAACAGTCCCAAAACAGTCCGCAAACTCTTTACTAACCTACGAAGGAGGAAATATCATGAAACGTTTTGTCATGCTGCTTCTGGTACTCTGCCTGATTCTGGCTGCCCCCGTAGCCTTTGGAGCCCCCAAGACCATTAAACTCGCCCATCTGAATCCCCAGCAGCCCTTCGACGTCTCCACCGCCGCCATGACCGCAGTCTTCAAGAGCATGGTAGAGGCGGAGAGCAACGGGGAGCTTCTGGTAACCATCTTCCCCGCAGGACAGCTCGGCAACGAACGGGAGACCATGGAGCAGGTACAGCTGGGAGTTGTGCAGAGCTACATCGCCTCCGCAGGGGGGATGGCGGGATTCTACCCCCTTTACAGCATCGTGGATATCCCCTTCGCCATTCCCAACTACGACATCGCCTGGAAGGTCTACGACGGCCCCTTTGGGGATCATCTCGCCGCAGAGATCGAAGCAAAGGCGGGGTTCAAGGTGCTGGGCTACGGTGAGGCGGGAGGATTCTTCCAGCTCTCTAACAACAAGAGGCCGATCCGTACTGTGGCAGACATGAAAGGGCTCAAGATGCGCACCATGACCCTCCCCTCCCATCAGAACCTCATGAAGGCCTACGGCGCCGCCGCCACCCCCGTGGCGTGGGCGGAGGTCTACACCGCTCTCCAGACGGGGGTGGTGGACGGGCAGCACAACCCCATCCCCATCGTCCTCACGGGGAAGCTCTTTGAGGTGCAGAAGTACCTCACCATCACGAACCATCTCTACAGCAGCTACTGCTGGGTGATGAACAAGGAGTTCTACGAAGGACTCACAGAGAAGGAGAAGGGGATGGTGGATGCCGCCGCAAGAACCGCCATCATCGCAGGCCGGGGGCTGAACCGGATTATCGAAGCCTCCGAAAAGGGACTTCCCGCCCTCGCCGAGGCAGGGATGGAGATCAACACTCCCACCCCGGAAGCACTGGAGGAATTCCGGGAGGTGGGGCGCGCGTCGGCCCTGGCCTTTATTCAGGAGACGTACAAGGAAGAGGGGGCAGCCCTCGCCCAGATGTATCTGGATGCCATCGACCAGGCCATGGAGGAGGCGCAGTAGGGGGTATCCCCTGCTCTGCCTCTCTCCCGGGAACACTCCATGCATACCGAAAACCTCCGGGAGACCCACCGGGAGGAGCGAGGGATTTTTCTCCTGGCCCGAAAGATTGGGGACGGCCTGGAGCGCATGCTTGAAATTCCCATCTTTCTCCTCTCGGTTATCATGACCGTCACCGTTCTGGGGGGAGTGTTCTTCCGCTACGTTCTCCGCTCCCCCCTGGGATGGTCCGAAGAACTCTCCCGATATCTGATGATCTGGATGGCCCTTCTCTCGGTGGGGCTCTGCATATGGCGGCATGAGCACGTGGGAGTGACCATGTTCATCAAAAAGCTCCCCCGGCACCTGGCAAAGATGGTGATCTTTCTCTCCAATACGGTGGTGCTCTATTTTCTCTACATCCTCGCCTCCCAGGGGTTTAGCATGGCCCGGAGTGGGAGGGGGCAGATCTCCACGGCCTTGCACACCACCATGGAGGGGTGGCTCATGGCGGTCCCCGTGAGTGCGGTGATCTGCATCATCTTTCTCCTCTGCAAGATGGTTCTCGATATCCGAAGAGAAAATCTCGACGAAATTCTCATGTCCGAGGATATTGTGGCCACGGTGAAACGGGAGGAAGGGCTCGATTTCGACTCGGTTCCTCTGAAGGGAGAGAAGACCCCATGACAGGATTTATCACTCTCTGCTTTCTGATCCTCGTGGTGGTGGGGATGCCCATCGGCTTTGTGCTCGGCGCCACGGGGCTCGGGGCAATCCTTCAGATGGAGATCCCCTCCATTCTCCGCCTAGTTCCAGCTCGCTACTTCGCGGGGGTGGACATGTTCACCCTCATGGCCATGCCCTTTTTCATTCTCGCCGGGGAGATCATGAACAAAACCGGGATCACCACCCGGCTGGTGAAGTTCAGCAACGTTCTGGTAGGGCATCTTCAGGGGGGGCTCGCCCACGCCAACATTCTGGCGTCGGTCTTCTTTGCGGGGATCACCGGAGCCGCGGTGAGCGACACCGCCGCCATCGGCTCCATGCTCATCCCCGCCATGACCGAGGAGGGATACGACAAATCCTTTGCTGCGGCGGTAACCGCCTCATCCTCCATCATCGGCCCCACCATCCCCCCCTCAAACATCATGGTGATCTACGGAGCCTTCATGCAAGTCTCCATTGCAGGGCTCTTTCTTGCGGGGGTGCTGCCGGGGCTTCTCGTGGCGGTGGCTCTCATGGTTCTCACCGCCCGGATTTCGAAAAAGCGGGGCTACCCTGTAGGAGAGCGCCGGGCCACCGTGAAGGAGATGCTCAGCGCCTTCAAGGATGCTCTCATCGCCCTGCTCATGCCCGCCATCATCCTTGGGGGGATTCTTTCGGGGATCTTCACCCCCACGGAAGCTGCGGCGGTGGCGGTGGCCTACGCCATGTTCATCGGCTTTTTCGTCTACCGCAATCTTACCCTGCGGGATCTCTGGCCGCTCTTCATGAAGATGGCCCGCACCACAGGAGTGGTCTTTCTCGTTATCGCCGCGGCCTCCATTCTGGGGTGGGTACTCACCATCGAGCAGATCCCGGAGAAGGTAGCTACCCTCATGCTGAGCATCAGCACCAACAAGTGGATCGTCATGAGCATGATTCTGGGGCTGCTGCTCTTCGTGGGGATGTTCATGGATATCGCTGCGGCCCTGATCATCCTCGGCCCCATCCTGCACCCCCTGGCGGTGAAGATCGGCTTTCATCCCCTGCACTTCGGCATCATCATGGTGGTCTCCCTCAACATCGCCCTCATGACACCCCCGGTGGGGGCCTGCCTCTTCGTAGCCTGCGGCATCTCTAAACTTACCATCGAGGAGTTGAGCCGGGAGATCTTCCCCTTCATTCTGGTGGTGCTGGCGGTGTTGCTCCTCATCACTTTTGTCCCGGCGATTCCCCTCTTTCTGCCTCGGCTTATGGGGATGGTGTAGGGCAGAACGAGGCTCCTCACACAGGAATACGCAGCAATGTATGACGTTACGCAAAAAACAAAGGGCTCCGGGAAATTTTTCTCCCCAGAGCCCTTTATCTTTACGTGAAGCCGTTACAAAAAAATCCTTGGGTTTACACCACTCCTTGCGTTTCAACTACGCTTGGTTACGTTTGCTTACTTTCTTTTCCGATTTACCCAGTATTTGCGGTAGAGAGCGGGGCCGAAGAAGATAGCCTCCAGAAGGAGCAGTACCAGGATAACCCCGCCTATCCCGTTCATGAACCGGGTGAAGGGAGGATCGTAACGCATGAGAAGATCCTGCACCTCCCGGCGAAGAGAGACCACCTTGCCATCCTTCATGATGGTGCCGTAGATCTCGGATGCCACGGGCTGAAGAATCTCCTTCATCTTCCCCACATCCCCCTGCACCGCATAGGCCCGGGCAAGCTGGTAGGTTCCCACATCCTCCACCCGGGCATCCGCGGGGAGAATGGTATACTCCCGCACCTCCGCAGGCTCTCCAGGCACCGGGCTACTCCGAAGCCACCGCACCCGATCTTCCGCATAGGACTCCCGACCGTACCGATTGATGATATTACGGATATCCTCGGGCTTTCCCATATCCGCCGCATAGCTTACGTACTCCGCAAAGGCCATGGGCTTCCAGGGAATGCCGGTCTGCACCTCCACCACCGTGGGATACCGCCTGACCACCCGATAGAAGGCCCCTATGGACTTCATGTAGTTCTCCTGGGTTCTCCACAAAAGCCCCTCGAAGTAGGCGTAGAGCCCCTGTTCCCCTGCTCCGCAGGAGATCTGAGAGAAAGAAATCGCCGCATTTTCGTAATCCGTCGCATCGAACTGTTCCCACGCCACGCGTGGCTCCGTCTGGGGACCACCTCACCCCGCCTCGGCGAGAAACGGAAAGAGTACCATTATTCCAGCGAGAAAAAAGAACAGAAGTATCTGTCGCAACCATATCCCTCCTTGGTGATGCAAAAATCCCCGAGATTATACCGTTTTTTTTCTGAAAAGACATCCGCAGAATCACCCTTCGGGTATATAATGGAGAGGATATGCTCTTGAATGCTCCGTTCTGCTGCATGGCACGGGAAAAGGAGGCTCCTCATGAGGGTTTTTCATAGCGTTGCCCCCCGAAAAAAACTGTTCCCCCTTTTTGGGGCCTTTATGCTCCTCGGAGCGCTTCTTCTCGGGGGGTGCGGCCTTCCCAAGAATTCGACCTCTCCCCATCCCGAGGAAGAATCGCCTCTCGTGGCGGTGCCGGTACATCCAACAACCTCTATTCCCTGCATTCCCGGCAAAATGCGGGATGAAGATCACCCTACGGCGGTGCTTCGCCCTCTGTCCCCCCCCACCCCAACCCTGGAACCCATCCGGGGAATGGGAACGGGAAATCCCTTCTCCTCCACGGATATTCCCGGAAAAGAGCTTTCCCTCCAGGAGCTTGCCCTGGAGGTGAATCGCCCCACTCTCAATAAGAAAAAGGATCTTTTCACCTCCCGAGATCTCGGTGTTCTCGGCGAGGTGGCGGATTCGGTACAGGATTTCCGCCACTCTCTGGAAGACTCCGCTCTTGAAGGGGGGAACAAGGCCCTGAACGCCCTCCCCTTCGTCTACGCAGAGCCGGATCAGGCTAGGGTAGATTACTCTGGAGGAACGGTTACCATCGGCATCTCTGTGCCGGTGGAACGACTTCGGATAGGAAAACCCCTGACCCCCGAGGCAACCTCCACCCCTGCTCAGCCTCAGAAAAAACCCTAAGGAGAGATCCTCATGAAACCGCATCCTCCATACCACTCCAAACAGATTCCCTCCAAAGACAGGGAAAAAACCTCCGTCCTCGGAAGGGGTGGCTTCTGCGCCCTTACCCTAGGAATCCTCTCCCTCCTCCTTTTCGGGCGGCTTTTTCTGCTCCCGTTTTTTTCGGAGGCCTCTCTCTTTTTCCGGGACAAGGCCACCGCATCGAACGAAGTGATCCGGTACGGTATGGCCAAACACCCCCCGCTCTTCTTCCGGAATGACCAGGGAAACTACGAGGGCTATCTGGCAGATCTCTTCCGGGCCCTCTCCGAGGGAGAGCCTTGGGAGGCGGCCTTCGTGGAGGCCCCTGGAGACGAACTGCCGGGGATGCTGGATCGGGGAGAGGCGGATCTTCTCAGCATGGTACACCTGCCTCACCGGATGTACGATCTGGGGAAGGTGCATCACTACGCTACCTGGTACACCTTCTTTACCCCTCCGGGGATTATGATTATCTCCTTTCTCGATCTTGAGGGAAAGCGTATCGCCATGCAGGGGGGGTTCTACGGCACCTACGAACTGAAGCGTATTCTAAACGGTCTGGGGATAACCTACGAACTTGTGGAGACTGAGACGGCACAAGAAGCTCTGGAGCTGCTCCACCGGGGAGAGGCAGATGTCTGCAGTGCCGAACAGGCCCCCTCCATCAAGCTGGTGCGCCGGTACGGCTTCTGGCGGAGCCCCGTGATCTACGCCCCGGCGCAGATCTTCTACGCCGCCGCGGAGGGAAAACATGCAGAGATTCTCGCCCGGCTGGACGAAAAGCTCCGGGAGTGGCACGCAACCCCACTCTCACCACTCAAAAAGATCCAGCGCCGATGGTTCTATGACGAAGAGTACACATTTTTCCCCGAATGGGTGCGGTGGAGCTTCTGGATCGCCGGGGGTATCTTCCTCTCCATGGGACTGATTCTGGGAACCTTTTTCTGGAAGGACAAAATCGTACAGATCCGCAACCGGGAGCTTCGCAAACGCATGGAGGCAGAGCGCTTTCTCCGGGAGGCCTCCCATGAGCTACTCGGCAAGGGCGGGGGAGAGAGATCCCTGGGGGAGAGCTGCCGCAAGCTGCACCAGATCCTTGAGCCCCAGGGGCTGCTCCTCCTTGGGAGCAGTGCGGCGGGGGACAACCAGCGGAGAACGCTGGAAATTTACTTCGAGGCTCTCGCCTCCAGAGATTCTGAAAAACCTTCTTTTGCGGATATTCTCCGGAAGTACCCTTCTCTCGTCAAAAGACTACCGATTACTCTTATAAAGGAGCTGCGCTCCAAAAGGGTTCTTCGATGCAGCTTCAACGATCTGCCTTTTCTTGCGGGTTCCCCTCTTAACTGGAATTCCCCCGAGAGTTTTTTCTCTCTCTATCCCGTCTTTGAGGGGCCTCATCTCTGGGGGACTCTGGTGCTGGAGCATCCGGAAAATCCCCTTCCTCCCGAAGGAACAGATCTTCTTATGGCAACCTTCGCAGAAGTTCTTTCGGCCCATCTGCTCCAAAGACGGGAGGCCGGGCGCCTTCTCCGACTGGCCACTACAGACTCTCTTACGGGGCTTCCCAACCGGCGAAGCTTTTTTGAAACTCTCGGCCGGGAGGTCTCCCGGAGCCGCCGCCACGGCAATCCTCTCACCCTGATTCTCTGCGACATCGACTTTTTCAAAGAGGTGAACGACACCTACGGACACGATGTCGGGGATCGGGTGCTTCGGGAGTTCGGACAGCGCCTTCGGAAAACGCTGCGCACCGAGGATCTCCCCGCCCGTTACGGAGGGGAGGAGTTCGGAGTCACCTTGCCCGAGACGGATCTTCCCGAGGCAGTACAGATTGCCGAACGCCTGCGTTCTCTCATAGAGGAGGCCCCCTTTTCCGGAGGACCGGAGAAAGACGCTCTCCCTCCGATCCACCTTACCGCCAGCTTTGGAGTAGCGCGATTCGAGGGGGAGCGGGACCATATGGAAGCGCTCTTCTCCAGAGCGGACTTTATGCTCTACCAGGCAAAGGGTAAGGGGCGGAATACCGTCTCCCCTTCTCTGGAACTCTTCCCCCCCGCAACTTCAATATAATTCTAACATATTTTTCAAGGAGGTCCTGCGTGTATGGAAAACAATACTTTAGAAATGCTGCATCTTAGTGACCATCAGGCGAAAGAACTCTCTCATGAGGAGGTTTTTGAGAAGCTTGCCTCTTCTGCAGAGGGGCTCTCTCCGGAGGAGGCGGCACGGCGCCTTGAGATTGAGGGGCCCAACGCCCTTCCCGAAAAAGAGGAGAGCCTCCTCAAAAAATTTTTCAGCTTCTTCTGGGGACCCATCCCCTGGATGATTGAGATTGCGGCACTTCTGAGCCTCTTCGAGGCAGTCACCGAGGGAGGAGCGGAGCACTGGCTTGATTTCTCTATTATCACCGTCATGCTGCTGATCAATGCGGTCATCGGTTTTCTCGAAGAGTACAAGGCGAGCGATGCTCTGAAAGCGCTGAAAAACTCCCTTGCCCTGAAGGCCAGAGTAAAGCGGGGAGGAGCGTGGCAGGAGGTTGATGCGGCAGATCTCGTACCTGGGGATGTGATACGTCTTCGGCTGGGGGATGTGGTTCCCGGAGATGCCAAGCTCTTCGCAGGGGACTATCTGAGCATTGACGAGGCGGCCCTTACAGGGGAGTCGTTGCCAGTAAGCAAGACTCCCGGAGATATCGTCTACTCAAGTTCTGTGGCAAAGCGGGGAGAGATGGAAGCGGTGGTGATCGGTACGGGGATCAACACCTTCTTCGGCCGCACCGCCAGACTGGTGGGGGATGCGGGGGCAGAATCACACTTTGAGCGGGCCATGATGAAGATCAACAACTTCCTCATCCTGCTTTCAATAGCTCTGAGCGCGCTTCTGGCGGTGGTCTCCCTTCACCGAGGGATGGACGCCCTTGCCCTTGCCCAGCTTATTCTCATTCTGCTGGTGGCCTCCATTCCTGTCGCCATGCCTGCGGTGCTGAGCATCACCATGGCCCTTGGAGTAATGAACCTCTCCAAACACAAGGCCATCGTATCCCGAATGCAGGCCATTGAGGAGATGGCGGGGGTGGATGTGCTCTGCAGCGATAAGACCGGCACCCTGACCCAAAACAAGCTCACCCTGGGGGAGACCCTCCTCTACGCCTCCCCCGACGAAGAGGACTGTATTCTCGCCGCCGCCCTCGCCTCCAAACGAGAGAATAACGACGCCATTGATCTGGCGGTACTCGGAGCGGTGAAGAACGTAGAGAGAGCCGCCTCCTGGAGGCTGGAAAAATTCACCCCCTTCGACCCCGTCACCAAGCGTACCGAGGCCCGGCTTACATCCTCCGACGGAATGCTTCTGGAGGTCTCTAAGGGGGCCCCCCAGGTTATGGCGGAACTCTGCGGCCTCTCGGAGGACGCCGCAGAAAAGGTTGCTCATGACGTGGCCTCTCTGGCGGCCCGGGGGCTTCGGGCCCTTGGGGTAGCACAGAGAAAAAATAACGGCACATGGGAGTTTCTGGGAATTCTCTCCCTCTACGATCCCCCCAGAGAGGACTCTGCAGCCACCATCGCCAAGGCCCGGGAGTACGGCCTGGACGTGAAGATGGTCACCGGAGATGATACCGCCATCGCCGCAGAGATCTCAAGGCAGCTCGGCATGGGGACCCACATCATTCCTGCTCAGGAGTTCTTCCCCCCCGAAATAGATCCGGATCATCTCTCTGCGGAGCTGCAGGAGCGCATCGAGAAAGCGGACGGCTTCGCCCGGGTCTTTCCGGAGCATAAGTACGCCATCGTGAAGGCCCTTCAGGCTCGCGGGCATATGGTGGCCATGACGGGAGACGGGGTGAACGATGCCCCCGCCCTGAAGCAGGCGGACGCGGGAACTGCGGTCTCCGACGCCACCGATGCGGCCCGGGCTGCGGCGGCTCTTATCCTTACCGCCCCGGGGCTGGGAGTGATTATCCACGCCGTGGAGGCAGCCCGGCAAATCTTCGCCCGCATGATGAGCTACACCATCTACCGCATCGCCATGACCATCGACATTATGGTCTTTGTGGTGCTGAGTATGCTCCTCTTTCCCACCATCACACATCAGGGTGCGGCGATCCCCTTCCAGCCCATCAGCACGGTAATGCTAATCCTCCTGGCACTGCTGGACGACATCCCCACCATAACCCTCGCCTACGACAGCGCCCCCATCGCCCCCACCCCCCAGCGCTGGGAGATGCCCCGTCTGCTCTCCATATCCTGCATCCTGGGGGCTTTGAGCGTGGCCCAGAGCTTCGGCCTTCTGGGATACTGCATGCACCATCTCGACGCTACCCTCTGGGGGGTGGCGCTTGATCCGGAACACATCAAATCCATGGTCTTTCTCCAGCTCGTTATCGGAGGGCATCTTCTGGTCTTCTGCACCCGGACCCAGCGCCCCTTCTTTACCCGCCCCTACCCTACGTGGCCGCTGGTGACAAGCATCTTCGGCACCCAGCTTCTGGCGGCTCTTCTGGCGGGGTTCGGCCTGATCATCCCCCAGCTCCCCTGGCCCCTTATCGGCCTGGTGTGGCTCTATAATCTTATCTGGATGGGGATTCTGGACTTCGTAAAGGTGGTGCTCTACCGGAGCATGGATAGAAAGCTCCACATCTTCGGCATCCTCCGGCGCTACCGGCAAAGCCTCTTCCCCTTTGCCTTTGCTTCGGAAAAGGAAAGATCATCCAAGAAAGGATAGCTACCTACTTTTTTGCTCATGCGCAGACAATCAGGGCGGAGCGAGAAAATTATTCCTCGCTCCGCCCTATCGTTCCTCTTTTTCAACTTGAGTATTCCCGTTTTTGTCATGCTATAGCAGGAAAGGTTTTCTATTTTTGCGCCACCAGATAAAACCGATGCGACACAAAATCAAGAAATCCCTTCTCTTCCATCATTTCATGCAAAAGCGCCATTCTCTCCCCGTACTCCTCCAGGCTAAACCCAGGGATCTGCCAGGGAATGCATCGAAGATAACAGGCAATGGCCCCCACATCGAAAAATCTGTAGGTTCCCATATTTTCACGGTATTCCAGGATACGGAATTTCTCCCTCCGGAAATCCTGGATATTCCCCGTCAGGCACCAATCTTCAAAGGGTTTCACGTACCCCAGGGAGAGATTGAGATCCACCGCATTGAGACCTCCCACCTGCTGGGTGGCAAAAATTCCCCGGGGTTTGAGAAGACGCTGAATCTCCTTGCAGTCGTAAGAACCATGCCGATTGATGATCACATCAAAAAAGGCATCTTCAAAGGGAAGCTGCCCGCTATCCCGGCAAATTACCACTGAAATGCCTTTTTCCTGAAGTCTTTTGCGTGCCACCGGGATATTCGGCTCGTACCCTTCGGTGGCGATAACGGTGACCGGCAAGCCTTCGAGAGAAGCGAGAAATTCCCCTCCTCCTGTATCCATATCAAGGAGAGCTGTGGCGTTGCTCATGTATTTTTTCACGACTTCCCGATAACTCCAGGGAAGTATCCCTTCCTCCATTCTTCCATCCAGATGGGAAAAATCCCAGCCTTCCAGAGAATAGGCATACTCTTTCATGAGATATTCGTATAACTTCGGATTTTTCATATTCCCTCTCCGTACATAAGTTTCCACCCCACTGATGGCGAGGCGCTAGGAAAAATGCCGCGCCAACCGTTGCAGGGATTTTCCAGAGAGGCGGTTCACCAGCTGGTTCTCCAGGGTCTCTGCTCCTAGGGAGTGGTAAAAGGCGAGAGCATGGGTGTTCCAGTCCAGCACCCGCCACTCGAATCGGGCGCACCCCTCCTCCAGCGCTCGTTTCGCCAGATAGGCCAGCAGAAGGGTTCCGAGTCCCTTGCGGCGCATGGCAGGACGAATGTAGAGATCATCCAGATAGAGGCCGGGGCACCCCGTAAAGGTGGAAAAATTCCAGCAGAAGAGGGCGAACCCCACGGGCTCCTCCTGGTAGCAGAGAAAAACCACCTCCGCCGCAGGCTTCTCCCGCTCGAAAAGATTGGCCCGAAGAAGCTCCTCCGTGGCCTTCACCTCGTCTCGAAGGCCCTCATACTCTGCAAGCTCTAGAATGAATTCAAGAATCAGAGGAACATCCTCCACCAAAGCACTGCGGAGCGTACATTCCGGGATTCGGGTAGGTAGGTTCATTTTCCCAACTCCTTTCTCGCTTTTTTCAAAGGATCTTCAAGACCTGTTTGAAAAAACTTCATAGCGATCCGACATAAATTTATTGAAAGAATCATAACACAGAGAGGCGTATGGAGCGAACAAATTCGTTCCATACACCTCTCCACCGGAAAGAACTTCCCCTCAGAACAGGCAGACAACCGACATGCTACTGAAAACCCCGTGTCTGGGGCTTATGGTTTATAAAACGTTATATTGCAAGGAGAAACCCCCTATTATTTCCCCCACAGGAAAGGACGCAAGGAAAGCACTCGGCTTACTTTCGTGCCCAAAACAGCATACCGGGAACCACTAGGAACAGCATTCCCGTCCAGGGAAAATTTCCCATGGAGCAACCCCCAGAACCTCCGCTACCACTGCTGGAAACCCCCTGAGAGATGCTGACATCAAAGGCCTCGGATCTAAAAGGAAGGGCCGTGAGAAACTGGACCATGCGCTGGCGGAGGGCCTGCATGGCCACTTTTTCCTCATCGGTAATAGTACCGTTTTTGGATTTTTTTCGGAGATCCAGAAAATTCTCTATGTAAATGGAGGAGGTCCCCCTGAAAAGATACACCTTTCCCGTGGAGACCACCCGAAGGCGATACCAGGAATCCTGCAAGGCAAGATCTTTTTCTGGAGTGGCACTCTCATCGTAAACAAGGGAGCGAACCTCCGCAGCATCGTGAAAAAACTCCTCGGGGCCTTCCGTATTCCATCCGGTCTCCACCTCTACATCCCAGGAGCGAAAGACTCCATCCTCCCATGCGGTAGACGCAAGGATTTGAGCGATCCGGAAAGAAACTCCCTGACAGAGACAAAACTTTGTCCCCCCATCAGGAGCAGGTTCAGTGCACTGCTCGGACATTACCAACCTTACCGGATCGCCTCCTGCATGCTTGATAATGGTAATGACGTTCGAAGTCACCTCTTCCGCTACTTCCAAGGCCATCCCCGAAGAGGCCGCTCCCAGAAGACAAAGCACTCCCATCAGAACACCCGTTACCGCATTCCTCCACCCTTTTTGCATGATGCAACACTCCTTTAGTTTTATTAGACTAATAGAACTTACACCCAACATATTTTTTTGTCAAGCGACGAGAAGACTGATTGACAAGGGCAATTTAGAGGCGTATAGTCGGGCATGAATTTTGTTAGCCTAACAAAACTAAAGTTTTTTCTTTTCGGTTGTTTTTCGATCAGCAAGCACAAAAACGGCTGTGAGCCATGTGAAAGGATGACCAGTTTTGAAGATAACCATGCGGAAAAACACGTTTATTCTCGGCATACTACTCTTGGGGCTTTCGGTTTTTGCCCTCGGGGGGTGCGGCGGAGGGGGAAGTGATCCAGGAGCCCTGGCGCAGTGGAACGGTGAGTGGAAAGGCATGCAAACCTTTCTTGATTCTCCCACCATGGATTCCGCTTACGAAGCGGTGGCAAGCCAGGTTTCGGGATACACCGCAGACGGCGTAAAGATGTTCATGAAATCCATGTATAACTCTGACGTGGCTTCCATGAAAATCCAGGGCAACAGCATTCTTTTCACCGTGGAAGACAGCAATAGCACCGAGAAAGAACGAAAGACGAGCACGGTTACCCGTACTTACGCTTCGAAAGGCACGGTTCCCATGACCGGCTATGAGGGCTCTTACTGGCACCAATTCGAAGCCACCAACGAGGGTTCTGGAGGCTATACCTACGTAGTAACCACAACGGCCCATGCAGACTCTCCGGATAGCATGAAGCACTGGCACTTCCGTTGCGGCAACGAGAGCTTCGAGGCCCTTACCGATAGCTCCCTCGCCATGTGGTGGCCCACCATGGTGGCAGGAGAGACCACCACGGAGGCGGCAGCACAAGACACGATGGAAGCCGCAGAGGAATATGCGTCCTTCCTCTCACAATTGCCTCCGTTGAGCGGCTGGACGGGCGAATGGGTGAGTATGGCAGGGTATCTCGATAACGAACTCATGACGCCAGCGTACGAAGCCACCGTAGAGGAAGCGGCAAAGCTCGGGAAAACCTATACGGTCCAGCAGGTAAAGGCCTTTATCCAGGCCATGTATGCCACATCCTGCTCAGGCTTTACCATTACCGGAGAGGCAATCAGTTTTTTGGACGATCAGGGCAACGTTATCGCCAAAAGCGATTATGCTTGTGCGGGATTGCTTCCCATGACAGGCTATGCTGGGTATTACTGGAACGTTTTCGAAGCCACCGGAACGGCTTCGGGATACTCTGATGTTGTAGCAACCGAGGTGCACGGCGGTCATGAGGGCGGCCTGACCCATTGGCACATACGATACGGAGACCGGGGAGCAAAGGCTCTGGCGGATTACGAAAATCCCAACTGGTGGCCCACCCTTGTCAGGAAGGGAACTTCTGCGGAAAAAGTGGCTACCGATGCTCTGGAGGATGCGGCAGCTTTCGCGGCCATGCTTCCCTAAAAAAATCTTCTTGAGTTGCGGAAGCTTCTTCGATCTTCTCTGCTCAGTCTCTAAGAGCCCCCAAAGCTCGGAGACTGAGCAGATTCATACTTTTTTCTCCTTTTCACCTCTACGTGCATCTACCGAGGTTTTTCCTGATCTTGAAGACGCAACACCATGGGGACGAATCGGATACCGTGGAGCTGCTGTTCTTCCTTCTGGGGGAGGAAACCCATTTTCCTGTACGCCTCCACCGCATTGGGTGAGGCATTCACGGTTATCTCCTCCACTCTACTGTTTCTCTTGCGGCACTCTTCCACCGAAAGGGCCAGGAGATCCCGACCAATACCCCGCCCCTGAAAGGCTCCATGCACGAAAAAAAGCGCCACATGTTGGCATTCCCGCATTTCGAGAATTCCCACAAGCCCCTCTTCATTGCGGGCGGTAAAAACAAAATCCCCGTTTTGGCAACGCTCTTTCAAAGCATCCTCATGGGCGAAGGCTCGAAAAGCCGCTATTCCTTCCGCAGAATAGGCGGGAGCTACAAAAGCATCGAAGGTGCTGTGCACCACCTCCATCACCGCCTCCTCTTCCCCCTTCTGCATGGGGGCATAGATAATTCCGAAATCCACCATGACGCTCCTTTTCTTTCAGGAAGGATCATCCTTCTTCTTTGCCAAAGCTTTTTCCGCCGCCCGGGCAGCGGTTTCGAGAATTTTGATACGGGCAAAGTATTTGTCATTAGCCTCCACCACCGTCCAGGGAGCCCAAGGGGTGTTGGTACGCCAGAGCATCTCCTCCACTGCCTCTTCGTAGAGAGGCCATTTTTCCCTGTTACGCCAGTCCTCTTCGGTGATCTTCCACTGTTTATAGGGATCTTCCTGGCGGGCCTGAAATCGCTGAAGTTGCTCCTCCTGGTCGATGTGGAGCCAAAACTTGAGGACCACCGCGCCGTAAGCCCCCCACTGGCTCTCCATGCTGTTGATCTCGCCGTAGGCCCGGCGCCACTCCCGGGGGGTGCAAAACCCCTCCACCCGCTCCACCAGTACCCGGCCGTACCAGGTTCGGTCGAAGACCGTCACGTGCCCCGCCTTGGGAAAGTTCTCCCAGAAACGCCACAAATAGTGATGGGCCTTCTCCACGTCGTTGGGGGCTCCCACGGGGACCACTTCGTACCCCCGGGGATCGAGATTCTGCACCAATCTCTTGATACACCCCCCCTTTCCCGCCGCATCCCAGCCCTCGAAGGCCATCACCATGGGGATGCGTTCTTTGTAGAGGCCGTACTGGGCGGTGCGGAAACGCTTCTGCCACTTTTGCAGCTCCTTCTGATACGCATCTTTGTCGAGAGCTTGGGAGAGATCCACCTTCTGAAGCACCGTGGGTACCGAAAGACGTTTGGTGGGCTCGTCCTTTTCCGCAAGAGCGGAGATGTCCCTGGTCACCTCCGAAAGGGCCTTGGCGTTCCGGACAGCCTCCTCCATCTTGAGCACCACCGACTCCAGCACCTTCACCGCCGCATAGCGCCGATGATGCGACTCCACCACGATCCAGGGAGCATGCCCTGCGTCGGTACGGGGGAGCACCTCCTCCACCCGGGCGAGAAGCTTTTCGTACCGGTCCTTTTCATCCAAAAGCTCCTTGGAGACCTTCCAGGCGGTGCTGCCGTGCTGACGAAGCTTCTTGAGCCGCCGGGACTGCTCTTTCTCGCTGATATGAAGGAAAAACTTGAGAATCAGGGTTCCCCCCTCCGCAAGAGTTCGTTCGAATGATGCAATGTCATCCATGGCGGTGCGGGGAAGCCCCTGATCCAGGGGATAGGCGGGGGGGAAACCGATGAGCCCCTTGTACCAGCTTCGGTTGCAGATAAGAATACGTCCCTTGGCGGGGGTCCATCGCCAGGGGCGCCAGAAGGGAGGGTAGTAGGCATCTCCGGGAAGATCCGTATGATAGTTGCGCACCTCGTATCCCCGGGGATCCAGGGGAAGGATCAGCTCGTTCATGATGGTACCCTTTCCCGCCGCCTCCCATCCCTCGAAGACGAGAAGCACCGGAATGCCGAGATCCTTGATCTCCCGCTGCAGCTCCCCCAGACGTTTCGCAAGATCCGGAAAAATCTTCTTATAGTCTTTTTTAGAGATGTTTTTCGTAAGATCCAGCTGTTCCAGCATACTCGCCACCTCCTCCATGGTTTCGCTCCAGATATCTGGATACGCCCAAAGCTTTTCCCCATTGTACCCTAAAGCAACCTGGGGGAAACTTTTTTTCTAAAATTTTTCGGCAAAAGTGCCTTTCCCTCTTGACATACCCCGGAGCTTGTGTGATATTCGTGATACCTCAAAGGGTATTCAATCCTCCACTAGAGAACGCTGCGGGAGAGTTCCGCCCTGTGTTGTTTTTACACCATCCAGGGTGGACGCCGAAGGGGCAAGGCTCGCACAAGGAGCCGAAACTCTCAGGCCCAGGGACCGTAGCGGGAGGGTCCTCTGAAACGCTATCCCTCCGGGGACTATGTGACAGAGAGCGCCTGCGCTTGAAAGAGCTTTATGTCACGTGGGCTGCCCCTTCTTCATCGTTCTTCTTCCATCCCCTCTCCGGCAAACCCCATGAGACAGCGCCCTTTCATGCACCTATTTCTTTTGGAAAGGTGGCCTGTTCATGCGTTCTTCTTCGGTAGTTCGCTCCACCCAGCATAACCCCTACGAAAACCTCGCCTTGGAGGAGTATCTCCGCCGCACCCGAGGTTCCTCCTCCCCCCTGCTCTATCTCTGGCAAAATGAAAAAACCGTGGTCTTCGGGAGAAACCAGAACCCCTGGCGAGAGTGCCGCTTGGATCTCCTCAAGAAAGAAGGAGGCCTTCCCGCCCGGCGCGCCACAGGGGGAGGAGCGGTCTTTCACGATCTGGGGAATCTGAACTTCACCTTTATTCTCCCCACCCCCCTTTTCGATATCTCCCGACAGGTTTCGGTGATCGCCAAGGCCCTGAAGCAGTTCGGCATTGCCACAGAGCAGAGCGGCCGGAACGATCTTCTCGCAGGAGGGGCCAAATTTTCGGGAAACGCCTGGTACAAGGCCCGAGATGCCTCGTACCACCACGGCACCCTTCTGGTGAAGGTGGATATGCCTTTTTTGGGACGGTACCTCCAGGTATCCCCCGCCAAACTTCGTTCCAAGGGGATAACCTCGGTGCAGTCCCGGGTGATCAATCTTGCCTCTCTTCGGGAGGATCTCACCATAGAGGCCCTTTCGGAGGCCCTTGCCCGAGCCTTTAGGGAGGAATACCACCTCCCCCCGCAGCCCCTCCTGGACGTACATCCCCAGGATCTCCGGCAAGATCCCCTCTTTGAAGAGCTTCGGGAGCACTTCGCCGGAGAATCCTGGATTTTCGGCAACTCCCCCTCCTTCGACCTGGTGCTGGAAAACCGCTTTGCCTGGGGAGGCTTGGAGCTTCTCATCTCCTCCGCCAAGGGCAACATAACCTCTCTCGCTATCAATTCAGATGCTCTGGAGATGGAGGCGGTAGGAACAATCCCCCCCCTTCTCGAAGGCTCCCCCTTCCAGCCCCCTCTCATGGGAGAGAGGCTACTCAGTCATGCACAAACCCTCCCCCCCGGAGAAGGCCGGGAAATTCTGAAAGAGATCGCTCTATGGCTTCTTTCGGGGCCTCTTCATGAAAACCCCGGAGAGCCCCCTTTCGACGTATAGGCATATACGACACATAGAACAGAAACACCCATACAGAACAGGAGGCGAAAAAGATTTGCGAAAAACACCCATGTACGAGGATCATGTGAAGCTCCAGGGAAAGATAGTGGATTTTGGGGGATGGGCCCTTCCCATCCAGTACGAGCATCTGGGAATCAAAAAGGAACATCTTCAGGTACGGAGCAGTGCGGGGCTTTTCGACGTCTCCCACATGGGAGAGGTCTGGATCACCGGGGAGGAAGCCGCCCTCTTTCTCTACCATTTAGTAACCAACGATATCACCCTTCTTCAGGATGGACAGGTGCAGTACAACATCATGTGCTATCCCGAGGGGGGAGCGGTAGACGATCTTCTGGTCTACAAATGCTCGGATACCCGCTTTTTTCTGGTGATCAACGCCGCCAACGTGGATAAGGACGTGGCGTGGATCGAAGAGCAGGCGAAGGGAAAAAAGGTGACGGTACACCACGCCTCGTCGGAGTACGCCGAAGTAGCTCTTCAGGGGCCCGAAGCAGAAAAAATCCTTCAGAAGCTCCTCTCGGAGGATCTCAAGGAACTCCCCTTTTTCCATTTTTACGAAAAGGTAGCCCTCGGCGGCATGGAAGCCCTCATCTCCCGCACGGGATACACCGGAGAGGACGGCTTTGAAATCTACGTCCCCTGGGATCAGGGGAGCCGCCTCTGGAACACGGTCATGGAGGCGGGAAAAGAGGAAGGGCTCACCCCTGCAGGACTTGGAGCCCGGGACAGCCTGCGTTTCGAAGCCTGCCTTCCCCTCTACGGCCACGAGATCAGCCAGGAGATCACCCCTCTGGAGGGGGGGCTGGGATTTTTCGTGAAGCTGGATAAAAAAGGGTTCATCGGCCAGGAACCCCTTCGAAAGAGCAAGGAGACGGGGCGTTACCGGCGCAGCATGGCCCTGGAGATGGTGGAAAAGGGAGTTCCCCGGGAGGGATACCCGGTGCAGCTCGCAAACGGTGATACTCTGGGGTATGTCACCACCGGAGGGTACTCCCCTACCCTGGATACAAACATAGCCCTGGCGCTGGTGAGCCCCGAAGCAGCGGAAGAGGAAGGCCCCTTCTACATCGACATCCGGGGCAAAAAGAAGGAAGCCCGGCGGGTGAAGAAACCCTTTTACAAGAAACGCTACAAAGCATAGCAAAAGATCCCAGCATAGAGGAATAACCAACAACCCTGGCAGCAGACGTGAGGATACCGCAACAGCTCACCATGAGCAGCAAAGCCTGAAAAGGCGTACATAACATACTTATAGAGATGAAAGAGAGGGATTTATTATGGCATTGCGTTTTGATGACAGCTGCAGGTACACCAGGGATCACGAGTGGATTCGCCTGGAGGGAAGCCGGGGGTATGTGGGGATCAGCGACTACGCCCAGCACGCCATGGGAGACGTGGTCTTCGTAGAGCTTCCCGAGGTGGGGGCCTCCTTCGAAGGAGGAGACGACTTCTGCGTGGTGGAATCGGTGAAGGGGGCCAATGACGTCTATGCCCCCGTGGGATGCACGGTGCTGCAGGTGAACGAGAGTCTGGAAGATGAACCAGAGAAGGTGAATGAAGAGCCCTACAAAAGCTGGATCGCCCAGGTGGAGGTAGCAAACCCCGGGGAGGTGGAGGATCTCATGGATAAAGATGCCTACGAGGCCTACTGTGCCTCCCTGGAAGAGGCCTAAGCATACCTCTACCCTATAACCAAAGGATGAAAGAAGGAGGTGCATGATGCGCTACATACCCAATACACCGGAACAGCAGCAGGAGATGCTGCACCAACTAGGGCTCTCCTCGGTGGATGACCTTTTCGCCGATATTCCCAAAGAGGCGCTGCTTCAGAGGCCTTTGGATCTTCCGAAAAGCCTTTCGGAACCGGAGCTACTACACCACATGGAGAGCCTGGCAAGCCGAAATGAGAATCTCCGGGAGCATGTCTGCTTTCTCGGGGCCGGAGCCTACGACCACTTCGTTCCCCTGGTGATCGACCACATTCTCTCCCGGGAAGAGTTTTTCACCAGCTACACCCCCTACCAGCCCGAGATGAGCCAGGGAACCCTCCAGGCTATCTTCGAGTACCAGAGCATGATCTGCGAACTCACAGGGATGGAGGTCTCCAACGCCTCCATGTACGATGGAGCCACCGCTCTGGCTGAGGCGGCGGTAATGGCCTGCACGGTGCAGAAGCGCAGGAAAGTTCTCGTATCCCCCGGCGTGGATCCCCAGTACCGCAAGGTACTCGCCACCTACGGCATCAACCGGAACATGGAAATTGTGGAGCTTCCCCTGGAAGAAGGACAGCTCCGGGAGAGCACCCTGGAGGCGGCCCTAGATGAGGAGACCGCCGCGGTGGTGCTGCAGAGCCCCAACTTCTTCGGGGGCCTGGAGAAGATCCCCCCTCTGGCGGAGGCGGCCCATCAGAAAGGCGCCCTCTGTATGGTCTCCACGGATCTTCTCGCCCTGGCACTCCTCGAAGCTCCGGGAAATCAGGGGGCGGATCTCGTGACGGGAAACGGCCAGAGTGCGGGAAACGCTCTTCTCTTCGGGGGCCCTCACTTCGGCTTTTTCGCCACCACCCAGAAGCTCATGCGCAAGATGCCCGGCAGAATCGCCGGGGAGACCCTGGACAAAAAGGGACGCCGGGGGTACGTGCTCACCCTTCAGGCCCGGGAGCAGCATATCCGGCGAGAGAAGGCCACCTCGAACATCTGCTCCAACCACAATCTCAACATTATCGCCGCAGCAGTCTACTGCAGCCTCATGGGGCCCCAGGGGCTCCGGGAAGCGGCGGAACAGTGCCAGAAAAAGGCGCTCTACACCCGGAAAAAACTTTTGGAGACGGGAAAGTTCTCCCCTCTCTTCGAGGCGGAGACCCCCTTCTTCCGGGAGTTTCCTCTCAAGAGCAGCGAGCCCGTGGAAGCGTGCAACCAGCGCCTCCGAAAGCATGGCATTCTGGGGGGGTACGATCTCTCCCGGGACTACCCAGAACTGGATCAGGGGTGGCTTGTGGCGGTGACGGAAAAGCGGACCCTCCAGGAGATAGACCGCTTTGTGAAGATCGCAGGAGGTGACGACCATGAATCGTAGAGAGACTTCCAGCATCTTCGAAAAGAGCGTTCCCGGACGCAAGGGGTACTCTCTCCCCCCGCTGGAGAAAGAATTTGCCTCGGAAGAACTCCTTCTCCCTCGGGAATACGCCCGGACAAAGGCTCCGGAGCTTCCCGAGGTGAGCGAGGTGGATGTAATCCGGCACTTCACCGGGCTCTCCCGAAAGAACTACGGGGTGGATGACGGCTTCTACCCCCTGGGCTCCTGCACCATGAAATACAACCCCAAGATCAACGAGAATATCTGCCGCCTTCCGGGGTTCACAGAGCTACACCCCCTGCAGCCTGGGGAGAGCACCCAGGGGGCTCTGGAGATGCTGCATGAACTTGCGGCCATGCTCGCAGAGATCACCGGCATGGCCGCGGTCTCTCTGAACCCCGCCGCAGGAGCCCACGGAGAGCTTACGGGGCTTTTCATCATCCAGGCCTACCACCGCAAACGGGGAGATTCCTCACGCAAGGTGATTCTTGTGCCCGACTCCGCCCACGGCACCAACCCCGCCACCGCCACCGTGGCAGGCTTCGAAACCCGGGAAATTCCTTCCAACTCCCGGGGGAACGTGGATATTGCCAAACTTCGGGAGGCCGTGGGGCCGGAGACCGCAGGGCTCATGCTTACCAACCCCAACACCCTGGGGCTCTTCGAGGAGGAAATCCTTGAAATCGCCCAGGTGGTGCACCAGGCGGGGGGGCTTCTCTACTACGACGGAGCTAACGCGAATGCCATCGTGGGGCGGGTACGTCCGGGGGATATGGGGTTCGACGTACTGCATCTGAACCTGCACAAGACCTTCAGCACCCCCCACGGCGGGGGGGGGCCCGGATCGGGTCCCGTGGGGGTCTGCAAAAAGCTGGAGCCCTTTCTCCCCACGCCTGTGGTCCGCAAAGAGGGGGAGCGTTATTTCCTGGAAGAAAACCTTCCGGACAGCATCGGCCGGATCCGCTCCTTTCAGGGGAACTTCGGGGTGCTTCTCCGGGCCTACGCCTATATCCGCACCCTCGGAGCGGAGGGGCTCAAAGCAGTGGCGGATAACGCGGTGCTCAACGCCAACTATCTTGCCTCTCTCCTGAAGGAGACCTATGACCTCAGTCACCCTCACCGACTCTGCAAACATGAATTCGTACTCTCCGCCAAAAAACAGAAGGAAGCCCACCACGTAACGGCTCTGGATCTCGCCAAGGGACTCATCGACGAAGGGTATCATCCTCCTACCATTTACTTCCCCCTCATCGTGGAGGAGGCCCTCATGATGGAACCCACGGAGACCGAGGGAAAGGAGACCCTGGATCGCTTCGCCGAGGTCATGAAAAATCTCGCCGAGGGTGCCACATCTTCCGAAGGGGCAGCACGTCTTCACGAGGCCCCGCAGACTACCCCGGTAACTCGGCTGGACGAGACCCAGGCGGCCCGGAAACCCGTGCTGCACTGGCAGCGGAAAGAATCCTAGGAACGCCTATGCTCTACGACCTCATGGTTATCGGAGGCGGCCCCGGAGGCTACCGGGCGGCGGAGCTTGCGGGGCGGGCGGGGCTTAGCACTCTGCTGGTGGAGAAAGATCAGCTGGGAGGGACCTGCCTCAACCGGGGGTGCATCCCCACCAAATCCTACTATGCGGATCTCCTGGAGGGGGCAAGCCCTCGGGAAAAGATGTGGGAAAAGAAAGAGGCCATCCTCGCAAAGCTCCGGGGGGGGATCGAAACCCTCATGAAAATGTCCTCCGTGAAGGTCTGCAAGGGCACCGCCTTTCTGGAAGATGTGGAGGGAGAGGAAAAGCGCATCCGCATCGAAGGCCACCCGGAACTCACCGAAGCCCGGGGAAAACGGCTGCTTCTCGCGGTGGGGGGCAAGATACTCCCCCTCGATTTTGAAGGCAAGGATCTTCCGAAAATCATCCCCGGAGATTGGGCGGTATCCGAACGCTCCCTCTGGGAAGATCCCGCCATCCAAAAGGTGGCCCTTCTGGGGGCGGGGGTCATTGCGGTGGAGATGGCCACGTTGCTTCGAGGAATGGGCAAAGAGGTGATCCTCCTGAAACATTCGGATCAGATCCTCCGCCGCTGCGACGAAGAGATCAAAAAGAAACTCCGGCAAAACTTCAAACGCCAGAAAATCACCATGATGGACTCCTTCCGGCTGCACCGGGCGGAGGAGACGGGGGAGGAACTGCACCTTTTCGGAGAGACCCCGGAAGGGGCTCAAGAAATCTCCTGCCACCGCCTGGTGGTGGCCTCCAGCATGGTTCCCTCTCTGGAGGGGTTTGATCTGGAAAAGACTGCTATCGCCCACTCCTCCAGGGGGATTCAGATCTCCCCGGAGAGCATGGAGACCAGCGTCCCCGGAGTCTACGCCATCGGGGACTGTACCGGGGGGATGATGCTCGCCCATACCGCGGAGTACCAGGCTCTGGCGGCGGTGGCCGCCATGACCGGAGGATCCTACCTCTTCCGTCCCGAAGCGGTACCCTACTGCATCTTCGCAGATCCCGAAATTGCCGCGGTGGGGCTCACGGAAGAGGAGGCCCTCGCAAGAGGGGAAGAGGTGGTTACCGCCAAGGCCTATTTTGCCGCCAACGGCATGGCTCTGGCAAAAAACGCCTCGGATGGATTCTGCAAGGTGGTGGCCTCCAAACCCTCGGGAAAAATTCTGGGGGTGCATATTATGGGGCCCCACGCCTCGGATCTCATCGGGGAGGCGGCCCTGGCCATCTACCACGGCATGACCGCCCAGGACGTGGCCTACTGCGTGCACGCCCACCCCACTCTGGGGGAGACCTTGAAAGAGGGGTTCTTTCGGGTTCTGGAAGCTCTGGAGTAACTCTCCAGGAATCCCCTGAAAACGTTACCTCATAGGCTACACAAACTGCGCAAAAAAGAAAAAGAGCCTGGGGATTGCGGATTTTTCCGTTTTTCTCGGGCTCTTTTCCGGCTTTCCAGGCATGCATTTTCACTCTTGTGTTACAATGCGGCAAGGCTCTTCTCTGTGCAGTACCACAGGGAAAACCTCATATCTTTACTTTGGGAGGGATTTTTCGACATGAAACGGCATGGAAAGCTCTTGTACGTCGTAACAGCGGCACTTCTGGGGGCTCTGCTCTTCAGCGGAGCGGCTCTCGCAAAGGAGTTGGTGATCTACTCAAGCGTGGACGAAGAAAACGCCAAAAATATCCTGGACGCTTTCTCTAAAGCCACGGGGATCAAGGTACATATGGTGTTCCTCTCTTCGGGGCCCGCCATGAGCCGTATTGAGGCGGAACAGGCCAATCCCCAGGCGGACGTCTGGTTCGGTGCTCCCAACGAAAACCACATCGTAGCCAGAGAACGGGGGCTTACCCAGCCCTACACTCCCGCCGCCGCCGCAGATCTGGCCCCGGGCTTCAAAGATACCAAGGGATACTGGCACGCCTTCTACATGAACCCCCTGGGTTTCGGAGTACTGCCGAAGGAACTGGAGGAGGATGGCAAGCCCATTCCCGCATCGTGGAAGGATCTTCTGAACCCCGCCTACAGGGGGATGATCCAGATGCCCTCTCCCCAATCTTCGGGAACCGCCTACGCCATGATCATGACGCTTATCCAGACGTTCGGAGAGGATGAGGCCTACAGCTACATGAAGGAGCTTAATCCGAACATCCAGACCTACACCCAGAGCGGCACGGGACCGAGCAAAAATCTCGCCATCAGAGAGACCGCCATCGCCATCCAGTTCACCCCGGCCTTTCTCAAGCTTATGGATGAAGGATATCCCGCCAAGGTTGTCTTTCCCGAAGAGGGAGTAGGCTATGAGGCAGCGGCTCTCTCCATTCTTAAGGGATCCAAAAACCTCGAAAACGCCCAGGCCCTTGTAGACTGGATTATCTCCCAGGAGGGGCAGCAGATCCTGAGCGAAAAGAAAACCTACTTCTTCCCGGTGCGTACCGATGTCTCCGTCGGGGAGGGACTCCCGCTCCTTTCAGAGATCACGCTTATCGACTACGACCGTTTCGAAGCTGCCCGCGAAAAGACACGCCTTATCGACCGCTGGGTGACGGAAGTTCTCGGCCAGTAGCTACCGTACAACATCAAGACCGGGGGAGGGAGGGAACTCCTTCCCCCGTTACTGTAAGGAGGAATCAAAAAACCGATGATCCTCTTCGCCAAAGCAAGAAGAGAGATTCGCCTTCTCGCCCGGGATCCCCTTCTCGCGCTTCTCGTGCTGCTCCTCTTTCTCTCCCTGGGAGTCTTTGTGGCCTATCCCCTGATCTCCGTACTTCTGAAAAGTTTCCACTCTTCTGAAGGCCTCTTTTCCCTGGAACATTACGCTCGTTTTTTCAGCTTCCGCTATCTGCGCTCTGCCCTGTGGAACAGCCTCATGGTTGGCTTTTTCACCGCCGCCTGCAGCGTAGTGATCGGCTACGCCGCGGCCTTCACCATCACCCGAGCCTCCGTGCCGCTTAAAAAGATACTCCATCTTATCTTTCTTCTTCCGATCATCTCCCCACCCTTTACGAGTGCCCTCTCCATTCTCATGCTCTTCGGCTCCAACGGCCTTATTACCCGGGGTCTTCTCGGAATACGAAACTACAACATCTACGGTTTCAGGGGGGTATTGCTCTCCCAGATTTTCACCTTCGCCCCGGTGGCCTACCTCACACTCAAGGGGGTACTGGAGTCGCTGAATCCTACCCTGGAGGATGCCGCCATGAATGTGGGGGCAGGAAGGCTCCAGACTTTTTTACGAGTAACGCTGCCGCTGAGCCTTCCGGGGATTGCCAGCGCCTTTCTGGTAGTGCTGATCGAATCTCTGGCAGATTTCGGCAATCCCCTCGTGCTTGCGGGAAGCCGCTTTCCCATGCTCTCCACACAGGCCTATCTGGAAATCACAGGGTCGTTTAACCTTCCTTTAGGAGCGGCCCTTGCAGTAGTGCTCCTCATCCCCTCCATAACGGCGTTCACCATCCAGCGCTACTATCTGCAGAAGCGACAGTACGTTACGGTAACGGGAAAACCGGTGGCATCTTCCTCAAAACTTCTCGGCCGGGGAGCCCGGCGCGCACTTTTTGCCTTTTCCCTCACCTTCTCAGGGTTTGTGCTCCTCTTTTACGGCACCATCTTTCTCGGAGCCTTCACCAAGGTCTGGGGATTCGATTTTTCTCTCACTCTGCGCCACTTTGCCTACGCCTTCAGCGTGGGGAGAGGGACAATCCTGGATACGCTTACGGTAGCTTTCCTCGCCACGCCTCTTTCAGGAATTATGGGAATGCTCATCGCCTTCCTCGTTGTGCGTACCACCTTTCCCGGCAAGGGGCTTATGGAGTTCACCTCCATTCTCAACTTCGCGGTCCCCGGTACAGTCATCGGCATCGGTTATATTCTTGCCTTCAACCGCCCTCCCCTGCTTCTCATCGGCACGCTGGCTATCCTGGTGCTGAATTTCGTATTCCGCTACATTCCCGTGGGGATCCAGTCGGGGATCGCGGTGCTCCGTCAGATCGATCCCTCCATTGAAGAGGCTGCCCAAAATCTGGGGGCAGACAAGCTTACCACCTTCCGGAAGGTAACCCTTCCGCTCATTGCTCCGGCTTTCTTTTCGGGATTGATCTTCGCCTTTGTCCGGGCCATGACCGCCATCAGTGCGGCAATCTTTCTCGTCTCCGCCCACTGGAATCTGCTTACCGTACAGATTCTCAACCAGGTAGGCTCAGGGCGTCTCGGCGTGGCGGCTGCCTTCAGCGTGATTCTCGTGGCCATTGTCCTCGCCGCAATGGCACTCATAGCCCGCCTCGTTCCCGGACGCACCGGTGGCATGGGGCCCATACAGATTCAGGAGGAATAGATTCGTGAAAATCACCATACGTTCCATCACAAAGGATTTCGGCAGCTTCGACGATCCGGATAGCCTCTTCCGGGCGGTCGATTCCGTCTCTCTGGAAGTAGCGGAAGGAGAGCTGGTGACCCTTCTCGGTCCCTCGGGGTGCGGCAAAACAACGCTTCTCAGGATGCTGGCGGGTTTCGAGGATCCCACATCCGGGGATATTCTCTTCGGAGAGCGGCGCATGAACGATGTGCCTCCTAACAAACGCAACGTGGCGATGGTCTTTCAGTCCTACGCCATTTTTCCTCACCTGAACGTACGGGACAATATTTCTTTCGGCTTGAAACTGCAGAGGCTTTCGCAAAAAGAGATTCGGGAGCGAACAGAGAAGGCAATGGAACTCGTGGAACTGGAAGGGCTGGGAGACCGCCAGCCGAGCCAGCTTTCCGGAGGGCAACAGCAGCGTGTTGCTCTGGCCCGGGCAATCATCATGGAACCCTCAGTACTCTTCTTCGACGAACCTCTTTCGAATCTTGATGCAAAACTGCGGGAACAGATGCGGATTGATATTCGGAAGCTACAGCAGCGGCTTGGTATTACGAGCATCTACGTTACCCATGATCAGATTGAAGCCATGAGCATCTCCGACCGAGTTGTGGTGATGAACCGGGGGGAGATCGAACAGATCGGCACGCCTCGGGAACTCTATGCCCGGCCGGCAAACCGCTTCGTGGCCTCCTTTATCGGCAAGGCAGCCTTTCTCGATGCTACAAGGGATATCTCGGGAAGCTGGACCCTTTTGGGCCAGGCATGGGAACCAGGTCCGGAGACCCCTTCACAGCCAGGAAAATACTCCGTCATGATCCGCCCCGAGGCGGTGCGCTTGACTCCTCGAAAGGGTTCTGGAGAAGAGGCTTTTACGGCGAAAATTCTCCGGGCAACCTATCTGGGAAGCCTCATGGAGTATGAGGTGCTCCTTCCCAAAACAGAAGCGATAACGGTTCACATTCCCAACCCCTTTGAAGAAGAGCCCCTCCCCCCAGGCTCCGAAGCAGAGCTGCATTTTCTTTCCAGGGGACTGCACTTTCTTCCTTGAGAAAAGAACGACGCACAAACCGCCGCAAGGCACCTTTGAGCGTCGTCGTCTGTGGCGTGGAATTTCCCGGCCCTTCTCTATTTAGAGCTTCACGAATAAGAAAAAGTCCTTGAAATCATGGGAATGCTTTATGCGGGAAATCCCGTTCCTAGTGGGCTGTTCCACGTTATAGTGTGATCTTGGATGGGAGCCGGAGCTTGTGTGTTCCCTTTGCTCCGAAAGTGGCGAAACCGCTCCCTTGCTTTGCTGCTCCGAACCGTCGCCCCAGACGCGCCGTCCAGCTGCGCGACTGGGGCTTGCTGGCACGTCCGCCTGCCACCAGGAGGTTCTCCGCGACGCAAAGCTGCACTCGCCAACCACTATGCTCGCTGCTGGAGACATACAAGCTCCGGCTCTCCTGTTAACATAATGTCACACGGCAACGAGGACCGCTCTAAGAATACACCATGGTTAGGCACATGGGCTTCACACTTCTTAAAGATTTTTAAGGTTTTTCCGAAGCTCCTCAAGCTCCTCCGGAGTGATCTCGGTATAGAAAAGAATCTTCTCTTCGGACTCCCCCGCCTGGAGCATTCTCCGGGCCATGTGGAGTTTTTCCTTTTCCACGCCCTTCTTTACGCCCTTTTCCACACCTTTTCGTTCCATCAGGCTGATATACATGGAGGTCTCCTCCTTTCGGTGATCTAACTCGTGTTCCCACTCTTCCCAAAGATGGCCGTCGTTGATGTGCATGATGCCTTCGATAAACCAGAGTAGCCCTGCCTTTTCTGCGGCGTTCTTCGTTTTCTCTGCCTTCCCGGTTTTTTTCCTGCTCTCTCCGCCCTTGATGTTCTTCTTCATAAAGAAGTCTTCCCCCTTCATTAGAACAAGTATAGCACTTCTCCACAAAGGGGAGCAACGGAACGGCATGTCTCCCCGAAAATGCAGCATAAAAAACCATGGAGAGCCCCCCGGAACTCTCATTACCCCTTCCTGGCGGATCAGCAAGATAAAGCACGTGAAAGGAAAAAAGTGACGCACTACGACGTAAGATGTCGCCCTCCCGTCGTACACTCTCTACAGCGCCCCGAAGGAGGGAGGATTCCTCCCGGCGAAAGAGCAGCAGATGAGCAAAAAAGCAAAGGAGGCTCTCGACATGATGAAGAGAAATCTGGAGCGTGACATCGAGTGGCTGATCCATGACTTTGAGGGAGACCAGATGCCCAAAAAGGATTTGAGGAAAACATCTCTTCCCTCTACTGCGGGAACCGTACTCTTTCCCTATTTTTTGGGTACGGGCCTCAGCTCTTCTCCGGATCCCTGCGTACGGAAAGCGGATCTCAGCGCCATGAAGAACCTCATGAAGGATGATGTGCCTCTGGCTCCGGGATCCATCGTGGCTGTCTCTCTTGCCTTTTGCCTTGAGCACACCGGAATATACATGGGAAACGGAAAGTTCCTCGAACTCTATGGAGACGGCTCCATCAATATGGTGGGGAAAAAAGACTTTCTCGATGGGGCCTACAGAAACAACGACTTTCCTGTGAGAACGGGCATTCATGTCTATGTGGCCTCCCAGGGAGACCAGCCCATGGTGGTTAAGGAAGCCATAGAACGAGGCACCAGGCTCTACAAAAAAGTAAAGGAAATCCCCTACCACGTTCTGCATAACAATTGTCACATGTTTACCGGATTCTGCCTCTTCGGCAAAGATTTTCAACACAACCACGGATGCCGCTTCTTCACGAACCTGACGAGGATGATCATCACCGAACTCGCCCCTTCGGTGGATTCCTTCTCCTGGCGGATTTCGGATCACCATTACGGGGAGTAACACAAGCAGCCTCAGACATCCCGCCATCGGGATCGCAAGGGGGTGCCAGAGGAAGAGGATTTACCATCATGGGTGCCATGCTCTTCACAGAGAGGAAAAGAGAAAGAACGCTGGAGGGCCCCCTGGAGAGACAAAAAAGGATACCCCTGTATGTGGGAAGAATTCACATTCTGGGGAGAGCAAAAAGCCCTTGGAAAGCACCACAGAAGGAGCCTCACAAAACCATAGGAGGTGGGTGAAATCTCATGGATGGTACCACAAAGGCGGTGCGAACCTGCGGAGAGCGTCTGGAGGAAATCCAGGATTATCTGGAAAGATTGGCGGATCTTCTCGAATCTCAGGAATCCCCGGAGCGGCAGAATCAGGCCATACGGGGATTGAAGGAGGCCATGGAGAAGATGGAAGCCACGTCTCATGCGGAGAAGTACGAGGAGCAGCTGGAGAGGATAAAACGTAACCTGGAACGCCTGGAGCATCATATGGAACCCCCCAGGGAGGAAGATCATGCCCTGGCAACAACCGAGGAGGGCCCCCGGGGAGAGGAACAGGGAGAAGAACAGGCGGAAGGGCAGGAGAAGAAAGAAGATCGGGAAGATGAGGAATACCAGGGTGAGATGGTCTACGAAGATCTGGAATACCTTCTCTTCCAGGAAAGCATGGATGAAGTCCTCATGGGTTCAGGGAAAATAATAAAAGCCACCGCTCTGGCTCTCACACTTCTTGGTCTCGGCGGAGCCCTGTGCCTCTGCTGCAAAGCCCTCTCGGATAAGGAGTAAAGGCATGGTGTTGGGGAGGTTTGCTCCCGGTAAGCTTCTCGGGTATGATCTTTCAGGGGGGGCAGCCGGGCTTGCCCACGGGGGTTCCCCCTTCCCTTTTCTTTCTTCCATAGCATCTACAGCCAATGTGTCAAAGGAGATGACATGCCATGCCCCGGGATATTTCTTCAGTGAAGCTGCACCGTCTCAACCGTCTTATGGGAATGCTCTATGCGGGAAATCCCGTTCCCAAGAACGTTATCGTAGATACCATGGGCTACACCACCTCTCGTACCTTTGAGCGGGATCTCGCCTTTCTTCGGGAGGCTTACGATGTGGAGATTGCCTACGATCGAGCCCGGGGAGGCTATGTTCTGGAGGGGCGGGGAAGCTTTATTCTCAACTTCACCCTCACGGAGCGGGAGGTGCTGGGACTTGTTTCGGGGCTCTGCATGGCGGCTCATTTTCTCCCTCATCTTCAAAAGGATACCGAGAGCCTTTGGGGGAAGATGCGTTCCGCCCTTCCGGAGTCCCTTCTCGAAAAGGGGGAGACCCTGGGCAATGCTTCGGTGATCTCTCTTCCGGTATCAATGATGGATCCCCGCACCTTCGACATGATTCTCCATGCCATCAATATCCGGCAATCTCTGCGCTTTTCCTACGCCTCCCCCTATAGCGGAGAAGAGCCCAAGCTTCGGAAAGTCTCCCCCTGGGGGGTGTTCTTTCAGTCCCATGCCTGGTATCTCTGGGGAAGCCACCCCAAGCTCCCCCGGGGAGCCACCTACCGGATCTCCCGGATTCTCTCCCCCCATCCATGGCCCGAGGAGCCCTATCACGAGCCCCCGGAGGAGACGAGCCTTCACAAGCATGCCTCCTCAGGCTGGTACGGCTATACCGGGGATGCGGCCATTCCCGTGGAGATTGAGATCGCTCCCCCTCTGGGCGATACGGTGCAGGAGACCACCTGGCATCCCACCCAGCATTTTCGCAAGACCGAGGAGGGAAAGGTGATAATGACCGCTGAGGTTCCGGATCTTGGAGCAGTGGCCCGGTGGATTATGGCAAGCGCCCCTTATGCAGAGGCAAAAGCCCCGAGGGAGCTGGTGGAGAAGATGGAAGAACTGGCCCGGGAGATGCTTCGGAAACATGGACATGGTTCTTCGAATTCGTAACGCACTTCTTCACAATGATTGAGAAAAATGATCCGGAAAAATGATCAAGAAGCCCCGGAGATCTTCTTTTGCAACCCCTGCCGGCGAAGCCACTTTAAGGCAAGCAGGCAAGCACCGGAGGATGATCACGAGGCATAACGCCCCAGGGCTCTTAAGGATACACCATGGTTATACACATAGAGGATTCACCTTTGTTGGGGCTTTTAGAGGTTTTTACGAAGCTCCTCAAGCTCTTCCGGGGTGATCTCGGTGTAGAAAAGGATTTTTGCTTCGGACTCCCCCGCCTGGAGCATTCTCCGGGCCATGTGGAGTTCTTTCTTTTTCATCCCCTTCTCTTCGCCTATTGTTACGCCCTTCTCCACGCCTTTCTCCACACCTTTTCGTTCCATCAGGCTGATATACATGGAGGTCTCCTCCTTTCGGTGATCTAACTCGTGTTCCCACTCTTCCCAAAGATGGCCGTCGTTGATGTGCATGATGCCTTCGATAAACCAGAGTAGCCCTGCCTTTTCCTCGTGGCTCCATCCACGTTCGTCCAGAATATCGAGCATGGTTTTCATGTACATAAGCTTCCGGGCATCCTGCCTTCGGTGCTTCCATGCCTGTAGAGCCGCATACTGGGCGAGGTGAAAGGGGTTCTGGCTCTCCTGCAGGGCCTCTTCAT
>CAZIFL010000029.1:0-39934 GCA_964539095.1 uncultured Synergistaceae bacterium
GTGCTCACCGTTTCGGGGTTGTTGTTGATCATCACCGCCCGGTATCCCCGGCGTTGGATGGCCTGCACTGCCTTAACGCAGCAGTAGTCGAACTCCACCCCCTGGGCGATCCGTATGGGTCCCGAGCCGAGTACCGCCAGGCTTTTGCAGGGGGTGGAGGATTCCGGGTTTTCCGGGAGGAGATCCCCCTTCATCCCCCAGGAGGAGTACCAGTATCCCGACCCCGAGGGCACCTCCCCGGCGCAGCCGTCCACCTCACGAAAGGCGGGGCTCAGCGCCGGAGATGCCTGGGCGTACCGGGCCATGAGCTTTTCCGAAGTAATGCCGGTATATTCTCTTATGGTGCCATCCGGAAGCCCTATCTCCTTGGCGTGTCGCAGAAGCTCCTCCGAGGGTTCTTTACGGGCCTTTGAAAGCTCCTGAAGAACCAGGGTGATCTCCCGAAGCTCTTCGATGAAGTATGGGTGAATATGAGTTTTGAGAGCGATCTCTTCCCCGGATACCCCCAGGAGAAGAAGCTCCATAATGGATTCCAGCCTCCGGTGGGTGGGGGTGAGGCAGGCTTTCCAGAGGTTTTCCCGGGTATCGAGCCCCTCCGAAGAGGGGAGGTGTGATTTACCGTCCAGGGAACGGAAGGCCTTAAGCAGGGCTTCGGTAAAGCTGCTCCCCAGCCCCAGCACCTCCCCGGTGGCCTTCATGATGGTTCCCAGGGAGACATCCGCTCCGGGAAAGCTCCCGAAGGGCCAGAGAGGCACCTTGAGGGCCACGTAGTCCAGGGCGGGCTCCATGAGGGCGCTTCCGGTGCCCGTCACGGGATTGGGCATTTCTGTAAGGGCCTTTCCCAGGGCGATCTTGGCGGCCATCCGGGCGATGGGATATCCCGTGGCCTTGCTCGCCAGGGCGCTGGAGCGGCTTGCCCGGGGGTTCACCTCGATGATGACGTACTCCGAGCTGTCCGGGCTGATGGCGAACTGCACGTTGCAGGCCCCCCGGATATCCAGGGCATCCACGATCTCCAAAGCGGCGGAGCGCAGCCGCTGCCACTGGGTATCCCTAAGGGTAAGCACCGGGGCCACCACCACGGAATCCCCCGTATGCACCCCCATGGGGTCGATGTTCTCCATGCTGCAGACACAGAGGCGGTTCCCGTAGATGTCCCGGAGCACCTCCGCCTCGATCTCTCGCCACCCCTGGAGATAGCGCTCCAGAAGTACCCGCCGTACCGGAGAAGCCCGAAGCCCCTCCGCCACCCGGATTTGCAGAGATTCCATGTCCCGGGCAACCCCTCCTCCGGTGCCCCCCAGGGTGAAGTCCGGTCGGATGATGAGGGGAAAGGGGTTGGAGGCGCTGAATTCCAAGGCCTCTTCCAGAGAGGAGACGCAGCGGCTCTCCACGATGGGTTGCCCGATCTGGAGCATGCAGCTCCGGAAATCGTCTCGTCCCTCGGCTCTCTGGATAGTCTCCACCGAGGTGCCGAGGATCTGGGTGCCGTATTCCTCCCAGATTCCCTGGGCGGCGCACTCCATACAGAGGTTCAGGGCGGTCTGGCCTCCCAGAGTGGCGATAACCCCTGCGGGGCGGTGCTTTTCCAGAATATGACGCACCGTCTCTGCTGTGAGAGGGCGGATATAGACGTAATGTGCCAGCCCCAGATCCGTCTGGATGGTGGCAGGGTTGGAGTTTACAAGAATAACCGTATAGCCCTCTTCCCGAAGGGCCCGGCAGGCCTGGCTTCCGGAGTAGTCGAACTCCGCCGCTTGGCCTATCCGGATGGGGCCGGAGCCGAGAACGAGGATGGAAGATCCTTGGGGGAGCATGTTCATGCGTGTTCTCCTTCTTTCCAGGTTGCCGCAGTTTTCAGGAAGGTGTCGAAGAGATGGTTTGCATCCCTCGGTCCGGGGCACGCCTCGGGGTGAAACTGCACTCCCAGGGCGGGGAATTCCCGGTGCCGGATTCCCTCCACCGTACCGTCTCCCAGGTGGCGGAACCATACGTCAAGTGCCGTTTCTTTTAGGGACTCCTCTTCGATGGCGTAGCCATGGTTTTGGCTCGTCACGTACCCCCGCCCTGTGGTGATATCCTGCACGGGCTGGTTGGCCCCCCGATGGCCGTAGGGGAGTTTAAAGGTCTTCCCCCCGCAGGCCAGAGAGAGAATCTGGGTCCCCAGGCAGATGCCGAAGAGGGGGAGTTTCCCCACAAGCTGCCGCACCGTGGCGATCTCTCGGGAGAGCACGCTGGGATCCCCCGGGCCGTTGCTCAGGATCAGCCCCGTAAGATCTTCTGCGAGGATCACTTTTGCAGAGGTATCCGAAGGAAAGCGTACCACCTCACACCCCCGCACTCGCAGCGACCGGGCGATGCCTTCCTTCATGCCGCAGTCGAGAATCCCTATGCGAAGGCTTCCCTCTCCCTGACGCAGGATCTTCTGGGGGGAGACTCGGGCCACGTGATCCGAAAAGGGAATCTCCCGAGGAGGAATCGCTTGGGAATCCAGACGTCCCCAGAGGGTGCCCCGGCTTCGGAGGTGGAGAATAAGCCCCCGACAGTCCATGTCCTCCCCCAGAGGGATATCCCACTCTTCAAGCCACTCTTCCAGCTGTAATGTTTCGGGAAGAGGGCTTCGGCGGATATGCTGGGTGAGCACCCCCGTAGTCCAGGGGCGGGAGCTTTCCAGATTTTCCGTGTCCACTCCGTAGACGTTTACCAGGGGAAAGGCGAAGATAAGGATCTGGCCGCAGTAGGAGGGGTCACTGATGGACTGGGGGTATCCCCCCTGGGAGGTGGTAAAAACCACCTCTCCCTCCCGGGGTGTTATGGGGCGGGAAGAGCGTCCCCACCACTGGGTGCCGTCCTCCAGGGTGAGGCAAAGTGCGTACGTTTCGGGCATGTTAAGACCTCCACAAAACAATGGTTGCAGGACTGATAGAAAGTAAACCTCAGGACATTCTCCGGTATTATACGTACCCTCCGTAATCCGTCAACCCCTTTCAAAAGGAGGAAGAAGAATGTCCTGCCAGGGATGTGACGGCATAGAAGCGAGGGCATACGTAAGTATACCAAGTTTTCTTCAACAAAGGCTTGACAACGGAATAGCTTGGTATTACATTATTCGTAGCTTGCTACAAAAACAGAAGCAAGCATGGGATGGCAGAGCAGATGTGCGGAGCCCGAAAGAAGAGCAGTATGTTTTAAGGAGGAAATGTATTCATGTGCCATTTCAGGTATGGTGATGCCGTGACCGCCCGGCACACAATATAATTTTTCGGAACTGCGCCGAACAAACACGGCGCCATGGATCTAAGGGAGCTGGCCTATACCGTCAAGCCCGATGGATAATGAATAATTATGAAGATTACGATGAGGGGAAAAATGAAAATTCAATCGATAAAACTGGTCTATTTTTCACCCACGGGAACCACCAAGACGGTTCTTCAGAGCATTGCCCGGGGGATTACGCAATGCTCCGTGGAAAACATGGATATTACTATACCCGAGGCGAGAATCCGTCCTCTACACACCGCAGAAGATGATTTGCTCATACTTGGTGTGCCCGTGTATATGGGACGAGTGCCGGGGCTATTAGAGAGTTGGTTCCATGGGATCCACGCTCGTCAGACTCCCACGGTATGTGTGGTGGTGTACGGAAACCGGACGTATGGCGATGCACTTCTTGAGTTGCATACCATGGTGAAAACCCGTGGATGCATCCCCGTCGCCGGGGCAGCCTATATTGGAGAACACTCCTTTTCAAGCTCCGAGCTTCCCACAGCCGAAGGCCGTCCGGATGCGGGCGATCTCAGGCATGCAGAGGCCTTTGGTCGCAAAATTCAGGAAAAAATCCTTTCCATGTCATCTCCAGATCAGGCTTCAGATATGCATATTCCTGGAGCCTATCCCTATGAAGGTGTAACAAAACTCTGGAGTGTGGATTTCATCGCCGTGAGTCATGCATGTACGCAACAGGGTGTTTGTGCAGAAATTTGTCCTTCCGGAGCCATTGATCCGGAGAATACCCAGATAATTGATACGGAAAAATGCATAAGTTGCTGTGCCTGTATCAAGGGTTGTCCGGAGCATGCCAGAACCATGAAAAAAGGCCCGGTTAAAGATGCGGCCATACGGCTTCATAGGCTTTACAAAGAGCGTAAGGACCCGGAATGTTTTATGTAATGTTTTTGGAGGTTGATCCGTGTGACCGCATCTCTCATAGTTTACAATCAAGAATAGCGGATTCTGTGCGATATACTGCGATGCATGCGATGCATAAGGAGTTTATATGACAATTCCAATTCCAGGACAGCCTGTGAGAGGTTCGGAAACAGGGGTCCCCATTATGGCGCTTTTGGATTTACTTGGAAGAACCTGGGCCATGGGGGTGATATGGCAATTACAGGATGGCCCGCATACCTTCAGAAAACTTCAGGAACGGTGTGAGTCAATTTCTCCCTCCATTCTTAATAGCCGAATCAAGGACTTGCGAGAAGCCGATATTGCCGAGCGTACTCTGGATGGATACCAGTTGACGAAACGAGGCCGGGAACTCGTAACGCTTATTCGCCCTTTTGGAGAGTGGTCACGGGAATGGGCAAGAGAGGTGTTTTGTTTTACGGAGCTTCCCCAAGGGTAAAGCTCCTTCTCATGCCGATCTCTTATGGGGAGAGAAGGAGTTGAGATTTTTTAATCTCAAAACAGGAAAGCCCTCCTTTGAGTTACCCGGAAGCACTTTTTTTGTTGCTGAGAGCCAAAACATGGCGGACTATAAAGCGGGGTTTTGGGTGAAACTGGGGTATCGTTCTTGCATGTCGGCATGGAGGTGTTTTGAAAATGGTGGATCTTTCAGGGGAAACCGGGAAAAATCTTGCAGCGGTGTGCGGGCTTTATTGTGAGGCCTGTTCGTTGTTCATAGCCACGAAGGAGGATCCCGAAAGGCTGAAGCAACTGGCGGCAAAGTTTCAGCTTTCGGAGGAAGTTATGAGATGTTACGGGTGCCGTTCGGATAAAAGAGGCCCCTACTGCCAGCAATGTGCCATGTTTTCCTGTGCAGCGGAGCGGGGAGTCGATTTTTGCGTGGAGTGTCCGGAATATCCCTGCGAAAATCTAAAGGCCTTTCAGGCGGAAAGGCCTCATCGGATCGAGCTTTGGGAGGATCTCCAACGAATTGGAGCGGTGGGGTATATCCAGTGGCTGGAGGAGGCCCGGGAAAAATATTCCTGTCCCGCATGTAAAACTCTAAACTCCGCCTACGACCTGAAATGCAGAAATTGTGGAGAAGAGCCAAGCTGTGAGTACGTGGCGAAACATGGGGAGGCGGTTCGAAAGGTTCTGGGCATTCCTAAATAAAAAATCACAAAGCTTATGAGTGCGAAGGAATGTACGTTAGAATAGTGATTGTTTAAGGAGCCTCCGCCCGGAGGCTCCTTTCCATGTTTTTGCGTGCTGGAGTTTTCAAATGCCTTTTGCATTGCTCCGGACCTGGCAGGGGTTCTATACTTTTTTCGAAATAAGGGTGCTGTTGGTGTAGAATCGGAAGCAGCGGTCCTAGTTTTTTTCAGGTGCTGAAAATCTGGGAGTGTAAAAGCTTGGGAGGGTTGTTATGTTTGTTTGTGTTCTTGGTGATCTGTCGTGGGGGATCCTCCCCGGTTCGGAGCCTTGGAAAGAGGGAGGGGAAGAGGTTCCTCATCTCCACGCTGCCAGAGGGGGAGAGATCTTTATGGGGGTCTTTCCCCCGCCAAAGTCTTTTCCCCCTCTGGAAAAGACCTTTCCCTTCCTCTTCGCCCGGGGGGCGCTTTTAGAGACGGGCTTTCCCGCCCTGGTGGTTCGCAGCGGCTCCTGGAAGGCCCCGGAGATTCCCTTTATCGAAATGGGGGGTACCTCCCCGGAATACCCCCTCTCTCTGGAGGGGGAACAAGGTCGTTTTGCCCGAGGATTGCAGCTTGGAAGAGAGCTGGGGAAGATCACGGATCGTCTCGTTCTCGCAAATGCCGTTCCCGGAAGTGCCCTGGGGAGCCTGTTACTCCTCCGGGGGCTGGGGGCGGAGGAGGAAAAACTCCTCTCGGATGTGGAAGAAATCTCTTCTCAGAGAGACCTTCTCTGGAAGGATTATGCCTCAAAGACGGGGATTCGCGAGGGGGGGCTTCAGAATACCCCCTGGGAGGCGCTGCTCTTGAGCGGCGATCCCTCGCTCTCGGTGCTCGGTGGGATTGCCGCAGGGGTGCCCCGGAGCTGTGAGGTGCTGCTTGCTGGGGATCTTGCCATGCTTGGGGTGGGGGCCTTTCTGCGTTCCCAGAAGATCCGGCGCCCTCTGGGGCTTGATCTCTTCCCCTCCCGAAACGAGGATATTCGCAGTCAAAGGGAAAAACTGGCGAAAAGCCTTCATCTGAAGTATCGGGAGGTCGCCCCAGGAACATTCTCCGGAGAATGGGGGAGCTTTCGAAAAGATGACGCCGGGGATCTGATGGGGATGGCGGGGGTTCTGCGCTATGCGCTGGATCTGGGGGTCTCTCAGGAGGATGTGCTCCAGAGAACCAGGCAGCTTCTGGATGCTTTCAGGGATTTTTCCGCATAGTCCGTACTCTCTGGACGCTCCGCACAGCCTACACAGGGTTGGAAGAGGAGCTGAATCAAATCCCCGAGCCGCTGCTCCCCATGGCGAGAGAGGTGTGCAGAATCCCCTTGAGGGCCTTAAGCTTGTGGGAAAGCTCCTGCACCACCTCTGCCTTTCCCCGGACGGCGATAATCTCAAGGCAGGTATCGTGATCCAGGTGGATATGCTGGGTGGAGACGATGATTTTATAAAAGTCGTGTTGCACCTCCACCAGAGTGTTGGAAAGCTCCCGCTTGTGGTGATCGTAGACGAGGACGATGGCCCCCGCAACCTCCCTCCCCGATGTCCATTCGTTCTTTACCAGGCTCTCCCGGATCAGATCCCCGATAGCCTTGGAGCGGGTAGGGTAGTGCTGGGATGTGATGAGAGCGTCGAATTTCTCCAGCAGATCCTGGGGAAGGGATACGCTGAATCGGGTGAGACTGGACATGGACAGATCTCCTCTCGGATTTCAGGATAATAATGTATTTTTTATGAAAGAGAAAAATGTTTCTCGATTCCCTCCAGCAGTGCGGCCTTCCGGAAGGGTTTGCGGATAAAGCCATCCGCTCCTGCATGGAGAGAGGCGGATTCGTTTTCTGCCGTCACGTTGGCGGTGATCATCAGAATGATCACATCCTCACCCCCCGGAAGATCCCGGATCTTTTTGGTGGCCTCCAGGCCGTCCATAACCGGCATAAGGTGGTCCATGAGAATGATATGGGGAGCCCAGCTCTGAAAGAGTTCCACAGCCTGGTTTCCCTCGTTGGCCTCGGCAACCTGAAACCCCTCTTTTGTGAGAATGTAGTAGAGGAGCTGGCGGTTTGTCTTCACATCGTCCACGATAAGCACCCGGAGATCCGACGGAGGGAGGCGTAACGTTTCGCCTTGGGAGATCGCTTCCGGGGGGGAGTCCTTTTGTCTATCCATAAGATTTCCTCTTTTCCGTATTGAAAGCTGGGAAAATCATCACGTTCTTTTATCCAGGGAAGAGGGAGGAAGGGCGGATCTGGCTCCTCTATTATAGAGTATTTTTGGGCGGAAAAACAGAAAAAGGATCTCCCCTGTACAAATACGTGGATTCTTTTCCCTCTCGTATGGTACAGTCTACCGTGTGTATCTCCGAAACTTTTTTCGGATACGAATGTCCTGGAAACAGGGTTCCCCTTCTTAGTAATCACCCGTGAGTTCCGGTTTCGCATGCCCTGAGAAAGAGTGCTTTTTTCGAAGAAGTCGCCGAGAGAGGAGTAGATGATGCGAAAGGAACATTCTGGATGGTGCTGCATGCAACGTCTCTGTGTTTTTTTTCTTGCCCTTCTCTGTTGCTGGGAATCGGGGTTCTGCGACCTCTCCTCCGCCTCGGGAGAGGCACAAACCGTACGGGTAGCCCTTTACGAGGGGAGGCCCAACCTCTTTACGGATGCATCCGGCAATGCAGCGGGTTTTTTTGCAGACCTTCTTCAGGAGATTGCCTCTCTTGAGGGATGGCAGCTGGAATATGTCCCCGGCACCTGGGCAGAGGGTCTTGAGCGGCTTCAGCGCGGTGAGGTCGACCTTGTTACCAGCCTTGCCCGGACGGAGGAGAGGGAGAAGATCTACGCCTATGGCGATGTCGCTGCCTTTTCCGCCTGGACCACCGCCTACGTCTCTCCCAAAAGCTCTATCTACTCCCTTCTCGATCTTCGGGGTAAAAGGGTGGTTCTTCTCGAAGGGTCTGTACAGCACTCGGGCTTTTGCGACTTTATCCGAGGTTTTGACCTGGAGCTTACGCTTGTTCCGGTCCCCAAAGAGCAGATCGGTTTTGCCATGGTCTCCGGCGGTGAGGCGGATGCGGTGCTCTCCGTACGTACTACAGGAGAACTCTACCGCTCGCAGTACCATCTCCGAGAGACCGCAGTGATGTTCAACGCCCGTGAGGCCTACTATGCAGCCCCTTTCGGGGATCCCAAAGATCTTCTCTCTCCTCTGGATGCCCATCTGAAGCGCATGAAAGAAGATCCGGGGTCTGCGTATTACGACATTATGTACCGCTGGTTTCCCCAGGAGCCCCAGGGATTTTTCCTCCCTTTCTGGGTTCGGATGTTGCTCTTTGGAGGACTGGCGGTTCTTCTCGGCAGCCTCGTCATGGTGCTCCTCCTGCGCTGGCAGGTACAGCGGCGTACCGAGGATCTTCGCAAGGCCAAGGAGGCCGTGGAGAGGCAGAACCTCCGGCTTCAGAAGGAGATTGAGGAGCGGGAGCGTGTGCAAGAGGTTCTGCAGGAGCACGAGGCCCATCTGGAGGATCTCGTCTCGGAACGAACCCGGGAACTTCGAAGGATTAACGAAAATCTGCACCAGGAGATCGCCGAGCGGTGCCAAGTGGAGAAGAAACTCTCCTCGAAAAACGAACAGCTCCGGCGGATCAGCGATAATCTGGTAGAAGGCTTTATCTATCAGGTTGTTCTCCCTCCCCGGGGAGCTTCTCGCCGCTTCCTCTATGCCAGCGCGGGGGTAACCGCCATTCTCGGCATAACACCTGAGGAACTCTACGCGGATGCCGGGGTGATGTACACAAGAATACATTCCGAGGATCTTCAGGCTTTTCGGGACGAGGAGGAGCGGGTTCTCAAGAGTATGGAGACCTTTCTCAGGGAGGGGCGATTTTCCCGTTCCGATGGAGAGATTCGATGGTTGCGCCTCTCTTCCATTCCTCACCGGGAGGAGGATGGAAGCATCGTCTGGGATGGCATCGCCATGGATGTGACGGAGCGCAAGCTTGGGGAGGAGAGAATCCGGGAGGTAGGCCTTTGCGATGCTCTCACAGGGCTCCGGAACCGCCGTTATTTGGAGGAAAAGATGGAGGAGCTTGATACCCCCGAGGCGCTTCCTCTTACGGTGATCATGGCGGATTCCAATGGGCTCAAACTGGTAAACGACACCTACGGCCACGCCGTGGGAGATGAAATGCTCTGTGCGATTGCGGCGATTCTCAAAGAAGTCTGTGAAGAAAAGGGGATTCTCGCCCGATGGGGAGGTGACGAGTTTGTTATTTTTCTACCCTGCACAACCTTCGCAGAGGCGGGTAAAATTTCGAGAACCGTTTTTGAACGGTGCCGTTCCACCCTGGTACGGGAAGTCCCCGTTTCGGTCTCCCTGGGGGTGGCGGAGAAACGCTCGAAAGAGGAGAAGCTCCTTGATATTTTGAGCAGTGCGGAAGACGAAATGTACAAACGCAAGCTCGGAGAGAGTCGCAGTACGAGGCGAGGTGTGGTGAGTGCTCTTCTCAAGGCTCTGGGGGCCAAGAGCCACGAGACCGAGGAGCATACACGGCGGATGGAGATGCTGGCTCTGCAGATAGGTGAGAGGGTGGGGCTTCCGGAGTCGGAGCTTAAACGGCTGAGTTTGGTGGTGATTCTGCACGATATCGGCAAAATTCATGTGGATGAGGCGATTCTTGGCAAAAGCGGCCCCCTCTCTCCAGAAGAGTGGGAAATTGTTAAAAAACACCCCGAAACAGGCTCTCGTATCGCCCGCTCCACCGAAGAGTTTGCCCATGTGGCGGAGGATATTCTCTCGCATCACGAACGCTGGGACGGTACGGGGTATCCCCGGGGCTTGAAGGGGCGGAATATCCCCCTTCTGGCGCGCATCACCGCTGTGGTGGATGCCTACGATGTGATGACCAACGGAAGGCCGTACAAAGCCCCCCTCTCCCAGGCTGAAGCTCTGGAGGAATGTCGCCGCTGCTCCGGTACCCAGTTCGACCCCGAGCTGGTGGAGATCTTTCTCGAAATTTCCGCCCCCTTCTAACGGGGAGTCGGTTGCTTTTCGGAAGGTGTGGGGGTATACTAATATGCGTGCGCACGCATTTGTTTGCCGGGAGGGATCTATGAATAGAGAGTCGGAACTTTTTACACTGCTCCGGAGCATCATTAAAAAGACTCGGAGGATCCTCGAACGGGAGATAGCTCCCCTGGGTATGGGGCATGCGGAGATGCGGCTTCTCATGATGCTCTACTCCATGGACGGCTGTTCTCAGGAGGAGCTTGCCTCAAGGATCGAAGTGGATCGCACCAATGTGGGTCGATCTCTCAAAAAGATGGAGGGCCTTGAATATGTCCGAAGGGAACGAGATCCCGAGGATCGGCGGGGCTACCGGATTTATCTGACTCCTCAGGGATGGGGGCTGCGCCGGAGACTGGAGGGCATTCGGAGTTGCCTGGAGAGAACCATTGCGGGAGGTGTGGGAGAGGGGGAACTTCTCCTGGTAATAGCGTTGTTGAAGAGGATGGATCGCCAGGTGGACGAAGGCCGTTATCTGGCGGAGAAGGAAAGAGACCCCTTCATTTTCGGAGAAGGGTTGCCGGAGAAAGAAGGGAAGACGGAAGGGGCGAAAGGGGATGGATGGGAATAACTGGAGAGAGGAAAAAGGAATCTCTTCTCCCGGACAACACGGTCTTTCCTGTTCCCGGGGGAAACTTCACCGGGGCGGAAAAAGCAGTTTCGGCATGCATGATGCGCCCCGAATTTTTCGGGAGATAGACCTTCGGGAAGGAGAAACCTTCCTGGATCTCGGATGTGGTCCCGGGGATTATTCCTTTTACGCTTCGGAAATTGTAGGATCTCGGGGAATGGTGTATGCCCTGGATCGGTCGGAAGAATGCCTAGAGAGCCTTCGGGAAAGGGCCCGGGGGATGGAAAATATCCGGGGTATTCACGGGGATTTGCGTCATCCTCTTCCCCTGGAAGAGGAATCTGCGGATTGTGTTTTTCTTGCCACGGTGCTTCACGGCATGGATCTTGCCCAAGATGGAGATGCTCTTTTCCGGGAAATTCGGAGAGTTCTTACCCCCCGAGGACGCCTGATAATCGTGGAGTGTGCGAAAAAACGAACTACCTTCGGCCCCCCGGAGGAGAGGCGCCTCGCTCCGGAATTTTTGGAGGAGTTCTCTTCCTCCCGAGGGTTTAAAAGGAAAAAATACCTGGATCTCGGACATACCTATATGATAGAGTTCCTTCGGGAGATGTCCTGAATAGTTCCCAAAACCCGAAAAGGAGACTCGTAAATCTTATGGAAAGCTATTCTGGTAAGCGACATGGAACCATTGACACGGTGATTTTTGATGTTGGAGGGGTTCTTCTGGATTGGAACCCCCGAAAACGGCTTCTGGAACGCACAAAAGACCCTCATGTGGCGGACCTCTTTATGGAGCGGGTATTCCTCTCCCCCCACTGGAACGATCTCGACCGAGGAACCCTTTCTCTTGGCGAGGGGGGGCGATTTTTCCGGGAAAAGATAGCCCCTCACGAAGAGCTTTTCGATGCCTTCTGGCCGGGACTCTTCGACATCCTTACCCCTCTGGAGGAGAATGTGCGCCTTCTCCAGGAGCTTCATCGTAGGGGGTACCGCCTCCTTCTTCTCTCCAACTTCATCGAGGAGGGGTATCATTACGTGCGCTCCAAATACGACTTTTTCTCCCTCTTTGAGGGAGGGGTTATCTCGTGGGAGATCCGGGCGCTCAAGCCGGAGCCCGAGATATACGACACCCTCATCGAACGCTACGGTCTCACCCCCTCCCGATCGCTTTTCATCGACGACCGGGAGGATAACGTTGCAGGGGCCCGGGAGAGGGGGCTTCAGGCTCTGCATCATGCTCCCGGGGCTTCTCTGGAGGAGCAGGTTCATTTTCTTCTTCCGTAGGAACGGTTCGGGGGTCTTCTAAAGATTTCCAGAAGACGCTTCTGTGAGTCTTTCAAAGAGCGTAGATGCTGCCGCTCCGGGGATCGAATTGCGTACGCAAATAGTGCGCAATTCGATCCCCGGAGTGTTTTATGGTATACTGTAAGAGAGTTGTTCTTCTATAACGGCTGTAATGCTTTTCCCCTTACGTTCCTCCAGCAGGAAAACGGCAGTTCTTCACATACACTTCGACGGTGTGCCAGACACTTTTTCCATGATCCAATGCCTTCGAGGATTTCTTCAGGCCTCCTGAATGCTGGGGTGTTCCTTCTGCATAGCAGCGCTTCAGAGAGAAGAAGAGAAATCGCTACACCTTACCATGTCCATAAGAGGAGGGATATGTTATGGAACATACCTTATTTTCGTTGCGTTCCTGCGAGCTTCTGGCCTTGAGTACGGGTATCAAGGCCCGGACGCTTCAGGAGCTACGGGATGCTCTGGGAACTGTTCCCGCCAGCAGCCTGCACTATCACTTCTGGGGGCGTCTCATGCGCCCTCAGATAGGAGAGTCCGAGTACAACAATGACTTCGCCTGGTGGGCAGGAGATTCTCTTGGAGAGAAGGCTCTTGCCGAACGCCTCAGCGTGATGAACCCCGGAGATTATGCCAGTCTTGAGGATCTTCGAGAGGATATGATAGCTCTTCTGGAAGACCGGATGGATGAGGGGGATTTTTTAAGTTGGGCCCGTTCTTCCTACCCCTTTTTTTTCACAAGGGCTCAGATGCTGGTCTTCGATACGGGGGTCTTTGCAAGCCGTCCGGAAGATCTGGGAGATGCCCTGAAGCAGGTCCCCTATAGCTCGGTCTTTTACCATTTTCTTGATGCCCGACGGCGCACCCCCGAGAGGGAAGATGATTTCTGCTACTGGCTCTCCCAGTTTGGGGAGGAGGCAGAGCCTCTGCGACGGGAGCTGCAGAACCTGGATCCCCATCTGCTCTCGCTGGAGGAGCTTCAGAAAGCCATTCTCTCTATCGTGGAGCGTCACCAGATGCGGGGAGGTGAGAAGGCATGACCCTTCATATCCGAGATTACGAAAACATTGTGGGAGAGGCTACTCTCCGGCAGATAGAACAGCTCGGCTCGCGACTCAAAGGAAGCCGGGTGGTGCACGTGAACTCCACCAAGCAGGGGGGAGGGGTGGCGGAGATTCTGCACCGCATGGTTCCTCTTATGCAGGATCTTGGCATTGAGACCTCCTGGGAGGTGGTGACGGGGCCGGAAGAGTTTTTCCAGGCCACCAAGATTATCCACAACTCTCTTCAGGGCTTTCCGGATGTTCTCACTCCGGCACTGCAGCAGGTCTATCAGGAGACCAGCGAGGAGAACGCTGCCCGGCTTCGGGAGAATCTGGAAAATGCGGATTTCGTGATCATCCACGATCCTCAGCCCGCGGGGTTGTTGGATCTCTGCCCGAACCGCCGGGGAAAGTGGATATGGCGCTGCCACATCGACGTGAGCACCCCCAACCGCAACACCTGGCGTTTCATCCGGGATCGGGTGAAAAACTACGATGCCAGCATCTTCTCTCTGGCGGACTTTGCCCAGCCTCTGCCGCACCCCCAGTACCTTATCCCCCCGAGCATCGACCCCTTGAGCCAGAAAAACCGGGATATGCCGGAAGATCTGGTGCGTAAAACCCTGGTGGAGTACGGCATCGACCCCGAGCGTCCCATGGCGCTTCAGGTCTCACGGTTCGATAAATTCAAGGATCCCGTGGGGGTGATTCGGGCCTTCCAGATCTGCGCCAAGCGGCAGGATCTGCAGCTTGTTCTTGCGGGAGGGGGGGCTTCGGACGACCCCGAAGGGGAGATGGTGCTCCGGGAGGTGCGGCAGGCCGCAATGGCACTGGAGGATGTGCATGTGCTGGTGCTCCCCTCGGATGCCCACAAGGTGATCAACTGCCTGCAGCGGGGAGCTTCCGTGGTGCTGCAAAAATCCCTCAAGGAGGGGTTCGGCCTCACCGTCACCGAGGCCATGTGGAAGGGGCGCCCCGTCATCGGAGGAGATGTGGGAGGGATTCGGCTTCAGGTGATCGACCGGTATAACGGTTTCCGGGTGCGCACCCCCGAGGGGGCGGCGCTACGGATGCGCTACCTCCTGCAGCATCGGGAGAAGGCGGAGCGCATGGGAGAGAACGCCCGAGCCTATGCCCGGCAGAACTTCCTCATCACCGGACAGCTTCGAAGTGTGCTGGCCCTTCTGGAAGTTTCCCGGCACGAGGAGGAGCGGGAACGGTTGGAGGTCTTCCTCTCGTGACCATCCCATGTATGGCTCCTCTTGAGCGGGCCTTTCGGGCCTACGGGGAGGAGCGGATCCTCTTTTTCGATTACGATGGTACCCTTGCCCCCTTTCAGGAGGATCGTTCCCGAGCCTACCCCTACGAGGGGGTTCGGGAGCGCCTGGAAGAGCTGCATCGGCGAGGTGTGGAGCTAGTTTTTGTCACCGGGCGTAACCCTCGGGAGATACCGGATTTTTTACAGCTCCCCTTTCCCGTGGAGGTCTGGGGAGCCCACGGGGGTGAGCGTCTTACCCTCTCCGGGGAGGTGGAGGCTCTCCCCCTCCCCCCGGAACAGAGTAACTTTTTTCGCACCGTGGGAGAAGCCATGGAGAAGATCCATCCCTCTCTGGTGGAGTACAAGACCTTCAGTGTGGCCTTTCATCTGCGGCCTCTCAAAAATGAGGAGGAGCGGCGAAACTTTCGCGGGTCTCTGGAGAGGTTCGATGCCTCCGCACAAGAGGCGGGGGTACACAAGGCCTTTTTCGATGGAGGCATAGAGTACCGAAGCCCCCTCACGGGAAAGGACAAGGCTTTGAATAAGGTTCTGGAGGGGAGAAAGCCTCCCTTTTTCGCCGCCTATTTCGGGGATGATACCACCGATGAAGATGCCTTCGATGCTCTCCGGGGACGAGGAGTCTCCTTTCTCGTCCGCTCCCGGTGGCGTCCCACAGGAGCGGAGTGCTGGCTTACTCCTCCGGAGGAGCTTTGTGCTCTTTTGGATTGTTTCGTTCTGTGGACAGAGAAGAGGTGGTAGACGTGACGGAACACAAAGGTAGGAAGAGCGATTCCAAGCTTGTGGTGATCTCGAACCGGCTTCCAGTGGCGCTTTCGAAGGAGCAAGGGGAGTGGCAGATAACTCCGGGCTCCGGAGGCCTTGTCACCGCCCTGAACCCGGTGCTGAGGGATCGCGGAGGTTACTGGATCGGCTGGCCCGGCACGAGAGAGCAGATCCCTCGGAAGACATTGCAGGATCTTCTGGCCCCCATCTCTCAGGAGGCGGGGTACCGCCTGGTGCCTCTGCAGCTCTCGGAAGAGGAGGTGGCGGGGTATTACGAAGGCTTTTCCAACGCCCTTCTCTGGCCTCTCTTTCACGATCTTCAGACCACCTGTGTCTTTCGTCCGGAGTTCTGGAAGTGGTACCGTCATGTAAACGGCCGCTTCGCCTCTCTGGCGGGGATCTATTCCGATGAAGAGGATTATCTCTGGGTGCAGGACTATCAGCTTATGGGGGTGGCCCGGGCTCTCAAGGAGCAGGGGTATTCCCGAAAGACCTACTTCTTCCTGCATATCCCCTTTCCCTCTCCGGATATCTTTACCTGTCTCCCCTGGAGAATCCCCCTTCTTGAATCTCTCATGGAGTACGATTTTCTCGGTTTCCAGACCATCCGGGATCGGCGCAACTTCATCGCCTGCCTTCGGACAGTAGAGAGCCGGATCAAGGTAACCACCCAGGGGCCCATCAGTAAGATTCAGTATCGGGATCGTCAGGTCTCTTTGGGAGCACTGCCCATAAGTATTGATGCGGAGGAGTTTGAAGAGGCCTCTCGATCTCCCAAGGTGGAGGAGCAGGTTTCCCGGCTTCGGGAGATTCATGGAGATCGCAAGATCATTCTCGGGGTGGACCGGCTGGACTATACCAAGGGAATTCCCCACCGTATCGAGGCCTTTCGGGATATGCTGGAACGGTATCCCGAGCTTCGGGAGAAGGTGACCTTTATCCAGGTGGTGGTTCCCAGCCGGGACAATGTGGATGCCTACCGGGCTCTTCTCGACGAAATCGAACGCATGGTGGCGAGCGTAAACGGGATTTACACCACCGAAAGCTGGGTGCCGCTCCTTTTCCTCTACCGTTCCCTTCCCCGGGAGGAGCTTCTGGGGTACTACCGTCTGGCGGATATGGCCCTGGTGACACCCCTGAAGGACGGCATGAACCTGGTCTGCAAGGAGTACTGTGCCTGCCGGGTCGAGGAGGATGGAGTGCTGGTGCTCAGCGAGTTCGCCGGCGCTGCCGCCCAGTTCCACCGGTATGCCCTCATGGTGAACCCCTACGATGTGGAGGGTTTGGCGGATACCCTGGTGTGGGGGCTCTCCATGAAGAAAAAGGAGCAGCGGAAACGCATGCGGGGGCTCCGGCGGATTGTGAAGAAGCGGGATATCTACTGGTGGGTGGATCAGTACCTTCGGGCCTCTTCGGGGAAGGAGCTTCACAACTTTCCCTATACGGATCTCCCCCCCCTGGGGGATATGATGCTGGAACAGGAAGCCTCTTCGGGAGCCGAGGCCCCCCCGGAAAAGCTCTGGGAGGTTTTGGAAGAGTACGCCGAGGATGGAAAACCCTCGGCCATGCCGCTCTAACAGAAGAGAGCCCCCGGACCTTGAAAGGTCCGGGGGCTCTCTTCTGTTTTTCGGTTATGCTTCTGTGGGAGAATCCGGAGTTTTTGGGGTTTCCTCCGGGGGAAAGGTCTCTACGATGCGCTGGATCCGCTCTCCCTGGATCACTTCTTCTTCCTGAAGAACCCGGGCGATCTCCCGAAGGGCGGCTTCGTTTTTCTGTAAAAGGGAGAAAGCCCTTTGGTGAGCCTCCTGTACAAGGCGCCGGATCTCGTTATCAATGAGCGCTGCGGTCTCAGGGGAGAGGTCCTGTCGATTCCCCTGCTGTATCCCCAGATATCCCGACCCTGCGGGGAGGGCAAGGCGCAGGGGCCCCAGCTTTTCGCTCATGCCGAACTCCGTTACCATCCGCCGGGCCAGGTCCGTCACCCGCTCCAGATCGTTGGAAGCTCCCGTAGATGCCTCCCGGAAGATGAGTAGTTCTGCCGCGCGGCCTCCCAGCATCACTGCCATCCGGGAGAGAAGCTCCTTTTCACCGATAAGGTACTGATCCTCCTCGGGCATCTGCATGGTGTATCCCAGGGCTCCCTTGGCGGTGGGGATGATACTCACCTTGTGCACCCGATCGGTGCAGGGAAGAAGCTGCGCCACCAAGGCGTGCCCCCCCTCGTGAAAGGCCACCTTCTCCCGGAGTTCCTTCCGCAAGGGTACTTTTCGCTGAAGCCCTGCGATGACACGCTCAATGGCGAGATCAAAATCCTCCATGGTAAGATTGTCCCGATTTTTGCGCACTGCCAGAAGCGAAGCCTCGTTGGCGATATTTGCCAGATCCGCCCCGGAAAATCCCGGGGTTATCCGGGCGATGCGTTCCAGATCCGCATCCTCTCCCAGAGGCATCTCCCGGGTATGGATCTTCAGAATCTCTCGGCGTCCTCCCTCGGTGGGGAGGGTTACCTGAACCTGCCGATCGAAACGCCCGGGGCGCAGCAGGGCAGCATCCAGAATTTCGGGCCGGTTGGTGGCGGCCATGATCACCACCCCCTGGTTCGAGTCGAAGCCGTCCATTTCCCCCAGAAGCTGGTTAAGGGTATTCTCCCGCTCGCTGTTTCCCCCCATGGCGGCCACGGTGCTTCTCGCCTGGCCGATGGCATCAATTTCGTCGATGAAGATGATGCAGGGAGCCTTTTTCTTGGCCTGGAGAAAGAGATCCCGCACCCGGGCAGCTCCCACCCCTACGAACATCTCCACGAAGCTGGAGCCCGTGAGGAAGAAGAAGGGTACCTTCGCCTCTCCTGCGGTGGCCTTGGCGAGCATGGTCTTTCCCGTTCCCGGAGGCCCCACCAAAAGTACCCCCTTGGGGAGCTTTGCTCCCATACGGTTGAATCGTTTCGGCTCCGTAAGGTAGTCGATAATCTCCTTCAGCTCCACCTCCGCCTCGTCCAGCCCTCCCAGATCCTTAAAGGTTACCCCGGTCATCTCTCCGTGAATCTCCCGGGCCTTGCTCTTGCCTACGGACATGACCCCCGCTCCCCCCTGGGAGATGCGCTGAAAGACAAAGTACCAGATCAGGAGAAGAGGGAGAAAGGGGAGAATCCATCCCAAAAGAGAGCCCAGGGCCCCCTGGGTCTGGTCCCTTGCCTTGAAGGGGATCTTTGCCTCCACAAGGCGGTTCACCAGTTCCGGATCCTCCACCCGTATGGTGTTGCGCAGGGTCGGTCGGGTGGCCAGCTCTCCCCGGAGGGTAAAGTAGATCCGGTCATCCGTGAGGGAGACCTCTTCCACCTTTCCCGTGCGGAGATCTCCCAGAAACGTGCTGTAGGCTGTCTCGGTCTCTCCGATGAGCATGGGCCGGAGAACGAGATCGTTGAAAAGCCATACCACCAGAAGAGCCATGAGCATGTAGCCAAGAGAAAATTTTACCTGCTTTTTCTTGCGATCCATTCGGTACGCTCCTTTTATCGTGGAATAGTTTGGAAAGGATTCTTCCGGAAGGGAAGATTTCGAGATCCCCCTCCATCATACGATAGAAATGCTAGAATAGGAAAGGGAACGGATAGATCTTTCCGCCACATGTTTGAAAAAGAGAGACAGCACATACGGGGATTCAAAGGCCAAGTGCCGAGATAGTTCTCTCTGTGAGTGCATGGAAATGAAGGAATGGAAACCGATGCTTGCCCCAAGTTCCCATTCGCCGCATTGCTTGAATAACAGGTAGGTGATTGAGATTATCGACATAGCTATCGTAGATGATGACCCCGGAATTTTGATGGAATTGTCGCGAAGCGTGACCGCCTATATGAACAGGCGATCGCTCCCTTTTTCGGTGCGTATGTTTACCAGCGGCACGGAATTGTTGAATCATATTCAGTATTTTGACCTGGTCTTTCTTGATATACAGATGGATGGAATTTCAGGGATGGACGTAGCAAAAAACCTGCGCGTAAATGGACTGGCACATTTTATAGTGTTTGTTACAATTTTAAGAGAATATGTCTACGATGCCTTTGATGTAGAAGCTTTCGACTATCTCCTTAAGCCAATAGATGACGAACGATTTTACCGAATGATGGATCGCATATGCCGACATTTTCATAAAGGAAAAGAGCCCGGCTTGCTGATCTCGTCTCGGGGAAATAATTTTAAATCTGTTTTTTTCTCCGACATTCTTTATTGCGAAGCTATGAATCACAAGGTCCTGATCCGCACTAAAAAATCGCAAATAGAATGTTGTTGGAAAATAAACGATTTGAAGTTTCGCCTGGATAACCGTTTTTTTCAGTGTCATCGTAGCTATCTTGTTAACATGGAATACGTTTGTGGTTATGAAGGCGGCCTTGTTTTACTTAAAAACGGAGAAGAAATCCCGGTCTCCCGACTACGGGTAGGAGAGTTTTCTCGAAAAATGCTGCAATATATGAAGGATGTAGCGAATTAGTGTGGATATTTTTATGCTTGCCGTGTCAGGAATACACGAAATAGGAAAGATTTTTGGCTTGTACTTTTTTTCTCGTTTTCTACGTAAAAAGGCAAGGCCCTATTATTATCTTATTTATATAATGATCTCGGGGGTGCGGTACGCACTTGAGATGAGTTTCCAGCTAAATTTTGTTGTTTCTCTTATACTTGAGATAGGGATACTCTGGCTGATTGGCGTCGCCTTATACAAGTGCGCTTTTTCCACCGCTGCTTCGGCGGCTGTTTTAACGGTATGTATTCTTGTATTATCATACGGGGTCATGAACCCTATCACGCACTGCCTTGGTCCTGTGATGCTGCGGCTCAACCGCAACTTGCTTCCGATGATGGGGATTCTCATTTCCTTTTTGTCTATCCTGCTGGCGTGGTTCAGTTATTGGATTATTTTGAAAAATTTTCAAGCCGTTCCGAACCGTTACCTGGTAGTTTTTTTTGTTCCCATCCTGCTTTTGCTGATGATGGAGCAATATATCTCGGAACATGTTTATAGCAATGTGGTCGTTGTTGCTAAAACGGGAATTGTCTCTCCCGTGGTGGATAACCTGGAAATATTTATTCTACAGTTGTGTGCTTACCTATGTCTTTTCGTGGTCTTGTACGCTTGCCAGAGGTTATCTGAAGACTATTCAAACCAAATGCGCCTCGTGCTTCTGGAGCAGGAAATTTCATGTCAAAAAGAGTATTTACGAGAGGCAAAAGCGCGACACAGGCAGACCCAGTCTTTCCGCCACGATATAAAAGGCCATCTGATGGCTTTGGATGGTCTGTTAAAAGGTGGAGAGCTTGAAAAAGCGAAGAACTATCTACGCAAGTTGGAGGATGTTTCGGAGTCACTTTCCTTTGCATGTCAAACAGGAAATACCGTAGTAGATGTATTGTTGAGCAATAAACTGAGTATGTCTCGGCAGAACAGCATACAAATCGAATGTTCCGTTAAAATCCCGCCTCCGTGTTTATTAGACGACATGGACTTATGTGTTATATTTTCCAATGCGCTGGATAATGCAATCAAAGCGTCGATGCGGGTACATGAGGGGAAACGTTACATCAGGATTTCCGGAAAACGGCGGGGAGATTTTTTCATGCTTGAATTTGAAAATAGGTATTCTCCTGAAAACGCTGCCAATGCCGGTACCGGTATTGGCTTGTCAAATATTGAAACAGTAGCACGAAAGTATCAGGGAGCCGTCATCCTGGAAAAAGAGAATGCGATATTTCGCTTGAGTGTGCTGCTCGTCATTCCACGCCATTTGGCCGACAACTCAAGCAAGGTCACTTGACTCTCCCATACCCGCTGTTTAGAATCGAGTCATGGTATCTGATATTAATCTGATAGGGGGTATGTGATATGCGGATAGAAGCTGTCTCCATGCAAAATGGATTTGCGTATGCTAATGGTAAAATCAGAAAAGATCCTTCTCTGAATGCTCAGCAGCTTGAGGAGACGAAGGAGAAAATGGATGAACAAGTAGCAAAGACCCAGCAGGACGATGTCAGTGGTAAGCATGACGTTGAAAAACGTGAATATGTCAGGATGCAGATGGATGGTCTGGATAATCGAACTGTCTCTTTGCTGCAACAAGGATATGAAAGTGCTTTAAATTTCAAAAAAGATTCGGAAGTCGGCGGAGCTTTTGTGGATAAATATGTAAAAAGTGATACTTCGGTAGCGGCAAATACGGCTGGAATTTATAATTTTGAAAAAGAAGAGGATGAAAAATCAAAAACTGTTTTTGGAAGATCGGAAACATCACGTTCTCGCATTGCCTCAAGTGAATCCGAAACAAAGCACCTTGACGAAGCGGAGGAAGAAGATAAACCTACGGCAATATCCGGTAAAGATGAGCCAAAAGCTTCTGCTGAGGGGGAGGAGAAACCCGAAAAGGCATCAGGTAATCCTTCGGATGATAAGAGTGATAGGCAAACTACGGTAAATACCGACAGAGTCGAGGCGGAGATTCGTAAACTCAACCAGGAAAAACAACGGATTCAACAGGCGTTGGGGCGGGCCACCGGAGATGACGCTGAAAGAGAAAGACTGCAAAAACGTTTTGAGATGATCGAAGCTGAGCTTAGTATGAAAGATACTGATACATACAGAAGGCAAAACGCGGAGTATTCTTAAGGCGTTTAGCAAATTATTTCATGCAGAATAATGACAATGTTGTAATTTCTTAAAAAGGGGGCTCCCCAAGGTCAAAGGAGCCCCCTTTTTATTAGTATTAGTACATAAAATTGATGGAATTGCAGATAACTTTCGCCGAAGTTGGGAAAATGTTAGAATGAGAGTTGAGCCCAGAAGGTTTTCCCGCGCCATGTTCGAGAAAAAGAGACCGCAAGGAGGGGGTACAGATGGGAGTTCGCAGTGGTGAGGATACTCGATATTTTCGGGGGAGTAGAGAAAGGGTGTGGAAAGAGGTGCTGCAGACCTTGAGTGAGCGTAAGTTTTCCATTCGCTCCATCAACGAGGGAGCGGGGGAGATTGAGGCATCCTCGGGGGTTTCCTTTCTCTCCTCCGGTGCAAAGCTTTACGTTCTGGTTACTCCGGTAAACGAGAACACCGTAAAGGTTCGGGTCTCCGGAAAGGCGAAGGGGATTACCCTTATCGACTACGGTCGTTCCAGCCGGGAGGCCCGGGAGGTTCTCAAAGGGTTGGAGGAGCGCATCCCCTCGGTGGATCTCCGGCTGGATCTGGAGAAGAAGGACGTTCCGGGGGAGCCCCGAAACGATCCCGCGAGCAGAGCCGAAACTGCGGGAGCATCCTGCCCTCAGTGTGGCGCTCTTGCGAGGGGGAATGCCCGCTTTTGCCCATCCTGTGGCGTCTCCCTTGAAAAGCCGGGAGGAGCCGAAAGAGCCTGCTCTTCCTGCGGAGCTCCCCTTGAGAAGGGGGCTCGCTTCTGCGGCAGCTGCGGCATGGGGGCGGAGGAGTAGAGCCATGCCCTTCTGCCCTCAGTGCGGCAACAGGGTGGAGGAGAACCACCGTTTCTGTGCCGCCTGCGGTGATCCCCTCTCTCCCCCCTCCTCGAAAGAGTCTTTCCGGACCAGGGAGAGAGAGGAGACGCAGGCGGGGAGAAAGGAGGAGGAGATCCGGCGCATTCCTGCGGATCCTCCGGGAAGACCCTCGGGAAGCTCCTTCGGAAAAGCCTTTACGCAATCCTCCGGAGAATCTTCCCTTACCCTGGGGTGGGTCTTTGTGGCCTCCCTGGGAGGTCTAGCTCTGGTATCCCTCCTCTTTCAGGATGTGCTTGGGTTTGTTCTCGCCCTCGGTTTTGCGGGGGGAGCCTATGCGCTGGTTCTCAAACCTCTTCAAAGAGGAAATGCTGCGGCTGCTCTTCTCCCCTCCCTGGTGATAAGCGTGGTGGTGAGCCTTATCGGTGTGGCGGTGCTTCTGCTAACCCGTAGCATGATGGGCCTTCTTGATGTGGCCGCCGCTCTACCGGGGTATCTTCTCTGGAAAGAGCTTCGGGGGTAGGTGGCCGTATGGCAGCCTCTTTGAATTATAGGGATTCTGTTGGGACGGCCTCTTCCGGCCGTCCTCTTTCTGTGAGAATTTCTTAGCCTCGCACCCCTACCCTCTACAGCTTTCCATAGGAACCCGAATCTCCACCGTCAGCCCCGACAGGGTAGTGTTCCATGCCTTGATGGTGCCTCCATGGAGATGTACCGCTCGTTCCGCTATGGCCAATCCCAGGCCGGCGCCGCCGCTCTCCCTGGTTCGGGCGGAATCCACCCGGTAGAAGGGGGTAAAGAGCCGGGGAAGCTCCTCCTCGGGAACCCCTGCCCCCTGATCTTGTGCCAAAATTACCGCTCCGGGGGTCTCTCCGGGGTAAGCTTTCTCCTCCCTTCGAAGTTCCAGAAAAATTTCTCCTCCCTCAGGGCTGTGGCGGAGGGCGTTGCGCACTACGTTTTCCACCGCACTTGCCAGAAGTCGGGGAAAGCCAGAAAGGTAAAGCTCCTTTTCTGGTAGTTTCAGGTTTACCCTTATTCCTCGGCCATGGGCTTCGAAGGAGGCGTCCTCTTCGAGATTTTGGAGCATCTCCGAAAGAGAAAATGTTTCCTTAAGGGCCTCCGCTGCTTCCGCCTCCATCCGTGAAAGAGCGAGAAGCTCCCCCACCATCTGATCCATCCGAAGAGATTCCTTCTCTATCCTGCCCAGAATCCGCATCATCTCCGGAGAGGCTCCCTTCCTGCCGATCTCTAACGCCACCGAAAGCCGGGCCAGGGGGGAGCGCAGCTCGTGGGAGATGTCGCGAAGAAGCCGCTGTTGGTTGGAAAGAAGATGATCCAGTCGCAGGGCCATGGCATTGAAGGCATGTCCCAGGCTACCGATTTCGTCGTGCCGCTTTTCCACCGAAAGAGGGGCCCGGGCGGTGAGATCCCCCGAACCGAGGCGAAGAGCCGCTCTTTGCAGCTCCCGGATCGGTCGGGTGAGATGCCGGGTGAGCCAGTAGCAGAAGAGAAGCCCCCCTCCCAGAAGGAACAGACTCCGGAAAAGGGCATTTTTGCTCTGGCTTGCATCCAGAAGGGTACGCACTTTCGTGATCCCTAAAAAGTAGTAGACTCTCCCTCCTGCACTGACGACCTTCCGGGCCATCATGGCGGAACGGTCATCGAAAAAGATTTTCCCCTCTTCCCTCAGGGCATCCCCCATACGGGGATCCGGAGGTGGAGGAGGGGCAAAGGAGTTTGCGCCTGAGCGCCCCCGTTCGTAAAGAGGTCTCCCTACGCTGTCAAAGAGGAGCCCCATAAAGCGGGGATCCTGCCGGAAGATCTCGTGCAGAAAGCGCCGGGCCTCTCCGGGGCCCTCTCTTTCAAAAAGATCCGCCACCTTTGAGCCGTAGGTTTCTGTATAGAGTTCCAGTTCCTCCCGGGCCTGATTCTGTACCACCGTACGGTTGATGAGGTAGGCGGAGCCCACCGCCACCAGGAAGATAGCCCCCACTGCGAAGAGGAACCAGAGAAAGATCGTAGTGAAGAGGCTTTTGGGAAAGAACCCCTTCGGGAAGATGGAGTATTTCATGCTTCCTCTTCCTCCTCCCGAAGCACGTAAAGGTACCCCTCTCCCCGAATGGTCTTGATCCGCTCTTCCCCCCCCGGCAGAGGCCCCAGCTTTTTGCGGATGTTGCTGATATGCACATCCACGCTTCGGTCGAAGGGGGAGTAGGAGCGTTCCAGTACCTTCCGGGCGAGATCCTGCCGGGAGACGATATGTCCCGCATGCTCCAGAAGGATTTGCAGAAACCGGAACTCCACTCCGGTGGTGCGGATCTCCTCACCTCTCCGAAGAATCGAGTGGCTTCCCATGAAGAGCTTTACGTCCCCCACGGCGAGCACCCCCTCTTCTCCTTCTGCGGGGGTATTCCGGGAGCGCCGCAGAATGGAGCGGATTCGGGCGGTAAGCTCCCGGGGATTGAAGGGCTTGGGAAGATAGTCATCTGCCCCCATTTCGAGCCCCACGATACGATCCACATCCTCCCCCCGGGCGGTGAGCATGATTACCGGCACCTCCGAGCTGTTTCGCAGCTGCCGCAGCACCTCGAAACCGTTCTGCCCCGGAAGCATAATGTCCAGCACAAGCAGATCGAAGGTCTCTGCAAGGGCCTTTTCAAGCCCCTTTTTACCGTCATGAACCGCCTGAATCTCGAACCCCTCAGGCTCGAGATACTCCTGCAGAAGATCGCAGAGTTCATGATCGTCATCAATGACGAGAATCCGTTCCATCAAGATCGCCTCCCTTTACGGGTAGTTCCGGTTTTCCCCCGGAGTCTGGGGGAGTTCTCCCGGATAGTTTTCTCGGATAGCTCTCTCGGAGAGTTCTCTCTTTTTGAAAAAACTGTTCTGCTATAAGCATACTCCATGAGGGGGCAAAAATCTCGGGGTTTTGCATTTCTTTGCATTTCTTTACATCCCCCAAAAGGCACCTTTACGGAAAAGGGGGTATTCTTACGCCGTCCTCAAGAGAGGGGCGGATCAGACCATTAAGGCTTACAACATTAAAGGAGGAGTTTACGATGATGAAGAACACAAAAACCATGTTTTCGGTGGCAGCTCTCTGTGCGGCGGGGGTTCTTGCTCTTGGTACCATGAGTGCCGATGCCTGGCCGGGCCAGAAGCCCGGAGGTAAAGGTGGAGCCGGCGGCCCCGGCGGAGGAATGCTCAGTTGGAGCCAGCAGGAGGCCATGCGTAAAGGGCATGAAACCATGATGCAGCAGGGGGAGGCACATGTGCAGGCTCTGGGGAAGATCCTTTTTGCCCCCGAGACGGCTCCCGCAGAAGGGGAGATCTTCGCCCCCGAGGCGATCAAAAAGGCCCAGCCCGTGATGGAACAGATGTTTCTGGAGAAGCACAAAGCCTTTGAAGAGAGGCGTAATCTTCTCACCCGGGATCAGAAGGATATGATGATGCAGGGCATGAAGCGCATGGCGGAGAAGGGAGCCCGCTCCGGAAGAGCCCCCGGTAACATGTCCCCGGAAGCTCGGGGTATGGGAATCTTCGCGGGGTACGTAGAGAATGCTTTGGGGCTCACCCCCACCCAGAAAGAGGCCTTCCTGAAGAGCCTGGAAGTTGATGGAGTAACGCTGCAAAAGCATCAGGAGGCCCGGGAAAAGTTCTTCCAGGGGATGCGTGACGGAACCCTTACGGAGGAGCAGATTCAGGGGATGGCCCGGGAGAAATCCGCCTTCTGGGGAGAGTGCATGGAACAGATGAACGGAGCAGTGGCGAAGCTCTATCCCACCTTCTCGGAGAACCAGAAAAAAGCTTTCGTGGAGATGCGGGAGCGTATGGCAGAGAATATGGATGCGGGGATCTTCATGACGCCTCGGGGAGCACGCTCCGGAAGAGATGGGCATCATCGGATGGAAAACCGGGATGGTCGGAATCAGGTAGAGCGCCCCCGCCAGGGAGCCCAGAGCAACCAGGGAAAGGGACAGCCTTCCGGTTCTTCGAATGCCTCTTCCGAACAGATCCGGCCTCGGATGCAGAAAAACCAGGCTTCCGGGCAGTAACAACAAGAATCTTCGACGCTAACAGGAGTACAAACGCACTGAAAAAGGCCCCTTCGAAGGGGCCTTTTTCAGTGCGCCAGCTTTGTGGTATCCTTCCGGAGGTCTTGCCGGTGTCGCGGTCGGCTCTTTTTCACAGCATTGCTTGTATGCAAAGCTTGCACGCTGTCATCATATGAGGGAGGATGTCGTGGTATGATATTGCTGTTACGGATTTTCCTGTCTTTCTCCAAGGTTGGATGCCTTGCTTATGGAGGGGGCCCTTCCATGATCCCTATCATGCAGACTGAGGTAGTGGATATCTGGAAATGGATGTCTCTCACAGAGTTTATGGATGCCCTGGCCATGGGATATTCCCTTCCTGGGCCAATTGTTACCAAGATGTCGGCCGTTGTCGGATACAAGGCTTTCGGTGTTCCGGGGGCAATTGTTGCAGTTCTGGGGGTTGCTCTGCCGAGCATTTTTATGATGGTGTTTCTCTTCCTTGCGTTTACACACTTTGGAGAGAATCCGAAGGTTCAGGCTATGCTCAGGGGGATACGTCCTGTGGTTCTCGCCCTTCTTGCTCTTGTGGTATGGGAGATGTTCCCCGCCGCTGTCATCTCTCCGGCTACAGCGCTCCTCGGCGTTATTACGTTTGCAGTTCTGCTTTTTACCGGTATCCATCCTGCTATCGCCATTCTCGCGGGCGGAGCGATCGGAATAGCTTTTTTTTGACGCTCAAATAATAATCACAATTTGCGAAGGGGTTGAATATATGGGCAAGGCCAACGGCAACGGAGCGAACCTCGGTTTCGAATCCGAACTCTGGCGTGCCGCCGACACGCTGCGATCGAACATGGACGCCGCGGAGTACAAGCATGTAGTGCTCGGGCTGATATTCCTGAAGTACATCTCCGACGCCTTCGAGGAGCACCGCGCCACGCTCCCAGGGGGGCGATCCGGAAGTCCTCTGCAAAGACTGGACGGAAAGAGCGTTGTAGGTACGCAGAGGTGTACGTTCCTGTCTACTGCACTGGCGGACGTCTGATCCGGGAGGGTCTCGCCCCCCAGGAAGTTCTGGAGCTACTCACCTCCTTTGCAGCGGCCCATCTGGGCTTTTCCTCGGAGATGGGCTCCCTAGAGGGGGGCAAGCGGGGAAACCTGGTGCTCTGGGACGGAGAGACCCCTTTGCCTGCACTTCCGGCGTAGGGGCTATCGAAGGGACGGTGGTGTACCGAAAGAAGTAGCTTTTCCCGAGGAGGAGAAAAGGGGCGAAGAATGAAAAATCCCGATCGAAAGAGCGTATCGAAACTCGAAGAACTTCCCAACGTGGGAAAGGCCACGGCGGAAGATTTACGGCTGTTGGATATTCATGTTCCCCAAGATCTCTGTGGTAAAGATCCTTTCGCTCTTTACGAAAAACTCTGTGAGTGTACCGGCGTACGCCAGGATCCCTGTGTGCTGGATGTTTTCATGGCGGTAATCTCCTTCATGGAAGGAGGCGATCCGTTGCCCTGGTGGCATTTTACGGAGGAGCGGAAAAGGCGGATGGGGGAGGCTTGTAGCCTTGTTGAAAGGTGCGAGAGGGCATGAAAATACTGACAGAGGAATAGTGAATAGCGATTTTAAGGGATTCCGATCTTACCGGAAAATTTGCCATCGAAATCTTTAAGGGACCTTACTTTGTCAAATCAAGCGAGCTAAAGAGGCGACAGGAGACGTTTCGGGGGAGAAAATGATGTATAGTTAGGGGCAGCCGCGTAGCATACTTCGAAAAATCTCCCAAAGGAGCGGATAGCGTGCATCTCCAAAATTCCCACAATGCTCAAAGCCCTAAAATGGGAACGGAGCCTCTGGGGAGGCTTCTGCTGCAGCAGAGCCTCCCCGCCATGCTTGGTATGGCGGTGCTTTCCCTGTACAATGTGGTGGATGCCGTCTTTGTAGGGCACGGGGTGGGGCTTTCGGGTCTTGCGGGAATCACCCTGGTCTTTCCTCTGCAGATCTTTCTCGGTGCGGTGGCGTTGGCTCTGGGGGTGGGGGCAGCCTCTCTCATCTCTCGAAGCCTTGGGGCAGAGGACATCCTCACGGCCCGTCAGGCGTTGGGTACTGCCCTGGGAGGGGGAGTCTCTCTCGGGGTTTTTCTTCTGCTTCTCGGGCGCCTCTATGCGGAACCCTTGCTCCATCTTTTCGGGGCTTCTCCGGATATCTTCCCCCAGGCCCTGGCCTACTTTCAGATAATTCTCTGGGGGGCTCCTCCTCTGGGCATTGCCATGGCAGGAGTGTATGTCCTTCGGGGGGAGGGGCGCCCTCTCGGGGCCATGGGAATCCTTCTGCTTATGGGAGGGCTCAATCTCCTGCTGGATCCCCTCTTTATTTTTGTCTACTCCCTGGGGCTTCCGGGAGTTGCCTGGGCTACAGTAATCTCCCAGGCCGGGGCAGCTTTGGCGGCGCTGATTTTGCTTCAGCGGGGGAGTCTCACGATGACGTTCCCTCTCCTGATCCCCCGGCTCTCTCTCCTTCGTGATATGGGAGGTGTAGCCCTCTCCTCCTTCCTTCGTTCCGCCTCCGGGAGCTTTCTCGTGGTGCTTCTCAATCAAACGCTTCTGTACCATGGGGGAAACGACTATGTGGCGGTGGCGGGTGTGCTTCTGCGGCTCTCCAGCCTGGGAATTACTCCGGTGCTCGGCATAGCCCAGGGGATGCAGCCAATTTTGGGATATAACTACGGCGCCCGGCTCTATCCCAGAGCCCGCGGGATCATCTGGCTTGCCTTCGGGGGAGCCACTTTTTTCTGCCTTCTCTTTCTTATCGGAGTGCTTCTCTTCCCTCGTCAGATCTTCTGGCTTTTCTCTCCCGAAGCTTTCCTCCTGGAGAAGGCGGTGGAGGCTTCACGGATTATCTATTTGGGGCACCTTTTCGTGGGGTTCCAGGTGGTGGGAACCACTGTATTTCAGGCCCTCGGCAAAGGATTTGCCGCGTCGGTGCTCTCTCTGGGGAGGCAGCTTCTCTTTTTTCTCCCCCTGCTCCTCTTTTTTCCCCGATTCTGGGGAATGACGGGGATCTGGGGGATTTTTCCTGCGGTGGATCTTCTGAGTACTCTCCTCACCGCAGCGCTTCTGTATCGGTACCGGTATCTCCTCCCAGGTGGCATCTGGGAGGCATCAGGAAAGGGGAAAAATAATGGAAGTGTCTGAACGGGTAGAAGCTCTGGCGGAGGAACTTCAACGAAGGAATCTGGATGCGGTCTTTTTAGGAACCGGTCCGGAACTTCGGTATCTCACGGGAATTCATACGGGGAGCTGCGAGCGATTCAAGGGAGTGTTTGTGCTTCCCGATGCCCGGATGTTCGGCATTACCCCCCCTATCTACTACGAGGAGTTCCGGAAGCCGCTTCCTGCGGATTGTCCGCTCTACGTCTGGGAGGATTCCACCTGGTTCTACCCGGTGGTGCGGGATCTTTTGCGCACCTATCGGCTCGAAGGAAAGCGGGTGGGGATCAATGCGGATGTGCCGGGGGTTGATATTCTGGAGATGCAACGGGAGTCTCCTCTGGAGCTGGTAAGCGCCCGGGGGATTCTCGATTTTCTTCGCCTTCGCAAAAGCCCCGAAGAGCTGCAGCTTCTTCGGAAGGCCCTGAAGATTACCGAAGAGGCTCTTGAGGCTGCTCTCGAAGGGGTGCGTCCGGGGGTTACCGAGGGAGAGCTTCGGAGGTTTCTTCTTGGGCACTTCGAAGAGGCCGGAGCAGAGGGGCCTTCCTTCGATCCTAACGTCTCCCGGGGAGAGCATACCGCTACGCCTCACTACTTTGGAACCTCCGGGGTGGTGGCTTCCGGTGATGTCCTCCGCTTTGATATCGGTTGCCGCTACGAGGGGTACTGTGCGGATCTGGGGCGAACCTTCTTTGTGGGCCCCCCCGATGAGGAGCAGCGACGCATCTATCATGTGGTACGTCAGGCGCTGGAGACGGCTCAGGAAGTGATACGGCCGGGGGTCTCCGCCCATAAGGTGGACCAGGCTGCCCGCAGGGTTATCGACGATGCGGGGTATGGAAACTTCTTCAACCATCGTCTCGGGCATGGTCTGGGGATGGCAATCCACGAAGCTCCGGATGTGAAAGAGGGAAACGAGCAGATCCTGGAAGAGGGGATGGTCTTCACGGTGGAGCCCAGCATCCTTCTGCCGGGGATCTTCTGCGTACATCTCGAAAATACCGTGGTAGTCACGTCAGGAGGATGTGAGGTGCTGAACTCTCTGGGGCTGGATCTGCGGGAGCTGTAGCTCGGTTCGGCCCTTTACCCTCAGGCTCCCCGGAGGCAGAGACAAAACCCCTCCGCTGCGGACTCTTCCTCCTCATGCAGAAGCTCCGCTATCTTCTGACGTTTCTGGAGATAGCGCTCACACTGCTGAATCTTGTCGTATCCCAGGAGGATGCCGAGAATGAAGTCCTCCTCTTCCGAGTAGTCTTGAAGGTTTGCCTTGTTGATATGGCGGATCACCTCCACGCAGGAGGGCTCTCCGAAAAAGACGTTGATCTTTGTATCTCCTACGGGGTAGATCACATGGGCGATCTTTCGCTTCAAGAGCTTGCACCGTATCAAGGGGAGTTCATCTTTGTTCCCCGTATGGAGGATAAGAGAGCGTACCCCCTTTTCATATTCGTAGACATGATGGCAGAAAACTGCGGCGGAGTTTGTGAGCGTCATTGCGGCAAACCTTCCTTCCTCCAAGTGTTCACATCTTAACATCTTCAGCTTTTCAGGTTTTGCTTTAGATGGCGGTGCTTTCGGGGGCTTTCGAGGTGGTCGAGGTGAAAATCTTTTCCAGGGCGGCAGGGCTGGCCTCCCGCAGAAGATGCAGAGGTTTCCCCTCCTTTTTGCAGATCCCCTTGGCCACCCGAAGGGCGTTGTGAGAATTTATGGAAGTAATGAAGACTACCCGGTCCGAGGACTGGATAATCTGCTTGAGAGCTTTGCCTCCCTGCTGGCAGTTGCCGCAATGGTATCTGCAGCGGGCCCCCATGCGCTCTACCACTTCCCGATACTGCTGCTCCAGCCGTGAGAGCCCTCCGATAACAGAGATGGTGGTGTTTGAAAGCAGGCAGAAAGGGCACTCGTGGGAGGGGCACTCCGTCGTTGCCTCAGTTGGGGTTGAGGGCTCCGATCTCTCCCGGAAAGAGCATTCTTGGGAGGCTTCTCTTGGAGCTTCCCCAAAGGGACAGCTTTTTCGAGGGGTGGCCGAAACAGCTTCTCCTGGGGAGTATTCCAGAAGTCGAATATGGCGGCGAAGGCTGGAGATCTTGGTTTCATAGGACTCCATGAGCTTTTTCTTCTCTTCCCGAAAGGATTCCTCGCGCCGGCGCTCCTCCTCGTCGCGAAGAAGGAGTTTTTTCTCAAGATCCTCACATCTCCCCCGGAGGGTGCCAAGCTCTCTCTGGAGCGAGGAGAAGGGGGATTCCCCCAGAGTCTTTCCGGAAAAAGAGCTTTCGGAAGCATCTTCATGAGCATTTTCGTTAACAAGCTTTTTCTGATACTCTCGAAGGGCCTCCAGAACGATCTTGTGCGCTCCGTAGATTCCCTGAGCCTGCACCGATCGACGGGGGTCGTTGAGGGCCGCCCAGAGAGAGCCCCCCAGAGGCTTGGGGTGGGTTTTTGCAAGAAGATTCTCCAGGTCAAGGGGGGTATCCTCTCGCTGTTTTTCCAGGGCCTGCCGAAAGCTACGGTATTTGAGAGAAAAGCTCCGGCTCAACGAGCGGGGGACCGGGCCTTCCTCAACATGACAGGCGTGGTGCAGGGCATAGAATCCCATGGCGGGATCTTCAGCGTCCTCCTTCGAGAGGACGTTGTATTTTATGCAGAGATCATGAATCTCCCGGTTCGAGAGGTTCAAGCCCAGAAGAGTGCATATCATGAGGCAGTCGTACTCCCAGAATTTGCCGACCCGGTTGTTCTCAAGAGAAGCGTGTTCCATGGAGAGAAACCCCCTTTTTGTTTTGTTAGACTAACAATTTTGTCCATTGTACGTGCTTCCCTTGAAAGTGTCAAGAAGTACATTGGTTGAGCTTGGGGCTCTTTGTCATGTTTTGCCCCGACTCTTGGCGCACTTTTTGTTAGTCCATTCTTATTTTGCAAAGGGTTTTTGGGGTAAGGAGTCTCAGGAGGAGGAGTAATGCAGAGAATAGCGGGAGAAAGAAGGCTCCCCTGGAGGGGTTTGCGGAGGGAGTGCATATTGAATATCCTGTGATAGGATTTGATTTTGATAAAGAAGAAAGCCTGTTGGTTACAGGAATAGAGCGATTCCGGGAACGTATGAAACAGAACCTTCGCTACGTCGGCGGTCAAGAACTTACGGAAATACGAGAAACCCGGGTTTTTCCCGGGTTTCTCGCGCCCATGTCAACTCCCTCGCTGATCAGCAGAAATCACATGCGGCTATTCCATAGATTCCGGCAGATCAAGGAGAAACCGCCATGCCGGCACAACCTCGATGGTTCCGGCTTCCACATCCAGCCGCTCATCTTCGTCCCTGGTTACAATGGTTCCAGTGGAGAGACCTAGTTCTGCCATCGCCTCACTCAAGGCCGCAGTCTCCCGTTTCCGTGTCTGCGGCTCCGCCAGGGACTCGCACACCTGAACCAGCATCCTGGATCGGCGGTGCATCGGGACGATGAAATCGACCTCTGGTCATGATTCTTTCCGGTTTTGGTATCATCCGGCAGTAAATATACCCGGTATGACTTCTACGTGTCTAGGGATATTTCCGGATGCGGTCCAAACTTCCCCTGCCCAGACACACGTTGCTGAAGACCATATGGAGAGGAGAGAAATGTTATGGAGTATGAACATCCTCGTTTTGGCCTCGCCCAGATGAGCCCCGGTTTTCTGGATGTTCAGAGCAACACCGCCCGAATCTGCGCCCTTCTGGAGGAGGCTTCCCGGGAGGAAACTGCCTGTGTGCTCTTTCCAGAGCTTTGTCTCACCGGGTACAGCCTCTCCCGGGAGGCTCTGCCGGAGCGTGAACGCCCCGCCCTTGCCCGGGAGGTGGCCCAGGGATTACGGCAGATAGCCCTCGTCACGGAACGTACCGGGGTGGGGGCTCTGGTGAGCTATCCGGTGGTGGAGGAAGACCGCCTCTACATCGCCGCCGCCTGCTTTTACGGAGGAAAACTTCTGGGAGAGCACCGCAAGCTCAATCTCTGCAACTACGGACACTACCGGGAGCACAAAACCTTTACCCCCGGGGATTCCATTACCGTTATACAGACCCCCTTCGGAAAATGCGGCATTCTGATCTGTGAGGATCTCTGGCATCCGGAGAATGCCATTCTGGCGGTGCAGCGGGGGGCGGAGTATATCCTCGCTCCTTCCGCACCCTGCGTACTCTCTCCGGAAGACGCTCCTAAGGCGCTCACTCCCTGGCACCATATCGGCAGGGGGATCAGCGTGGCCCAGGTCTGCTGGGTGCTCTGCTGCTGCCGTACCGGCCGGGAGGGGGAGGCCCTCTTTCTCGGGGGCTCCCACGTTCTCTCTCCCCAAGGGGAAATGCGGGGGAAACTTCCCCTTCTGGAGGAGGGGTATCTCTCTCTGGAGATCTCCCGCAGTGCTCTGGAGCGCCTCAGGGAACAGCGCCCCCTCGGGGCAAATCTGCGCCGGGATCTCTGTGCCCGCTCCTTTGGGGAGCTTCTCGAACTGTCTGAAAGAGTCTGAAAAAATTTTTTTGGAGAAATTCGAAGAAAAAAGAAGAGAAGCTGCTTAAATCGCCTTTTTACGCCCTTAAATGCTTCTTGTTTTGTTTAAAAAGGCAACATCCCCCTTCAAAACCCTTGTCTGATCTTATTTGACCTTTATAATGATGGGGCATGAAGAGCATATTCAGGTTGGAAAGGCCTTGTCTCAAGGGGTCTTTCTAAGGAGGGAAATCCCATGGATCTTAATAGACTGACCCAAAAATCTCAGGAGGCGTTGAGCCAGGCCCAGAGCCTGGCGGTCTCCTACGGCCATCAGGAGGTGGATGGGGAGCACCTGCTTCTGGCGCTGCTCCAGCAGGAGGGGGGGCTCATCCCCCGGCTTCTGAACCGGATGGAGGTACCCGTAGAAAATCTGCGGGAGGCGGTGGAGCGAGAGCTTGCCAAACGCCCCAAAATCTCCGGAGGCTCCACGGAGCAGGGGAAGATCTACATTACCCAGAGGTTGCAGAAGCTCTTTGTTCAGGCGGAAGGGCAGGCCAAGCGCCTGAAGGACGACTATATTTCCGTGGAACATCTCTTTGCGGCCCTACTGGAGGAGGGGGATGCCACTCCGGGGGGGAAGATCCTCCGAAGCTTTGGCATCGACGAAGCCCGGTTTCTCAAGGTGCTCTCGGAGGTTCGCGGCCGGGTACGGGTGCAGAGCGACAACCCCGAAGAGACCTACGAGGCCCTGGAGAAGTACGGCCGGGATCTCGTGAAGATGGCCCGCACAGGAAAGCTGGACCCCGTTATCGGCCGGGATGAGGAGATCCGCCGGGTGATCCGTATTCTCAGCCGAAAGACCAAGAACAACCCTGTGCTCATCGGGGAGCCCGGAGTGGGAAAGACCGCCATCGTGGAGGGGCTGGCCCACCGGATCGTCCGGGGGGACGTTCCCGAGGGGCTGAAGGATCGAACCCTGGTGGCTCTCGATATGGGAGCCCTCATTGCGGGGGCCAAATTCCGGGGAGAGTTCGAGGAGCGCCTCCGGGCGGTGCTGAACGAGGTGAAGGAGCAGAACGGCAAGGTGCTCCTTTTCATCGACGAGCTGCACACCATCGTGGGGGCGGGAAAGGCCGAGGGCTCCCTGGATGCGGGGAACATGCTCAAGCCCATGCTCGCCCGGGGAGAGCTACACTGCATCGGCGCCACCACCCTGGACGAGTATCGGGAGCATATCGAAAAGGATGCCGCCCTGGAGCGGCGTTTTCAGCCCGTGGTGGTGGATCAGCCCACGGTGGAGGATACCATCTCCATTCTCCGGGGGCTCAAGGAGCGTTACGAGGTACATCACGGGGTGCGGATTCAGGACAACGCCCTGGTGGGAGCCGCCACCCTCTCGAACCGCTATATTACGGATCGTTTCCTGCCGGATAAGGCCATCGACCTGGTGGACGAAGCCTGCGCCATGGTACGCACCGAGATCGACTCCATGCCCGCAGAGCTGGATGCGGCGTCCAGGCGGGTGATGCAGCTCGAAATCGAAGAGGCCGCCCTCTCGAAAGAGACGGATAAAGCCAGTAAAGAACGCCTTGCTGCCCTTCGGAAGGAGCTTCAGGAAGTACGCTCCCAGGCGGAGGTGCTTCGCGCCCAGTACGAAAAGGAAAAGGAGGCCATCCGGGAGGTGCAGGAGCTTCGGGAGAAGCTGGAATCCCTGCGCCTGGAGGTGGAGCGGGCGGAGCGGCAGTATGATCTCAACCGAGCTGCCCAGATTCGGCACGGAGAACTTCCCCAGGTGGAAAAGGCCCTGGAGGAGGCCCAGGACAGAATGGAGGCAAAGAGCGCCCAGAGCCTTCTTCGGGAGGAGGTGACCGAAGAGGAGATCGCCCAGATTGTAAGCCGCTGGACGGGAATTCCCGTCACCCGGCTGGTGGAGGGGGAGCGGCAGAAGCTCCTTCGGCTGGATCACGTGCTGCACGAGCGGGTGGTGGGGCAGGATGAGGCGGTGCAGGCGGTGGCGGATGCGGTGCTCCGGGCCCGGGCAGGGATCAAAGACCCCCGGCGCCCTATCGGCTCCTTTATCTTCCTGGGCCCCACGGGAGTGGGAAAGACCGAGCTTGCCCGCACCCTGGCGGCGTCCCTCTTCGACAGCGAGGAGAACATGATCCGCCTGGATATGTCGGAGTACATGGAGAAACATGCGGTCTCCCGACTGGTGGGGGCCCCTCCGGGATATGTGGGATACGAAGAGGGGGGACAGCTCACCGAGGCGGTGCGGCGCAAGCCCTACAGCGTGGTGCTCTTCGACGAGATCGAAAAGGCCCACCCGGATCTCTTCAACATGCTACTCCAGATTCTGGATGAGGGGCATCTCACGGATAGCCACGGCCGAAGGGTAAACTTCAAAAATACCGTGCTCATCCTCACCAGCAACATCGGGGCCCCTTACCTTATGGAGGGGATCACCCCCGAGGGGGATATCACGGAAAACGCCCGCAACGCAGTGATGCAGGCCCTTCGGGGAGCCTTCCGGCCGGAATTTCTGAACCGTGTGGATGATGTGGTGCTCTTCAAACCTCTGCGGATGGGGGAGGTGGCCCGTATCGCCGGGCTTCTTCTGGAAGATCTCGGCCATCGGCTGGAGCAGATGGGCATGTCCCTCAAGGTTACCCCGGAGGCGCTGGACTACATCGCCCGGCAGGCCTACGACCCCGCCTACGGAGCCCGCCCCCTGAAGCGCTATCTCTCCCGAAATATAGAGACTCGGCTCGCCCGGGAGCTTGTGGGAGGGGAGATCCCCCAGGGGGCCGCCATCACTCTGGAGACCTCGGGAAGTGCTCTCGAAATCTCCTGGAAAGAACCCCCCGTTTCGGAGGGGGCCAACGGAGATGTGGTGGAGGGAGAGATCGTGGAGTAGGAGCTAGTGGGCTGTTCCGGATTATATCGTGCCTTTACGTCGGAGCCTCCGCTTGTGTGTCCCCTCTGCTCTAAGCGCGGCCGAACCGCTCCCTTGCTTTGCTGTTCCGGCCCGTCGCCGCAGATGCGCCGTCCAGACGCGCAGCTGCGGCTCACCAGCACGTCCTGTGCCGGTGCCGGGCCTCCACGACGCAAAGCTGCGCTCGCCGACCACTATGCTCGCTGCCGGGGACACACAAGCTCCGGCTCCTGCGGCTCATTTAGGCGCATAATATAAGCAGGAACGCCCCACTAGAACCATGAAAAATTTATAAAGTATATGCACTTACAGAGATAGGAAGCGACGCAGAGAGCCCCCACATTTTTCGTGGGGGCTCTCTGCGTTATCGTACCGCGTTATCGCAGCCTGGGGTTCTTTTAGGGGGTTGCGCTAGTGAAAATTCTCCACGGTGCGACGGAAAAGATCCTCCATATCCATAAAAACATCAATCACCACGGGGTCAAACTGGGTTCCCCGCCCTGCCCGAAGAATCTCCACCGATTTTTCGTGAGAAAAGGCGGGCTTGTAGCAGCGCTCCATCCGAAGGGCATCGTAGACATCTGCTACCGCCATAATCCGGGCGCTCAGCGGAATAGCCTCCCCCGCAAAACCATGGGGGTAGCCCTTGCCGTTCCACCATTCGTGATGGGATCGGGTAATTTCGATTCCCATGCCGATAAAGGCATTATGGGGATAGGCCTCCTGCACCGTCTGGAGCGTTCGGGCTCCGATAACGGTATGGTTCTTGATCTCTTCGTACTCCTGGGGGGTAAGCAATCCGGGCTTCTGAAGAATGCCGTCTTTAATCCCCACCTTGCCGATATCGTGCAGGGCACTGGCGTGGTAGATATTCTCGATAAAGGCCCCGTCGATCTGCTCCGAGTAGGGGGAGGATTTGCGAAGGGCCTCCGCCAGGTGCCGACAGTGCAACCGCACCCGCTCGATATGCTTTCCCGTATCCCCGTCACGCTCCTCCGCCAGCTTTGCCAGGGCGATGATGGTAGAAATCTGGGCATCCGAAATCTCTCGAACCTGCTTGCGGATGCGCTCCTCCAGATTTCTGTTGTAATGCTCCAGAGTTTTGCGCATCTCCCGGAGCTGCAGATGGGTCTGCACCCGGGCGAGAACCTCCTCAATCTGAAAGGGCTTGGCGATGTAATCCACCCCTCCCGCCGCAAAGGCCCTGGTCTTGTCCTCTGCCTCGTTCAGGGCGCTCAGAAAGAGCACGGGGATCGCCGCAAGAGCAGGCTCCTCCTTCAGCTTCTCGCAGACCTCGTAGCCGTTCATCTCGGGCATGTTGATATCCAGAAGAATCAGATCCGGAGGGTTCACCAGAGCCCCCCGAAGAGCCAGGGATCCCTTGGGAAAAGCCATAACCCGGTATCCCTTGCGGCGGAGCATATTTTCAAGAAGCCCCAGATTTGCGGGGGTGTCATCCACGATCATAATGGTATATACGGGGGTATTCTGCGGTTCCATGCTACACCCCTCCTTCCCTGTTTCTGCTTTAGGGTATCATACCTCAAAAGGCTCTGAAAAGAGAGAGGGGGAATTTTCCTTATTTCTCACCATTTCTCACCTGTTGAAGCCCTTTCTTATTCTGTGGTATGGTGGCCTGCGGGATCTCTTCGGGGATTCCGCAGGGGGCTTAAACAGTAGTATGCTGACGTTTACATGAGGAGGTTTGGTTGTTATGAATCCCGTAGTGCTCGTTACAGGAGCTTCCCGGGGGATCGGCGCTGCCCTGGTGCGGCACTGTGCCCTTCGGGGGTGTTCGGTGGTGCTCAACTACCGCAGCTCCCTTCAGGAAGCCCAGGAGGTATGCGAAAAGGTGCGGCAGGAGCACCCCGAAGCCAGGATTCTCCCCGTTCAGGGAGATGTGGGAACCCATGCGGGGGTACAGAAGCTTTTCGACGCCGCCGAGGAGGCCTTCGGCACCGTGGAGGTGCTTATCAACAACGCCGGGCGCAATATGGATGGCCCCTTTCGGGAGATGTCTGAAGAGCAGTGGGATGAGGTGCATCAGGCGGTGCTCAAGAGCGTCTTTCTCTGCTCCCGGGAGTACGCCCGACGGTACGCCGGGGATATGGGGTGCATCCTCTCCATGGTCTCCGGCACCGCCTTCGAGGGGCGCAAAAACGGAGCCAACTACTGCAGCGCCAAGGCGGGGGTGGTGAACCTCACTAAAGACATGGCTCTGGAGCTGGCCCCGAAGATTCGGGTAAATGCCATCGGTCTGGGGATCATCAACACTGAAGAGGTGATGACCCGTTACCGCCTGGCGGAGGAGGAACCCCTTCGTAAGATGCTCGAATCCATCCCCCTAAATCGCCTGGGAACCCCGGAAGATGTGGCGGACTGTGTGGACTTTCTCATCTTCCGAGGAGACTACATCACCGGGCAGACCATCTTCGTGAACGGCGGGTGGTATATGCATTAGA
>CAZIFL010000030.1:0-35115 GCA_964539095.1 uncultured Synergistaceae bacterium
ACATGAGCGGAGGCTCCCATCCAAGGGCACATTATAACGTGGAACAGGCCACTAGTGGCTAGTAAGAGACAAAGGCAGTAAAGGCAAAACAGGAAGAGAGAGCAGGTTTTATTATTTTAGATGAAAAGAGGATATGAACTATGACCCGACCGGACTATACCATCGCAGACCGAAGCCTTGCCCCCCAGGGGAAAGCCAAAATGGACTGGGCCTGGCAGTACATGCCGGTGCTCCGCATGCTGGAGGATCGTCTCGCTCCGCAAAAGCCCCTGGAGGGAAAAGTGCTTTCCGTATGTCTCCATCTGGAGGCCAAGACGGCGTGTCTGCTCCGAACCCTTAAACGTCTTGGGGCCACCGTAGCCGCTGCGGGGAGCAACCCTCTTTCCACCCAGGATGATGTCTGTGCCGCCCTGGTGGAGGAGGGCATTCACGTCTTCAGCACCCGGGGTATGACCTCGGAGATGTACATGGAAAACCTTCGCGCCGCTGCGGCCTGGGACCCGGAGATTATCATTGACGACGGCTGCGATCTGGTCTGCCTGATCCACGAGGAGCGCCCCGAACTCTGCTCGAAAATCCTCGGAGGGTGTGAGGAGACCACCACGGGGGTGAAGCGCCTCAAGGCCATGGCGGAGGAGAAGATTCTCGCCTTCCCCATGTATGCGGTGAACGATGCCTACAGCAAGTACCTCTTCGACAACCGCTACGGCACGGGACAGTCTGTATGGGATGCCATCATGCATACCACCAACTGCCTGGTGGCGGGGAAATCCGTGGTGGTGGTGGGGTACGGCTGGTGTGGCCGGGGGGTGGCTTCCCGGGCCTCCGGCATGGGGGCTTCGGTGATCGTGGTGGAGGCGGATCCCCATCGGGCTCTGGAGGCTCTCATGGATGGCTATCGAGTGATGTCCATGACGGAGGCGGCCCCCCTGGGGGATTTCTTCATCACCGTCACGGGGAACATCTCGGTTATTCGGGGAGAGCACATGGATGCCATGAAAGACGGGGTGCTTCTGGCGAATGCGGGGCACTTTGATGTGGAGATCTCCAAGCCCCATCTGGAGGAGCGATCCTCTTCTGTAGAGGATGTGCGTCCCGGCGTCACTCGGTACAGCTTTAAGGATGGCCGTCGGATCTATCTTCTTGCGGAGGGACGCCTGGTGAACCTTGCCGCAGGAGACGGGCATCCCATCGAGATTATGGATCTCAGCTTCGCCATGCAGCTTCTCACGGCCCTTCACGTGCTGCAGACCCAGGGAGAGCCCGGAGTCTACAATGTGCCGGAGGAGCTGGACCGGGAGGTGGGGGCCCTCAAGCTGGAATCCCTGGGGATTGCCCTGGAAAAGTTCACCCCCGAACAGGAGCAGTACATGAAGGATTGGCGGGAATAGGACGAAGAGAAGCATTTTCGAAAGAGATTCCGAGGAGGTAAAACCATGGCAACCCTTTTGCAGAATATGATACTCGTAGATCCCCTTAAAGGAGCCCGCAAGGGGCATGTGCTCGTCCGAAACGGTGCGATCTCCCTGGTGGAGGATCCCTCCTCGGAAGAGGCGGAGGAGCGGATCGACGGAAGAGGCCATACCGCCCTTCTGCCTGGATTTGTAAACAGTCACACCCATGCGGCCATGGTGCTTCTTCGTGGTCTGGGGGAGGATATGGTGGTGCTGGATTGGCTGCATGAAAAAATATGGCCCGTGGAGGCAAAACTTACGGGAGAGCACGTCTACTGGGGCACCTGCCAGGCTCTTCTCGAAATGGCCTCCACCGGAACTACCTGCTTCGGTGATATGTACTTCTTCATGGATCAGGTGGCTCAGGCCTCCCTTGATATGGGGATGCGGGCCGCGCTCAGCCGGGGAATCCTCTGGGATGCCTCCCAGAAAGAACCCCCGGTCTCTCTGGCAGAACAGAGGGATCTTGTAGAGAAATGGCATGGCAGGGATGGACTGATCAACGTAATGTACGCCCCCCACGCCCCCTATACGGTCTCTCCGGAGCATCTGGAGTTTCTTGCCCGGGAGGCCTCGGACAAGGGGCTTGGGGTGCATGTGCACTGGCTGGAATCCGCCTGGGAGAAAGAGTATATCGAAAAAGAGCTGGGAAAGGATCCCATAAAACTTCTTGAAGAGACCGGGCTTATGGAGGCTCCCCGGCTTCTTCTGGCCCACGGCGTGTGGTTCCCGGAAGACCGGGTGGAGGAGCTGGCCCGCAAGAATGTAACGGTGCTCCACAACCCCGGAAGTAATCTCAAGCTGGGGAGCGGCATCGCTCCGGTGCCCTCCATGCTGGAAAAGGGTGTACAGGTGGCTCTCGGCACCGACGGCGCCGCCAGCAACAACCGGCTGGATCTCTGGGAGGAGATGCGCACCGCTGCCCTGCTGCACAAGGGGGCAAATAGGGATCCCCTGGCGGTCTCCGCCTCCCAAGCCTTTGGCATGGCCACTCTGGAGGGAGCGAAGGCCCTGGGCTTTTCTCAGGTGGGGCGCATTGAAGAGGGTTGGGAGGCGGATCTTCTGCTAGTCAATCTGGATCAGCCTCACTATAATGGCTGGAACGAAGAAAATCTGATCCCCTATCTGGTCTACGCCGGGAGCAGTGCGGACGTGGAGGCCACCATGGTGAAGGGTCGCTGGATCTGGGGTGCCCACGGAAGCTCCATGAAACAGGAGGAGATTCTCCCCCAAGCCCGGCGTTGCCGGAAAGAGCTTGTGGCTTCCTAAAGAGCCAACGGCTAGCCACTCGTAGCTGGTGTATCATTCCTGCTTATATTGTGGTTTTGGGTGAACTCCAGGAGCCGGAGCTTGTGTGTCCGGAGGCGCGAGCATAGTGGTCGGCGAGCGCAGCTTTGCGTCGTGGAGGCCCGGCACCGGCACAGGACGTGCCGGTGAGCCGTAGCTGCGCGTCTGGACGGCGTATCTGCGGCGACGGGCCGGAACAGCAAAGCAAGGGAGCGGTTCGACCGCGCTTAGAGCAGAGGGGACACACAAGCGGAGGCTCCCATTTCAAGGCACAATATAATGTGGAACAACCCACTAGAGGAGGAGTATACATATCATGAAATGGCGTAGCGGCAATGAATTACGCGAAATGTTCCTGAAATATTTTGAAGAGAAGGGTTCCCGACGGTACCCGAGCTTCTCCCTGCTCCCCGAGGATCCTACCATCCTCTTTACCATCGCCGGTATGGTCCCCTTCAAACCGTACTTCCTCGGGATCCGGAACCCCGAAGTTCTTCGGGCCACCACATCCCAGAAGTGTATCCGAACCAACGATATTGATAACGTGGGGCGTACCGCCCGGCATCATACTTTCTTCGAAATGCTGGGGAACTTCAGCTTCGGGGATTACTTCAAGCGCGAGGCCATCCCCTGGGCCTGGACCTTTCTTACCGAGCATATCGGTCTAGAGGCGGATCGGCTCTATGCCACCATCTATCTGGATGATGACGAAGCCTTCAACATCTGGCATCGGGATGTGGGACTATCGGAAAACCGCATCGTCCGGTTGGGGGATAAGGACAACTTCTGGTCCGTGGGTCCTGTGGGTCCCTGCGGTCCCTGTTCGGAGCTTATCTACGATCAGGGAGAGTCCTTCTCCTGCGGCTCTCCTGACTGTGCGGTGGGGTGTGACTGCGACCGCTATCTCGAAATATGGAACCTGGTGTTCATGCAGTTCAACCGGGACGAGGCGGGGGAGCTTACCCCTCTTCCCAAGCAGAATATCGACACCGGCATGGGGCTTGAGCGCCTTGCCTCGGTAGTGCAGGAGGTTCCCACGGATTTTGAGACCGATCTTTTCCGCCCTCTCATCGATGATTTCTGCTCCCTGGCGGGGATACCCTACGGTGCGGAAAAGCAGGAGACCATGGCTGCCCGGGTAGTGTCGGATCACCTTCGGGCGGTCTCCTTTATGATCGCCGACGGCATTCTCCCCTCCAACGAAGGCCGGGGATACGTGCTGCGGCGGCTTCTGCGCCGGGCTGCCCGGTACGGCCGCCTGGTGGGGATCGAACGCCCCTTCCTGGCGGAGCTTCTCCCCTCGGTGATCTCACTCATGGGTGGGGTCTACGAGGAGCTGGAGGCCAATCGCTCCACCATTGAGCAGATCCTGCAGCTGGAAGAGCAGCGCTTCACCCGTACCCTTGATCAGGGGTGCCTCCTTCTGGATGAGGAGATTCGAAAAATGCCTTCGGGAGAGAAGACCCCGCTTTCGGGGGAGGTGGCCTTCGAGCTGTACGACACCTACGGATTTCCGCTGGAGCTTACCGAGGAGATCTGTCAGGAGGCCTGCATCCCTCTGGATCGTGAGGGCTTTACCCGGGCCATGAACGCCCAGAGAGAGCGGGCCCGGGGAGCGAGCAAACAGACCGCCTCGGTGGTCTGCGGGGATGCCTTCACAGAGCTGTTGAACACCCTAGGGGATACCCCCTTTGAGGGATACCTCTCCGTGGCCTGTTGCTGCACGGTGGCGGGGCTTTTCCGGGATGGAGAGCCCGTGGAGGAACTCCAGGAGGGAGAATCTGGAGAGGTGGTTCTTGACCGAACACCCTTCTACGCGGAAAAGGGCGGCCAGGTAGGGGATACGGGAGTTCTGGAAAACCTCTCGGGGCGTTTCGCCGTGGAGGATACCCGGCATCCTGCGGGAAATCTCATTATGCATCAGGGTGCCATGCTCTCCGGAGTGCTCCGGGTGGGGGATCAGATTGAGGCACGGGTGAATCTGGAACGCCGCAAGGCCATCTCCCGAAACCATACCGCCACGCATCTGCTCCACGAAGGATTGATCCAACGGTTGGGGGAGCATGTGCGTCAGGCGGGGTCTCTGGTGGCTCCGGAGCTGCTGCGTTTCGACTTTACCCATTTTGAGGCCCTCAAGAAGGAAGATCTTCAGAACGTGGAAGATTTTGTGAACCGGGCTATTCTTCAGAATCTCTCCCTTGAGAGTTCGGTAACTACCCTGGAAGATGCAAAATCCCGGGGGGCCAAGGCCCTTTTCGGAGAGAAATATGGCCGTGAGGTGCGCATGGTGGCCATCCCCGAGACCAGCGTGGAACTTTGCGGGGGGGTTCACGTGGCTGCCACGGGAGAGATCGGAAGCTTTAAGATCCTCCGAGAGGAGAGCATTGGCTCCGGCACGCGGCGCATCACCGCCATTACAGGGATGGAGGCTCTCAGGCATCATCAGGAGCTTCAGGAGGTAACGGAGCTTCTTCGGCACAGTCTGGGGTGCGATGTATCCTCTCTCCAGCTTCGGGTGGAGGATCTGCAGCAGGCCCTTCGGGAGACTGAGGGGCTTCTCAAAAAGGAGCGCCTTCAGGGGAGTCTGGACCGTATCGAGGCCCTTCTTCAGGGAGCGGTGGAGATCGAAGGCATTTCTCTTGTGACAGGAATCTTCCCCGAGGGGAACACGGAGCTGCTTCTTCAGGTAGCGGATGCGGTGCGGCAGCGCCTTACCCCCGTGGTGATGGTTCTCGGGGGAGTTTTTGAGGATCGAGTGCAGTTTGTGGCGGTGGTGGATGACGAAGCGGTCTCCAGGGGAGCGCACGCAGGAAAGCTCATTAAAGAAGCCGCCCGGATTGCGGGAGGAGGCGGAGGAGGGAAGGCTTCCATGGCTCAGGCAGGGGGGAAGAACCCCGCTCAAACGGAAGAGGCCCTCCAGGCTGTGCCGGAGCTTCTCCGGAGCCTCTTGAGCAAAGGATAATCATGGCAGAACGTATTGTCTGTCTTGATATCGGTGCTGTTCGTATCGGGGTAGCGCTCAGCGATCCCCTGGGGATGTTCGCCCAGGGGGTTGCTGTCTGGTCTGCCAAGAAAAAGTGGAAGCTTGAGCTGGATGCCCTTATGCAGCAGTACAGCGTTGCCGTGCTTCTGGTGGGGCTCCCTCTTCGCACCGATGGTTCCCAGGGGCCCGAGGCAAAGCGGATTCTTGATATGGCGGGGGCGCTTCAGGAGCGTTACCCTTCGGTGGCGGTGCGCACCTGGGACGAACGATTCAGCACCGTGACGGCGCATCAGAGCCTTAAAGAACGGGGCCTCTCGGAGGAAAAACGCCGGGGAATGGTGGATAAAACCGCCGCGGCGGTGATCCTCCAGAGCTATCTGGATGCTGCAAAACAGTGATGAGAGCGGTTGTACAGAGGAGGATACGGTGAAGGGTATTCCCGAAGATGTCAAAATAACCCCCATGCTCGAACAATATTCCTACTGGAAGGAGCGCTATCCCGACTGCCTTCTCTTTTTCCGCATGGGGGATTTCTTCGAGATGTTCTTTGATGACGCGGAAAAAGCCTCGCGAATTCTCGATATCACCCTCACCGCCCGGGATACGGAAAAGAAGATTCCCATGGCGGGGGTACCCTACCATGCGGCGGAAAACTATCTGAGCCGCCTCGTTGATGCGGGGTGTCGGGTGGCTATCTGCGACCAGGTGGAGGAGCCCGACGGAAAAAAACTTGTGGATCGCCGGGTGATCCGGGTGGTGACCCCCGGAACCTATGCTTCTTCCGACGGTGCTTCGGATGGCCGCCTGGGGGCTCTGGCTCCCCGGGGGGACTCCATGGCCTTTGCCCTTCTCGTCCCCTGCACGGGGGATTTCGAGGCGGGGGTGCTCCCGCGTAAAGAGGCTTTGACTCTGATCCGCTCCTTCGAGCCCGGGGATCTTCTCTGCCCCGCCTCGGAGGAAAAGGCTCTGGCTGCCTCCCTTGATCCACCTCTTGCGAAGAGGCTGGTTCCGCGGGATCGGGGGGATTTCGATCCCCGCCGCGGCGAGATCTATCTTGCTCGCTCATTCGGGGTTGCCTCTCTTGACGGCTTTGGTTTTTCCCGGGGGGATCTCTCTCTGGGATGTGCTGCGGGAGCCTTGCGTTACGTGGAGGAGACCCAGTTTTCTCTCCCCCCCCATATCCGAAAAATTCGCCCCTACCACCCCAAAACCTTTCTCTACCTTGATGGAACGACCCGAAAGAATCTGGAGCTTTTCTCCGGAGAGGGAGAGACGCTTTTCTCTGTTCTGAACCGATGCCGAAACCCCATGGGGAGGCGCACGCTCAGGGAGTGGATTCTCCGCCCTCTTCGGGATGATGAGCGTATTCGAGAGCGTCAGGATCGGGTGGCGTACGTGGTGACGAACCCCGCTTTTTCACAAAAGATCGCCCCCCTCCTGGGGGAGTGTCAAGACGTGGAGCGGGCTTTGGGGAGGCTCTCCCTGGGGGTGGGGAACCCCCGGGATCTCGGAGCGTTGCGGCAGACGTTACGAATATATCCCGAGATTGAGAGGCTTGGAAGAGGGACGCCTCTTGAGTCTTTCTTTCCTTCGGCTCCTGATCTGGATGAGCTTGGAACGCTTCTCTCACGGGGGCTTCAGGAACATCTCCCCTCCTCATGGAAGAGCGGAGCGGTGATCGCTTCGGGATTTGATGAGGAGCTGGATCGCTGCAGGGCGGCCCAGGAGGAGGGGGAGGCGTGGCTGCAGAGCTATCTTCTCCGGGAGCGCGAACGTACGGGGATACGTAATCTGAAAATCGGCTCCAATAAGGTTTTCGGATACTATCTTGAAATAAGCCGGGCGGGGAATGTTACGGTGCCTCAGGAATACCAGCGGAAACAGACCCTGGTTTCGGCGGAGCGGTATATCACCGAGGATCTGAAGCAGTTCGAGGAGACCCTTCTTGCCTCGGAGAGCCTCGGAGAGCAGCGGGAGCGGGCTCTCTACGCCGAACTCTGCGGCCGGGCTATGGTCCGGGCGGGGGAGCTTCAGAGGCTTGCCAGGAACATCGCCGAGGCGGATGTCCTCCGCTCGCTGGGAGAGGTGGCGTGGGAGCGCAAATACGTCCGCCCTCTTCTCTCCTCAGAGGAGGTGCTCGAAGTACTGCAGGGGCGTCATCCTGTGGTGGAGGCATCGCTGGAGACCCGCCCCTTCGTTCCGAACGATCTGCTGCTCTCGCAAAAGGGGGAGCGGATCGCCATCGTGACAGGCCCCAACATGGCGGGAAAGTCTACCTATCTTCGTATGGGGGCGCTGCTCATTCTTATGGCCCATATGGGGAGCTTCGTCCCCGCCGCATCGGCGCGGATCCCTCTTACCGATCGTATCTTTACCCGCATAGGAGCCCGGGATGAGCTGGATCGAGGGAACAGCACCTTTATGGTGGAGATGCTGGAGACCGCCAATATTCTGCACAATCTTACCTCCCGAAGCTTTGTGGTGCTCGATGAAATCGGAAGGGGGACCTCTACCTACGACGGTATGAGTATCGCCTGGGCCATTCTGGAGTACCTCGCCCGGTCGGAGCACCAGGCCCGGGTTCTCTTTGCCACCCACTACCACGAGCTTACCCGCCTTGGGGAGGAATATCCCGAGATTACCAATCTGAGCATGGCGGTGGAGGAGAACGAGGAGGGGATTGCCTTTCTGCACCGAGTGGTCCCCTATCCCGCAGACCGTTCCTACGGCATCGAAGTGGCCCGGCTGGCGGGGATTCCCGAAGCGGTACTCCGCCGCTCCCAGGAACTTCTCGAACGTTTTGAGCGGGATCAGATCCCGGAGGGGCTTCCCGGGGAGTCTCTTTCCCGGAGAGAGGAGCCGACGCAGAAAAAACTTTTCCCTCACGCCGAGGGGCAGGCCGTATTAGAAGAACTTGCCCTGCTCGATCCTGACGGCATGACCCCTCTCAAGGCGTTGGAGATGCTCTATATTCTTAGAAAGCGAAGCCTTCAGGTTTTAAAGGAGCAGACGCTATGATACGCAAACTTCCGGAATCCCTCTCCTCCCGTATCGCTGCAGGGGAAGTGGTGGAGCGCCCCGTATCTGTGGTAAAGGAGCTTTTGGAGAATGCTCTTGATGCGGGGGCTTCGAGGATTGACGTGCGCCTTGTGCAGGGGGGAAAGATCTCTCTGGTGGTGGAGGATGACGGCAAGGGGATTCCCTTCGAGGAGTTGCCCCTGGCGGTGGAACGGTACGCTACGAGCAAGCTCGCCACTTTGGAGGATCTCTACGCCATTCACACGCTGGGGTACCGGGGGGAGGCTCTGGCGAGCATCGCCCTGGTCTCGCGTATGGAGATACGCAGCCGCTCCTCTGGGGAGGAGGGGGGGCGAATCCGCGTAGAGGAGGGCATCTGTACCGCCCACGAACGGATTTCCTGCTCCGGAGGAACCTGTATCCAGGTGGAAGATCTCTTCTGCTCCATTCCGGCGCGCAAGAAATTTCTCAAATCAGGATCTGCCGAAACGAGGCGCATCTCCCGGCTTCTTCGGGAGTATGCCCTGGCCTACCCCGAGGTGGCCTTCATGCTCTTTTCCGATGGCAAACCTCTTTTTACATCCTTTGGAGATGGGGATCGTGCAGCTCTTCTTGCCCATCTCTGGGGGGATTCCCGGATTCGGGAGTGCCGCGAGGAGATGGAGGGGTATGCGGTGGACGCCTACCACCTCTCTCAGGAGCATGCGGAGAAGGCTCAGATTGTCTCTTTTGTCAACGGCCGGCGCTGTGAGGACCCTCTCTTCTTCGCCGCCCTGAAGGCCGGGAGCCCCCGCCCAGGGGGAGAGTGGCTCTTCCTTCTCCGGGTTCCCGAGGAGGATGTGGATGTGAATGTACACCCTGCCAAGATAGAGGTTCGTTTCCGCCTCCCCCGGCAGGTTTTTCGGGTACTCCATCGGAGCGTACAGCGTCTGGGAGGAGACGGAAATCCTCTTCAGGATCTCTGGGGAGAGACGGGTTTTCCCGATCCCCCCCGGAGAGAGAATCTTCACAACCCTGCCTTCCCCTGGGAGAAGGACCCTCTGCTCTCTCCCTTCTCTTCCTCCAACAAAAGACTGGATGTACCTCCTCTCTCACCGCAGAGACGCTGCTCCGACGAACCCTCTTCCGAAAGGGCGTACCGTGTAGGATCCTTTTCTCGTGAGCAGGAAGAGGAGCCGCACGTTGCGGAGTTACCGGATCTGCCGGAGGCCCCCGATTTCTCCGGGGAAGATCGGGGGATTCCCCGGTATCTGGGGCGTCTCGCCTCGGGATACCTCCTCTTTGATCGTCAGGGGGATCTGGTGATTATGGATCCGCATGCGGCGCACGAGCGGGTAGCTTATGAAGAGATTGCTGCCACGCGCTTCCGTATGAGGCAATCCCAGAGGCTTTTAGCCCCTCTGGGGTTGCCTCCCAGCCTTGGGGAGCGTGCCCTGGAACAGGCACCGTCTCTGGAGAGGCTCGGCTTTCTTCTAGAGGAGAGCGACGAGGGGCCGGTTCTTTCGGGGATCCCCGAATCTTTTGGAAGCCTGCGTCTCTCTCCTTCCGAGGGGTTGCGTATGGCCCTGGAGGTTATAGAGGAGACCCAGGGGGAGGATGATCCGGAGCATCTCTGGAAGGCGTGGGCCTTCAAAGCCTGTAAGATGGCGGTAAAGCTCACCGATCTTCTGGAGCCCCCCGAAGCTCTCGAACTCTGGAAAAGGCTTTTCGGCTGCGCCCATCCGGGATCATGCCCCCACGGAAGGCCCACAGTGCTCTCTTATGGAGCAGATTTTCTGGAAAGGGAGTTTCATCGCCGTTAAAAAAATCAAGCGAGTGGACAGCCCGCAGGTTTCTCTGTATAAGAGAGATGGAGGAAGATCGGATTGCCGAGAGAACTGGAAGAGCCCATGAACATCATACAGACAGCAGAAGAGAGCATACCCTTCATAGGGATCATTGGTCCCACCGCAGTGGGGAAAACCGCCTGGAGTCTCCGGATGGCGGAGGCTCTCTGCGGTGAAATCGTCTCTGTGGATTCCCGGCAGGTCTATCGGCATCTCAATGTAGGGGCGGATAAGATCGATCAGGCTACCAGGGAGAGAATCCCCCATCATCTTCTGGATGTGGTGGATCCGGATGAGCCCTTTTCGGCGGCGGATTTTGCAGAACTCGCCTCTCAGGCGATCCTAGACATCCGAAGCCGGGGGAAAATTCCTCTTCTTGTAGGGGGGACTCCCTTTTACTTCCGGGCTCTCACAGATCCCCTTCTTTCGGAGGATCTCCCCAAGTCCTGGGAGCTTCGAGAACAGCTCGAAGAACGCGCCCGGCATGAGGGGACGGAGCTACTCCACCAGGAGCTTTGCAGAATAGATCCTGAATATGCCGCAAAAATTCATCCCAGAGATCTGCATCGTACTATCCGGGGGCTTGAACTCTGGCGTCTCTGCGGTACAATTCCTTCGGAGCTTTTTCAAGATCGCCGCAAAAGAGAGCGCTCCTTTCGCCCTCTCTACATCGGGCTCTGGAAGGAGCGGAGCGAACTTTGCGACACCATCGCCAGGCGGGTGGGTACCCAGTTCTCCTCAGGATTTGTAGAGGAGGTTGCACAACTTCTTGAAATGGGATATGATTCACGTTTGCCGGCCCTTCAAGGTTTTGGCTATCGTGAGCTTGTGTGGTACCATCAGGGGCAGTGCTCTCTCCAGGAGGCTCTGGAGGGGGATATTCGGGCGACCCGGGCTTTTTCTCGCCGGCAAATGACGTGGTTCCGAAAATTTTCTCCAACTTTATGGTATCATGTTTCTCGGCTTGAAGATCAAAAGGTTTTTTCGCATTTAATAGATAGCTGTGTATTCTTTCTTGAAGGGGGAAACCCATGAAGTACGTCATGGCGGATCCCACAGGGCTTTGCTTCGGAGTTCGCCGCGCCATTGATCAGCTTGAGCAGGCTCTAAAGATTCATGGCATCGTCTACGCCCTGGGAAGCCCTATCCACAACCCCCAGGAGGTGCGGCGCCTTGAGACGCGAGGCCTTCGGGTGGTTCGCCATCCAGAGGAGGTTCCCGAGGGGGGAGTTGTCTTTATCCGGGCTCACGGCGTCCCTCCGGAAGATCTTGAGCTTCTTCAGGAGAGGCATACCCTCCTTGTGGACGGTACCTGTCCCTTTGTACGAAAGGCCCAGGAGCAGGCAAGACGGCTTTCCCGAGAGGGCTATTTCGTTATTATCGTGGGGGATACGGATCATCCCGAGGTAAAGGGGATCCGGGGGCATGTCGAGGGGGATGTGGCGGTAGTAAACCCTGCTCTCCCGGTGGAACCGGATTTTTCCCCCGCCTCCCGGGTGGGAGTAGTCTGCCAGACCACCCTTCGAGAAGAATCTCTTATACAGATAGCTTCGGGGCTTCTCACCCGTACCGAGGAGCTGCGAATATGCAATACCATCTGCCGGGCCACAGTGCTTCGGCAGGATTCGGTTCGGAAGCTCTCGAAAGAAGTAGACGGCATCATCGTCATGGGGGGCAAAAACAGCGCCAATACGCATAAACTGGTGCAGATCGTTCAGAACAGCGGCACCCCCGTTCAGTGGATAGAACAAGCAGAAGATCTCGACTGGGGGTGGGTGAAAGACAAGAGTACTCTTGGAATAGCCGCCGGAGCAAGCACTCCGGATTGGCTGATCCATGAATTGCATCACAAATTGGAATCAAGTCGGTTGTCAAAGGGGATGGATGGTTAATGATGGAAGTATATGGAGAAAAGAACACAATGGAAGAAGTTCAGGGTACGCAGCAGGAGTCCATGGGGAGCCAGGAAGTTACCGAAGAGGACGATTACACCGATTCGGAGCAGATGGAGAGTATGGATACCATGGATATGGAACGCATGATGGAGGAGTACGAAGCTCAGGAGGTCCACCGGGGCAAAAAGCTCGAAGGCATTATCGTGGCTGCCAACGACGATGGCTGGCTCGTGGACGTGGGCTACAAATGTGAAGGTTTTCTGCCCAAGCGTGAGTGGACGCACCGGGTTCTCGTAGAAGATGTGGAAGAGCCTTCCGTAGGCGATACCATTCGGGTTCAGGTGGTTAACGTTACCCAGAACGAGGATTCGCAGCTCACAGTAAGCCGCTGGCGCTCCGCTTTCGATGAGCGGTGGAACGCCGTAGAAGAGGCCCTTGCGGATGATGCTCCCATTACCGTTACGGGGCTTCGCAAGGTAAAGGGTGGGTTGATCATAAATTGCTGCGGCATCGAAGGCTTTGTCCCCGTGTCCCATCTTGCTGAAGAGGGGCGGGGGGTTAACCCCGGCAAGTTTGTTGGGGAATCCCTGGATGTGAAGCTTCTCGATAAGGATCGCCGCAAGCGGCGCCTCGTCTTCTCCCGGAGAAATATCCTGGAAGAGGAGATGCAGGAGGAGCGGGGGACCTTCTACGAAGATGTTGCCGAGGGTGATGTCCTTACCGGAGTGGTCACCAGCCTTACCTCCTTTGGTGTTTTTGTGAACCTCGGTCCTGTAGAGGGGCTTGTTCATCTTTCGGAGCTTTCCTGGAAGAGGAACGCCAAGCCCAAGGAGCTTGTCAAGAAGGGCGACGAGGTTACGGTGAAGGTTATCGGTATGGATAAAGACGAAAACCGGATCTCCTTGAGCATGAAGCAGACCATGAGCGATCCCTGGGAGAGCGTGGCAGACCGTTGGAAGAGCGGCGATCGGGCGGAAGGTGCTGTCACAAACATGACCGATTTCGGCGCCTTCGTTGAGATCGAGCCCGGCGTGGAGGGGCTTGTGCACATCGGCGATCTCTCCTGGACGAGAATCAAGCATCCCAAGGAAGTGCTCCGTAAGGGTGATACCGTAGAAGTGCAGATCCTCGAAGTAGATGGGGAGCGTCGCCGCATCAGCCTGGGGTACAAGCAGCTTCACGATCCTTGGAACGGTGTGGAAGAGCGCTACCAGGCCGGTCAGGATGTGGAGGTCAAGGCAGTGCGTCTGGCGGAGTTCGGCGTTTTCGTGGAGCTTGAAAAGGGTGTGGAGGGTCTTATCCATATCTCGCAGCTCAGCCGCGAGCGGGTGGAGAAGCCCGAAGATGTTATCGCCGAGGGCGCGGAGGTTACCGCCCGGATCCTTGAGGTAAACCCCAAAGAACGCCGCATTCGTTTGAGCCTCAGCGCTCTTCAGGAGCCTCTGGATGAACCCGTCCATCGTGATGACGAAGGCGGGGAGCGCCAGGAGCGTTCTTCTGCTCCTCGGAGCCGTGACGGAAATCGGGATGGTGGAAATCGCGACAACCGGCGCCCCCGGGGAGGCGCACGGGGAGGCCGCAGAGACTCTGCCCCCTCATTCCCCCAGGAAGAGACATCGGTTACCCTGGGAGATGTCTGGGGAGACGTGTTCGCCAAGAATAAAATCGAAGACAAGGAAGAAGAGTAGTAGCCTTCGAGCAATAAAGAACAGCCGCCGTGCGCTCTGTGCGGCGGCTGTTTCATGATTTTTTGCGAGGTGATCTGTTATGGCGGTACGGGATATTCGGGTGTTTCCCGATCCGGTTTTGCGTGAGGAGACCAGGCCCATCGAGGATTTCGGAGAGTCTCTTGCGGAGATCCTTCAGGATATGTGGGATTCCATGCTGGCCCACGATGGAGTGGGTCTTGCAGGGCCCCAGGTGGGGATCTCTCTTCAAATTACGGTGATTCAGATAGAGGAGAACCGCTATGTTCTCATCAACCCCGAGATTCTTGAGGAGTCTGGGGAGCAGGTGGGTGACGAAGGGTGCCTGAGCTTTCCGGGGATCTTCGAAAGGGTTTGCCGTCCTGAGTGGGTTCGAGTTCGGGCTCTCAACGAGAGAGGGGAGCCTTATGAAATCGAAGGGACCGGGCTTCTTGCTCGGGCCCTCACCCATGAAATTGATCATCTTCGGGGTGTCCTTCTTCTGGATCATCTCTCACCGCTCAAACGGGGGATGATTAAACGGCGACTCAAAAAGCAGGAGATCTCTGAAAAGGACTGACCTTTTCTCAAAGACATCGCTCTCACCCCTCCTCAAAGGAGCGCGGGAATCTCTGGCAATGGCCAGACCGAGCTTTGCGAAGCCCTGGTGGTCGCGGCTCTTCGGCTCCCGCTTGGGGGTGTGTGCCGAAATGGAGGTGCTACTTTCGTGCAGAACAGTGGTCGTACTCTCTGGTATGCCGGGACGGGCTCTTTTGCGGCCCTCTGCCTGGAAACGCTCGGAAACCTTGCAGCAACTTTTTCCAAAGTTATTACCCTCCCTCCCCGTCCCATGGGGCGAAAGCTCCTTCCTCAAAGCACTCCGGTGGATGAAGAGGCCCGGAAATGGGGCTATCCCGTACATCATACGGAGAACATCAATAAAGACGAACTCCTCTTACGGGAGCTTGTGGAAGATCCTCCCCAGGCAATCGTGGTGATTGACTTCGGCCAGATGATTCGGGAGCCCTATCTTTCGGCTCCTCTCTGGGGGTGTTGCAATGTGCATCCCTCCCTCCTCCCTCGCTACCGAGGAGCTGCCCCGATCCAAAGAGCCCTTCTTGACGGCGTCTCCTCCACAGGGGTTACGGTTTTTCGGCTTGTGGAAGCCATGGATGCAGGCCCCATCCTGCATCAGGAGGAGATGGCAGTCTCGGAAGATGCCACGGCGGGAGATCTTTTTACAGCTCTTGCAAAAAGAGGTGGAAAAAACCTTCTGAATGTTTTACAATTGCTAAAGAAGGAACAATGTCCTTCCCGGATGCAGAGAGATGAAGATGCTACCTATGCTCCTAAAATTACCAAAGAGGAGCTTCGGATTGACTGGAACTCCGCCGCCCGATCAGTTCACAATAAAGTCCGGGCTTTTCATCCGGTCCCTTCCGCCTATACGGAATTTCAGGGGAAACGCCTGAAAATCTGGAAGACCCAGCCGAGCCAAGAGAGAGGAGAGCCAGGAAGAGTGATAGCCCTTGATGAGGGGTATCCTGTGGTTGCCTGTGCCTCGGGTTCTCTGCGGCTTCTGGAGGTGCAGTGCGAGGGAAAGGGACGTCAGGATGGGGCTTCCTGGGCCCGGGGGGCTCGCATAAAGGAGGATGTCTTTCTTGGAAAGTGACCTTGACATAGACGGCATTATTACGAGGTGTTTTCAGCCCCTCCTTCCGAGGCGTATCATCGGTGTGGTGGGGGCTCTTGGGTCGGGGAAGTCTGAATGTCTTATCAACCTTGCTCGGGCATTCAAATCTGCCGGAGAGGCTACCACCCTGGCAGATATCGACATCATCAATCCTTACTTCTCGGTACGGGAGATTACAGAGATTCTCCAGGCCGAGGGTTTTGGGGTTATCAACCCTCCGGGGGATACCCGCTGGGGTGATATCCCCGCCCTCTCTCCCTCGGTGGGAAGAGCTATCGCTGGTGATGCCCGCCTTTTTCTCGACGTAGGAGGAGACGAACGAGGAGCCATGGCGCTTACGCAGTTTGCTCCTGAAATCCGTACCGCCGGATATGCCCTTCTCATGGTGGTCAATGCTTCTCGCCCTTCTGCATCCTCGTTGGATGCACTCTGCTCCCTTTCGGAACGACTTGCGAGGGTGGCAGAACTTCCTCTTACCGCTCTGATAAGTAACACTCATTTCATGAAAGAAACCCGAAGAGAAGATGTGCTTCGAGGGATAGCCCTCTGTAAGAAGGCTTCGGAGCGCTTAGATATTCCGTTGCTCTGTGCGGCGGTGGATAAAGAGTTGTGGCATCAATCCTTTGATTGTGCAGAAGAGCTGGAGAGGATTCCTCTCTGGCCTTTGCGTCGTACAATTCTTTTACCTTGGGAAAGAGGTGTGGTGAATGGCTAAAGGTCGTATCGCAGTACTGGAAGACCGGTGCAAGAGCTGCGGGCTTTGTGTGGCAGCCTGTCCGGTAAAGGTGCTCCGCATATCAGACCGGATCAACAATCGGGGGTTCCGACCGGTGGAGCAATTCAAGGAGGGGTGCATTGCCTGTAGTATGTGCGCAAAGACCTGTCCCGACGTGGCTATCGAAGTCTACCGGAACGACGATTAAGGAGGTGATGGCATCATGGCAGACCGTATGTTAATGAAAGGCAACGAGGCGTTGGCGGAAGCCGCTGTTCGTGCGGGGTGCAAATACTTCTTCGGTTATCCCATCACCCCCCAGAATGAAATTCCCGAATATATGTCCCGCCGTCTTCCCGAGGTGGGAGGGGTTTATCTTCAGGCGGAGAGTGAAGTGGCCTCCATCAATATGGTTTTTGGCGGTGCCGGCACGGGGAAACGGGTGATGACCTCTTCCTCAAGCCCCGGTATCTCTCTTATGGCCGAAGGGATCAGCTATCTCGCGGGAGCTGAACTTCCCTGTGTCATCATGAACATCGTCCGGGGGGGGCCCGGTCTGGGAGGTATTCTTCCTGCTCAGTCGGATTACTTTCAGGCTACCCGGGGAGGCGGCCACGGGGACTATCGCCTTCTCGTACTTGCTCCGAGTACCCTTCAGGAGGGGGTGGATCTCACCACGCTGGCCTTCGAGCTTGCAGAGAAGTATCACAATCCCGTGATGATTCTCGGAGATGGCTTCATGGGGCAGATGATGGAGGCTGTGGAGTTCAAAGAGCCCTCTTCCACACAATCCGCCGATGCCGAGGAGTGGGCCATCGGATATATGGGCAAGCGGGGGAAACGGGCCCTCGTGAAGAGCCTCTATCTTGATCCGGAAGAGCTGGAGCAGCATAACCACAAGCTTCAGAAGAAATATGACGCCATGACCCAAAACGAGGTGCGGTACGAGAGCTACCAGATGGAGGGTGCGGAGATCGTTCTGGCTGCTTACGGCACCACTGCTCGTATCGCCCGCTCGGCTATCATGAACCTTCGCAGAGAAGGGATCCCCGTGGGGATGATCCGTCCCATTACAGTCTTCCCCTTCCCCTACGCTCCCTTCGAAAATCTCTCCCCCAAGAGTGTGAAGGAGATTCTTGTGGTGGAGATGAGCATGGGGCAGATGATCGACGACGTTAAAATCGGGGTTGGCAAGGATATCCCCATCTCTTTCTTCGGCCGGTGCGGGGGTATTGCCCCCTCGGTGAAGGAGATCGAGGATCAGATCCGGAAGATTGCAGGGTAGGGGGAAGCAGACATGAGTGAAGTCAAAATTTTTGAGCGCCCCAAATCCATGTGCGACGTCATTACCCACTACTGTCCTGGATGTACCCACGGTGTGGCCCATCGCCTCGTAGCGGAGGTGATCGACGAGCTGGGGATTCAGGAGAGAACCTTCGGAGTAGCTCCTGTGGGCTGTTCGGTCTTTATCTACAACTACATCGATACGGACATGTACGAAGCCGCCCACGGCCGGGCTCCCGCAGTGGCCTCTGCGGCAAAGCGGGTGCGTCCCGACATGATCGGCTTTACCTATCAGGGGGATGGGGATCTCGCTTCCATCGGCATGGCGGAGATCGTGCACGCCGCTAACCGGGGAGAACACATTACGGTGATCTTCATCAACAACGCCATCTACGGCATGACTGGCGGCCAGATGGCCCCCACCACCCTTCTGGAGCAGAAGGCCACCACATGCCCCTTCGGCAGAGAGCCCAGGGTGAACGGCTATCCCATGAGGGTGGCTGAGATGCTTGCCACGCTTGCGGCACCCGCATACATTGCCCGGGCATGTGTGGCCAAGCCCAAGTACGTGGCCAAGGCGAAGGAGGCGGTGCGCAAAGCCTTCCAGACCCAGATCGACGGTAAGGGATTCTCTCTTGTGGAGCTTCTCTCTACCTGCCCCACCAACTGGGGGATGCGCCCCGTGGATGCCGCTAACTGGGTGGAAGAGAAGATGATCCCCTACTATCCCCTTGGAGAGCTTAAGGTTCCCGATCAGGAGGTGACGAACTGATGGTACCCTTTTTCCGCAGTTTCATCGCCGCCGGTTTCGGCGGCCAGGGAGTGCTGACGCTGGGGCAGCTTGTGGCATATACCGCCATGGGAGAGGGACGGAATGTAACGTGGATTCCCTCCTACGGCCCGGAGATGCGGGGAGGCACCGCCAACTGCAGCGTGGTGATCAGCGATGAAGAGATAGGCTCCCCCGTGGTGACCGAAGCGGATGTGGTGATTATCATGAATCAGCCCTCCTTGGAGAAGTTCGAGAAGGCTCTCAAGCCTGGGGGCGTGCTGATTTATAACGAGGATCTCGTGCGTTACGAAAATCCGCGAAAAGATGTCACTGTCCTTCCCGTGCCTGCCAACAGCAAGGCTCAGGAGCTTGGAAACGACCGGGTGGCCAATGTCATCATCCTGGGAGCCCTGGCGGAGGCCACGGATCTCGTGAATCCCGGGGTCTGTCTGGATACACTCAAGGAGAAGCTTGGTAAGAAAAAGGCCCATCTTCTCGATCTCAACGTCAAAGCCTTTGGCCTCGGCCAGGAGTTTGGCAAAAAGTAAGGGGTTGTTCATCCATTTTTGCTTTTGAAAAGCAGCTTGTCACGGAGCGCATCTACTCCGGAAAGATACTTAACCTTCGGCGGGATGAAGTGCTCCTCCCCTCGGGAAAGACCTCTTTCCGTGAGGTGGTGGAGCACGCCCCCGCGGTGTGTATCCTTGCGGAAAACGAGCATGGAGAAATTCTCTTTGTGCGGCAGCATCGTTACCCCGTGAAACGGGCGGTGCTGGAGCTTCCCGCTGGGGTGGTGGAGCCCGGAGAGGATCCTCTGGAGACCGCCCATCGGGAGCTTCGGGAGGAAGTAGGGATGGATGCCCGGAGCATGACGGAGATCACCCGGTTTTACACCTCTCCGGGGTTCTGCGACGAGGAGATTATCCTCTTCTTCGCCAGGGATCTCTTTCCCGCTCCTCTGGAGGGGGATGACGATGAGACCATCCAGGTGGAGTCGCGGAATCGGGAGGCTCTCATAAGGGGGCTTGAAAATCGGGAGTTCCAGGATGGCAAGACCCTGATGGCTCTCTACTGGTATCTTCTCAAGAGCGAAAAGATTCTCTCTTGAAAAACCTCGCGGGAGAGCCTGCTCTTTATCTCTTCCTGTGAAATCCTTATAGGCCGGCAGACCTTCAAGTTTGCCGGCTTTTCCTGTATGCTCTTTTCTGCAGGAGAAGAGATAGCTCCCCTGGGGCATCTCGTGAAGGAGGTCCGGGCATGAAAGAAACGTCGTCAAATCCCATGATCGCAAACTTTTTGGATCATCTTCTTCTGGAACGGGGGATGAGCTTTCACACCCTGGACGCCTACGGAAGAGATCTTGAAAACTGGGAATCCTACTGCGAAGGGCGGGAGATCCCCCTCTATCCGGTGGTTCCGGAGTACGCCCACTCCTTTTCCCGGGAGATGCAGCGTCAGGGACTCTCCAAGAGCACCATCCAGCGGCGCCTGGCGGCGCTCCGATCCTGGAGCCGTTTTCTCGTGGATGAAGGCGTTATCGAAAGCGGATCGTGGAAGCCCGACCTTCCCCAAAAGGGGCGGCGGCTCCCCCGGATTCTCACGGAACCCGAAGTATCCCGCCTTCTGGATGCCTGTCGGGAGGGGGATACCTATCTGGCCCTCCGGGATCGGGGAATTCTGGAACTCTGCTACGGTTGCGGCCTCCGGGCTTCCGAAGCGGTATCGGTGCGGCTGGAGGATCTCAACCAGGGAAACAAGCTTCTTCGCATCCGGGGGAAGGGGGAGCGGGAGCGTATGGTTCCCTTTGTGGGGAATGTAGTAACCGCGGTGCTCGACTATATTGAGCAGGCCCGGGGAGAGGTGAACTCTAGGGGAGTTCCCGAGGTCTTTCTCTCCCGAAACGGAAAGCCCCTGGGGCGGGGAGATCTCTGGCGTATTGTCCGTAAAAGGGGAAAGCTGGCGGGTATCCCCGAGAGCCGTCTCTATCCCCATATTCTGCGCCACTCCTTTGCCACGCATCTTCTGCGCCGGGGGGTGGATTTGCGAACCCTTCAGGAGATCGTGGGGCACTCCTCCATCAATACCACCGAGCAGTATACCCATCTTGATGTGGAGCTTCGAAACGTCTATGATCAGTGTCATCCGAGAGGAGCAGGGAAGGCGGAGGCGTAGTAGCTCCCTTTCCGGATATCCTTTCGTCATGGTATATTTTTGTGCGGACATGAAAGTTCAAGATAAGCAATTTCAGAGAGGAGCATATGTATATGACGTATCGAGAAAAAGTGGAAGAGGCGGTCCGGTACATCCAGAAGAGCTTTTCCGAAACCCCCGAGGCGGTGATGGTTCTCGGCTCAGGGCTGGGAGGGGTGGCAGAGGCTGTTGAAAACCAGGTGGTTTTCTCCTATGCGGAGATTCCCTACTGGCCTGTCTCTACCGCTCCGGGGCATTCCGGGCGCCTTGTCTGTGGCCGCCTTGAGGGGCGTTGGGTGATCGTTATGCAGGGGCGGGCCCATTACTACGAAGGATACTCCATGGAGGAGGTTACCTTTCCCGTGCGGGTTTTCGGCGTTCTGGGGGCAAAAAATCTTGTGCTTACCAACGCTTCCGGGGGGGTTAATCTGGGATTGCTTCCAGGGGATTTGGTGGCCCTCTACGACCACATCAATCTTCTCGGCAAGAACCCCCTCATGGGGCCCAACGAGGAGAGCTGGGGGCCCCGCTTCTCCGATGCGGGGAATATCTACCGCAAAGAGCTTCTGGAACTCCTCGAAGCGGCCTCTCTGGAGACGGGAGTACCTCTCAAGCGCGGTGTCTACGTGGCCTTTTCCGGTCCTTCCTTTGAGACCCCTGCAGAGATTCGCATGGCCCGGATTCTCGGGGCGGATGTGGTGGGGATGTCCACGGTTCCCGAGGCTCTCGTGGCATCGCATATGAACATTCCCACCTGTGCCATCTCCTGTGTGGCCAACTACGCCGCGGGGATTACCCCAAACCCCCTCACCCATGAAGAGGTTTTGGAGGAAGTAGGTAAAGCCGCAGCCTCTCTGGAAAAGCTGCTTCGAGCCTTCTTGCGCAAGCTTTAGAGCGGTTTCACAAATAATGTGTCACGTGTTGTTTCACGGAGCCTCCGCTTGTGTGTCCCCTCTGCTCCCGAGTGGTCGAATCGCTCCCTTGCTTTGCTGCTCCGGCCCGTCGCCTCAGACGCGCCATCCGTGGCGCGGCTGAGGCTCAACGGCACGTCCTGTGCCGTTGCCGGGCCTCCACGACGCAAAGCTGCACTCGCCGACCACTATGTCGCTGCCGGGGACACACAAGCTCCAGCTCTCCTGTTAACATAGTGTCACATGATAACGAGAACCGCTCTAGGGCTCTTTTCAGGAGGCGTTAGATCTTGAGAAACTCCACCAGCTCCTCCTGGAGATCGAGCCACCAGTAACGCCTCCGGTGGACTTTTTTTCCCGTCAGAAGCTTTAGGAGCAAAGCCCCCTGAAGCGCCCCGACGGATGCCACGGTACAGGGGGGATTGCCCTTCTCGGTCTCCACCCCCCGGTCGGGAGCCTCTTCTCCGGAAGGGCCAAAAAAATCTAACAGCGATGGATCTTCCGGAAAGAGAACGCCGCACTGCCCCCAGAGCCCTCCCACGGCTCCATGGACCACCGGCACCCCCGCCTGGCGGGCATGCTCGAAAAGGATGCGTCGGCTGGAGTTGTTGTCCAGGGCATCCACCGCCGCATGCATGCCGGAAAGATGTGCGGAAGCGTTCTCTTCCGAGAGCCGCCGGAAAAAGGGGGTGGCCTCACAGGCAGGGTTTATCAGAGCCACCCGCTTGGCGGCTTCTTCGGCCTTGGAGCTTCCCAGATTGGCGGGGGTGGCGTAGATCTGGCGATTTAAATTGCTCTCCTCGAAGACATCTCCATCTATGAGATAGAGTTCTCCCACCCCTGCCCGGGCACAGATTTCGATGATCCAGGTTCCGAGCCCCCCGCACCCCACCAGGAGAACCCGGGAGTTGAGAAGCTCTATCTGCCCGGAGATGCCGAAAACTCCAATGTTCCTGGCATAGCGCAGGGGGACGCAGGATTGTTCCAGGGCTTTCCGGTATACCTCTCGAAGGGAGAGACCGGAACGACTCGCCATCTCCCGGGCCTGGTTTTCTGCAAGGGACGGCCCCGAAGATGCCCGGTGTTTTCCCAGAAGCGCATCAATGTGAGCAAAATTCATAAGAAGCACATCCTTTCTGTGAAAATGAGAAGGCAAGGCACTCTATGTCTGTAGTTCTGAAGGCGGTGGTTTCCCGTGCATTATGATACCAGAGAAGAGATCTCCGAGAACCCTCAACATGCCTCTCTTGATCCCTACCGGATAGAAGAGTATCTTGCTGCCTATCTCCCCTTTGCGCGGCGGAGGGCCCGTACTCTGGGGAGAGGGGATCCCTATCTTGAGGATGATCTGATCCAAGAGGGGCTTATCGGGCTCTATCGGGGGTTTGCCTCCTACGATCCTCTGCGGGGCAATCTCTCGAATTTTGCTAAAACCTGTATAAGCAACGCCATGCTCTCCTTTCTGCGTAAACGGGGGCGTCCTCGCAGAATAGAGGAAAAGCTACGGGCGCTGAGTGTCTTCGATGAGGGATCTTCCCTAGAAGAACGCCTGGAGGATCGGGAGTTTCTTGCCTCTCTCGTTGAGGTGCTTTCTCCCCTGGAGACGGCTGTACTTGATGCGGTCTTTGCTGCGGGGACGCCGAAATTGGCTGCGGAGCTTCTGGACTGGCCCATCAAAAAAGTGGAAAATGCCCTGCATCGGATGCGCAAAAAGGCCGCGGGGGTCCAAAAGCATCTGGACAGAGAAGAGAAAACCCCTTACAATGGCTAGCGGTTCAAGGGGAGGCGCTTCGTAGCTGGTGCTGCGTCCAGGCTTCAAACCTGGTGGGGGTCGGTTCAGCCGGCCTCGGTGGGTTCGATTCCCACACGCCTCCGCCAACACCTTCAGAATATGAAAAATAATGAGTAGACAGGCCACTTTTGCTGGGCAAAGGCGCTTTCTGGAATGCGGGTACCCTCAGAGGTATGCGCACCTCCGGAGGCAGCCTCCGGTGGGGGTGGCTTTTTAGCGTGGTTTTTACGGCAGAGAGAGTGCCCGAAGAAAAAATTTTTTTCGAGGAGGAGAAAAGATGCAAACCATACCGTTTCACGAAATCGAAGGGATTATGGTGGGGCATGAGCAGGATTACGAGGCCTATACCGGGGTCTCCGTGCTGCTCTGCCCTGAAGGTGCTGTGGGGGGTGTGGATATCCGGGGGGGTGCTCCGGGGACGAGAGAGACGGATCTGCTGAACCCGGTGAACCTGGTGGAACGGGTACACGGGGTCTTTCTCGCCGGAGGAAGCGCCTTCGGCCTTGATGCGGGAGCGGGGGTTATGGCTTATCTTGAAGAACGAGAGATAGGTTTCGACGTGCAGGTGGCGAAGGTTCCCATCGTCTGCGGAGCGGTGCTCTTCGATCTTGCCTTCGGAGATCCTACGGTGCGGCCGGATCGGGAGATGGGGTACCGGGCCTGCTGCAACGCAAATTCTCGGGAAACCCGGGAGGGGAATGTGGGGGCCGGCACCGGGGCTACCCTGGGGAAGGTCTTCGGCATGGAGCGGGCCATGAAAAGCGGCCTCGGAGCCTCTGCTCTTCAGGTGGGAGAGCTTCAGGTGGGGGCTCTGGTGGCGGTGAACCCCTTGGGAAATATCTGGGATCCCCAAAGGGGAGCCTTTCTCGCAGGGGCTCTTGACGAGGAAAAACGTGCCGTGCTGGATGCGGAGGAGGTCATGGCCTCCTGCTGGAGCAAAAAAGGCAATCCCTTTGCGGGAAACACCACCATCGGGGTGGTGGTAACCAACGCGGCTTTCTCCAAGAGCCAGATGTGTAAAATGGCCTCCATGGCCCAGAACGGCTACGCCCGTACCATACGCCCCGCCCACACCATGTTTGACGGGGATACGGTCTTTGCTCTCTCCACAGGGTCTCTTGAAGCGGATCTCAGCGTGGTGGGGTTTCTTGCTGCCCGGGTCATGGAGGAGGCGGTGCTTCGGGGAGTACGCCAGGCCACAACCTTGGGGGGGCTTACGAGCTGCAGCGATCTCTCGTAACCCGACCTACCCGAAAAGCCCAGAAAGCCTGGAAAAAAGCCCCAGAAGCAGCATCCCCCCGAGAATGGTGAGAAAGACGTTTTTTCCGTAGAGAGCCACAGCAAAAGCTCCGGCTCCTGCAAAAAGCTGGGGGAGGGATATCTCCACCCCCTGGGGGGTTTTGGCGTACACCAGAGCGGGGGCAACCAGGGCCGCAAGGACCGCCGGAGGGATAAGATCCAGGTTGTTCATGATCCATCGGGGGAGACGGCGAGAGGAGAAGCCGCAGAGAAAGATGCTCTTGATGAGCAGGCTTCCGAGGGCTACCCAGAAAATGATGACGTAGTATCTCATAGCTTTTCCTCTTCCTTTTGGTTTCGGGCATCTCTGGCGGAGGGGGCAAAGGTCTCGTAGAGAATGCCTCCCCCCATGCCCATGAGAATAGCTGCCAGAAGCCCCGTCTGAAGAGGGAGAAGGGGGACCAGAACGAGGGCACTCAAGGCGGCGGCTCCTGCGGCGAAGCGGCGCTTTCCGTCTTTAAGATGAGGGATCAAAAGAGAGAGAAAGACCAGGGGGATGGTGAAGTGCAGCGAGAGCCAGGAGGGGATCACGCTTCCGAGAAGGTATCCCAGAGCGATTCCCCCCTGCCAGAAGGCGTAGATTACCAGAGATGCCCCGAGAAAGAACGAGGTGATATGGGGGCGCTCCGGGTGCTCCTCCGCCTCCGCCATGGTGAAGGCGTAGGACTGATCCGACATGATGTAGGCGTAGAAGATCCTGAGAGGGATAGGTTTTCCCCGTACCAGGGGCTCCATGGAGAGGCCGTACATGGCGTAGCGGAGATTGATCACCAGGGCGGTAAGCACGATGATCACCCCCGGAGTGGCAGCGGCGTAAAGCTGTACCGTGGCAAGCTGGGCGGTCCCCGCCAGAATTGAGGCGGCGAAGGAAGCGCTCTGCAGAGGGGAGAGGGCGCTCTGCTTCATGGCAAAGCCGAGTACCAGAGAGAAGGGAAATACCCCCAGAAGGATGGGGAGCACCGAAATTCCCCCTCGCAAGAAGGCCTGCCCTTTTGTGGGAGCTTTTGGAGCCGAGGAGGGCGTATTTTTGTTACAAGGCATAGTAAGCTTCGTTCCTTTCACTATTGTGTGGAGTCCCTCTATTGTACGACACAAAACAGGAATTTCGTATTTCAAAAGTATTTTTTCGACAATATTTCGAGTTTCTCTCTTGATATAAGAGGCAGAAAAAACGATTTTTTCTGAAGATGCCGGCTTTTTTCCGCTAACGCGTTTTCTGTGCGAAAAAAGCTTTTTTGATTGACACTCTCCGGGAAGGTAGTGTACTCTTCTTCAGTCGGTTTTGGTACCAAATGTGCGAAATCTCTCTAGGCTCTGCGCGTCCAGATATCTTCAGCATGACATTGCTTCTTTACATGATCTTCTTGCGGTAAGAAATATGAGAAAAACCTGTTTTTTCCGGCATGGATATGCGGCGTTATCATGTATACTTATCTTCCTGGAAACAGCAATTTTTTGAGGAAAGGATCTTTCCGGAATATGAGTCGGTTACCGTGATGTTCGGCTGGAACTCTCCCGTGTTGCGAGGAGTGGGTGTTGCGGCTCTTCTGGCAGCACTCTTTCTTCTGTGTGTCCCCGTGCCCGTGCTTGTGCTGGAAGAATCGCGCCGTAACGAAGCTCCCCTTCTTACGGTACTTCTTCCACCCTTCCAGCCTGTGATAACCCGCTATATTCACTCGGTAGAAAAGACCCCTGTGGAGGATGAGTACTATGCATCCCACGGCACCTTGTGGCAGTGGGAGGAGCGGGTGCGTTCGCACAATGCGGGGCTTCCCTGTATGCTACGCCCTCAGGAAAGATTTTTTCAGGATACTCTCTGGATGTATTTTCGTGGCGGCGGGGTGTGGTATGCCTCTATCTCCCTCCGTGTGGGGGATGAAGAGTTTGGAAGAAATCAGATTGAGCTTCCCGGAGTTGCTTCGTGGGATCTTTTTCGCCTCTTTCCCGGAAAGCCTCTGACTGTACGAATTCAAGAGACTCCCTTGGCTGTGGCGGCTTTGGGGTCTCTATGATTACTGCGGAGGGGTGATGCTTTTAAAAATGACCTTTGTGGCTTGAAGGCCGTTTCTTCATGAGGAAAAAACGGGGATCTTCAAGTTGGTGTCTTCACGGTTTCCAGTGAAAGCAAGACCATAAGCGGGGGGATATTATGACTGAGGAAACGCAGAGAAAGTTTGAAGAGCCAATAGCGCAGCCCCAGGAGAGCCAGATCGATCTCGACGAGCTGCGCCGTCAGTTTGATACGGAGGCCCGGTTCCGCCAGCTTGCAGGCTGGGCGGGGAAGCTGGTGATTCTCATTGCGGTGGGGCTCTCCCTTTTTCATCTTTATACCGCAGGATTCGGGCTCCTCAATGCCATGAAGCAGCGGTCGGTGCACCTTGCCCTCGTGCTGGTGCTTGTCTTTTTCCTGTACCCGGGATTCAAAAAATCTTCCATGACCAAAATTCCCTGGTACGATTTTGTTCTTGCAGGACTCGCTTTCTATTGCGTTTTTTACCATGTGCTCTATTTTGATCAGCTTATCACGCGTCCCGGCCTCCCCTCAACCCAGGATATCGTTGTGGGAGTACTGGGGATAACCCTGATTCTGGAGGCCACCCGGCGGGTCTCCAATCCGGTGCTTCCTATCATCGCCATATGCTTTCTGCTGTACTGCTATTTCGGACGATCTTTTCCGGGGCTCTTTGCCCACCGAGGCTATGGCGTTACGCGGATTATCAACCACATGTACATGGGGACTGAGGGTATCTTTGGAACCCCTCTGGCGGTATCCTCTACCTTTGTGTTCATGTTCATTCTCTTCGGCACCTTTCTTGAGCAGACCGGCATGGGACGGTTTATCATTGATCTTGCCATGGCTCTGGCTGGGCACTCCACAGGCGGCCCCGCCAAGGTGGCGGTGCTGAGTTCGGGTCTCATGGGCTCCATTTCGGGCTCCTCCGTGGCCAATGTTTGTACCACCGGAATGTTCACCATCCCTCTCATGAAGAGCGTGGGGTACAAGCCTCACTTTGCCGGGGCCGTCGAAGCGGTGGCCTCCACGGGAGGGCAGATCATGCCCCCCGTCATGGGAGCTGCGGCCTTTATCATGGCCACCATGATGGAAGTTCCCTATCTCCACGTGGCGGCGGCTGCCATCGTTCCCGCTCTGCTCTACTACTTTGCGGTGCTGGTGCAGGTACACTTCGAGGCTGCCCGGCTGGGGCTCAAGGGTCTTCCCCGGGAGCGGCTGCCTCTTATCGTCCCCCTTCTCAAACAGCGAGGGCACCTGCTGATTCCTCTTATCGGAATCATCTACTACCTCATTGCAGGGTTTACACCTCTTAAGGCGGCTTTTAACGGTATTGTCATTACCGTAGTGGTCTCCTACTTCCGTAAAGAGACGCGGCTTACCCCTATGAAGTTTATCGACGCTCTGGACGGCGGTGCCCGGGGTGCCCTTGGCGTGGCGTGTGCCTGTGCTACCGTGGGGATTGTGGTGGGCACTGCTACCCTTACGGGGCTGGGACTCTCCATCGCCAACGCCATTGTAAAGATTGCGGGGGGGCTCATGCTTCCCACCCTGCTTCTCACCATGGTGGCCTGTATCCTTCTTGGTGCAGGGCTTCCGACGACGGCGAACTTTATCGTTACCAGCACCATGGCGGCGCCGGCGCTCTTCAAACTTGGGGTGCCTCCCATGGCAGCGTACATGTTTGTGCTTTACTTCGGTATTGCGGCAGATCTCAGCCCTCCCGTGGCGCTAGCGGCCTATGCGGGGGCCGGTATTGCGGGGGATGACCCCATGAAAACCGGGATGACTGCAGTAAAGCTTGCCCTGGCGGGCTTTCTGGTGCCCTACATCTACGTATTCAATCCCATGCTCGTACTCGTGGGGGTTTCTCTTAAGGGCGCTTTCTTCACCATCCTTGGAGTGATCGTCTTCGGTCTCGCAGCCCTTACGGCGATGAACAAGGAGAAGTCTTCCCGAGCCCGTATGGCGGGAGCAGCTCTTGCGGGAGTGGCGGCACTTTCCGTGGCAGGCCTTGTCTTTACCGAGATGGTGCCTCTGCGCTACGCCATGGCTCTTATGACCGCCCTCATGGGAGTCTTTCTCCTCGGCATGAGCACCGTGGGCTTCTACAAGGTCTCCATGCCTCTCTGGCTTCGGGGTATTGCCATGGCAGGGGCTCTGGGGCTTCTTGTCCCCGGAGTGCTCTCGGATGTCACGGGGTTGAGCGTTCTCGTTCTGCTCCATCTGGTACAGAGTTTCCGGGAGAAAAAATCTCTTTTGGCCCAGCCCCGGGAGTAGCGGTGCAGAGGGCGGAAATTTTCTGAAGTAATTTCGAGATGTTTCGGGGGAGAGAAAGGAATTTTCTCTCCCCCGTTCTTTGCAATTTCCTATTTTGTACTATACTAAGCCATACCTTTCTGCCGCTCTCTCCTAAAGGGGCGGCAGGGGTGTATTGACGAACTGGAGGAGATAGAGCATGGCAAAGGACTACAAAAACACCCTGAATTTGCCGAAAACAGGATTTCCCATGCGGGCGAACCTTGCCAAGCGGGAGCCTGGATTTCTTGCGTTCTGGGAAGAGCGGGATATTTACGGCAAGCTCATGCAGCGTACCGAGGAGGAGCTTTTTATTCTTCATGACGGCCCTCCCTACGCAAACGGGCATATCCATATCGGCACGGCCTTTAATAAAATTCTCAAGGATTTTATCCCGAAGTATAAGTGGATGCGCGGGTATCGTTCTCCCTACGTCCCCGGATGGGATACCCACGGCCTTCCCATTGAGCTGCGGGTGCTGAAGGAAGAGGGAAAGCACAAAGAGGAGGTTCCTCCAGAGGAGCTTCGAGAGCGTTGCCAGGCCTATGCCGAGAAGTTTATCGACATTCAGCGGAATGAGTTCCGCCGTCTCGGAGGGCTTGGGGATTGGGAAAATCCCTATATCACCTTTAAGCCCGAGTACGAAGCGGCTCAGCTCGGGGTCTTTGCGGAGATGGTGGATCGCGGGCTTGTCTACAAGGGGCATAAGCCCGTTTACTGGTGCATCGACTGCCAGACTGCCCTTGCCACGGCGGAGATCGAGTACGAGGACGAGAAATCTCCCTCCATCTTCGTGGCCTATCCTCTTCTTGAGGGGGTAGAGGGGCTGGAGCAGAAAGATTACGAGGATCTCTTCGTGGTGATCTGGACCACCACCCCTTGGACGCTCCCCGCCAGTATGGCGGTGGCGTTGCATGCCTCCTACGAGTATGTGGTTGCCCAGGTAGAGGACGGCCGCAAGTTTGTGGTGGCCAAGGAGCTGTTGGAGTCCTTCTGCAGGGAGACGGGGCTTTCGGTCTCCTCCGTTCTCAAGACCTTCCCCGGCCAGCAGGCAGAGCACGCCAAGGCTCGGCATCCCTTCATTCCCGAAAGAATCCTCCCCCTGGTGCTGGCGGATTACGTTATTCTGGATCAGGGGACGGGGTGCGTGCATACCGCTCCGGGGCACGGTGTGGAGGACTTTGAGACGGGGATCCGCTACGGCCTGGAGGTCTACAACCCCGTGGATGACAAGGGGGTCTTCAAGCCCGGTACTCCCCTGGTGGCGAACCTCTCCATTCACGATGGCTCCAAGGTGGTTCTGGAGACGCTTCAGAACAACGGCACCCTTTTGCGAAGCCGTACCATCAGCCACTCCTATCCTCACTGCTGGCGCTGTAAAAAGCCTGTCATCTTCCGCTCCACCGAACAGTGGTTCGTCTCGGTGGAGGCCTTCCGTGAAAAGGCTCTGGAGGAGATCGATAACGTTCAGTGGATCCCCGGATGGGGAAAAGAACGCATCTCTAACATGGTGCGGGAGCGTTCGGATTGGTGTATCAGCCGTCAGCGTATCTGGGGAATCCCCATTCCTGCCTTGTACTGTCAGGACTGCGGCTCCCTAGTGCTTACGGGGGATCGGGTGCGAGCGGTTCAGGAGCAGGTGCGTATCCACGGGAGCAACTTCTGGTGGACCGCCTCCCCGGAGGAGCTTCTGGGGGATCTCGCCTTCTGTCCCAAGTGTAGCGGAAAGCATCTCGTGAAAGATCGAGATATCATGGACGTGTGGTTCGACTCCGGTATTAGCCACGTGGGGGTGCTGGAGACCCGGGAGGATCTTCGCTGGCCCGCAGATCTTTATCTTGAGGGGAGCGATCAGCATCGCGGATGGTTCCAGACCTCGCTTCTCACCTCGGTGGCGGTGAAGGATAAGGCCCCCTACAAGGCGGTGCTCACCCACGGGTTCATCGTGGATGGAGAGGGGCGAAAAATGTCGAAATCCCTGGGGAACGTTATCGCTCCTCAGGAAATTATTGATGAATACGGGGCGGATATCCTGCGGCTCTGGGTGGCCTCCACGGATTACCGCAACGATGTGCGCATCTCCAAGACCATTATCGCCAATCTGGTGGAGATGTACCGGCGCATTCGCAATACCGCGCGCTTTCTTCTCGGCAATCTCGGAGATTTCGATCCTGCAAAGCATGGGGTTCCTCTTGAGGAGCTTACGGAGCTTGATCGCTGGGTTTCCATGCGGTTTCAGCAGGTTCTGGAAAAGGCTACCCGAGGGTTCGAGGATTACGAGTTTCATGTGCCTACCTTTGTGCTGCATCAGTTTTGTGTGAACGAGGTAAGTTCTATTTTCCTCGACACCGCCAAGGACCGCCTCTATGTGGATGGGGCGGATGATCCGGCGCGCCGGAGTGCCCAGACGGTGATCTGGGAGCTGCTTCTGGGGCTTACCAAGGTTCTGGCTCCTATTCTCAGCTTTACCTCTGAAGAGATCTGGCAGGAGATGCGCACCCTTGATCCGGAGCTGGAAGAGAGCGTCTTTCTCGCCCTCTGGCCCGAAGTGAACACCGAGAGGGTGGAGCCGGAGTTCCTTAAGAAATGGGATGCTCTTCTGGAGGTTCGCCAGGGGGTGAGTCGTGCTCTTGAAAAGGCTCGGAGCGGCGGCTCCCTGGGGCACTCTCTGGAGGCGGCGGTCTACGTGCAGCCCTCTTCGGAGAATCAAGAGCTTCTGAAGGGGTGCGGATCTGCATTTTGGGAAGAACTCTGTATCATCTCCTGCTGGTCGACCTCCCCTCTCGAAGGAGAAGGGGTGCTGGTGCATCAGGATGAAGAGACGGGGCTTTCCATCTCCGTGGCTCCTGCGCACGGAACGAAGTGCCCCCGTTGCTGGAAGTACACCGACGACCCCCAGGGTGAAGAGGCTCTCTGCCCCCGCTGCGCTAGGGTAATGGAATCTCTGGAACGGTAAAAGACCAGGTTTCGCAACTGCACAGGAACAGAACGTGATGAAGGAATAGCCAACAACCAGGAGAGCTGCAGGAAAGCGCGGCTCTCCTGGTTTTCGTGGAGAGATGCCCCGTGACGGGGCAAAAGAGAAGGGGAGGGGCAGGGTGGAAGATCTCGAAAAATCCGTAGTATGGCTTCACAATGAAGAACTTGAAGAGGGGGGAAAGCGTGTGGTTTTCCGTTGGCAGGGTGATCCGGAGCGGTTGGACTCCCTGGTGGCGAGGGTTGTGGGAATCTCTCGCTCCTACGCCACCAAGAGTATACGCAAAGGAGAGGTCTCTCTCGATCCTCCCTCTGCTATCAAGCCTTCGCTGAAGTGCCTTCCCGGTACGGTGGTGACGGTGGAGCTTCCTCCGGCGGAATTTCTCGAGATCGTGCCGCAGGAGGTCGATTTTCGGGTTCTCCATGAAGACGAGGACTGTATCGTGCTGCACAAGCCCTCGGGTGTGGTGGTGCACCCCGCTCCGGGAAACTGGGAGGGCACCCTGGTGCACGGGTTGCTCTACCGCTACCCCGATATCGGTGAGATTAACGGCCAGAAGCGGCCGGGGATCGTTCACCGTCTGGATCAGGGGACCTCGGGGCTTATGGTGGTGGCCCGAAATATGTGGGCTCACGACCGGCTCAGTCGGGCTTTTCGAGAACGCCGGGTATGGAAGGAGTACCTCGCCCTCGCTCTGGGGCGCATCCCCTGGGCGGAGCATCTGGTGGATCTCCCCATCGGCAGGCATCCCTATCACCGAACCCGCATGGCGGTAGTTCGGGAGGGGCGTCCCGCCCAGACGGATTTCTATGTTCTTCGCAACTACGCCAGAACAACCCTGCTACGATGCGTTCTTCATACAGGGCGAACCCATCAGATACGCGTCCATGCGGCCTATCTGGGGCACCCGCTCTGGGGAGATACTCTTTACGGGTACGGGCATGGAGCCCCTTCGGAGGAGCGAATCTTTCTTCATGCCTGGAAGCTTGCCTTCGAGCATCCAAGGACGGGAAAGGTTATCTCTTTTCGGGATCCTCTGGATCAGGAGCTTGTGCGCATTCTGCGGCAACAGCCTTGAGAGATTTGGGCTCTATCCGAAGGGTGGCGAAGTTGGTATAGCGTACATGTGCTATCCCCTTGCCGGGGATGTGCTTGACGTGCTGTACCGGGGCATAGTCCACGGATACCGTAAGACTGCTCTTTCCCTTGGAGTAGAACGCCGCCAGAGATGCCGCCAGAGCCACCGCGTCGGGGTGGTGCTCCGATCGGGGAGAGCGGAGAATCACGTGCGCTCCGGGAATTTTCTGAGCGTGGAACCAGAGATCCCCCGATACGGCAATGTCGAAGGTAACCCGACGATTTCCCCGGGTATTCATCCCCAGATAGATGTGCCCTCCCAGATCGGGGAGATCCAGCTCCAGATAGGGGCGGGAAGGGGCTTCTCCCTTAGCTTTACTCCGTTCCCGCTTTTTCTTCAGGGTCTTCTGCACCGGAGCCTCCGCCTCGAAGGCCCGAAGCTCCTCCAGACGTTCACAAGATTCGAGAAGAGAAAGAAGGGTATCCTCCTCTTCCTCCTGCTGCAGCAGTCCTTCTAGAATACTGCGGGATTCCTCTACGCTCCCCCGGGCCTTTTTATACTTCTGGAAATAGCGCTCTGCGTTCGAGGCTACCCCCCGGGAGCTGTCAAGTTCCACAGATATAAATGTCCCCGGATGTTCCCAATCTTCCAGCTCCACCACAGGAACACCCCGAGGAATCTCCTCGGAGATCCCGAGCAGAAGCTGTCCCTTTTTTTTCCAAAGTTCCGCATGTTCCGCCCTTGCCAGGCGCTGTTCCATCCCCCGGATCTTATGGCGGGTTCTCGTGAGGCTCTGACGAAGCTCCCGGGAGAGGCGGGATTTTTTCCCCTCCACGCAGCGACGCAGAAGCTCTCCCCCGGAGATTCTCCAAAGCTCTGAAAAAAGCTGCTCCTTCGGTATCTCCCGTGCCTCCGGAAGAAGCTCAGGAAAGGCTGTCAGCTCCCCGGAAATATTCTGAAGCCGCAGCTCCCCGGGAGAGTTCTGCTCGATTTTCTCGAGAGCTTTCGCCCACTCTTCGGGGGAGCAGTGCGCATAATGCTGGAGTATGTGCCGGGTAAGGGTTTTTCCCAACCCCCGGGTTTTCCGGATGGTCTCGGATGCCCCCTCTCGAAGAGCGTGGGCCGCCTTGGAAGGAGAAATAAAATCTCCCGGCGGCGGGGGGGAGTAGGGGTGTCCCGGAAGGATGTGGCGGTAGCTGTTCTCTTCGGGATGGATATGTTTGGCTGTCTCCAGAACACGCTCATCCTCATCCAGGAGAATGCAGTTGCTGTAGCGCCCAGTGAGTTCCAGGAGAAGATATTTCTTCTGCACAAATCCCGCCCCAAGAAGCTTTTCGAAGGTGCATCGCAGAATGCGGTCCTGAAAAAGCTGTTCTACCCGGGTCATGCGGGCCCCCGATAGGTGTGCCTTTGCGGCATGTCCTATGGGAAGGGCGGCAGATCGCTGTTCCAGAAGTTCCCGGAGAGCATCTTCCGGAGCGAGAGTGCAGCAGTAACAGAGGGGGTCCCAGCAGAAAAAGAGAGCCCTCGACGCAAGAGGCCCCTTTCGAAATCCAAGGGCGAGCCAGGAGTCGCCCCCCAAAATATCGACGGATGCTCCGGGCTGTTTCAAAAAGATGTCTGTGAGGGAATGCACAAGTAACGGAATGATTTCGGGATTCATCGGCATGATGCATAAACTCCCTTCGGGGTGATGTAGCAGAGGAAGACTACCATGTGCTTTGCCTCTTGACAATAGACTCTTCCCTGACTAGAATGGTCGCCGTTATGCTGTGGGGCTGTAGCGCAGAGGGAGCGCGATTCCTTCGCAAGGAATAGGTCGGGGGTTCGAGTCCCCCCAGCTCCACCAAAATTATAGACAGGGCTCCGCAGCGCGGGTCACGTATCGGGGTGTAGCGCAGTCTGGTTAGCGCACCTGCTTTGGGAGCAGGGGGTCGAAGGTTCGAA
>CAZIFL010000031.1:0-33287 GCA_964539095.1 uncultured Synergistaceae bacterium
ACTCGCCGACCACTATGTCGCTGCCGGGGACACACAAGCTCCAGCTCCCGGATTTCAGCCGAAGTCACAATATAAGCAGGAATGATGCACTAGAGGCGCAAAATCCCCCCGGCCTCGCCCACCATAGAGCAACAGGGGGAGGCTCCCCTCCCCCTGTTGCCTTTCCTGAAAAACTATGTTCTTCCGCTGTAAAAAGCTAGAGGAAAAGGGGTGCCAGCACCAAGGCCACCACGGACATGAGCTTGATGAGGATGTTCAGGCTCGGTCCGGAGGTGTCCTTGAAGGGATCCCCCACGGTATCTCCGGTCACCGCCGCAGCGTGAGGCTCAGAGCCCTTGCCGCCGTGATGTCCCTCTTCGATGTACTTCTTGGCGTTATCCCAGGCACCTCCGGCGTTGGACATGAAAATCGCCATCATAACTCCCGTGACGATGGAACCTCCCAGAAGCCCTCCCAGGGCCTCCGCTCCGAGAACAAGCCCCACCGCAAGGGGGGTGATTACCGCAAGAAGCCCCGGAATGATCATCTCTCTGAGAGAGGCGGCCGTGGAGATATCTACACAGCGCTCGTACTCGGGACGCCCGGTTCCTTCCATGATGCCGGGGATTTCCCGGAACTGCCGGCGCACCTCTTCGATCATTGCCTGGGCAGCACGACCCACCGCCTGAATGGTGAGAGCGCTGAAGAGGAAGGGGAGCATTCCCCCGATGAAGAGCCCCACCATAACCTTGGGATTCTGAAGGTCGATGCTGGTGAGCCCCACGGCGGTACCGTAGGCGGAGAAGAGGGCCAGGGCGGTAAGAGCGGCAGAGCCGATGGCAAGCCCCTTACCGATGGCTGCGGTGGTGTTCCCCACCGCATCAAGCTTATCCGTAATCTTCCGAACCTCTGCAGGAAGGTGGGCCATCTCGGCGATCCCTCCGGCGTTATCCGCAATAGGACCGTAAGCATCTACGCTCAAGGTCATCCCGGTGATGGAGAGCATCCCCACCGCAGCACAGGCAATGCCGTAGAGCCCACCGAACTTTACCCCCACAAGAATGGCGGCGCAGATGATGAGCACCGGGATGGCGGTGGACTTCATCCCCACCCCGATCCCCGCAAGGATGTTCGTGGCAGGCCCCGTCTCGGAGGCTTGGGCGATATCCTTTACGGATTTATAGGTAGCGGAGGTGTAGATCTCTGTAACGTACCCCACAAGAACCCCCGCAAGAACCCCCGCCACTACGGCGTAGAAGAGGGTGATATCCCCGTCGAAAAGTTTGGTGGTCAGAAGCCAGGTGCCGATGATCATGAAGAACCCCGTGGAGATGGTACCCATCCGCAGAGCAAGCTGAGGATTGCCGCCTTCCTTCACCCGGACGAAGAAGGTGCCCAGGATGGCGGCTACGATGCCGATGGCTGCCAGAAAGAGGGGGTAGATCACGCCACGATCCCCCGCCACCACCAGGCCAATGGCCATGGCAGCGATAATGGAGTTGACGTAGGACTCGAAGAGATCCGCACCCATACCGGCGATGTCTCCCACGTTATCTCCCACATTATCTGCGATAACCGCAGGGTTCCGAGGATCATCCTCGGGGATTCCCGCTTCGACTTTGCCCACCAGGTCCGCCCCCACATCGGCGGCCTTGGTGTAGATCCCTCCCCCCACACGGGCGAAGAGAGCGATGGAGCTGGCACCGAAGCCGAAGCCGGTGATGACGTTAGGATCTCCGAAGAGGAAGTAGCAGATCACAACCCCCACCACGCCGATCCCGACCACAGACATACCCATCACGATCCCCCCGGTAAAGGCGACACCCAGGGCTTTGTTCATTCCTTCGGTAGCCGCAAAGGCAGTCTTTCCGTTGGAGCGGGTAGCTACCTGCATGCCGATAAAGCCCGCCACGCCGCTACAGAGAGCGCCGAAAATGAAGGAAATCGCTGTGGGAATGCTGATCATAAAGCCCAGGAAAAGTGCCACCACCACCACGAAAGGAGCCAGCCAGCGATACTCCCGGAAGAGGAATGTCATAGCCCCTTTGTGAATAATCTCGGAAAGCTCATTCACCCTCTCGTTAGTAACCGAAAAAGCGTTGATCTTCGTGAGGGAATAATAAGCAAACCCCAGAGACAAGGCTCCTACAAGAGCCACAAGCAACAACTGCAAAAACATCCGTACCACGACCTCCCTTTATAATACGCCACAAAAAGCCCATGTCCCCCGCAAAAGGGACCCCATAAAAAGCGGTACTCATTATAGACAGCTCCTCAAGAAGAGACAAGCATCTTCAGATAAAAAACGCCTCTTCCGAAGAGGAATCTTCCGCGCTGTGCATTTTCGTTACTCCGGGGTAGTCAAACCACTCGGAGTTTCCTCAGACGTCTTTTCATCTCGAAGAAAGAGGGAGAGGGCTCCGGAACCCTCCGGAAGATATCCCTTGAGAGATCCCAGCATTCCTCGAATCCCCCCGGCGATAAAGTCCCCCACAAAACTTTTTATGGGAAGTTTCCGGGTTCCCATAAACACTTCCAACGGTTCTTTATCTCGGGAGACCAGAAGTTTTTCGATTCGATCCGCCAGCCTCTCCTCCCCCCCGGCACCGTACTCCAAAGGATCTTCGGTATCCTCCACAAAGCGGTTCCAGTAGGCGATGATCCCCTTCACCTCTTCGGGGACCGTCTCCGGAGGCCCTACCCATATGCGGGGAAAGGGAAAATATTTTCCTCCTTCGAGAAGCACCAGATCCTCCTGAAGAAAGCATCGGGAGAGAGTATACTGCACAGGAGAATCTTCCCCCAGTTCGAGAAGCACCGCCCCGGAGGAGAAATATACCGTAGGGATACCCTTGGTCCTGATTTTTCCCGTATCCGCATTCTCAAGGCTCTCCAAGGAATGGGAGCTATGCTTGGCATATCCCACCCGATACCCCCTTTTCCGAAGTCTTTCAAGCAGCTCTCCGCAAAGGGTGGTCTTTCCGGAATCCTTGAGGCCACTCACCGCGAGAATGTAGGGCATGGCATATCCTCCTTGATCCGCATAGATTTTTTGTTCTTAGAGCGGTTTTACTCTTCGGAAACCAGACGATCCTTCTCCCGCCGGATAGTTTCGATCCGCCGGTAGCCGTCGAGAAAAAAGATAAAGAGGGAGAGTACCAGAGGACCGAAAAAAAGCCCCAGAAACCCCCAGGCAGCAAGACCTCCGAGAATTCCCACAATGACAATAAGAGCGTGCACCTGGCTCCCCTCAGAGATGAAGAGGGGACGCACAAAGGATTCGATGGAACTGACCGCTACCAGGCTGTACACCGCCAGCACCACCCCCTGGATATGATGGCCCAGAAAGAAAAGGTATGCCGCTCCTGGAAGAAGCACCAGAGAGGTTCCCACAATGGGGATCATGGCAAGAAGAAACATGGCGGCCCCGAAGATGAGAGGCGCGGGAAGCTCAAAATAGGCCCATCCCAGGGTTCCCAGAAAGGCCTGAATTGCGGAGGTAAAGATCACACCGTAGACGATGGAGCGCAGAAGCTTTTTCGCCCTGGTGAAGAACGCCTCCCGTTCCTCCTCCCCGAGAGGGGTGATATCCTTGAGATACTCCAGCACCACATGGCCGTCCCGGGTAAGAAAGAACGTGGCCACCACCGCAAAGACAATCTGATAGATAATGCTGAAGGCATTTCCCAAAAAATCCCGGGATACATCCGCTATGCGCAGAGAAACCCAGCGCAATCCCTGGCGCAAAGAGTTCTGAAAAGAGAGGCCATACTCCTCTAGAAAGGCGTTCTGCTGGGTGAGCCACTCGGGAAGATAGTTTCCCAGATTATGAAAATTTGCGAAATTAAGGGTGGGGTTTTCTGTCAAATAATCCGCCACGATACCGTAAAGATAGACCCCCTCCCGTACAAGGACGCTCCCCAGGAGGATCGTAGGAAGGACCAGCACCAGCAGTACGACGCAAGTGTTGATAAAGGCGGCTATATTCTGATCCTTTCCCCGAAAGACCCGGAGATGCAACCACTGGTAAAGGGGATAGGAAAAAGCGGAGAGCAGTGATGCCCACATAAGGGGAGCCACCAGGGGACGAGTAACCCCATAGCTCAGAAACCCGAAAATACCCAGCACGAGTAAAAAAGGAATTATCGTTCCCCGGAATCGCCGAAGATACTCCCGATCATCCTTTTCCACAAAAAATCCTCCTTTTCTGAGGGGCCTTTTCTTCACTGCCCCCGCACATGGCTCTGAAAAAGCGTTGCTACTCCCACTCAATCGTCCCCGGAGGCTTCCCCGTGATATCCAGCACCACCCGGTTAATGCCGGGGACCTCATTGCAGATACGCCGCGCCACCCGGTCAAGAACAGCGGGATCTATCCGCGCCCAATCGGCGGTCATACCATCCTGAGCCTCCACTGCCCGGAGCACCGCCGCCTCCGCATAGGTACGGATATCCCCCATGACGCCCACGGTATTCACCGGTAGCAACACGCAGAAGGCCTGCCAGATGGAGTCGTAAAGCCCCTCCTCCCGAAGAGTCTGGATAAAGATGGCATCCGCCTTGCGCAAGGTCTCCAGACGCTCTTCCCGAATCTCCCCGAGACAGCGGACCCCAAGACCCGGACCGGGAAAGGGGTGCCGCCCGAGAATCTTCTCGGGAACTCCGAGAATCTTTCCCATGCCGCGAACCTCGTCCTTAAAAAGATCGCGCAGAGGCTCCAAAAGCTTAAGCTCCATATCCTCCGGAAGCCCCCCCACATTGTGATGGGTCTTGATCACCGCCGCCCCTTTACCCTGATGACCGCTCTCGATCACGTCGGGGTAGAGCGTCCCCTGAAGAAGCCATACGGCACCTCCAACCTTCTCTGCGGTATCTTCGAAGACCCGGATGAAGGTCTCTCCGATGATTTTGCGCTTCTTTTCAGGATCTGTCACCCCCTGAAGAGCCGCAAGAAAGCGCTCCCCCGCATCCACGTAGTGGATTTTAAGATCGAGAGATGTGTAGGCCTCCAGAACCTCCTCCGCCTCGTTCTGCCGGAGAAGGCCGTTATTCACGAAGATACACTCCAGCCGATCCCCCACAGCGCGTGAGGTGAGCACCGCCGCCACCGAAGAATCCACCCCTCCGGAGAGGCCGCAGATAATCCGGTCTTCTCCCGTCTTCTTCCGGATATCTCCTATCATAGACTCCACGTACTCCCCAAGATCCCAGGAGGGTTCACAGGAGCATATGGAAAAGAGAAAATTCCTGAGAATGGACGTTCCCTCCTGGGTATGCACCACTTCGGGATGGAACTGTAGCGCCCAGATCTTCCCTTCCCCTGCGGCAAACCCCGCAAAAACCCCTTCCTGACTCTCCGCCAGAAGAGATGCTCCGGGAGGAAGCTCTGTCACCTGATCCCAGTGGCTCATCCAGACCGTGGAGATCTCGCTTAAGCCCTGAAGAAGGGGCGTTTCCCGGTAAAACCGTACCGAGGCCCGGCCGTACTCCGCCGCAACTCCACGCTCTACCCGGCCTCCCAAGGCCTTGGCGAGCACCTGCATACCGTAGCATATCCCAAGAATGGGCACCCCAGAATGAAGAAGCTCCGCGGAGAGCCCCGGGGCCCCGGGGCCGTGCACGCTGTTGGGGCCTCCGGAGAGAACGATCCCCCTGGGAGACTTCGCAAGAATCTCCGCCGCAGGTGTATCCCAGGGGAGAATTTCGCTGTATACCTTCTGTTCCCGGATGCGCCGGGCAATGAGCTGGGTATACTGAGAACCGTAATCTAACACAATCACCGTATCAAGAAGCATGGGCTTCGCTCCCTTCGGATATGAAATGTATCCGTTTTGGGTACATCTCTTTTTCTCTCCCCCTCATGATACCAGAAGAGGGGGCCTTTTTTCATCACCAAAAAGCCCCGGAAAGAACATCCGTTCCGGGGAGATGCAGAACAACCTTCATGCTCAACGCAGATAATCGCGGAGATTTTTTGAAAGATCCTTTCGGTATACCAGAGGAGGGGTAGCAGTATGAGCAGCATTTCTTGAGGAAATTCCATCCAGAACATACCCCATGCTCTCGTAGAAGCTGCGGGCCTCACCATTTTTCTGGTGCACCTCCAGAGAGAGGGATGGGAGGGGTATCTCTGCTGCGAGCAGCTCCCCCGCCTCAAGAAGCTGGGCTCCTATCTTCTGACGCCGATAACGCCGCAACACCCCGATACGCAGAAGCGCAAGCTCTCCGTTCCGGGGACGAAAAACGGCATACCCCACAAGAAAACCCTTCCAAAAAGCCCCGAGATAAAAGAATGCCTCCCGGGAGGACGCTTCGAGATCACGCAGAAGAATCCGAAAGGACCAGGGGGAATCGGGAAAACAGTGCTCTTCCATAAAGACAAGAGCCTGAAGATCCTCTGTGGTGCAGAAGTTGATCTCCGGAATCAGCATGCCCCTTCTTTTCTCTCAAGGGAATCATAAGCCTTCATGGCTCTCGCCCTCGCTCTCGCTGTGTCGCCCTGGCTAGAAACCGCGGAGGATAGTCTCCTCCCGGCCGGGGCCGACACCGATGAGCCCCACGGGAACCCCCGCCTGCTCCTCAATAAAGCGCACGTAATTCTGGGCCTCCTGGGGAAGCTCCTCGAAGCTCCGGCACCCCGAGATATCCTCTTTCCACCCCGGAAGAGAGGTGTACAGCGGCTCGGCACTCTCCAGAAAGGAGGCGGAGGGGGTAAATTCACCGCATGTCGTACCATCTACGGAGTACTCCAGTGCCACCTGAATCTCCTCAAGCCCTGAAAGAACATCCAGCTTGGTAAGAGCGAGTACCCCGAGGCCGTTGATCCGGACAGCATAGCGGAGAGCCACCATATCAAGCCATCCGCAGCGCCGGGGACGCCCCGTGGTAGCGCCGAACTCCCCGCCCTTTACCCGGAGATACTCCCCCCACTCCCCGAAATCCTCGGTAGGAAAGGGGCCTTCTCCCACTCTGGTACAGTAGGCCTTCACCACCCCGATAACCCGGGAGATCCGCGTGGGGCCCACACCCGCACCGATACACCCTCCCGCAGCGGTAGGGTTCGAACTCGTCACATAGGGATAGGTTCCGAAATCGACATCCAGTAACGTCCCCTGGGCCCCTTCGAGAAGCACTCCCTTTCCCTTCTCAAGGGCCTTGTGAACCTCCAGAGAGGCATCTCCGAGATAGGGTGCCAGCTTGGCTCCCCACTCAAGAGCTTCCTGGTACATGCTGTCAAAGGGAAGGGGGGTCATGCCGTAAATCCGGGTGAGAAGCATGTTCTTCATGTTCACGTTCTGGGAGAGCTTCTCTCGGAGAATCTCCGGATTTGCAAGATCTCCCATGGTAATACCCATACGGTTGTACTTATCCACGTAACAGGGGCCGATCCCTCGTTTGGTGGTTCCGATGGCCCGCTCTTTCCCCCGAAAAGCCTCGTCGGCTCCATCAAGGACTTTATGATAGGGGAGCACCACATGGGCATCCCGGCTCACCACCAATCGAGCCCGATCCTTTCCCTGGGCCTGTAGCTCCCCAAGTTCGAACAGAAGCTGCCCGGGATCCACCACCACCCCGTTGCCGATAATGCAAAGCTTTCCGGTGTAGAGCATCCCCGAAGGAAGAAGATGAAATACGTGTTTCTCGGAGCCCACGATCACGGTATGCCCCGCATTGGCACCCCCCTGGTAGCGCACAATTACATCAGTCTTTCCCGCCAGGGCATCCACCACGCGCCCCTTACCCTCATCGCCCCACTGGGCACCTACAAGAATTTCCGTACATCCCTTCACGGATTTTTCCTCCCGTTCTTTACGTACTACATGGCGGCAAGCCGCTCTTTTCCGGAATCCCCGGAGAATACGTCAATCTGACAGTTGTAACGAAAACACGTCCTTTTTCTGAGAACGCCCTCTCCCCTTGAGAATATCCACAAGATCCGGCAGCGTTATCAGCCGGGGATCCCCCGCAAGCTCCCCCTCCATCTCCTTAAAAACCTGGTAGGTGGAGCTTCGGGCGTGGCATATCCCCACCGCCCACCCGCGCTTTCCCGCCATTGCAAAGAGGCGTTTCATCTGGCTTCGGAAAAATTCGGGCTCCTTTTTATGATCAAGAAAGACATGATTTTCAAGCCGGGGCATCCCCTTCTCTGCCGCGAGAGAGGCCGCGACACTCCTTGAGTTGGTCCGGCTATCCAGAAAGAAGAGCCCTCGCGCCCGGAGAGTTTCAAGAAAGGGGTCCATCAAAGCGGCATCCGTTGTGGCAAGAGAGCCTCTGTGGTTATTCATTCCCAAAGCTCCCGGAAGCAGCTTCAACGCCCGGAGAACCTCTCTGCGAATCTCCTCGGGGGACATCCCCTCCACAATCCAGTTGGTTCCATACCAGTAACTTCCCGGAGTATCTCCGAGAGCCTGCATCGGCATATGCACGATATAGGGAATCCCTTGTGCCTCCGCCAGATCCCGGCATCTCTCCGTCTGGCTCTCTCCGGGGAGGATCGCCCACGTAAGGGGAATCTTCAGCGCCGCAAAGGCTGCTCCGAGAGAGGCGCTGTTTCCGACGTCATCCAGAAGAAGCACCGCCACCCCCCCGGGAGGGAAGACCGGGGGGAGCGGAGGTTCCTCCGCATCTACAGAGAGTTTCCCGGAACTCCGGATATCCGGAGAGAGCCAGCAATACCTCTGCCAGAGGAAGAGCCCCGCCTCCCCCTCCTCTTCGAGGAATTCCGGCAGCGCCTCCTCTTCGAGGGAACAGAGTTCCTCCCCTTCAAGATTCTGGCGGCTCAGAGGAAAGAAGATCCTCCCCTGAAGAGGAGCCTCCGAAGAAGGCTTCTCGCCGGAAAGAGAAGGAGAGAACACGTTCCCGGAGAGAAACAGAAAGAAGAGCGCCCCTGCGCACAGGGAAAGCCCCAGGAGCAGCGAGAGCCCCCGAATGGTACCACTACCACTACGTTTCAAACCCCAAAACCCCTCTCTCAAGGGGTAGGAACCAGCGTCAGGAGCGTGCCCCGCATATCCTGATGAGCCTCCTGAAGCTGCAGATCCTCGCTGTAGATCCTGCTGATATCGCCGGAGAGCAGTACCTCGGGCTCCAACCCTACGTGATCAATCAGAACTCCCGAAGGGGTATAGTACCGTGCAATGGTAACATACACTCCCGAACCATCCGGAAGAGGAAAGAGGGTCTGCACAGAGCCCTTACCGAAGCTCTTCTTCCCCATCACCTTTCCCCGGTGGTGATCCTTCAGTGCCCCCGCCACAATCTCCGAAGCGCTGGCGCTCCCCTCGTTGATAAGCACATTCAGAGGATCTCTGGGAATAGAGCCCCGCTCGGCGTAAATCTCTTCGTTCGCCTTGGCAACCCGCCCCCGCATTCCCACGATGAGCCCATCATCTAGGAACATATCCGAAATATCCACCGCCGCCTGCAACAATCCCCCAGGGTTATTGCGCAGATCCAAAATATACCCCCGGGCCCCCTGACTGCGGAGATCTCCAAAGGCACGGGAGACCTCTTCTGTAGATTTTTGGTTAAAATGAGCGAGTCGGACGTACCCCACATCCCCCGAGAGGAGTTCATAGCGCACCGCCTTGATCTCGATCTTCTCCCGCACGATATCGAACCGAAGAAGATCCGACTCTCCCTCCCGGAAGATCCAGACCGTTACAGGGGTTCCTGGAGCTCCCCGGAGGGTCTTCACCACCTGATTCTGATCCCAGTCGGCGATGTTGTCCTCGCCGATTTTGACGATCACATCCCCGGGCTTCAAACCTATCCGGTCTGCCGGGGTATCCTCAATGGGGCTGATCACCACGGTACGCCCCTCGCGGCGGCCGATGTAGATCCCCAGCCCCCCGTACTCTCCCTCCATGTCGATCTCCTCTTCCTTGAGCTGATCCGGATCCGCATAGCGGGTATAGGGATCATTCCAGGAAGAGACCATACCACGGAGAGCCCCCTGCACCATGAGATCCTCCGAAAGGGGGGTATCACCATCCACATGGTAGGTCTCCAGAATGGCCCTCGCCTGTTTCATAAGCCAGAGAGATTTGGCCTCGAAAGGAAGGATCTGACGCAGATTATTTGTATCGCTCGCCTGGGCGATAAAGGTCCAGGCCACAAGGGCTCCAATACAGACGCCCAATCCTATTTCCCGTAGTCTTCTCCATTTCATGACGATCCACGTCCTTCCTTAAGTATTCCGCACTACGCATTCGGCATTATCTGGATGTATCGTAGCAGCATATCCCGTATCACGACCCCCGAGGGCGAGAGATCAACTTCCGAGGTAGCTCGTGGGGTTCCGGGCGTTTCCGTTCTCCCGCACCTCGAAATGAAGATGGGGCCCCGTGGAGGTGCCGGTACTTCCAACCTTGCCGATCTCCTGCCCCGTCTGCACCCGCTGTCCTTCCCGGACGAGAATCCGAGAAAGATGGGCGTAAACGGTGGAAAGCCCTCCTCCGTGATCAAGGATGATGATCTGCCCGTACCCCCGGAGCACCCCTGCAAAGATAACCTCCCCCACCCCTGCGGCCTTCACGGGATCCCCCATGTCGCCGTCGATGTCGATTCCCGTATGCTGCAGCTTGGTCTTGAACACCGGGTGCACCCGCACGCCAAAGGGGCTGGTGATCGTCCCGCGAAGGGGCCAGGCGAGGCGCCCGGGCTTTGTAAGAGGAGGGAGCGTATTTTCGGGCTTCTGCTCCTCCACCCGGCGCTTCTCCTCCGCCAGACGCTGCTTTTTCTTGAGAAGCTCCGAAATCTCCTTCTCCTGCTGGGCCTGCATTCTCTCGAGAGCCGTCGCAGTGGCGCGATGATCCTGACGCTGCTGCCGCAGCGATTCGAGATAGCCGTTGCGGTTTTTTATGTTCTTTTGAAGATCCCGGGCGGCATCCTTGAGACGGAGCAACCGCTCCTGCAGTTCCCGCTTGCGCACCAGGGTCTCTTCACGAGAGGCATCGAGAAGACGCTTACGCTCCGCCGCCTCTCGAAAAAGCTCCTTATCCATCTGGGTCATCCGGTTCAGAAGGTAGGAAGCCTCCATGGCGGCGTAAAGGTTATCGCAGGCGAGGAGCATCTCCATCTCCGCCACCCCTCCGTACTTGTAGAGGGCTATCACCCGCTCACGCAGAAGCCCCCGTATCGTTCCAAGCCGCGATTCCGTTACTGCAATCTGGCGGCTCAGCTCCTCCAGGCGAAGCTGGGTCTTTTCGTTTTGCAGCTCCAGAAGGGAGATCCTCTGATGAGAGAGGTTAATCTCCTCGGTAAGTTTTGCAAGCTCTTCGAGAATGCGCTGCTCCTTCTGCTGGCTTATGGATATCTGCTTTTTATGATAGTCGATCTGCTTTTCGATGGTGGCAAGCCGAGTCTGCTCCGCCTTGATCCGCAGATCAATCTCCTCCATGGTATCCCCCGAAGCAGCGCCTGCCATCAGCAAAAGCACCGGGAGAAGCAGCATCCCCCACCTTGTAAGATCCTTTCGCATCTCCCTCACTCCAATCTAAACCATCGCAGCTTGTGAGCAGCAACGTCAGTAAAGAACGCTGTTTTTGACGTTACTTTTCACTCCCCACTTTCTACTTTCCACTTTCTACACCCCTTTTACAGGGGTCGCATGGCTCGGCGCACGTAACGTCCCACCGCCAGCCAGCTACTGATCCACCCCAGCGTAATACCTCCTCCAAGCAGAATAAGCCCAAGCTGATAGAAGATCCGGGGATCTTTAATCACGTATATAAACGGAATGGTCTCGGAGATAAAATCGGTGAAAGAGGCATAGGCTCCCGCAAGGAGAACACTCGCCCCAAGTGATCCGAGAACCCCGAGAACCATCCCCTGAAGCACGAAGGGAAGAGAGACAAAGGTGGGGGTAGCCCCCACAAGAAGCATCACCGAAATCTCCTCCCGCCGGGAGTATATGGAGATGCGTATGGTATTGTAAAGCACCAGGCTGCTCGCCACCACAGCAATAATAAGGACTCCCAGTGAGAAATGCCCCGCAAAGGATGAGATCCGGGCCATACGCTCCGCAAGCTTTCCCGCATAGACCACATCCTCTATCTGAGGATATCCCAGAAGCTCCCGTACAACCCCCGGAGCGAAAGAGGCCCGAACGAGGCGAATCTCGAAACTCGGAGGGAGCGGATTCTCTCCCAGAATCTCAAGAGCCTGCATATGCCCCTCTAAGGTGGCCCCCAATCTCTGGAGAGCCTGCTGGGGGAGTACCTTCTCCGCCCGGGCAACCCCGGGGATGACCGCCACCATGGGCTCCAGAGTTTGAAGATCTTCAACATTTTTCACGTAGGCCTGCACCACCAGCCCCTCCTCCACCCGCTGCACCATGGCCCGGAGATTTACCAGAAGAAGGGCGCTGGCCCCCACGAGAAAGAAGACCGCCGATGCGGTAAGCAGGGTAAGGAGACTCACCCCCCAATGCCGTAGAAGAAGCCGGAGGGTGTCCCGCAGAAGGCATTTAAAAATTCTCATCTTCTTCGTACCTCCCCCGCTTTTCGTCCCGAATCATCCGGCCTCCCCGAAGCTCCACCACCCGCTGGCGGTAGGCATCCACGATGTACTTGTTGTGGGTGGCCATGATAACCGTGGTACCTGAGGCATTGATGGAGAGCAGAAGCTGCATCACATCCTCCGCCGTATGGGTATCAAGATTTCCCGTAGGTTCATCCGCAAGGAGAATCGAGGGGGTATTCACCACCGCTCGGGCGATGGCCACCCGCTGCTTCTCCCCTCCCGAGAGCTGCTCGGGGTAGAGAAAGCGGCGGCGCCACATGCCCACCCGCTCCAGAACCTCTCCTACACGCTCCCGAATCTCCTTGGGAGGCATACCGAGAACCTCCAGCACAAAGGCAACATTCTCCACCACCGTAAGATGGGAGAGAAGCTTGAAATCCTGAAAGACCACCCCCACGTCCCGACGGTAAAAGGCAAGATCCAGAGATTTCATCTTGCGAAGCACAAAATCCCCCACCGTAAGCTGTCCCCGGGTGGCCTCCACCTCACGCGAGATAAGCCTCAGGAGAGTCGTCTTACCAGAGCCCGTGGTCCCCACAAGATAGACGAACTCCCCCCGGGAGACGGTGAGGTAGATATCTTCCAATGCTACGATATCCGGGGGAAAGACCTTGGCCACCCCTGAAATGCGAATATCCATCATAACCTCCTTCGCATACCCCATGCTCTCGTGGCAGCTCCCACCACGTCCTGGCTATGGAGGGAATAGTACGACATAAGCTCCCCGGGGGTACCGCTCTGCCCGAAGGAGCATCCGATATTGACCGAAAGAAGGGGGACAGGAAAATGTCTCCCGAAAAGAGCCCCCAACGCCTCCCCCAGAGACCCGCTCTGGGCGTGCTCCTCCACCACCACGCAGCAGCCCGTGCGGCGCACCGAAGAGAGAAGCAGCTCCTCTGGAAGGGGCTTGATACAGTAACAGTCGAGAACCTCCGCCTCAATCCCCTGACGGGAGAGGACCCGAGCCGCAGAGAGCAGCTGGGGGATCATCATACCATAGGAGCAGAGGGTCACCCCATCCCCCTCCCGGAGCACCCGAGCCCCCCCGATCTTCACGGGGCCGCTCCACTCTGTGGCGGCGTAAATGGGAGAACTCTCTACAGAGAGGGCGGGAAGAGCGCGAATATAGGCCGGCACCCTTCGAAGAGCGCAATCAAGGAGGAGTTTTTCGCAGATATCCCGATCAGAAGGAACCAGCACATGCATCTCCGGCATAAGCCGCATGAGCCCCAGATCCTCCACAAGCTGAAAGGGCGCTCCCTCATGGCCGCAGGCAAACCCTCCGGCGGGGCCGAAAATCAGTACCGGTAGCCGGGGGAGGGCGATGCAGTTACGAATCTGCTCATACCCCCGGGGGAGCAGAAGAGGCGTATGCGATCCCGCAAGCACCACCGCCCCCTCCAGAGCGATCCCCGCTGCAACGAGAAGAAGGCTCTGCTCCGAAAGCCCCACACTGATGTATCTTCCGGGATGCTGGGAAGCGAACTCCCGCATCTCGTGAGATACGGGCTCCTCCCCCTCCACCACCACGGATTGGGGGATCTTGCGGAGCACCGAGAGAAGAAGCTCCTCTCGAAAGAGCATCGAGCGATTCATGCGCCCCCCCCCTTTCGCAGTTTTCGGGAAAACGTATCCAGCTCATGAAGCGCCCCAGCGAGCCAGGAGCGATCAGAAAAATCAGGGCGTGCTCCAGACTCTTCCAGCGAAGGAATCCCCCTCCCGATACGGGTATGGAAGAAGATAGCCCGAGGAATCCCCGGAAAGGCCTCCAGACTCTCAAAGGCCTTGCAGATGGAGCGATAGTCGTGCCCATCCCCCTCCAGGGTCTCCCATCCCAGAAGATTCATACGAGAGCGGATGCGCCCCACGTCGAGCCATATGGAAGGGTGCTCCTGATCTCCCCTTTCGGAGCAGTTCACCAGCACCACAAGGTTTTCCAGAGAAAACTCCCGAGCAATCCGGAGGGCCTCCCAGGCTACCCCCTCCTGAAGCTCCCGAATGTCGAGACATGCCACAATGCGGGGGGGCTCCGAAGCATTGTCGTGAAAGAGCCGAAGCCCCAGAGCCATACCCGCAGCGATGCCGAGAATATGCCCGTGGGAGGATACGGGGTAGCGTATCCCCGGAGTTCGTCGGATATCCGGCGAGCCCTGGAGCATGGCCCCGAGCTTTCCGTAACTCCATAGATCTTCCCGGGGAAAGAACCCCCGATGAGCCAGCACCGCATAGTGCACCGGACTGGCCTGAACGCAGCCGAGAAGAAAGCGATCCTGGGAGGGGTCCAGAGGAGAGGCAGGGGTGGTGCGCAGAAAATTCCAGTAGAGGTAAACCAGGATCTCCACGAGAGCAAAGGATTCCAGAAGCCCCCCTCCCTGACTCAGAGAGAGTAGCCGCAACACATCCTTACGGATATCAAGAGCCCTATTCTCGAGAGTTCTCAGAAAGTCATCATCCATGGGAGCCCCCTCCTTCCCGGGAAAGCACCGCCTCACAAACCTTCAGCCAGGAAGAACGGAGTTCCCGTAAAATCTCCTGCCGCAGATCCCGCTCCCCCCGGGAAGACTCCCTGGGAAGAGGAACCTCCCCATCTCCCTCCCAGAGAGGAAGCCCCCACTCTTCAGCGAAGGAGCGCACCTTGGGAGCATAGGGGACACAGGTTATGGGGATATGCAGCATAAAACAGAGAATAGCAAAGTGAAAGCGCATGCCAAAGGCCCAGCACGCCTGGGATGCCAACGTGTAGATATCCTCAAGAACACGGATCTGCAGCATGGTATGGCAGTGAAGGATCTTCTCACTCTGAAACTGCTGCAACAGGGCTAGATCCTCCGGAGCAAACCCCACGCCCAGAAGCGGAAGCCCAAACTTCTCCCCCATCTTCCGGGCCTCCTCCGCCACCCTTCGGGGAAGATCTCCCTTCCAGGGACGAAGGTTTACCAGAAGATACTCCCCCCGGAAATGTTCCTCCCAGGGCTCCAGCGCCAGCACCGGATCAGGGCAGCAACGTGCCTCCATACCCCGATCGGCAAGAAATTCGAGAGAGGGGATATCCCGGCAGACTCGGGAGGTGCAGGAGCGGAAGGCATCGGCTGCAAAAAAGCGGGAGGAGCTGCTGCTGAGAGGTCCCAGCGACTGACCGAAGGCCCAGGGGAGGCACCCCATCATCCGGGCCAGCCGCACCACACCCCAGTAGTAGAGGTTGGAACGCCAGCTCGTGCTATCCTGAAAAAGCCCCCCTCCTCCGAAGAGAAGGCTACGGCTTCTCGAAAGAGCCCGAAGGACCTCCCCGGAACGCCAGCGGTTCACCCCTGCAATCCCCAGGTCAAGAGCGCTCCGCTCGGGATCCGCGGAGAGCACCGCCATGCGGCTTCTGGGAACCCCCAGAACCTCCAGCCCCTCCACAAGAACCTTTGCAAGAAGCTCATCCCCAAGATTGCCGAATCCGTAGTAGCCGAAGAGAAGGACATCCCAGTCCTTACGCATGGGCACACTCCTTACAATCTGATGATGAGTGACGGGGTTGAAAGCCGTCACTCACCTTTTCATGAAAGCAGAAACTTCCTGCCCCCCCCGGAGAAGCGCAGAGCCAGTGCCAGCAACACTGCACAGACTCCCCCCAGAAGAAGCCCCGTCCAGAGACCGTTGAAAACCCGGAAGAGCGTAAAATAGAGCGGGGTATGGAAGTGGCAGAAGCTGTTGAGAGCCGAGGCAAAGGCAAAAACTGCCCCCACCCGGAAAACTTCGCGATAGCGAAGCCAGAGATCCCGACGCCGCAGATAGTACCAGAGCACCAGAGCGGGATATCCTACAAAGATCTCCTTGTTCCGGGGGCGGGCCACCAGAAACTGCTCCAGCGAATCCCGAAGCATAATCTCCCACTGGGGGACAAAAGAGACGTTATCGCTCCGCAAAGCCAGAAGCGCCATCCCTCCGAGAGCAATGCCGAGAAGCATAAGCTCCCCCCAGCGGGAGGGACGTTCCAGAATCTCCCCAAGGGATTCGGGGTGCACCCGCCGCCGCAGATCGTGCAGCAGAACCAGTAGCGGGGGGAGCAGAAGGGTAGCCTTTACCCCCGAAAAGGTCTTGAGCCGAAGCATGTAGAGCGGGTTCCCAAAGAAGGCGGCGATGCTCAAGCCACCCACCACCAGCACGAAGACCGCCGAAAGAATTGCGGGCCCTGGGCGCTTCCACCCCTCCAGGGCGCTTAAGGCGGCCTCGGTAGTGATGAATACTGCCCCCAGCGCTCCCAGATACTTGGCAAAGCCTCCGGAGAGATATCCCAGAAGCCCCAGAGCTATTCCAAGGGCACAGAGAAAGGCAAAGCCCGGAATCCCCAGGGGGTTCTCCTCGGTATCCCCGCAACGCCACAGATATTGAAGAAAGGTAAAGAGAAAGAGTAATCCCAGAGCAAGTGCTCCGAAGAGACTCTCCTTCCAGAGGGGATAGCATCGGGGCCACGCCACCCGATACCCTGCAGACTCCACCCCTTTTCGTATGGCGTAGATATCCTCGCCGAACTTCTTGAGCCGGCTCCCCGACTCCACCGTATAGGGGCGCAAAAGGAGAAGGCGAAGAGAGCGCTCCTTCACCGCGCGTAGCATACGATCCACGATGGCAGAGCGATCAAGCCGTTTGCTCAGCACCTCATCCTGCGTCACACTGTGCAGAGGGAGCAGCAACGGGAAGAGCCGCCAGTTAAGAGAGACCGCCCCGATCTGCCGGGAGAACTCCACCTGAGCCAGGGGGAGCTTTTTCTCCTTTGCCACCTCTGCCAGAACCGCCGTATCGGGATACCCCGCCACAGTCGCCCCGGAGGGAGCAATGGCGAGAATCTGGGGGTATCGTGCCGCCACCATCCGAAGGAGCGCTCCCCCCGTTTCAGAGGGAAGCCCCGGAGATGGGGCGGGACGGTAAAGCAGCGGTATTTTGGCAGCACTGGTTTTCTCCAGCGCCTCGAAATCGGGAAGCACCCCCGCTTCGAAAAGATCCTCCACCCGCTGGGGGAGGACGAAGATCACCGATCCCTCCGCTGTGTGTCTTTCATGCCTGGGGAACCTGATTTTCAGGGCCTCCTCCACCAGAGGGAGCAGAGGGGAGTTCGAGGCGATCCGCACCGCCGCAAAGGAGTTCTTTTCTCCCCCCGGAAGGCCGCTCTTCTCAGGAAGCCCCGAGACAGGACCGTACCAGAGCGGAAGCGCTCCCTGGGCAAGCCTCTCTCCGGTATGCTCACCCGCCACAAGCCCCACAAGCCCCTGCTCTTCGAGCCAAGTCCAGGCCTCTGTGAAGGGGATCCCCTCCTCGGAAGCCATAGCCAGCACATCCCCGTACTGTGCCAAGGGAGCCACAAAACGGTGGCTCATCTCGTGACGCCACCGGGGGAGCACCCCCACAATCGCCAGCACTGCAGCTATGCAAAGAACGCCGTAAAAAAGAGTTCTCCGTCGCATCTAGTTCTTTCTCCTCCATTGGGACCCCAGTCCCCATCCCCATTGGGCCAGAAGGGCACTCAAACGTCCCAGCGGAAGCCCCACCACGTTGTAGAAACACCCCGAAATGGATTCCACCAGAAGGGCCCCCTGCCCCTGAATAGCGTATCCCCCCGCCTTATCCGCACCTTCTCCGGTATCCAGATAGGCTTCGAGAGCGGATTCACTGACAAAACGAAACCGCACCAGAGTACGCTCCATGGCCACACAGCTTCTCATCCCCTCCACAAGAGCTATTCCTGTAAGTACAGCATGCTCCCGTCCGTTAAGCATCCGGAGCATATCCCTTCCCTGCTCCCGATCCCGGGGCTTTCCGAGAAGACACTCTCCCAGAACAACCAGCGTATCGGCCCCGATGACCAACGACTCGGGCAACTGATTTGCAATCTCCCGGGCCTTGGCCTCTGCGAGACGGCAGGCAGCAGTCTCCGGGGCCTCTCCGGGAAAAATCGACTCATCCACCGATGCGGGAAGCACCCGAAACTTCCAACCTAATTCACGGAGAAGCTCCCGTCTCCGGGGGCTCCCGCTCGCCAGCACCAGACAGGGAGGATCACTCCACATGCGATTTTCCATACAGCCTCAGCTCCTCCCCTCAAAAACCGATCCAGCTCCACAGCAGGGTTCCAAGACCCAACATACTACAATAGATACCGAACCAATGCCACTTTCCAAAAAGAACAACCTTCCGCAAAAGCATAAGAGCAGCGTAACCGCTTATAAAGGCCGCCAGAGCACCCAGCCACGCCCCCGAAGGAAGCTGAGCCACCACGGCGACTACCCCTCCCCCCTCCAGAAGCTCCAGCACCATGCCGCCGAGAATGGCGGGGACCGAAAGCAGAAAGGAGAAGCGAAAGGCCTCCTCCCGGGAGAGCCCCAGTCCCAGCCCCGCCACGATGGTGGAGCCGGAACGGGAGATACCGGGAAAGACCGCCACCCCCTGAACGATACCGATAAGGCAACCCGCAACGAGAGAGAGCTTTCTCTCACCCCGGGGGAAAAAGCTGGGGAGAAAGAGAACGACTCCCGTAATCACGAGGGCTCCTCCTACCAGAAGAGGCGAGGAAAAGGCTCCCTCCACAAACGTCTTGAGCGGTAACGCCACACAGACCGTAAGGGCCGTTCCTCCCAGAAGTGCCCAGCCGCAGATCCACCCCGCACGCCGGCGAAACCGCGGGTTCCAGAGCCCCCGAAACCACTCTTCCCCGAGGATCAAAATATCCGAAGCAAAGAAGAGCAGCACCGCCCCCAGGGTCGCCACATGCAGAAGAAGATCGAAGGCCAGGGAGGAGCGCTCCCATCCCAGGGCCATCTGAAAGAGCGCAAGATGCCCGGAGCTGCTGACGGGGAGGAACTCCGTAACCCCCTGCACAACACCCAAAAGTAACGAATCGAACATTACCGTTTCTCCCCCCGGCGAACCCGCATAACGTCGATGACGATATACGACAGATTGTGGGCATGATCACCGACACGCTCCAGATTGCTCAGGATATCGATAAAGACCACCCCGGCTCCGGGCTCGCAGCGCCCCTCATTAAGCCGTCGGATATGCCGCCGCCGGAGATCCTTTTCCTTCATATCAATCTCTGCCTCCAGACGATCGATAACGATTCGGGCCTTCTCCTCATTCTCCTCCTCCATGGCCTCCACCGCAAGATCAAGGGCACGGGAGGCGAGGCCTATCATATCTTCGAACTCCATCGTGGCCTTTTCGGAGAAGGTGATACGGTTCTCCCGCTTGTACTCGTACAGCTCGATGAGATTCTGGGCGTGATCTCCCACCCGCTCCAGATCTCCCACCCCGTTCACGTAGGAGGCGAGCACCGTGGAGAGATCCTCCGAAAGATTTGCCTGCCAGAGTTCTCCCGCGTAGCTGTTGATCTCGCGATTGAGATCGTTCACTACCTTTTCGGTACCGTTCACCTGGACGATCATGCGGGCATCGTTTTCGATAAAGGCGGCACGCACATCCCGAAGCATGCTCTGGGTGGAACGCCCCATGAGAACCACTTCTTTTCGCAGGGCATCCACCGCCGCCGCCGGAGCTGCCTTGATAAGAAGAGGATCAAGGTAGAGAGGCCCCCGCAGCACGTTGGCATCCTCGTAGGGGAGAATCTTCTGGATAAGCCGCACCAGATACCCCGTAAAGGGGAGAAAGAGCAGCGTATTCCCCACGTTGAAAAGCGTATGGGCGTTGGCGAGCTGCCGGGCAATGCTTTCGGAACTCAGAGCCACCACATACGTAAAGAGAGGAAGCACTAGGAGGGCGATAATGCCTCCGATAAAGTTAAAGAGCACATGCCCCAGAGCCGCCTGTTTCGCCGCCCTGCCCGACCCCAGAGAGGCGAGCACTGCGGTGATGGTTGTCCCCAGATTATCCCCGATGAGAATGGGAAGCGCTGCAGGAAGAGAGAGAAGCCCCTGGGAGGCCATGGCGATGGTAAGCCCTACCGTGGCAGAGCTGGACTGCACCACCATGGTAAGAAGCGCCCCCGCCAGAACCCCGAGAAGGGGATTGTGGGAGAAGGCGAGAAAGAGATCCTGATGCCCCCGGAGGAAGCCCATGGCCCCCTCCATGTTCTGCATCCCCAGAAAGAGCAGCCCGAACCCCACCATGCCGTTTCCCACGTATTTCTGTTTTTTGCTGCGCCCGAAGACCGAGAGGATCATCCCCAGACCGATGATGGGGAGGGCATAATCCTTAATTTTGAAAGCGATAAGCTGGGCCGTGACGGTGGTTCCCACGTTGGCCCCCATGATAACTCCCAGGGCCTGTTTGAGCGTCATCAGCCCCACGTGAACAAAGCTCACTGTCATCACCGTGGTACCGCTGCTGCTCTGGAGAAGCATGGTCACCAAAGTTCCCACCAGCACCCCCCTCACGGGGGTTCGGGTGAGGGATCCGATGAGCTGCCGCATGCGATCCCCCGCAAGATCCTGGAGAGATTCCCCCATGATCTTGATGCCGTAGAGAAAGAGCCCTATCCCCCCCAGAAGTTGAAAGGCGCTGGCGCTATCCATGGCCTAGGCATCTCCCTCGGAGAGAACCGAGACCAGGGGTACAATCACCGGGGTGCTGCGCACGTGGCTTCGCATGGCGGAGCGCACCCGATTACGCACCTGCTGCGAGAGGCTCTCTGCAGAGCGATCCCGGTTCTGTGCAACGCTCTCCACAGCGGCATGCACGGCGTTTTCTACATCATGTTCAAGCTCCCGGGCATCCCGAAGATGGACCGTCCCTTGGCTCTCTATCACAGGAGGCGCCGCAAGACGGAAACGGCGATCTACCACCAGAGAGATCATGAGCACCCCATCTTCGGAAAGGTCACGACGCTCCCGCAGAAGACTCCCCTCCATCTCTCCCAGAGCCATGCCATCCACCAGCACCGCCCCCGAGGGGACAGGGTCCTTCTGTCTGGCACCCGAGGCGGATAATGCGAGCACATCTCCTGTCTGCAGAACAAAGGCATTCTTGGGAGCCACCCCCACCTCCTCCGCAAGCTGAGCATGCCGCACCAGCATACGGTACTCTCCGTGAATGGGGACAAAGTATTTGGGGCGTACCATGCTGAGAACGATCTTCAGCTCCTCACGGGAGGCATGCCCCGAGACGTGCACATCCTTATCCGCCTCGTAGATTACCTCGCACCCCCGGGCAAAGAGCCTGTTGATGGTATGGCTCACAAGCTTTTCGTTTCCCGGAATGGGGGTAGCGTTCACCACCACCAGATCCTTCGCCCCCAGATTAAGGTAGCGATGCTCCCCCTTGCTCATGAGGACAAGCCCCGAGAAGGGCTCTCCCTGACTCCCCGTGGTAATCACGGTAACGCGGTTCGGGGGGTAGGAATCCACATCCCCCGGGGCAAGAAAGAGGTCATCCTCCGCCGTAAGGTAGCCAAGCTTTCGGGCAAGCTCCACGTTATTCACCATACTCCGCCCCATAAGTGCCACCTTGCGGTTGAACCGGGCCGCCACGTCACACATCTGCTGCACCCGGTGCAGATTGCTCGCAAAGGCCGCCATGACGATCCGCTTGGTCTTATGAAGCCGAAAGACCTGATCCAGGGTTCGCCCCACAACCCGCTCCGAGGGGGTAAACCCTCCCCGCTCCACATTGGTGGAATCGGAGAGAAGTAGCAGAACACCCTCCTCCCCTATCCGGGAAAAGGCGTTGTAGTCGGTCATGCGTCCGTCGATAGGGGTGGGGTCAAGCTTAAAATCCCCGGTATGCACCACATTCCCCAGGGGGGTTCGGATAATGAGCCCCACGCCGTCGGGGATGGAGTGGCATACCGCAAAGAAGGTGATCTCGAAAACCCCCAGAGAGATGGTCTCCCCCGCCTGTATCTCATGATCCTCAAGCTTGTAATCCGGCACCGCCTCTCCAAGCTTGTGCCGCACCATCCCCAGAGTAAGCCGGGTTCCGTAGAGAGGGCAATCCAGCTTGGGGAGCACAAAGGGGAGCGCTCCGATGTGATCCTCATGACCGTGGGTGAGCACGATCCCTCGCACTCGGCTCTTGTTCTGCTCCAGCCACGTAATGTCGGGGATCACAAAATCGATCCCCAGCATATCCTCATCGGGGAACATAAGCCCCGAATCCACCACCATGATGTCCTCGCCGTACTCCAGAACATACATATTCTTGCCGATCTCTCCCACGCCCCCCAGGGGTATAAAGCGAAGTTCCTTCTCTCCACTGCTCTGTCGCCTGGTCCGGCGTTTCTTGCTCCGGGAAGAGCGGGTAGTTCCCTTTGGTTCTGTCATAACCGTATCAATCTCCTTCAATTCGTTCGTACTGCTCAAAAAATACCGTACTGCGCAAAAACATCCAAGCCCCTCAAGGGCCTCTTGTTCGTTCATAAGAAAAGGGGTGGCTCCGGGCCACCCCCAGACAACTTTAGATTATAGCATTTCTCCCCGGAAGATTCCCCCGTAAGTTCTACTCTTCGAAAGCTCCCTGAGAATCTTTCTTCTCTCCCGAATCCGGGGCGTTCTCCCGTCGGAAGGCATCCCGGCGCTCCAGCACCGCCCGAAGAGGGGCGGCGTTCCAATCCTCCCGCTCACCCATAACATCCTCCACAACCTCCGCCAAGCCCTCGGCGTTGAAGGCCCGAATAAAACGCTCTGCCCAGGCCTCTACCTCATCCACGATCCGGGCGTGAATTCCCCCGGGAAGATCCATAATGGCCTGGTGGAAGGCCTTATTCGCCTTTTTGTAATCCCCGCTCTTGCGGGAATACCCCTGATCATCTCCCCAGGAAACCATGGAGTGCCAGAGATCTTCCGTAATCCCTCTATCCGGCTCCTTTACGTAGCTACCATCTTCGATCAGCGCATTTCCCGTCTCGGGGTCCATCTTGAGGCCAAAGACGATATTCTGCCACAGGGTAGCCACGTTTCCCTTATTGATGCCGTAGTCCACAAAGCGAGCCGCCTTATCGAGAGGCGTTCCGGAGATACCGTGCTGGGCGATGGAAACCCCGTAGGGGGCCACCGCCTCCGCCACTGCGGCGGTGCCGGGAAGATCGATCCCCTCCACCTGCCCCAGAGAGGGGTCGTAGGTACCGTGAAGGCTTCCGTTGGAAATGGCCAGCACATCCGGGAAGACCCCCCAAGCGTTCAGCCCCCCCACGAAATAGCGGGCCTCCTCCGGGGTGGTCACCTCGCCAGGGCCCTTAATCTCCCCCACCTCCGCCTCCAGGCCGAGATAAGGGGGAATCGACATGGCCACATCCCGGGTATAGCAGAAATTCTCCCAGTCCGGGCAGTGGGAGGCATCCACCGCCACAGAGGTCCACCCCCGGCCGATTATATCCCGGAGATGCGCCACGGATTTGAGAAGATCCTCCCGGGACTTGATGGCGTAGTGATCTACATGAAGCCCGAAGATAACCCCATGCCCCAGCTCCTCGGAATACTTCAGGGCGTAGTCCGGGATATTGTCGAAGGTACAGCCGCAGTAGGTGCTCTCGGATTTCGCCAGCTCGAAAAGCACCGCCCCCTTCAGCCGCTTCGCCGCCCGCATCACCCCTTTAAGCACCAGAGGATTCCGCACATTCGCCGCCAGGATAATGGCCTTTTTTCTCTTGGCGGCCTCGAAAATATCCCTGCCGCTCACAAGCCCCAGAGGGGTCTCTCCGTAGAGAGCCTGCACATTAAGAGGGCGTTTTTTGAGAAGATTGGCATAACCGCTACTCTTTCTGTTCATCGTACTCAGCACCTCCTACTATGATTGCGAGGAAAAACCAGTTTGGAAACAGCACCCCGATTATACATGAAGACCAGAAAAACTGCGGTCCCCCTCTTGACTTTCTCTCCCGGATCGGTATAATTTGAATTGATTTCAATTTGAAGCCGAAAGGAGTGCCATCACGTGAGCGAATCCAAAGTTATGAAGGACCTTAAAGAGGGCTTTGCGGGAGAATCCCAGGCAAATCGAAAGTATCTGGCCTTTGCGGAACAGGCAAAGAAGGAGGGACATCCCTACGTAGCAAAGCTCTTCACCGCCATCGCCGAGGCGGAGACCCTCCACGCCCACTACCATCTCCGCACCATGGGAGGTATCAAAAGCACCGCAGAGAATCTCCAGACAGCCCTCGACGGAGAGACCTACGAATTTACCACCATGTACCCCGAGTTCATAGAGCACGCCAAAGAAGAGGGAAACAGTGCGGCGGAGCGTTCCTTCCATCTCGCCAACGAGGCTGAGAAGATCCACGGGGATCTCTTCAAAAAGGCACTGGAAAATCTCGGCCAGAAAGAGAATCCTCCTGTCTACCTCTGCCCTGTCTGCGGCCACGTGGCAGAAAACTCCCCTCCCGAATCCTGTCCTATCTGCGGTGCCAAGGCAGCGGCCTATAAAGAGTACCTGTAAAAGCCCTGGTACAGAACACCCAGCAGGGAGCGGGAGTTTATGCGTCCGCTTCGGTGTGGTGGAACCGCTCCCTTGCTTTGCTACTCCGGCCCGCCGCCCCAGACGTGCCGTCCTCGGCACGTCTGGGGGCTTGCCCGCACGTCCTTGTGCGGGCACCGGGCTTCCGCTACGCAAAGCTGCAGTCGCCCACCACAATGTCGCTTCCGGGAACACATAAACTCCCTGGCTCAAGTTCATAGGGTGTCACATGTCAACGAAAACCACTCCAGGCTTTCCTACCCCAGAACCTCCTCCACAGGACGGTACTTCCCACGGAAAGAGACAAAAGCATCCGCCACAGAGGCGTAGGTAATAATCCCCTTGTAGATATTCAAACCTTTGCAGAGGGCCAGGTTGCTCTTGCATGCCTCCTCACACCCCCTGTTGGCGAGCTGAAGGCCGTATTTGATGGTGCAGTTGTTCAGGGCAAAGGTAGAGGTTCGGGCATAGGCTCCCGGCATATTGGCGACGCAGTAATGCACCACGTTATCCACCATATAGATGGGATCGCTGTGGGTGGTCGGTTTAGAGGTCTCCGCCACTCCGCCCTGATCAATCGCCACATCCACGAAGACCGCACCGGGTTTCATTATCTTGAGATGATCTTTCTTGAGCAACCTGGGAGCCCGAGCACCGGGGATCAGCACCGCCCCCACCACGATATCCGCCTCGCGTATCCCCTCCTCCAGAGTATGACTGTCGCTGAAGACGGGAAAGACATTGGGGGGGAGCACGTGCCCGAGATACTCCAGCCGGTTATGGTTGATATCAAGGATAGTCACCTTGGCTCCCAGCCCTGCCGCTACACGGGCAGCGTTCGACCCTACCACCCCCCCGCCGAGAACGAGAATATTTGCAGGGGGGACACCGGGAACCCCCGTGGGGAGAATCCCCCGCCCTCCATGGGCCTTACCGAGATAGAAGGCCCCCATAAGAGATGCCATACGCCCCGCCACCTCGCTCATGGGCTTAAGAAGGGGGAGAGAGTGATCGCACTCCTGCACGGTCTCGTAGGCCAAGGCGATGATCTCCTTTTCCATGCACGCTCTGGTAAGCTCCTCGTCTGCGGCAAAGTGGAAGTAGGCGTAGAGAAGCTGGCCGGGCTTCAGAAGGGGATACTCCTGAGGGAGCGGCTCCTTCACCTTTACGATCATATCCGATTCGCCCCAGACATCCTCGGCAGAAGCAAGCACCCTCGCCCCCGCCGCGAGATATTCCTCATCGGTAATCCCCGAGCCGAGCCCCCCGCCCTTCTGGACAAAGACCTGATGCCCCGCATCCACATAGGCCTTTACCGCCGCAGGGATAAGACCTACCCGGTATTCGTGATTCTTTATCTCCTTGGGACAGCCTATCTTCATACTCGCTCCCCTCCTTTTCCTTCGCAACGATACAGCACAAAACGCACCGAATTTTCCATTAATAAGGATACCAAAGATTGCGAATTACACAAGGCTAGAAAGTGATCACGCCGCCTTAGATATAGATCTTGGGAACTCGGGGGGAGAAGAGGTGAGGGATCTCGTAGTTGATGGTCCCCAGATGGGCCGCCATCTCCTCGGGGGTGATGCACTCCTCACCCTGAGAGCCGATGAGCACCGCCTCATCCCCCGCCTGCACATGAGGGATATGGCTCACATCCGCCATAATCTGATCCATACAGACGCTCCCCACTACGGGAGCCCGCTTCCCCCGGATCAGTACGTGAGCCTTGCCGGAAAAGCCCCGGGAGTAGCCGTCGTGATACCCCAGAGGGAGCACCGCTATCCGATCCTCTCCCCGGGTCATGTAGCGCAGTCCGTACCCCACCCCCGAATGGGGGGGGAGATGGCGCAGCTGTGAAACCGCCGTCACCACCCGAAAAACCGGACGAAGAGGAAAGGGTTCTTCGCAGAAAGAGGAGGGACGCATCCCGTAGAGCCCTATCCCCGCCCGCACCGCATCAAGGTGCATACTGCGAAAGTTCAGCGTCCCCGCAGTGTTGCATACGTGCCGGAGAGGAACGCGCTTCTGCCGCGACCGGAAAAGCTCCCACGCCTCGTTATACCGCCGGAACTGCTCCTCCGTATAGCTTCGGTTGCGCTCATCCGCCGTGGCAAAGTGGGTAAAGAGCCCCTCAAGCTGGACCCCCCGCACATTCTCAAGAATATCGAGACATTTCGGCAGCTCCCGAAGCAGCATCCCAATCCGCCCCATGCCGGTATCCACCTTCACGTGAATCAGGGCAGATTTTCCCTGCTGCACCGCCTCGCGCGAAAGATGCTCCGCAAAGGAGGGCTCCACCACCGTCGCAGCGATATTTTTCGCCACATAGACCCCTGCGGCCTCTCTGGGCGAAGGCCCCAGCACCAGCAGAGGATCCGGCACACCGGATTCCCGTAGAAAAACAGCCTCATCCGGGGTTGCCACGGCGAAGCGCTGGCACCCGGCACGGCTCAGGGCTTGCAGCACCGGGAGCATCCCCATACCGTAGCCATCCGCCTTCACCACCCCCATGACCTGACAGGAAGGCCCTACGTACTCCCGAAAATTCCGGTAATTTTCCTCCAGCGCTCCGAGATCTACTTCCATCCTCGTCTGCCGCAGCATCGTCCTTCTTCCTCCTTCTTCATGCCCCTGGGGCACGGAAAAAGCCCGGCATTGAAACCGCCGGGCTTTGAAAAAACACAGTACAGATTAGAGCAGTTCTCCCGATTTGCGCTTGGCGTCGAAGTCCTTCACCATCTCCCGGAGCTTTCCAGAGAGGAGAAGAAGGGCCACAAGGTTGGGAGCGGCCATAAGGCCGTTCATGGTATCGGACATGTCCCAGATATTTCTCAGAAAAGCGCCGCCACCGCCAGAAGCTCCAAGCACGATCACCACGAGCCAGGCAATCTTGTAGAGCCCGATGGTCCCCTTGTTGGCTCCGGCGATGTAGGTGAACCCAGTCTCACCATACCAGTACCAGCCGAGAATGGTGGAGAAGGCGAACATGGAGAGCCCCGTGGAGAGGATCATGGTACCCACATCCCCAAGAACCTGGCTGAACCCCGTGAGGGTAAGCTGTGCCCCCGTAAGTTCCGGATGGCTCGTAAGCACCCCGGTAGTCATGATGGTGAGCGCCGTGAGGGTACAGATCACGATGGTATCGGTGAACACCTCGAAGAGGCCATAGACACCCTGACGAACGGGGTGATCCACCACTGCGGTGGCGTGCACCAGAGGAGCGGAGCCGAGCCCCGCCTCGTTGGAGAAGACCCCCCGGGCGATACCCTTGGTAAGAGCGAGCTTAATACTCCACCCTGCCACGGCTCCGGGAATGGCCATGGGATCGTTAAAGGCATAGTAGACCGCATCCTTCAATGCTCCGGGGATGGCGCCGGCGTTCTTGCTGAGCACGATAACCGCACCGATGATGTAGAAGATCGCCATAATCGGCACCAGGTAGGTGGTAACCTCGGAGATCCGTTTCAGGCCGCCCCAGATGACCAGCCCCGTGAGGATGGCCACAGCGATCCCCGTGGCGAGATGCGGCACACCGAAGGCCATGCTGAGCCCCTCGGCGGTGGAGTTCGCCTGAATGGCGTTCCCGATGCCGAAGGCCGCAAAGGTGGTGAAGAAGGCGAAGAGCCATGCAAGCCACTTCTGACCGGTCCCCTTCTCAAGGATATACATGGTACCGCCGCGCCAGTTGCCGAGGGCATCTTTCTCACGGAACTGCACCGCCAGAGCGACTTCAGCAAACTTAGTGGTCATGCCGAAGACGGCGGAGATCAGCATCCAGAAGAGCGCTCCGGGGCCGCCGAGATGTAGCGCCGTGGCCACGCCGGCGATGTTACCGGTTCCCACCGTGGAGGCGAGAGCGGTAGAGAGAGCCGCAAAGGAAGATATGCTCCCCTCTTCACTGCCGCCCTTTTTGCCGAGACGCCCGATAACTTCTGTAAACATCAGTCCGAAATAGCGAAGCTGAGGAAATCCAAGAACAAAGGTAAGATAGACGCCAGTTCCCACTAGAAGCGTGAGCATCCAGGGGCCCCACACGATACCATTAATAATGCCATTAATTTCCATTATTTTTTCCATGTTCTGCTACTCCCTCCTCATATTTTTTCACGTAACGCACCCTCTGCACCCCCTGGAGGGGATGCACAAAAAAACCACCGCACACCGTTAAGGGGGAGCTGAAAACTCCCCCTTAATAACTACCGAAAAATCGCTACCACTTGAGACCGTTAACGAAGATCCATGCAATGGCTGCAGGGGCTATCACACGGCAGGTCCACACCCAGGCTTCCATAAGACCGAAGGAGAGCTTGCCATCGTTGGTAACTTCTTTTTTGGCGCCGTCAAGCCAGACCCAGCCCACAAAGAGGGAGATCAGAAGCCCGCCGAGGGGGAGAAGCACGTTGGAGGAGATGAAGTCCATGGCATCCAGGAAGGATTTTCCCGCGATGGCCACGCTCTCGTTCCCCAGAGAGAGAGCGGAGGGAACCCCGATGAGGAAGATCACGATCCCCATGACAAGGGCAGACTTGGGACGTCCCCACCCCATCTGATCCTTGAAGTACGCTACCACCACTTCGAGCAGGGAGATCGCCGAGGTAAGAGCGGCGATGAAGAGGAGCACGAAGAAGAGCACCGACCAGATCATGCCACCGGGCATCTGGGCGAAGCAGTTGGGAAGGGTAATGAAGGTAAGCCCCGGGCCCGCTCCGGGCTCGATGCCGAAGGCAAAAACTGCGGGGAAAATCGCAAGCCCCGCCAGGACGGCCACCAGAGTATCGAGGAAGCAGACCTGTACGGTGGAGCTGGTAAGGGATTCTTTTTTGTTGAGGTAGCTTCCGTAGGTGATCATGCACCCCATACCCAGGGAGAGGGAGAAGAAGGCCTGTCCCAGGGCAGCGAGGAAGGTGTCCCCGGTAATCTTGGAGAAGTCCGGCTTGAGGTAGAAATCCAGCCCTGCCTTGGCGCCATCAAGGGTTACCGAACGAGCGATGAGGAGAAGAAGGATGATGAAGAGTCCGGGCATAAGGAACTTGCACCACCGCTCAATCCCTTCACCGATACCGCGCATGACCACGTAGATAGTGATAGCCATAAAGATAGCCTGGTAGAGCACTACCTGCACAGGATTGGTGATGAACGCTCCGAAAGCATCCCCCGCCTTACCCTCTGCAGCGAGGGTCATAAGGCCCGTGAAGGACTTGCCGATGTAGGCGATGGTCCATCCCGCCACAACGCCGTAGAAGGAAAGGATGATAAATCCTGCGGCCACACCCATCCACCCCACGAGAGGCCACATGCCCCCCTTGAGCTTTTTGAAAGACCCCACCGCATTGGAGCCGGCAGAACGCCCGATGGCGAACTCCGCAAGCATGACCGAAGCGCCGATAACAAAGACGAGAAGAAGGTACAGTACCACAAAGGCACCGCCCCCGTTTGCCCCCGTGATGTAGGGAAATTTCCAGATATTCCCCAATCCCACGGCGGAACCTGCAGCAGCAAGGATAAACCCAAGCTTACTCCCCCACTGCTCCCGTTGCTGGACATCGTTACTCATAGTGCCCCTCCTCTACAAAAAAATGACAATCAAGGAAACAAAACGAAATAGAAAAATCTGCGCGTCACACCACCACAATAACTACGACAACGATCCCGGGTCACAAAAAAATCCGAATTTTTCCCCCTTCTTCGCACCCCCCTTCTTTTTTTGATAGGAAAATGTTCTTCAAAAATCTGAAGAAAGCTTTCCACATGCTTTCCATAGCGCCTATTCTATTACAGTATCCTCAAGGGATCAACAAGTACACAATGTCCGGATCATCTTTTCCCATTTTCGGAATACGGGAAAAACTCGAACAATAGTATGAGGCAACGCTTGAGGGCTCTCTGAAGCGAGTTGCGGGAAGGTGCTATAATGGCTGTCATAACCACATGAAACAGTCAAAAAAAGCTTTAGGAGGATCTCTACTATGTGTCTTGCGGTACCCCATACAGTTATTCGCCTTCTCCGCCCCGGAGAGGCCCTTGCAGAAGCCCGGGGAGTACAGTGCTCTATCCGTACGGACTGCCTGCCATTCGTGCAGGAGGGAGATACGGTGCTGGTGCATGCGGGATTCGCCATCGAAAAGGTGCTCCCCTGCCAAAAGGAAGAACTCGCCGCCCTCTGGGAGGAGATCTACGCTCTTTCGGAATCCGGAGAGCCCCCGAAACCCTCGGAGCCGCAGCCCCTGCCGAAACATTTAGAATCTGCTGGATCACCACAACCCTCGGAACCTCCGGAGCCCCCGGAGACCTCGAAAGGAGATCGTCTGTGATCTCTTCAGATTCTCTCGCCCGCTCCCGGGCGTGCCTGAAAGCCATCCACCACCTCGCCGCCCCCCTTACGGAGCCGCTCCTCCTGATGGAGGTCTGCGGCACCCACACCATGGCCATCGCCCGGCACGCCCTTAAACAGCTTCTTCCGGAGAATCTGCGCCTCATCTCCGGCCCGGGCTGCCCCGTCTGCGTGACGCATCAGAGGGATCTCGAATCCGCCCTCGCTCTCCCCCGGCAAAGGGGGGTGCTTCTGGCCACCTACGGGGATATGCTCCGGGTTCCGGGGTACCGCTCCTCCCTGCAGGAGGAGAAGGCCCGGGGAGCCTCCGTACAGGTAGTCACCTCTGCCATGGAGGCTCTGGAGCTGGCAATAAGCTCTCCCACACAGAAGACGGTCTTTCTCGGCATAGGCTTTGAAACCACCGCCCCCGGCACCGCGGCAGCGCTGATCCGGGCGCAAAGAGAGAGAGTTACGAATTTTTTCGTCCTCTCACTGCACAAGCGGGTTCCTCCGGTGCTGCGCTTTCTCGCCTCCCAGAAAGATATCCCCCTGGGGGGCTTTCTTCTTCCGGGGCATGTGGCCACCATTCTGGGGGAGGAGCCCTTCGCCTTTCTCGCAGAGGAGTATTCCCTCGCCTCCGCCATTGCAGGGTTCGAACAGGAGGAGATCCTTCTCGCCCTCACCGCCCTTCTCGGCCAGATAACCCGGCAGGAGTTCCGGCTTCAAAACCTCTACCCCCAGCATGTGCGCCCCCAGGGGAACCCCAAGGCCCGCCAGCTTCTAGAGCAGGTCTTTCGCCCCGCCCCTGCACTCTGGAGGGGGCTAGGAGAGCTGGAAGAGTCCGGCCTCACTCTTCGGGAGGCCTACGCATCCTTCGACGCCTCCCCCCTGGTACCTCCTCTGGAAGAGCCCCTAAAAGAGGATCTTCAGCGGCAGGAACGCTGCCGCTGCGGAGATATTCTTCTGGGGCGGCTCTCCCCTCCGGAGTGCCCTCTCTTCGGCAGGGGTTGTACCCCTCTGCGCCCTCTGGGGCCCTGCATGGTCTCCGGAGAGGGGAGCTGCGCCGCCGCCTGGCGGTATGAGAAAAAAAGCAGCGAACATGTCGGCAGCATCGAAAATACGGGCAGTGCACAACGTACAGGCGCTGCACAGCACACAGAGACGGAAGGACGATCATTCTTATGAGCATACTGCAATCGGGACACGGCGGGGGGGGGCGGCTCTCCTCAGAGCTGATCGCCGCCCTGGCGCAACGCTTTACCTCTCGAGGGCTCGCCTCCCCAGAGATGGAGGACTGCGCCCTGCTTTCGGGATCTTCGGAAGGTTCGAAAAGCCGGGGGATCTCTCTGGATGGCTTCACCGTTACCCCCCGGTTCTTTCCCGGAGGCTCTCTGGGCAAACTCGCCATCTGCGGAAGCCTGAACGATCTGGCGGTGCGGGGTGTGAAGCCGGAAGCATTGCTTTTGGGAGTTATCGCCGAAGAGGGGCTAGAGCAGGAGGAGCTTCTCAAGCACATGGATGACGCCGCGGCGGTCTGCGCCTCCCAGGGGGTACAGCTTGTGGGGGGAGATACTAAAGTAGTTCCCCGGGGGGCTCTGGACGGGCTCTTTCTTACCACCTGCGCCACGGGCACGTTGATGCTCCCCCAGGCTCCCGGCATGACCCGGCTTGAGCCAGGGGATGCCCTGATACTTACGGGGGCTCCGGGGCGTCACGGCGCCTCTATCGCCGCCTGCCGGTACAATCTGGATGTTCCGGGGTTGGAGAGCGACTGCGCCCCTCTTTGGGGCCTTCTGGAGCCTCTCTTTGCCCTTCCGGGGTTTCGCTGCGCCCGGGATGCGACCCGGGGAGGGGTGGGGACGGTGCTCTGCGAATGGGCGGAGGGACGGCATCTCGGTATACTGGTGGAGGAAGAGGCTTTGCCTGAAGATACCAGGGTAACCTCTCTGGGGGATCTTCTGGGGCTGGAGCCCCTCTACCTGGCATGCGAAGGCACCGCAGTGGTGGCAGCAGCTCCCGAAGATGCGGCGGAGTGCCTGAAACGGCTCCAGAGCCATCCTCTGGGAAGAGAGGCGGCTCTC
>CAZIFL010000032.1:0-32925 GCA_964539095.1 uncultured Synergistaceae bacterium
TTTTTTGTGCCTCATAGGGCAACTCCAGCCGGCGGAGCATGTCGTACTGGCTCTCCTCGGCTTCGGTGGTCTGCTTCTGATACGCCGCTTTGGGAGCATGCCGCTGCACCAGCCGCCCCGCCTTAAAGGTCTGGAACTTTACCGCATCCGCCCCGGCCTCGGCGGCGGCATCCACGAGGCGCAGAGCCATATCCAGAGAGCCATTATGGTTTACCCCCGCTTCAGCGATGATGTAGTTTTTTTCCGTATTCCGTCTCAAGAAAACCCGACCTTTCTCCTTACTCCACCTCAAAGGATACATCAAAAAAAGCCTTTTCCAGAAGCCCTTCAAGAGACGTACTTTTGAGAATTTCTTTTATCTTCTTCGAGGCTCCTCCCTGGCCGTAGGGGTTGATGGTTTGGGCGGCTTTCTGGCGAAATTCCGGAGAGAGGGCTTTGGTTACGGCTTTCTGGATGGCCTCAAATGTTTCTTCACAGTCCAACACCAAAGACGCCCTAAGGCGGCCCTTCTGGCGATCCCCCAGATTCACCGTGGGGACTCCGAATGAAGGGGCCTCCGTGAGGCCGCTGGAGGAGTTGCCCATCACCGCATCACATATCTTGAGAACGCTGAGATACCGCCTCTGCCCCAGAGATGCCACCGCACAGGCCCGCTGAGGGTGCTTGACAACGTAGCTCTCGATCATCCCAATAAGCCCTCGCCCCTCGGTATCCGCATTGGGATGGGTGAAGATTACTGAAGCTTCGGGGAAGGCCTCCAGAGCCTTCAAAAGGGCGGAAAACGAGGCTTCAGGATTGCCCTGAAGGGTTACGGGATGGTACGTCACCAAAAAGAGGGGGGGCGTGAGGGGTATCCCCAGATCCTCCGCCAGAGTCTCTCTCGAAAGATAGTCTATATGCTCCAGATGATCCAGCCCGGGGGAACCAACGCAGAAGACCCGGGAGGGCTGTTCTCCCATCTGGATTATCCGTTTTCGGTAGGGCTCCGCCGCCGCAAAGTGAAGCTGCGCCATTTTGGTGATGCTGTGCCGGAAGGCCTCATCCATGGCTCCCTGGGTGGTTTCGCCTCCGTGAATATGCGCCACGGGAATGAGGGCGATATGCGCCGCCGTCACCGCTGCCAGAATTTCAAAGCGATCCCCCAGCACCACCAGGATATCCGGCTTCAGGCGATCCAGAGCATCCGCAAAGCCAAGCATCCCCAGCCCGGTGGATTTGGCGATTCCCATGGGGGTGTCGCTGGAGAGAAGCATCTCCACCTTAGCGGCTATATCAAAGCCATCTTTTTCGATTTCTCGCCAGGTGGAGCCGAACTCCGGAGAGAGGTGCATCCCCGTCACCATAAGCTGCAGCTCCAGATCCGGGTCTTCCTGAATTTCCTTCATGAGCCAGTAGAGAAGGCCATACTCCGCCCGGGTGCCGGTGACCACAGCGATTTTACGGTTCCCAGGCGCACCTTCCCTACACATTGTAGATGTCGCTCTTATAGAGGCTCTTGCGCTCTCGCATCCATGCAGCGGTGCGGCGCAAACCCTCCTCCAGAGAGACCTGAGCGCTCCAACCCGTGAGGCTTTGCATCTTCAAGGGGTTCGAGAGGAGCCGCTCCACCTCGCTTTTGGCGGGGCGGAGGCGCTGTGCCTCCGTAACAATCTCTACAGGACATTCCAGAATATGGGCGATCTTTGCCACCAAGTTGCCCATGGAAATTTCGCTTCCCGTGCCAAGGTTCACCGTTTCCCCTATAGTTTGCTGCGAAGCAGTGGCAGCGAGAAAGCCCGAAACCGTGTCGGAGACGAAGGTAAGATCACGGGTGGGGGTAAGGTTACCGAGGGAAATTTTTCGCTTTCCTTCGAGAATCTGGGCCATCACTGTGGGGATGATGGCCCGGGCGGATTGCCGGGGACCGTAAGTGTTGAAGGGACGCACCACCGTTACGGGGAGATCAAAGGAACGGTAGTAGGAAAGAGCCAACTGATCCGCCCCGGATTTGCTCGCCGCATAGGGGGATTGGGGGTTCACCGGATGAGCCTCGTCGATGGGAACGTATTGGGCGGTACCGTAAATCTCGCTGGTGGAGGTATGCACCACCCGCTCCACTCCGCACTCCCGTGCAGCCTGAAGGATGTTGTAGGTTCCCTCCACATTGGTGCGCAGATAGGCCAGGGGGGAGACGTAAGAGTATGGGATGCCGATAAGGGCAGCGAGATGAAAGACCTGCTGGCATCCGGCGACTGCAACCCTTACAAGATCGTAATCCCGCACATCTCCTGCAAGGATTTCCACCATATCCCGACAAGGGGAATCTTCCAGCCACCCCCAGGAGTTAGACGAATTATATCGGACAAAGGAACGAACTTCATGTCCTTGCTCTACAAGGGATTCCACAAGGTGTGAGGCGATAAAGCCTCCTGCACCGGTTACGAGGATTTTCATAGGATCACCATTTATGTATGTTTTAAAAAATAAAGACCAAAAGCTATCCAAGCAGTGGAAAAAGTTCAAGCAAGGCACTACCCGGATAGCTCTCAACAATTTCTAGAATTTTTCGTCAAAGAGGCTCCCTAAGAGCTCTTTCATTCCCTCCAAAAATTTCACAATTCTCTCGGGGGGGATTTCTTTAATCACATCTCCGGAAGAGCTGTCCTTTACAAGAATCTGCACGACACCAGCCTCTTCCCGAACATCAAACTGCAAGGAATGCCCCATAAGGTCGGACATCTCCTGCACCTGGTTCACCTTTTGCCGCAAAAGATCGGTATTCTGGAGGAGATTCTTCTGGCTTTGGTCTTCCGTAGCCATATATTTGTTGTTTCGATTAGCTACACCCTCTTTGTTACGATCGCTGTAGCGAAAAAGGGACTCGTCATTCTGTACAGGCCGCATTTCCGAAGTTTTCATAACCCCACCTCCTCAACACTTTTCCCTGTTACAAGCCTACGAAAAAGGGGGAAGGGGACAAGCCCCTTCCCCCGGAAAAACGAACAGACTTCGCTCGTATGGTTAGAAAATTTCCAAAGGCTACCGCAGCAGGGAGAGGACGTTGTTGGGAAGCTGGTTCGCCTGGGCCAACATGGAAGTTCCTGCCTGGGAAAGGATGTTAAGCTTGGTGAAGTTCATCATCTCTTTGGCCATGTCCAGATCCCGGATCCGGCTTTCCGCTGCGCTGAGGTTCTCGCTGGCAGTGGTAAGATTGTTGATGGTGTGCTCCAACCGGTTCTGATAGGCTCCAAGGGTAGCTCGCTGCTTGGAAACCCGGTCGATGGCCCCGTCAACAACGGTGATGGAACGGGCTGCGGATTCCCGGTCGGTGACGAGCACCTGATGTACCCCGAGAGCTTCGCTTCCCATGTCGCCGATGCTGATCCCCATGTCCTCCTTCTCGTTGGCACCGATCTGGAAGACCGTGGTATTATCCGCCAAGTGAAGGGTTGTTTCATAGACATTTCCTGCATCCCGGGTGAGGAGGAAGGTGTTCGAAGACTCCGAAAATCTCACGTTGACGTTTGCCATGGCATCAAAGACCACGTCCACATTGTTGTGTACCAGGCCAAGCATCTTGTTCCCCGTGATCTTTTCGCCCGAGACAAGGGATTCCCCGTTGTGGGCATTCAAGACGGAGACCCGGAACTCCGTCTCCGAATCCTTCTGAATGACGTTCAGGCTGAGAGCCTTGATAACGTCCTCGTCGCCAGCAAAGTTGATCCGTCCGTTAGATCCTGCCACGGCGGAGCGGATGACAAAGGTGCCCTCCACGGATTGCACCGTGTTGGCCTTTGCATCTCCGGAGGATACGAAGTTAACAAATTGATCCGCATCGGACCCCACGTATTTGGACTGGCCCAGACCAAAGGCTACGGCCTTGTTGAGCTTCCGGGCCACGTCATCCAGTGTGTCCTGGGAGTTGAGGGTGATGGAAGTCTGTTTGCCGTCTCCTTGGGTCATGGTGATAACCTGGGGATCCTCAAGCATAAAGCGACCATTGGCATCCCAGAATTTGTCGAGATCGCGGAGCTTTACGTCTCCCTCTGCTACCTGCCCCACATAAGCGGCGGTAAAGGAAGCCATGGCACGCTGGGCGCCTGCCCCATCGTAACCGAAGCCCTGGAGGTTATCATTAAAACCAAGAGCAACATCCGATTCGAAAACCTTTCCATTTTGGGTATTCAGGAAGAAGGTCTTGAGATGCACATCGCTCTCCGCGACGCTTGTAGCAAGATAGAAGGTACGATGATGGGTATCAGCAGAAGCAGCAGTGCTCCAGTTACCCCTCTGGGCCCAATCATCGTTGATATTGCCGGTGAGTTCGAGCCGTACGTTCCCCACAGCACTATTCGGGGAGAAATGCAAAGCGATCTTTCCTCCCACGGTAAACTCCGTGGCGGCAAGTCCGGCACTTATCGTACTGCCTCCGGCAGTCCCCGCAAGGCCGAAAACCCCATGCTCCGAATCTGCCACAAAGCCGAACCCAGTGTAGCTCGTAAGGACTGCCGTGGAGAGAATGAGATTTTCATCAATGTGGGTAGTAACGCCACCGCCAGCACTCATTACATGAGCCACAGAACGGAAAGTCACCTGGTTTGTAGCGGTATTGACATTAACTACCTCAAGGAGAACCGACATGGAGGCTATTCCCGCAGAAGCCATGTCTCTGCGGATGGCATTGACTCCATCCGCCGCAGAGAGAGCGGTGATGGCAGCGAAAATAGCATCGCTGGCATTGTAAACCGCATTGGCTCCGGCACCACCGGCCCTGGATATCTGAGATGCCGCCGCAGCACGGGCCGCCCAAATTTCGAGGGCGGAAATGGTTGCATTTGCCGTAAAGAGACCTCCCGCAGCGGTGCCAAGAGCGGAGATGAGGGCATAAACTTGGGCGGTACTCGCCTCGTTCCATGCGTCCATGATAACTGCAATAGCCGCCGAAACAACCGCCCCAGTAGCAAAATCCTGCCCGCCAAAGGCGGTAAGCATCATGCTAGTCAGGTTGGCAGAGAAGGAAGCGCCACGGGCATTGGAGGCTATTACGGCACCGAGGGCACTCATAGCGGAAATAGTCGCATTCGCAGTAAAGGCCCCACCCGCAGCAGTTCCTGCGGCAGAGATGGCAGAAGCGATTTTATTCTCATCCCAACCCTTTTGCCCAGCCTGGATAAGGATCCCGAGGGCCGCGGAAACAACCGCCCCAGTAGCAAAATCCTGCACATCGGCACCAGTCATCAAAAGAGCGCTCAGCGTGGCGGTGTCGAAACCAATGCCCTGATAGAACGCATAATCGCCGGCGGGCATGTTGCTGATCTCCAGATCCCGATAGCCCGCGCTCTCATCCAAAGAGACGTTCATAGCCACGTTTTCGTGCTTGATGGTGAAGATATCCGACTTCTGCACCTGGGCCTTGCCAGGGTTGGCGGTGATCTGGATGGTGTAGTTCCCCTCGGCAGCGGATTTCTGGCCAAATTGGTCTACCTCACGGAGGGCCCCCCGAACAAGAGCCTTGGTTTCCAGCTTGTCCGAAGACCAGAGAACCGCCGCACTGCCGTCGAGGAGCTTCTTCTTGTTGAACTGGGTGGTGTCCGCAATTCGGTTGATTTCTTCCTTGAGTTGGTCTACCTCAAGCTGGATGTAGCTACGGTCCTGGCTGGTAAGGGTGTCGTTGGCAGCCTGCACCGAGAGTTCCCTCATGCGCTGTAGAATGGAGTGGGTTTCGTTGAGGGCCCCCTCGGCAGTCTGGATCATGGAAATACCGTCTTGGCTGTTGTTTACCGCCTGATCCAACCCGCGGATCTGGGCGCGCATCTTTTCGCTGATGGCAAGCCCCGCCGCATCGTCTGCCGCGCTATTGATACGAAGTCCTGTGGAAAGCTTATTAATAGATTTCTCCAGAGACCGATTTGTAGACGCAAGAGAATTGTACGAAAAAAGTGCCGGTATGTTGTGGTATACACGCATAACTTTCAACCTCCTTGTTTACATGCTTCCGCTCCTCCGAAAGCGTCCCTGCTTCCGGAATCAGCAACTCTTCGATAACGCCACAAGGTTATCACCCTATATCCTTTTCACGTTGTTTTTCTGAATCCCTCCTTTTTTAGAACAAAATTCCTCTCTTGTTTTATCGGTTTTTTTGTCAAAACCTTGAGAGAGCTTTCAAAAACAACTTTCGACTGGCTATGACCCCTGGGATACCCCAGAAACCTTTTGGAAAGAAAAACCCTGTTCCTCTAAAGCTTTTGCCACTTCAGGAACCAAGGGGTATCCACATTTTCGAAGAAACAAAAGATGTTTCCCCAATCCCAAAAGGATATCCTTTGCCGTATCAGCAATATGGGAATCTTCGGCATGCTGCAAATCGGGAAGGAGAAGTGAGAGCCAAAGGTAAAGGGGCAGCATTTTCTTGGGGGCTCTTTCGGCATAATCTAGTATGGCCTGCCACGTCAGTTCCAAAGCTTCGGGGATATTCTTTTCCGTCAGAGCCATTTGGGCTTCTGTTATGGAAACATACATATCCTTGTTTTCGAGATCTTTTTTACTTTTTATCAGATTCTCCAAGTGATTTTGAGCAAAAGCATTCCAATTTTTTCTCAAAGAACCTTCTAAGTCGTCACAAACCCCTTTCTCTCCAAGGGGTTCCAAAATTCTTCGAGCTTGACGCAGTGTGGAGAGGGCGAGAGGATAGGGCGCCATATGGCAATAATCCGGAGCCCCGTAAATTCGGGCTGCATCCAACAAGAAACGCCCCATTTGATAGACTCCGAAATTAGTTCCTTCCAAAAGTTTCGATGCGCTTCGCATAAGGTTGAAAGCCTGCTCGTTCCGCCCTTGCTGTTCATAAACGAGAGACAGTGTCCAAAAAAGCTCTGGAGGCCATCCGTCCTCCAAGGGATCGCTTCTGGAACCAAGACTGATGATATCCATCATTTCAAAAGTATCCAGAAACGAAGTTCCTTCTTTCTCGGCCAGAAGATCCTCCGCCATTTTACGAGAATCCTCCGGGGAGAGAGCCCCCAAGACTTTGTCCAACTCCCCCTCCTCTTCTCTTGTTCGACACCACTCTAAAGCCGCAAATGCATGACGCACCCAGTAACGGAAGACCCGTATAAGTTCTTTATGGGCATCGATTAAAGAGATCCAGGTCTGTTCCCAAAGCTCCACTTCTTCCTGCGTTTCCATGCGGCGCACCTTGGCAAAAATCTTACCGCTGTAGTAGGCATAGCTCTGGCCCACAAAAGCTATGGCACGGTTTCGGCTATGAAATATATCAAGTTTTTTCGCCACCTCCAAGGACGTCTTTTGACGCCGTTCAGGAGGAAGTCCAGGGGCTACCGTTTTTTTGACTAAGTCTTCCATGTCCAGACAATCCCGTTCCAACACATCAAGCTGTTGAAGTATTTGAGGAAGGCTTTTTTTAAGAGCTTCGAATTTCCGACCAAAAGTAATACTCTTTGCGGCAACACGGCACCAGGATGCAGGAGTTTCGGGAAGTTCTCCTTCGGAGGAAGCGTGATTTTCCAAATACGCCTGAAAGGGAAGCACTTGAGTATGGCGGATGAGGGCTCCTCCTTCGGTGCAATCGTAAACGGGAACATGAAGCACGGGAATAGCACTCTCGTATACACGAATCATCTTGAGCCAGCTTATGTGCGTGCGCACTGTCCCCCCATTAATTCCAGGGACTTCATAACCTGAAACAAGGCCCAAAGCTTTGTCTCGCTTTGCATCTTCCTCCGCAATAATCCCCTCGCTATGCGTCTCCCCCTCCTCGCCGTAGGCAAGATCCTGGCCAATAAGTGCGAGGGACGAAGCTTTACAAATTTCCGCAATGCTCAATGCCACATGCACCACGGAAGCCCCGGAAAAGAGAAGATCCCCCAAAAGCCCATGATTGACAATCCACTTATCCACGGGAATTTCCGCCTTGCCGACAACCATCACGGGCCCAGGCCAACGCCCCACCACTTGAGAAGGACTCACGGATTCCGCTATGAGAAGGATATTTCCACATTCCTCCCAATGGTTTCTGAGAAGTGGACGGAAATAATCGAGGTACATCCGAAGAGGACGTTCCAGGGTAATGACAATATGGGGGACGATCCCCTCCCGGAGGAGCTTGGGTGTGGCAGTGTCCGCTGCAACGATAAGGCATTTGTTTTCCATCCCCTTGAGAAGACGAAAGTTCTTTTCCAAAGAGGGACCGGAACCCACGGACACAACGGGAAGGCCACTAAAACGCTCTGCAAGCTCTGTTATGGAAGGAGTTTTCCAGATCCAGGGGGCGTTGAGGCACATGTTTCGCAAGCCGATGAGGGTGTCTTCGGCGGTGTTTCCCAGCATCTCCACGGCGATGCGGAGAGTCTCCCGAAAGACACTGTTAAGCTCTACGAAAGATTCCTTAAAGGCTTCCAGCTCCGGGGCGTGTTCCTCAATGTAGCAATCCGTGACGGGAAAGGTTCCCAGAGGCTTAATGTTAATTCCCAAAGCCTCCTCCACGTCCCGCCGCTCGGGGTGTACCACAAAGGAGATGCGACATTGAGAAGGAATAGCCTGAAAGATGGAGCTTTTATCCAAGGTATGGAGCAGAAGATCCACATGGGGCTCTATTACCACCACCGCCAGGGTGTTTTTGTCAAGACTCCGGAGAAATTCCGACAGATAAGGGGAGGCGCCAACGCCGTAGCAAAGCACCACGGGGTGTGCAGCGGTCTCCTTTTTGCGCTTTTTGATAACTTTTTCGTCAGTTTTACCTTTTTGGAAAAAAGGAGCAAGGTCCCCGCAGGAGACCCACTGCCCCTGGGGGGTTTCAGAAATTTGCCAGGAGGGGAGTTCCCCCCCTAGTGCATCAAGGCGCTCCTGAATGTGCTTGCCCAGATCGGGCTGAAGGTTTTTGATAATCTGGAGGTTTTTATGGAAAAGGGCTGAAGGTTTCACACTCGAACAACTCCTTAAGTGAGGATTTTATTTTCGGGATTCGGGCTTGTGCTTTTGAAAGAGCAACCGCACTGTGGCGGGGTCCGCCCCTCCCAAGGCCTCCTTGTTCTCCTGCACGATGCTCTCCCAAAGTTCCTGCCTCCAGATGGAGACGGAACGGGGTGCCTCAATGGCAAGCCGCACGGTATCGCCCTGGACATCCGCAATTTTGAGGTGAATGTTCTCACCGATAACGAGGGACTCCCCCTTTTTACGCGTCAGGACCAGCATGGGGGTTCTCCTCCCAGAGGGTCTCCTCGGGATATTCCGGGGAGGGGTTGACCGAGACCTTTTGATACTCTTCCGCCATGGCAATCCGGGTTTCTTCGGGAAAGACGTATTCCCGGAAGCGAGGCTGATCTTCGGAGCTGACGATCTGGCGGCCTTTTCGGGTGGTGGTACAGAGTACCACCGGAGCTGCCAGATTGGCGGTCATCTCCCAAGGCATCTCCGGAGGAATTCGAACCACCACGAGAACGAAGAGATCCCCTTTTTCTTGCGCTCCGAGGAAATCAAGCTCTTCCTGGTGGATTTTGAGATGGAATTTGGGATCCACAAACTCTGGAGAGGTGACGGGAAGGGCCACATCTCCATATTCCACGCTCTGCATCCATTTGATGAAATGGCTTTCTTCTCCTGCGATAATCCACTTGGTGCACTGGGTAAAGCCGGGTATTCCCTCGGGGAAAAGAAGAAGATCCTTATCATAGTACTCAAGCTTTCCAAATCGGGAGGTTTCAATATGCGCCACCGAGTTCACCTCTATCTCGTATTTTTGCGATTCCTTGGGATTCTTTATGCTACTTTCTCTCGTGTTGTATCGGCATGGAGGGGCTGAAGGATTAGAGAATGCCCTCTGAAAAGCTGAACGGGAGGAGAAAAAGAACCTCGGAAGGCAAAGACCAGAGGGTTTTATTTAGAGAAGTCTTTTATAAAGCTTCATGATGCCGAGGCCGATACTAGAAGAAGTGTATAACTGCAGGTTATTATACACCATCTTCTCCGGGGCCTCCCCCGGGGGGCTTGAGGAGGCCGTCGGGCATGCGTATATTCACCAACATACCCGCTCTTTTCGCTACAAACACCGCAAAATCCCTTGAACGCAATATGGCAAAAAGTATTCGCCGTCTCTCCGAAGGGCTGCGCATCAGTATCGCCGCGGACGATGCGGCGGGGCTCGCCATCAGCGAGAAGATGCGAGCCCAGGTTCGAGGGCTGGATCAGGCGGTGCGCAACGCTCAAGACGGGGTTTCTCTTCTGCAGACCGCCGAGGGGGCTCTGGGATCCACCCACGATATTCTGCAGCGCATGAGAGAGCTTTCGGTGCAAGCCGCCAACGATACTCTTACCGCTTCAGACCGGGGGCATATTCAAGGAGAGATCGACCAGCTTGTAGAAGAGATCAACCGCATCGCCTCCACCACCCAGTTCAACAAAAAGAAGCTCCTGGACGGTAGCGCTTCGGTGCTATGGGGTACGGATTTTACGGATGTCCGGGTGCTTGTGGACGGATCTCTCCGCTCTAAGGATATTTTCGGCCAGGATGTGGTGAAGGAGGGCAATTACGTTCTTCGGGTCTCCCCCACCGCCGGGGAGGGGGAGGTACAGAAGTCCAACATCTTTTATCTCAAGCACGGCACCGTATCCGAGGCGGTTCGCTTTTCTCCCGATAGCGGAGCCTATTCGGGGCTTACCAATCTTTCGAGCCTGCATCTTATTGATGGGCAGTACCGTCTGGAGACCCGGGAGGTGCCCTTCGGAGGGATAAGCTACCATCTCGCCAACGGCACGGAGACCGCAAATCCCGTGGGGGATATGGGGGTGGAGTCTCTGGAAGCTACGGCTCTGCCGGATATTCTCCCCTATGGGGAGTATGAGGTACGGGTGGCGGATCAGGCCCCCTTCATGGCTTTTTATGCGGACAGTTCCGGAGGGGTTATGGGGACGGAGATCATCGACCGGGTGGACCCCATGGGGAGGAGCAGCGTGGATCTGGTGATGGACGCCTCCAACGTGTCAGGGGCGGTGAACTCCCAGACCAGCCTGGCCTGGACCGATATCGGGGGGGCGGGAAACGGTAACGTGGTGATCGGCGGCGGGGGGGGAGATGTAGATTTTCTGGTGGATCCCAACTTCGGCACCAATATGTGGACCCATTTTCGGGTGAATGCGGTGGATGCACGGGACACCCTTGCAACCAACGTGGATCTCGTCACCTCCTACCGCTCCCAGGTGGGGGCTTCCGCAGATCTGGGGCTTACCTACCGGGCCGCGGCGGGGGAAGACGTAACGCTGCAAACGACGTACACGACATCCTCAAACACTTGGGTGGAGATCTCTCGAAGTACCGTGCCTGGTCCTCCTCTTTCTGTAAACTTGAGTAACCAGAACATCCAGCAAGCCGCAGCAACCCTTAACGCTGCTCTGGGGACATGGGGAACCGCTACAGCAGTAGAAGTGGGAGTGCCGGGAAGCGGCGACTGGAGAATTGAGATTACCAATGCCGTTCTTGATGTAGGAACCCTGAATATTTCCAACATCGGAGCGGGGCATGCGAGCGATCTCGGCATAGCCGTGGCGGCTCTTGCTGAAGGAAATACACAGAACGGCACGGCTCGGGATTATCAGAAAAATCACGTGGTGAACATGGGAGGAGACGCTATCGACACCGCTGCGGGGAAGATGGATCTCGCCCTGGCGGCATACAACATCGACTTTGCCGCCGCTGTTGATGGACTTGGGATACGGCGTCTTGATATTACTAATAGTTCTTCAGGATACTACGGAGGAGCGGGAACTATTTTCGGAAACCATCAACTGCGCGTTGTTGCCGATGGAGCCCCCGTTGACCAGACATTTGAACAGGAGCTGGGGATTTCCGGCCTTACGGTAGCAGCAGGAGTTACGCATAATGCTAATCGGGTTCTCCACGGCTACTCCACCACGGTGGCTATCGGCGGCATGCGGGTAGACCAGGTACAAACCGCTCTTCAAGCTGCTGCGGATGCCGCCTTTCTTCTGGACAACCTTGTGAATCCCACGAATCCTGTCTTCGAGCTTGTCACAGGAGGGGGGAGCGGCCAGATCAATCTGCGCACCTCCAGCGTTACTGCCCGGTACGAGATGAGCGTAACCCAGAATGTGGGAACTGCGGTAACCGAACTTTTCGGAGGCAACCAGACCCTGGCCCGTTCTGCGCAACCAGATGTGGCGGGGGCTTCCCGGGATTATGATAATGCCTACGCCACCATTGCGGGAGGGCAGAATATTGAGGAAGTTCGAGCCGCCATAGATGCTCTGGGGATTCTCAGCGCAGGCTGGACCAATGCCGCGAATACTCCCGGCTATGACGGCTTCCACCACAATGGGCGCATTACTATCAGCAATAACGACGGCTCTCCAGAACGGCGTGAGGTGGTCTTCAGCCCCAGCATAGGAACCACCCAGCTCTTTGGAGGCGATACCACCATTCTTGCGGGAGCCAGTGCCAACAGCACGACCTGGCAGGCCCGGGATCGGGTACAGGTGGTAACGAGCTATGAAGGCATCCGTGCAAACGGCACCAATCTCAACGGCACCCGCACAGACTGGTGGTGGGAGGGGGACGATGGCACCACAAACCCCCTGGTGGCGGACACAAACCTTCCCTTTACATCGGTTTTTATCCCCGACACCACCACCGCCATGGATCTTAATCTCAACGACTCCTGGGCCCTTTTCACCTCCGCCAGATCAGCAGGGGATCATGATGTGCTGGATTTCCGGATTAGGGACGGCGGTACGGGCTCCACCTACGACTCCACCGCCCTGGGGGCTCCTGATCACGGCACAAACACCTACGGCGGGGCCTCCATGGTGTTCAATAACGGGGTGCTGGACGGGGTGGGAGCGGGGATGTTCGCCCTCCCCCACTACTTCCGTACCGGGGTGGGTACCTTTGCGAGCGCCTCTTCACAAACCTCCTTTGTGGATAACGGCTTTGATGCCATTGCGGGGGCCACCTTCAGCGAGATTCTGCACACTGCGGAACGCTACGATGCCACCGGAGCGGGATGGAACGTGGGGGGTACCGAGGATGACCGGTGGTACGCCCGGCAGTGGTACGGAGAGGATACCTCCTACTATTTCGCCAACGGCAAAACCCCCGCTTCGGTGCTTCCAGCGAACTCTATCCGGGTGTGGCGCCAGGAGGATGTGAACGCTTCGCTTCTCTTCACGTGCACCGGGAATAATACCTTTCGTGTGGAGGTCAAGGGGTATACCCGGGCGGGGGCCCGGGTAGAGTTTGAGGAAGATATCGACCTCAACGCTCACGGGGTGGTGGATGCCTCGAACCGCCTCATTCTGAATGTGGGGGGCGAGGAGATATGGTTCGATGCCTTCGCTCCCGTGGGGGCAGAGACAGACGATAAGTTCGTGGTGAATATTGCCGCCCGGGCGGGGAGCAGCTACGAGAACGTTACCCCCGGCGTGGGAGGTGCCTTTCTTTCGGATGCGGTGGTGGCAGTGGATGCAGATCCCTGGGGGCTTACGGGCTCTTTGCACCGCACCATAGAGTATCGTTTCGATGCAGGGGTGGAGGATCTTTTTTTCGACCCGGATACCACTTCAGATCCCGAGGACCGCATGAGGTTGCTCGGCTTTTTCGTAGACCCCAACAACAGTAACAAAAACACTAATGTCTCTACGGGGGAACTCATGCTCAACGTGGCGGCCACGGGGTTTGCAGCGGGTACCCGAGCGGGAGAGAACGGCGGGGGGAATATGCCCTATGTCCGGGCGGAGGTGAATTATCAGGGGAAGACGGTTCCCGAGGCGGGAGCGGTAATGAACAGCTTTTTCTTTCAGAATCTTCAGGAGGGAGAGGGGGAGCGGGATTTCTTAAGCCGCATTGAGTATGCAGCGGATGAAACCTGGAACGGTCTGCTTCTCTTTGATGTGCTGGAGACCGCTGCGGGGCGGGTAACGCTGCGCATTCAGGGGCATCTGGTGGATCGGAACGGCACATATCAGTACGTGGAGTCCGAAGAGCTGACCCTGAATACGCAAAACGAGTATATTACCCTCTTTAACTCCTCCTCTTTTCCGGGGCTTCGTTTTAACCACCTTGATTTTACGGATATCTCCCGCCTGGAGAAGGGGGATCGCTTTACCATATCCCTGGTGGCAGACGGCCGAGCGGAATGGGATCCCGTGGGAAACCACTATGCCGTGGACGAGATAAACCTCTTTGGCGGGGAGACCCGTCCGGGGATCTACCCCATTAGCTGGCGTTTTTTTGACACGGTGCTGGACAACGGCACCACGGAACTTCGCACCTACCAGGTGGCTCCTTCGGAGCGGCTCGTCAACGATTCCCCCGGGGGGAAGGTCTACGACGGCACGCTGAAGCTTACGTTTAACGATTTTAACGGAGGAACCCCTCTGGGAGATCCAGGTTCCGACGACACCCCCCGGCTGGTGAAAGATGCGGCGGTGTTTGATTCCGTCTACCGGGAGGGGATCGACGGAGGGGTGGCGCACCGCTACTCTCTTTTCCGGGATGTAGTACAACTCTGGGATGCCAACGGCAGATTCCTTCTGGATGATCAGGCGGAGCTTACCATCCGGCAGGGGGATCGGGAGTGCTCCATTTCGCTTTCGGGGGATCACGAGATAGGAGATCTGCTCTACTCTCTGAATCACGCCATTTACAACGATTTGGGAGACGGGGATCTGAATCTGCTTATGCAGAAGCCTTCGAGAAGCAAGTTCGCCACCTTTACGAACGGAGTAACCGGAAAAAATTCTCTGGCCTCGGTGGAGGGCACGGTACTGCTCCGCTCTGCCCTGGCAGGGAAAGAGGGGGCCTACAGCTTCTCCGGAGATGAGGCGTTGCTTCAGGCTTTGGGATTTACGGTGATCAAGGAGGCAAAGGAGACTCTCTACACTGTGAGTGTGGGAGATGCCCATTCCGGGCTTAGCGTGGCTTCGGGGCTTAAGGTATGGGGAAGTGAGGCACTGCATGGGGTGTGGGGGGATGCTGTGCGGCTGCAGTTTGATTCTCTTTTGGGGATAAGCGAGATCGCCTATAACGAGTCTACGGGGCGTTTCTCCCTGGATATGGCGTCTCAGGTGCTTAGGACGGTGCACCTGGTGGATAACGCCACGATTTTGCAGATCGGCGCCAATGAGGGGGAGAAGATGCTTCTCTCTCTGGGGGCCATGGATGCGGAAGCTCTGGGAGTGGACAGACTGCGGGTTACGAACCGCACCGACGCCGCCCGCTCCATTACACTTATCGATAGTGCCATCGATAGGGTTTCGAAACAGCGAGCCCGGTGCGGGGCTTCCATAAATCGGCTGGGACATGCGGCAGCGGCTTTGGGGGCTGCTTCGGAGAATCTTTCTGCGGCGGAATCCCGTATTCGGGATCTGGATATGGCCAAGGAGATGATGGAGTTCACCAAGCTGAATATTCTGATTCAGGCGAATACCTCCATGATGACCCAGGCAAACCAGCTACCGAATAACGTGCTCTCCCTGCTGCGGTAGAAGAAAGCCCCTTCTAAGAAGGGGCTTTCTTCTACTTCTGCCTTCCGGGCTGCCCTCTATCTGAGGAAATCCACCAGGGTGGGCTGGACGATTTTGGCGATCACCGAGAGACTTGCCTGGTAGACCGCTTGGGCCATGGTGAACCGGGTTATGGCCTCTGCCAGATCTGTGTCTGCCACCTTGCTACGGAGTTCTTCTATGGCGCTGTTGTTCTGAGTAAGCCGCTCCTGACTGGTGTCATACCGCCGTATGAGAGCCCCTGTCTGGGCCCGACATTTGAGCAGGTTATCAATGTAGTCGTCAATTTTGCCGAGAAGGCTTCGGGAGATGCCCTCCCGATCCTCTGCCCGCACCGCTGCAGCGAGGTTGTCCAGGAGGCCGAAGAAGTCCATGGGAGATTCTTCCGAGTGGGTGCGCACTGTGACGTTCTGGCCGTAGGGGCTGTTGGTAACGCTGCTTCCCCGGTTGGGGGTTTCTGCATAGGTTGCGGGGTCCGATGGATCCACTGCTGTGGCCGGAGGCTGTATCATGTTAAGCCCCGCAGGAGCAGCGGTTATCGTTACTGCATAGCCTCTTTCGGAGGTAAGCACCAGCCGCTGGTCCCCCGCTCCTGCATCAACAAGCTGGGCTTTCACGTCCATCCCCTGGAACCGTGAGTTAATAAGACATACGAGTTCTTCCGGGCCATCAGTGGCGTTCATCTGGCTAAGGTCAATGGTGTGCTTTGCTCCATTAACCTCAAAGGCCAGAAGCCCCCCCGCTGCAGCAGTCCAGCCGGAAATATCCCCGGTGCTCCGAATGGCGGTATCCATGCCAAAGGTCCCAGAGGCCTCGGTGCCGGAAATGTCGAAAACGTTTAGCACGGAACCGTCTTTGGCGGTGAGAGAGAGCTGGGCGTTACCCACCCCAGGGTTATCCGGATCGGTATCAAGATATGCCACGTTCAGCCAGGGTACGTTGTTCTGGATGCGCACCGCCAGGTCTTTGAGCGTTTCCCCTGCAAAGACCGAGATATCGACACTTCTTCCGGGAGTTTCAATCCGGAGAGTGCCATCTGCTCCGGCAGTAGTATTGTTCGGCACCGCATCGCTGCGGATTCCCGTCTGGATCCCCCACTGCATGGCGAGCCCTGCGGAGTAGTCCGAGTAGATGGGGTCGCAGAAGGGCATATCATAGATTTTCAGGGTTTCGCCGTTTTTGGCGTAAAGGGCGAAGTTGTTGCCATCCACAGTGTAGCCGATGCGATCCTTCCCTATCTGGCTCTGAATGGAGGCGAGCACCGTGTCGATGCCGGAGGCCACGTCTTTCCGAGAGACGAGGACCTCGAAGGACTCATCCCCCACGGAGACGGCGATTCGGGCGGGGACGTTGCCGTCAAGGGCCGCGGCAGAAGGAATGACCATCCCGGTAGCATCTCCGTAAAGGGCGGTACTGATGCCGAGATTGGCCCCGAAGGTGGCTGTGCTTATGTTTTTATCGAATACCGCCAAGGAGGTACCATCCTTGGTGCGGAGGATGAGCTTTTGCGTAGCAGGTTCGGCGTTATCCATTCCCCGGTTGAGGAGGTTGTAGGTGTTGGATTCCGCCTCATCTGTGGTGACAACCACGTCGAGCCAGCTTCCTGCGACACCCCGGAGGCGTTCGGCAAATTGTTCCAGAGTAAGGGTTTCCCCCGCGGGGATCTCCAGCTCCGCATGGTTTTTACCCGCCTCAAAGCGGATGTGCATAGCTGCGTCGGGGGTTTTTGCCACCATAAACTGCTCTTCGATCTCATAATCTGTACCAGAATTTCCTGTTATGGTGGTGGGATATCCCGGAGCGATACCGTAGATGTAGGTGTCGGTTCCAAAAACATCCGCCTGGAGTCCCAAAAGAGCGGCATTGATGGCGGCTGCGTCAGCATAGGAGACCCCTCCAATAGTAACCGGGAAATCAGCGGGAACTACCGTATAGGGAACCTGTGCCAGCTCCATACTCTGCACAGCGGTCTCCAGCCCCATGTAGGAAGCAAAGCCAATGTGGCTGTGATCGGGCTCGGAGATCCGGAAGAGGCTTTCCGGGGCATAGGCGGGGCCGGCTCCGGCGTTTCCGATGACATCTTGTGCCGCCCCCGAAGTGATTTCATAGATAAAGACGTCGGTGCCCCTGGTTTCTGCCCAGAGGCCGAGATCTGCGGCGTTAATGTCTTCGGGATCGTTATAGAGAACACCCCCGATGGTGACCCCTGCTCCCCCTGCACCGACAAATTCGGTACCAGGCACAATAACCCCTTTAAAACTCGAAATCTCTGCCGAAGCAGCAGAGTCCCCTCCAAAGAGAGTTATCGCATCGCCGGTCATGTCGTCTAACAGAAAGGTGTCCAGCCGGTTTTCCGCCTGGATCACCAGCACCGCATTGGCCGGGGGGCCGCCCCCATCACTCTTAACATCCACAAAGACTCCGGGGATTTTCTCTTCGATGATCCGGGCTACGGCCTCAATGTCCGAGGTTGCCCCCTTGGCGGCTACCTCCGCCGCCGTGAAGGTTACCGTATCAATCTCCCCGCTCCCCCACCGGAAGGTGATGGAGCTGTCCTGTGATGCCGTCCATGCGGTGTCGGTGATGGTGCCGAAAACAGCATGAGGCTGCTCGGGGTAGCTGCCCTGAGGGGTCTGAGATCCCTCGGAGGCCGCCACGGGGAAGTCCGTCTCCTGCCAACTCGTTACCCGCACCGCCTCTCCGGTGTGGCTCTTGATAAGGAGCTGCTGGGTTCCCGTCGCCTGATCCTTGAAGACCTCCACAGAGATGAGCTTGCTCATATCCCCCATGTTGGTGCTGTTGCGGATAATGGCGGCGATCTGATCGAGATTGTATCCATCCAGCTCGCCACAGTCTCGGAAGAGGTTCTGATCCTGAGCATCCCGAATACCGTTGGTGTTGTCGTCGGTCCACTGTTCGGGGATACGGACCTTGGCGACCTTATCCCCCACCTGGATCTGGATGATCTCGCTGCGTCCCTTCCACTCGAAGTCTATGGGAACTTCAATGCTCCGGAGAGCGTTTTGGGTAAACTGTTCGGGAAAGACATCCCGGCCGTTGAGAGAAACCTGCCCCACAAAGGCTTGCTGCATTTCGAACTGCACGTTCCCGAGATTTCCCTGATAGACGATATTACCCTCGGCATCTTTCACAAAGGGGATTGTTCCCGTGGCAAGCCCCGCCAGGAGATACCGCCCCTCCACGCTGTAGTTAGCGGTCATCATAAGCTCATCCCGAAGCTGTTCGATCTCCAGGGCAATGGCCTCCACGTCGGTGCTCTCTAAGGCTCCGTTCCCCGCATAGATGGCAAGTTCACGGATGCGCTGCACAGCGTCGGTGATCTGGTTTAACCCCTGGTCGGTGTTCTTGAGCCAGGTAATGGCATCATCCATGTTGCGGATGTACTGTACGTTTTCAAAGATGTTGGTGGTAAGGCTAAGATCGCGCACCACATCGATGGGGTTCTGGCTGGGGCGGTCGTAGAGCTTCCCCGTGGACATCTGACGATAGAGATCCGTCATGCGCCCAAGATTGCCGTGAAGATTCGAGAGGTAGGTATTGGTCATCATGTTATTGGTAATGCGGTATCCCATATGTGTTTCCTCCCTCCCTTATCGTCCCACCACGCCCATGCCGTTGATTACTTTATCCAGCATTTCATCGGTGGTGGTGATCATCCTGGCCATGGCGTTGAAGGCATGCTGCAATTTCACGATGTCGATCATCTCTTCGTCGATGTTAACGCCCATGACGGACTGGCGCTGGTTATCGATCTGGAGCACCAAGGTATTCTGATTACTCTGCATGGTGTTGGCCCGTTTGGCCTGGGCTCCGAGCTGGGCTATGAAACCTTCGTAAAAGCCGTTGACGGTGTAGCTCCCCCCTCCCATGACCTTGGCCTGTTTGAGCTGGGCCATGTTGAGGGCATTGCTCCCGTCTCCCTGACCCGCGGTATGCCCCTGGCCATCGTCCGAGGCAAAGCCGAGAAGCCCCGAATAGAGAGAGAGCATTTCGTTGATGGAGAAATTTCGCGAGGCGCCGTACTGCACCGATACGGGAAGAAAGAAGTCCGTTCCCGTGGTGTTTTCATAATCTCCCGTACCGTGCCCCGCATAGTGCGCCGCATTCATCTCCGAAACAAGGCTGAAGACGATCTCGTCGAAGGCGCTGATGCTCTCCAGAAGGATATCGTCCCGCCCTTCCAGAAGGGCAAAGAGTTCGCCTCCCTTGACGTGGTGAAGGCAGGTGATCTCGGTGGTTCCCTTTCCCTTAAGGAAGAAATGGATTCCCGCTACACCGTCCGAGAGTTTGGGGGGGTAGGTGTAGTGGTCCGGGGGGCTTCCGGCGATCCCCGGAGAGACCACTTCCAGGGTGGCGGCATTGTAGCCGTCGGCGGCGGAGATTCTGCGGGCCTCGGTGAAGGCATTGCTGGAAGAGAGGTAGTGTACGTTGTCGTAGACAAAGTAGGCATCCCGGGCCATGCTCTGGAAGGCAGTGGCACTGTCGGTGCCCCCGGCGCCCTGAAGAAGCCCCAGACGCCGGAGCACCGTGAGGTTGCCTTCGGAATCTCCCCGGAGGTTGATCCGATGCTGCTCCCCCACCACGTTGCTGGTAAGCTTGAGATAAAACTCCCCGTTGCCATCCTGCTCTACCGAGGCGTGAAGCCACTCTTCAGGAGAGCTGGGGGCATCCCCGGCGAAGGTAATCTGGCTTCCTTCGGACTCGGTAAAGTTATAGGCACCGTTGATCTTGTTGGCGATGGTCTGGAGAGTGTCGTTTTCGTTGATCTGGATACTTACGGTCTTTCCCGTATCCGCAAGGCCGGCGCTCCCCATGAGGTCCCCCTTGATATCCGTGATGGAGATGTGGTTTTGAGAGAGGGAATCCACCGTAAGCACTGTCCCTGTGGTGTTCACCGTGCTGTGGAGGAAGGATGTGTAGTTTGTGTTGATAAACCCCTGAATGTCCGTGATGTTTAAGGTTGCGCCTGCTGTGGAGGCGGTATTTGGAGGATTTCCGTTATCCGCAATATCCCAGGTGCTGGTTCCCGTATTCCAGGTAACGGCAAGAATTCTCTCCGTATCCCCTGCGGCAATGCGGAAGGAGTATTCCGTGGGATCCCCTGCGGCGGGAGCGGTGAGTAGCTCCCCTACTGCACCGGCGGGAGGCGAGGTAATGGCGTTGGAGCGCACCTGCACCCCCTGGCTGGATACCTGGATATCGAAGAAGCCGCAGAGGTCAAGAGCCTCTTCCGGATCCTCCACGGCGAGACGGGAACCGCCATCGGTAATGGAGTCTGCTCCCCCTATGGACCAGGCCACTTCCCTGGCGAGGCGATCCACCGTGAGCATGTGCACCGCTTCCGGAGCCTGCTGAGTGATGATGACCTCCGCCACGTCGAGATTGCTCACGGGGGCAAACTCGTTATCCTCAAGCTGCACGTCGTAGTAGCCACCGTTCCCCGCAATCTTTACGAGCACAAGGTGCCGGGTCTGTCCCCCCTGCACGATGAGCTTGCCGTCGAGGTAGAGCTTGAACTGCCCGTCCTGCATATCGCAGAGAGTGGCAGGGGTGCAGTTGATGAGCTTGGAGAGCTGGGAGACTTTAAGATCCCGGGCATCGTAGAGGTCGTTGGGGTTCCACCCTACCCCTTCAATCTCGGAGATGGTGACGTTGAGCTGGGCGATTTCGTCGATGAGGGTGTTAACTTCCTGGACGGTGAGGGCCACCTCCTGGTTGAGAGCAGCCCGGTACTGGTCGTAGTTGGTGACGAGCTGATCCATCATCACCGTGAGGGTGCGGGTTTTTTCCACCAGATCCATGCGCACGGAGGCATCGTCGGGGCGCTTGCTCGCCTCTTGAAGAGCCGCCCAGAATTCGTTGACGGAGACCTCGAATCCGGTGCCGTTGGGTTCGTTAACGTAAAGCTCCGAGGTCTTGAGAACCTGCTGTATCTGTTCCCAGTAGCCCAACACGGTGCTCTCTTCGTTGAACTGGGCATCCAGAAAGGCATCCCGCACGCGAACGATGGCATCCACCTTCACCCCGGTGCCGATCTGGCCGTACACCCAGGGGCGGGACATACCGGGGGTTGTGAAGGGCTCTGTGGTAGAGGCCTCCACACGTTGCCGGGAGTAGCCCTCCACGTCGGCGTTGGCAATATTATGACCCGCAGTTTCCATGCCTCTTCGGAAGTAGTTTAAGGCTTGTTTTCCGAGTTCCAACGAGGAAAATTGATTCATCATGAATGAGTGCCTCCCTCTCGGTTTCGAGGCGTTGCCTCGTGGAGTGTGTCCTTCTTTTAGCCCCGGAAGTCGAAGGATCCCCCGGAGGGGTCCATGCCGGGAAGGCCTTCGAGGCGTCTCCATTCGCTTGTGAGGAGTTCGCTCAAGGCAGTTTGTTCCTGAAGCAATTTTTCTAACAGGCGCATCTCCGCCCGCAGTTTGTTAATGGTTTGCAGAAGGGCTATTCCTGCCTGGCGGAGGGCTTCGGCTTCGTCATCTCCGGGAATGGTGCGTACGAACTCCGTAAGCACCGGGGGGCAGGAGAGTTTTTTTCCCAACACAAGACTCTCCCGATGCCGACACGCTTCCAGCGCAAGGGCTCGAGAGGAGAGGGCCTGGAATTCTTTCATCATATCTTGTAACGCCGAAAGGCGCCCCTCTTTGAGCGCCTCCCGCTGTTCCACCGCCACACGCCACATCTGAAGCAGCACCTGCCCCTGCTCCTCCAGGAGAGCTATGAGTTCAAGAGGCAATGGCTACTCCTCCTCGCCGGGAATAATATGGGCCGTCCCCATGAGCTGGAGAGCCACGAGGGAGAGTTTCGGCTGGTAGGTGCCCTGCTCAATCTGCTGGCGGAACGCCCCCACCTTATCCTCCCGAATCTCCGGAACCTGGCGGAGTTCCCCCATGGCGCGGGAGAGTTCCCGAGCAAAGGAACTTACCTCCAGATTATCCCCGGAACCGTGAGAGAAGCTCTCTTCCCGGCTTTTTCCCCGGAGCACCTTTTGTGTTGGTTGTAACGGGTTGATGGAGCCTATTTTTTCGATCATTTTTGAGCCCACCTTACCATAAGCGTTTTCTTAGTCTGTGTATCGGTGTTCTTAGGGTTATTCTTTAGAATCTCCCTTGCGATATCGCCGGGAAAATTTTTTGCGGTTTCCGATATTCTTCTCCTTGGGCTCCTCTTTTTTTGGGGGCTTTTTTTTCTCTGTCCGGAGGATGCTTTCATCTTCATAGAGGGCCTGAACGGTTTTCGGCGTTTCGCCGATTTCTGAGGCAAGCTCTTGAAGGCTCAAGGTCTTTCGTGGATTTTTACGCAGATATTCCCGCACCTTGTCGAGAGCCCGATCTGCTTTGGGGATACAGTCGGGACAGATGTTCTTCGCGGCGGAATCCGCACTTCCAATAAAGGCCCTGCCGCAGATTTTACAGCTCCGAAGCTGCAGTTTGGGATCTTTTTTCATGGTTACATCCTCTCCATCTATCTAAAGCACAATGCCTCCAGGAGGGGCATAGCAACAGACAAGTCCCCGGGAGACCGTATATCCTTCTTTTTCGAGCAGTTCCGCCGCCACCCTGAGGGTGGTGGCGGTGGTGGATACGTCATCCACCAGAACAAAAGGCGCATCCTGATCGCCTTGAGTTTCCCCGAAAAAGCCGAGGGCTTCAGAAGAGAGCTTCTGCCGTTCTTCCCGGCTTTTCCCCGTCTGGGGGGCGGCATTCTCTTTCCAGTAGAGGCAGTCCCACACGCTGCCGCCACAGACTTGCGAGGCTCCCTGGGCGAGAAGAAGCGCCTGGTTGTAGCTTCGAAAGCTGCCTTTATGGAGCGGCAGGGGGATGAAGGTGGCTCCCTGTAAAAGGGGAAAGAAACGCCTTCCCAGAGCTTTTCCGAGATGTTTTCCCAGGATTCGCTCCTCCCGGTACTTGAGACGGTGGATCAGATCCCGGATCTCTCCCCCATAGAGAGATCCGTAGGCAATCTCGAGAGAAGAAGAGCTGTTCTCCTGCGAGAGAAGGCCTCCAAAACGGGAAAAATGCGCATCCAGGCAGGAGGCACAGCAAACCTCCCCCAAAGCCCCGCAGAAGACGCAGGAAGAGGGCCAGAGGAGATGAATGACAAGAGGCGAGAGCTTCTCCAGAAGACGAAGAAGCTTCGGCCTTGAGAGTTGTGGATATGCTGTGGCAGGTATATTTTTGGATATCTTCCATCGCATGAGGCAAGTATACCATCTGGAAGATTTTTCGACAGCCGCGGTCAGGGGGATTTTACAGCAGGGGGAGGATCAGATAAAAATCCGCAGAGGATACAGGGAAAACGCAGCAACGATAGAAAAAGTCTGCGTGCACCTGTACTCTCTGCGGATGGCGAATATCTTTACGTACTCTAGTATTGCCGGCATTACTGGCGAGGCACTACAGATCTGCCTTCAGAGCCTCCACACGGTCGGTCTTCTCCCAGAAGGGCATGGGATCGAGATCGATGCGCCCCATGTGACCGTAGGCGGCGAGGCGGCGGTACTGGGGTTTGCGGAGGTCGAGATCCCGAATGATGGCAGCGGGGCGGAAGTCGAAGTGCTTGCGCACCAGTTGGGTGATGCGGCCATCATCGATGATGCCGGTGCCGAAGGTCTCCACCATCATGGAGACGGGGTGTGCCACACCGATGGCATAGGCCACCTGAATCTGGCAGCGCTTCGCAATGCCCGCGGCGACGATATTTTTGGCGGCGTACCGGGCCATGTAGGCGGCGGAACGGTCTACCTTGGTGGGATCCTTGCCGGAGAAGGCTCCACCGCCGTGAGGAGCGAGGCCACCATAGGTGTCTACAATGATCTTGCGCCCGGTGAGACCTGCATCCGCAAGAGGCCCCCCGAGAACGAAACGCCCCGTGGGGTTCACGAGGTAGCGGGTGCGGTCGTCGAGAAGTTCTGCAGGGATAACTGCATCGATGACGTACTTGCGGATCTCTTCGGCAATCTGCTCCTGCTCCACCGAGGGGTGGTGCTGGGAGGAGACCACAACGGTGTCCACCCGTGCAAGTTTGCCCTCCACATACTCCGCGGTAACCTGGGTCTTGCCGTCCGGCCGCAGATAGGGGAGCACGCACTCTTTACGCACCTCCGCAAGCTTCCGTGCCAGGCGATGGGCAAAGGCGATGGGAGCAGGAAGATACTCTTCGGTTTCGTCGCAGGCGTAGCCGAACATCATCCCCTGATCTCCCGCACCGATCTTGTCGATGGCGTCATCATCCATGGCCTTTTCGCGAATCTCAAGGGCTCGATCTACTCCCTGGGCGATATCCGGAGACTGTTCGTCGATGGCAGTGAGTACTGCGCAGGTTTCACCGTCGAAACCGTATTTTGCCCGGGTGTAGCCGATCTCCTTGATGATAGAACGGGCTATCCGGGGGATGTCCACGTAACAGCTTGTGGTGATCTCCCCTCCCACCAGTACAAGACCGGTGGTGACAAAGGTTTCGCATGCCACCCGCCCCATGGGATCTTCCGCAAAGATAGCATCAAGAACGCCGTCGGAGATCTGGTCCGCCAGCTTGTCGGGGTGCCCCTCCGTAACGGATTCGGAGCTTACGAGATACCGCATATCTGCCATACTATCCACCTCCATAAAAATTACTGCCCCTGCATCTTCGAAAAACAAAAAAGCGAGGGTCCTTTGTATTATGTGGCAACAAAAAGCAAAAAAAGGGTCTGCCGTTTTTCGGCAAACCCCTTGGAACACTTAAAATATGGCGTGCCCGGGGGGATTCGAACCCACGACCTTTGGCTCCGGAGGCCAACGCTCTATCCAACTGAGCTACGGGCACGCATCTTCAGGAGCCGACGGATAGATTACTTGGATTCCGAAGGTTTGTCAAGAGGAAAGACGCCCAAGCCCCATTTTTCAGGGCTTCTGGTAGAGAAAGGGGCCAGCCGAGATAAAGCCTATTTTTCGGTATTCAAAGATCTGCTCCGTAGAACCCACCATAAGGTACCCCCCCGAAGAGAGAGCTTCGTAGAACTTGCGGTAGAGATTGGATTTGGTTTCGGGAGAGAAGTAGATCACCACATTACGACAGAGAATAATATCGAGATTCTTTTGAAAGGTGTCTTCGATGAGGTTTTCCCGCACAAACTGCACTCGGGATTTTACCTCTGGGGTTACTTCAAAGAACTCTTCCTTTCCGGGATGAAAGTATTTTTTCTTCCAGGGATCAGGAACGTTCACAAGCTGCCGCTTGTGATACTCCCCCCTCTGTGCCTTTTTGATGACCCCCGCGTCGATATCCGACGCCCGGATCTTTTCCTTTGGGGAGAGGCCGCACTCCAAAGCGAGCATGGCGAGAGAATAGGGCTCTTCCCCTGTAGCGGATCCTGCGCTCCAGATGCGCAGAACCGATCCGGAACGGTTCTGGAGAAGGCTGGGTATGATTTTATCTTTTAGCTCCCACCATCGCTGGGGGTTTCTGAGAAACTCCGAGACGTTTATGGTAAGATAATCTAAAAATTCTCGGAGCTTGTCCTCCGAAGCGGCGATGGTTTTGTAATAGTCTTCGTAGCTTTGGACCCGCCAGCGCTGCATAAGCATATGCACCCGACGGTGGATCTGGTATTTGTACGCGTCAAGATCAATTCCCGTAAGGCTCCGGATGTTCTTTTTGAACGTCCCGTATTCGGGAGGCGCTGGGTATTCTCGCTCTTGCATTGTATAACCTCCGTAGATATCCTGTTCCACCTTTTAGAGCGTGTTTTTCAAATTTTTTGAGTACATACGCTCTCCCCTTGCTACTCCCACGTTACAGCATGGATATGGAACCGTTGGGACATTCGCATGATCGTCTTTGTATCATACACATTATCCCTGAAAATGCCAATATGAAGAGGGTTTCCCCGGCGAAAAAGGGAGAGAAAAATAGACACATGGTAAAACAATAAGGGCAAGGACGAATAAAAAGCCCGCCCTTACCCTTTGCCTTTACTTTGGATCTGAATAGCCACTCATGAGCAATCGTCAGCATTGAACCACGAACGTCTGCTAGTGAGAGCGTACGATCTCCTTTACCCTCATGAGACGGCCGAGGTTTGCCCGCTCCTGCTCATCCAGCTTCATGGTGATGTACCGGATGGTCTCCGCAAAGGAGGGGACAAGAACGTGTTCCAGAGCATTTACCCGCCGCCGGGTGCGTTCGATTTCTGCCGCCATAAGCTGCAGCCCCTTCTCCTCTGCCGCAAGCATGATGAGCTTGGGGACGATTTTGGAGAAGCGATCGAGCGCCACGTCGAGGCTCCCCGTGGAGGTGGACATGCCGTAGTTGAAGGAGTCCCCCTTCTGGTTGATGGCGTATTCCGGTACGAGAACGCTCATAACGTTTCTGCGCTTCACCGTGAGAGAGACGGTGGATCCCGAGATCATAAGGGACTGTTCCAGCATGGAGGGGAGGGTCTGTGCCCGGGCGAGAAGGAAGGACTTGTAGCATTCGTCCAGCTCTGCCTCCAGGTTTTCCCGCTCCTCCTTGATGTTTTTCGCCTTTTCGAGAAATGCCTTGATAAGGGCATCCTGTTTATCTTTCAGAAGCTTGTGCCCCCGTTTTGCCACCACAAGACGCTTCTTCAGGCGGGAAAGTTCCATTCGATTCGGGTTGATGTTAAGCCGTGTTGCCATAACTACCCCCTCCTGGAGATACCTGAATTTCCCCCTCCGGGGACAGAAAGGCCCGGAGGAGGAATGTGATTAGTCTTTTGATTTGAGCAGCGGGTCGAGATACTTCTCAAGGTAGGCATCCCGCACACGTTTGAGTTCTCTTCTGGGGATGATGGTGAGAAGCTCCCAGCCGAGGGCAAGAGTCTCTTCCACGGTCCGGTTCTCGTACTCCCCCTGCCGGACATAGCGATCTTCAAAGGCATCGGTGAATTTTGCAAAGGCCTTGTCCTCTTCCGAGAGGGCCCCTTCACCGAGGATGACCGCCAGCTCCTTGGCTTCCTTTCCCCGGGCGTAGGCGGCGAAGAGCTGGTTCATAAGGTCTGCGTGATCCTCCCGGGTTTTATCCTTGCCGATCCCCTTATCCTTAAGCCGTGAGAGGGAGGGCATGACGTCCACGGGAGGATAGATTCCCTTACGGTGCAATCCCCGGCTGAGGATGATCTGCCCTTCTGTGATGTATCCCGTAAGGTCCGGGATGGGGTGGGTCTTGTCATCTTCGGGCATGGTGAGGATGGGGAACTGGGTGATGGAACCCTTTTTCCCCTTGAGACGCCCCGCCCGTTCGTAGAGGGTGGCAAGGTCGGTGTAGAGATACCCCGGATAGCCCCGTCTTCCGGGAACTTCTTTCCGGGCGGCGGAGATCTCCCGCAGGGCTTCGCAGTAGTTGGTCATGTCCGTCATGATAACGAGAACGTGCATGTCCTTTTCGAAGGCCAGGTACTCCGCACAGGTGAGGCCGAGCCGGGGGGTGGTGATACGCTCGATGGCGGGGTCGTCCGCAAGATTCACGAACATGACGGTCCGCTCCAGAGCACCGGTGCGCCGGAAGTCCTCCATGAAGAAGGATGCTTCTTCAAAGGTGATCCCCATGGCCACAAAGACCACCGCAAAGGCCTCGTGACCGCTGATAACTGAGGATTGCCGAGCCGCCTGGGCGGCGATGCGGTTATGGGGCAGTCCGCTACCGGAGAAGATGGGAAGCTTCTGCCCCCGCACCATGGGGTTCATGCCGTCGATGGTGGAGATCCCCGTCTGGATAAACTCCGAAGGATAGTCTCGGGAGTAGGGGTTCATGGGGTAGCCGTTGATGTCCAGCCACTTCTCCGCCAATACCGGTTCTCCCCCGTCGATGGGCTCTCCCCGGCCGTTGAAGATACGTCCCAGCATGCCGTCGCTCACCGGAAGGGCGAGCACCTTGCCGAGAAAACGTACCCGGGTATCCTGAAGGTCGATTCCTGTGGTTCCTTCGAAAACCTGCACAAGGGCACGGTCATCGGTTATTTCGAGCACCCGCCCCCGGCGGCGTTCCCCCGAGGGAAGTTCAATCTCCGCAAGCTCGTCGTAGCGAACATCCGAGATGTTTTCCACCACCAGAAGAGGCCCCGAGAGGTCTGCGATGGAACGATATTCTTTAGGCAACATCCGATTCACCTCCCGCAAGGGTAAGGGATGCCATCTGAGATGCTATGGTTTTGGAGATGGCATCGATGGCCTCCAGCTTGTCTTCCGAGGTGTAGCGCATACGGGTGATCTCCTCCCGGATGGGAAGTCCGAAGACATCCCGAAGGGCGGCTCCCTTCTGCAGCGCCTCGAGCCCCTTGTGATGGAAGTCGAGAATAATCCGGAGCATTTTGAACTGTTTGTCCATGGAGGCATAGGTATCAATTTCGTGGAAGGCGTTCTGATGCAGAAAGTCCTCCCGGATGGATTTGGCGGTCTCCAGAGTCATGCGCTCCTCCTTGGAGAGGGAGTCCACCCCCACGAGACGCACGATCTCGCTGAGGCTGCTCTCATCTTCCAGGAGGGACATGGCTTCGGTCTGGTTCGCCGCCCATTCATCTCCGTATTCGCCGTCCCAGTACTCTCCGAGCTGCTTGCTGTAGAGGGAGTAGCTGGTAAGCCAGTTGATGGCGGGAAAGTGCCGCTGGTATGCCAGAGAGGCATCCAGCCCCCAGAAAACCTTGGTAACCCGAAGGGTATTCTGGGTGACGGGCTCGGAGAGGTCGCCTCCGGGAGGTGAGACTGCCCCGATGGCGCTGATGGAGCCCTCACGACCGTCTTTGCCCTTGCAGATCACCCGTCCCGCTCTTTCGTAGAAGGAGGCGAGCCGGGTGCCCAGGTAGGCGGGGTATCCCTCTTCGCCGGGCATCTCTTCGAGACGGCCGGACATCTCCCGGAGGGCTTCGGCCCAGCGGCTTGTGGAGTCTGCCATGAGGGCCACGGAGTAGCCCATGTCACGGAAGTACTCCGCCATGGTGATCCCCGTGTAGATGCTGGCCTCCCGCGCCGCCACAGGCATGTTAGAGGTGTTGGCGATAAGCACGGTACGCTTCATGAGGGGATGTCCCGACTTGGGATCTTCCAGCTCCGGGAACTCCAGGAGCACGTCGGTCATCTCGTTGCCCCGCTCGCCGCAACCCACGTAGACCACGATCTGGGCATCGGACCACTTGGCGAGCTGGTGCTGGATAACGGTTTTTCCCGATCCGAAGGGGCCGGGGACACAGGCAGTACCCCCCCGGGTGAGGGGGAAGAACATGTCCACCACCCGCTGCCCCGTGGTAAGGGGGATGTTGGGGGGGAGTTTTTTCGCCACCGGTCGGGGACGACGTACGGGCCAGCGCTGCAACATCACGACCTCGTGTTTCTTGGTGCCGTCGTCGATGACCGCCACGGTCTCCTCCACGGTGAAGGAGCCTTTTTTAATGGAGACAACTTTGCCGGACACTCCCAGGGGGGCCAGAATGCGATGCTCAATCAGCACGGTCTCCTGCACCGCTCCGAGAATATCTCCTTCTTGCACGGTGTCCCCTTCTTTGACCTGGGGGACAAACTCCCATTTCTTGTCCCGGGGGATGGCGGGAACGTCAATGCCCCGGGATATGTAGGGGCTTTTGGCGGCGTCTTCAATGAGCATGAGGGGACGCTGTACCCCGTCGAAGAACTGCTCAATAAGTCCGGGGCCGAGTTCCACGCTCAAAGGCATGCCGGTCCCCGCCACAGGCTCTCCGGGTTTGACCCCCGAGGTCTCTTCGTAGACCTGTATTGAGGCGGTGTCACCCTTGAGTTCGATAATTTCGCCCACAAGGCCCATGTCTCCCACACGCACCACTTCGTACATCTGGGCTCCGGCCATATTGACGGCCACCACCAGGGGGCCTGAAATCTTGGATATACTTCCTTGTACGTTTTTCTTTTGGGCTGCCATATTCATGCCTCCAAACGAAAATCCTGTAAGATCGACAGGTGTGCTGGCTTAGGAACCTACGGAAAAAATATCCATTCCTATGGCTTGTTCCACACTGCTGCGGATGTTTTCCATACCCACACCCCGAGAGCCCGAGACATTCGGAATGGGAATAATACTAACGGGAAATTCCTCGTTAAGTTCGCTAATCTGCTGCCGGTGTTCCTGGAAGAGATCCTCCACCACGAAAATCACCGCATAGTGCATGGCAAGCTCCCGCATGCGGCCGGGAATATTTTCTTCGGACTCCCGGAAAAAGGGTTCCACTCCCACCGCCTGAAAGGGGAGGACGCTTTCGTAGTCTCCGAAGGCGGCCATCTTCTCTGCCCGTTCTTTATGCGACATGACGTAACATTCCCTTCGTTTTTCCTACAGCCATACCGTTGGCCTTGGAGACAAAGATAATACGAAGGTTCTTGGCCTCCATCTCCTTTCTCCAGAGAAAACGCAGGACGTTCTCCGGAGCAAAGGAATCGTAGGCGTACCGCCCCAGGAGAGCGAGGAGGTAATTGTCGAGAGCCGTCTCCAGAGAGTACAGCATGGCGTTCAGATCAGCGGTCTCCTCCACCTCCCGGAGGGCTTTGCCTACATCTGCATAGGAGAGGAGACGTTCCCATGAATCCGGAGGCTCCGAGAGAAGCCCCTGGAGCCTCTCCATGCTGACGGTTCCCCCCTTGTGCATAAAGGGAACACATGCGGCGGTGTCGTAATTGAGGCGCCGAAGCCGGAGAAGATTGCGGATATTTTCTGCGTCAATTCTGTTGCGGCACCACTCCAGAACTCCGGAAAAACCTGTGGATAGAGCAATTTTATACATGGTGGCAAACTGATGCTGGTCCAGAATCCGCTCAATCTCAAGGAGATTTTCTTCCTGCTCCCAGAGGGTAAGGCACTGAGTGAGCACGGGCCCGAGGTCGTAGGGGAGCATGCGGTAATCCTCGGATTCAATAGCGGTGATAAGGTCATCCCCCGCCACAGTGCCGAGGGAGGTGAGAAGATCCCATCGGCGAGGCTTGCCCTTCTTTTGCAGAAACATGCTCTTGAGGGCCACCTTGATGTTGTGAAAATCGTAGGAGAGCCGCAGGAGCGTGACAAGACGACGGTCCGGCACAAAGGCCGAAAGGGTTTCGTACACCCCCTGAAGCTCCCGATCAACAATCTTGTCAAAATCGCTCTCTTTTTCCATCTCCCCGATCCAGGCGGCATAGGAGGTCTCTCCCAAAACCTTGAGGGCTCCGGATAGATTTTCCGTCTCCAGAATCCGTTGCAACACCGGGGCATCCACCGCGGCGTTCTCCAGAGCCTTGATCCTGGAATTTGCATATCCATAGAGAGTCGAATCCATGTCTCAACCCTCCTTTCTAGAGGTTCGCGAACAGGCGTTTTGCCACATCGGCCTCCAGGTCATCCCGCAAGGAGCGGATAAGGGTCCGCACGGTACAGTTTACTTCGATGAGGTTGTTCCGAAGCACGAAGCCACGCTTTCCCCGAGGGGTTTTTTCGCTCGAAAGGGTTATATTCTTCCCGGAGGCAGCGTTAAAGGCATCTATCCAGGCAGCATCAAGAATGGTCTCATCTTCCCCGAGGAGCACTTCTTCGTTCCCCGTCTCGACGGCCTCTTTGAGAAGATTGGTCATGAAGGTGCAGTACCCTTCCTTGGGCATGGTTTCGATGCCGTGAGCTGCAGCCTCGAAGGATTTTTCGATAAGCTCTCTTTTGGCTCCGAGCATCTCCTTACGAACATCCAGCTCTGCCACGGCCTCCCGACGCTTCAGCACCAAGGGGACTTCCTTTTTGAGCTTTTCTTCGGTCTCCTTCTTGATGGCCTGAGCCGCTTTTTTTGCCTCCCCGAGAATCTGATCCTGTTCTTTTTTTGCCGCCCCGAGGAGGGCCTCTTTTTCCTTCTTTGCCTCTGCTAGAATCTTTTCCTTAATATCCGCGAGTGCCATATTCATAGCCCCCTAACGGGTTAAATCTTGATTCCGTTGAGGAGGATAACACTCATCAAAAGGGCCAGCACGGCGTAGGTTTCCACCATGGCGGGCAGGATAACCGCTTTCCCCGTCTCTTCGGGCCGTTTGGCAATCATCTGAATGCAGGCAGCAGAGGTTTTGCCCTGGGCAATACCGGAGTAGTATCCGGCGATGGCGATGGGGAGGCATGCAAAGAGAATGCCGAGCCCCTGCCAGAGAGAGACCGAAACGCCGCCGCCGCCGAGAAGGCCTACCTTGAGGATGGCCAGAAAGGCGGTAAGAAGGCCGTAGATCCCCTGGGTTCCGGGGAGAGCCTGAAGAAGAAGTACCAAACCGAACTTACCCGGATCTTCCGTCATGACCCCCGCACCAGATTCTCCCGCAATACCTACTCCGATGGCAGATCCTGATCCCGCAAGCCCTGCAGCAAGAGCAGCTCCAAGCAACGCCAGCATTGTTCCCATGATGTTTTCCATAACTAGCAAAACACTCC
>CAZIFL010000033.1:0-32677 GCA_964539095.1 uncultured Synergistaceae bacterium
CTCCAGCTCCAGGATTTCAGCCGAAGTCACAATATAAGCAGGAATGATGCACTAGCCTCTCCTTTATTAAATCGAACATTTTTTCATAAAAATTTTTCTTGAGCCAAGAGCCTTTGTTGGATTTATCTTGTCAAGCTTTTTCGAATGAGTACAATAGAGCGGAGAAGGAATCTTTTTTCTGGAGATAGGCAGAACATCATTCTTGACTACATCATAGGGAGTCCCCATGAACATCGTGCAGAAAATAGCAGCACTCCTCGGTGTAACGGCGCTTGCCGTTGCTCTTTTGTGGCTTGTTTTTGTTCTTCCCCGGGCGGAACGCATTGCTCCAGGCTATGAGGGCATCTTTTCCTACATGGCCCGGTCGAGCGTTGCAGAGGCTCCTGAAGAACCTCTCGTCACAGAGAGCTTCATCGAACACTACCATGAACGCCTGGTGCGTGGCGAGGGAGATTTTATTCTGCTGGAGATGGTCACAGAGTTTTTTGAAGTGGTTACCGAACGCCTCCTCTTCTATACGGCGGATCAGCTTCAGATGAACCGAACATCCCGCCTCATGGAGGGGACGGATGTGTTGGTGCTCTTTCCGCCTAAGCTCCAAAAGAGAGACTACGTGATACGGCGCTTTCCCTATTTTCCCAAAGAGGGGGTTTTATTTACCTTTGAGGGTGAGGAGAAGGTTCGTGGATTGCGGAGCTTTCGTTTTTCCTTTCACATTGCGAGTGTGGATTGGAGCGCTAACTATTCCCATCTTGTGCTGCCTGAGGGGGTATCTGTTCTTGCCCGGGACTGGGGGACGGTATGGGTGGAGCCACGTACGGGGATTATGATGAAACATGAAGAGCAATGGGAGGCCCGTATCTCCGGGGGGAATTTTCACGGCCATCCTGTGGATGTGGGGGAGATGTGGTTTTTGCCGGACACGGTTATCCTGCAGGTGTTCCTTGCGGGAAATGAGGGGAGGCGTCTTCGGCTGTACAGCTGGATAGCCCCCGGTATGCTCCTGTTAACGGGGGGCATCCTGCTCTGCATGGCAAAGCCCTCCAGAAAAGGACGTTTATCATGAAATTTACCACCTTTTTCTCCGGCTTCTTCTCCATCCTCATTCTTCTGGTGGGAGTGCTAAGCTGGTTCTCTCTCGATTTTTCCGTTCGGGCGAGCGCCTTGCTGGGAACGGGGCAGCATGTGGCGTGGACCATAGCTATCATGTCTGCCATGGTCTTGGCGGTGCTGCTGGGGATCAGCCTCTATGTCTATCGAGCTGTGGTTACTCCCCTGGTGGTGCTGCGGGAAAAGGTCTCCCGGGTTGCCCGTGGCGATTTTAACGTTGACTTTGAGATAATTTCTACAAATATGGAGATAGCGGATCTCATGGCCTCCTTTCAGGCCATGACGCAAAAATTGCGCTCCATGATAGAGGCTAAAGACCGTATCAACACCGAACTTCAGGATAGCGAGGAGTTCCGTAAGCAGGTTTTTACAAGCTCCCGGATTCCCATGGTCATTATGGATGTCAGGAGCTACCGTTTTCTGGATTGTAATCCTGCGGCGGTAGAGGCGTATGGCTTTGCTACCAAAGAACAGGTGGTGAGCCTCACACCGCAGGATGTGTCAGCTCCTTTGCAGTATGAGGGGGTCCCCTCCGCCCAAAAGGCTTCCCGCTACATAGGAAGGGCTCTTTCCGAGGGCTCCGTTGTTTTTGAATGGCGACATCAGCGCCCTGACGGAAGCGTCTGGGATGCGGAGGTTCATCTGCTCAGCTTTTCTGCAGGGGGAAGGTCCTTGCTGCAATTTGCCCTGCTTGATGTTACCGAGCGCAAGCTGGCAGAGGTAGCTTTGCGGGAGAGCGAGGCCAAGCTCCATGCCCTCTTTCTAGCCATGACGGAAATGGTGGTGTTGCACGAGATGATCTTCGATGAAGAGGGCAATCCGGCGAACTACCGTATTACGGATTGTAACCCTGCATTTACCGATATCACAGGGATCTCCCGGGAGTCTGTTCTGGGTCGCCTGGCTAGCGAGATCTATGGAACTGAGGTCCCTCCCTATCTCAAGGAGTATGCCCAGGTGGTTTTTTCCGGGGAGCCGTATCGTTACGAAACCTATTTCCCTCCCATGGATAAACATTTTTTCATCTCTGTAGTGAGCCCGGGGAAGAATCGCTTCGCCACGGTAACCACGGATATCACCGAGCGTAAGCAGGCCCAGGAGGCCATCGAATACCTCAGCTTTCATGATCACCTCACGGGGCTCTACAACCGGCGTTTCTTCGATGAAGAGGCCTCTCGCCTGGATATTTTCTCCAATCTCCCCCTCTCCCTGATCGTCCTGGATGTAAACGGCCTTAAGCTCACCAACGATGCCTTCGGCCATCAGGCGGGGGATCGGCTGCTTCAGAAGGTGGCCCGGGTTCTGCAGGATCACTGCAGATCTGATGAGATCGTTGCCAGGGTAGGAGGGGATGAGTTTCTCATCCTTCTTCCCCGGGCGGGTGTTTCTGAGGCTCGGGAGTTTGGCAGGGGGGTTGTCGCTGCTCTGGGAAGGGTAGAGATGATGACGGGCCGCATCTCCGTAGCCTGGGGCTGTGGTACAAAAAACCGGCAGGAAGAGAAGATGCAGGATATCTACCGGGCGGCGGAAAACGAGATGTATCAGAGTAAAGTTCATGAGCGCGGGATCCTTCGGGCCGAAGCCGTTGCCTTTATCGTGAAAACTCTCTATGAAAAGGTGCCTCGGGAGCGCGTCCATGCCGAACGGGTGAGCTTTCTTTGTGAGCGTATAGGGAGGGGGATGTATCTTTCCGCCTGGGAGCTTAAGGATCTGGAGGCGGTGGGGAAGTTCCATGATATCGGCAAGATTGCCGTGAGCAGCGTGATCCTGGAGAAGCCTGGCCCCTTGAACCCTGAAGAATGGGAGGCGGTTCGGTTGCATCCCGAGGTGGGCTACCAAATTATCAGCTCCGTGAACGCCTACGCCTCTTTGGCAGAAATCGTGCTGGCCCATCACGAGCACTTCGACGGTACGGGCTATCCCAAGGGGCTTTGGGGAGAGGAGATCCCTCGAGCCGCCAGGATTCTTGCGGTGGCAGACGCCTTCGAAGCCATGACCTGGGGGCGCCCCTATAAAGAGGCGGTCTCCCGAAGGGAAGCGGGGGAAGAGCTGCAGCGATGTGCCGGAACCCAGTTCGATCCCTGGATCGTGGAGGTTTTTTTGAAGCTGCTCCAGGGTGGAGAGATCGTCTTTCCCGAGTCCGAGGGCTTCGATGCGTGATGTCATTGTTGCGGAGATTGAAGGATGTGATGAAGGATGCTGGAAAATAAACTAGGTATCACCAGTCAGGTTGAGCTGGCCAGAGCCGAGGAAAAAATAAGCAAACGAAAAGCCAAACAACTCTTCGAGTCCGGTGACATTGAAAAAGTAAAGGTCGGAACCTTTGAAGGGCTCGCATTCATCCATTCCTATCTTTTTGGTGAGCTGTATGATTTTGCCGGGAAGATTCGCGAGGTGAATATTGCCAAAGGCAACTTCCGTTTTGCACCGCTCATGTATCTGGAGGCATCCCTGAAACATATCAATTCCATGCCCCAGAGCAGCTTTGACGAAATTATTGAAAAATATGTGGAGATGAACATTGCCCACCCTTTTCGAGAAGGCAACGGCCGGGCAACCCGCATCTGGCTGGATCTCATGTTGAAAAAAGAGATCCGAAAGGTCATCGACTGGAACCAGGTGGATAGAGAGGAATACCTCTCCGCCATGGAGCGCAGCCCGGTAAAAGATGTGGAAATCAAAGTGCTGTTACAGAGGGCGTTGACCCACCGGATCAATGACCGGACCCTGTTCATGAAAGGCATCGACGTCAGCTATTTTTACGAAGGCTACAGCGAATTTAAAACCGAGGATCTGTAGCATGAGCACCTTGCGAAGGCTTCCGCGGGCGTTCCTGATCTTTGAATAGAAAAGGAAGCCAAAAGGCACCATAGAGTCTGCATGAAGATGACCAGAGGGGATGTTTATATTTCTTACGAGAGGATGGTTGGATTATGAACGTGAAAAGGTTTTGTTTTGTGCTCCTGTTGTGGTGCGCTCTTTTTTCGCTGGGGGGACTCTCCTTTGCGGGGGAGCAGCCCCTTTCCGTCACCGGAGGAGAGCCGGTGATCTACTCTTGCGACAACGGGGATCGTGTGGTGGCTCGTTACTATGCCCTCTCCGACGAGAGCCTTCGCTTCGTGAAGCTGCTCTTTCCCGACGGCAGGGAATACACCCTTCCTCAGGTGCTCTCCGCCTCCGGAGCCCGCTACACCGACGATATGGAACTCGTCTGGTGGATCAAGGGAGACGAAGCCTACGTGGAGAAGCGAGACGAGGCGGGGGAGTGGCAGCCCCTCTACGAAGATTGCCGGGTGAGCGAATAGGGTTGGTTCTTGAGCTGGAGATATGAATATCAAGGCTTATAGGGCTTTTTTCCGATATCCACTGATTTTTTGGGATCGTCCGGAACTATCGGATATGTCTCCCCGGGAGCTGAATGAATATATAGATTCGCTCAGGAAATCTGATGAGCCGGTCAGGCAGGAGGAGTTTCGCTCCATAGTACGTCGTTTTCTCGAGAGAGGAAGCTGCTCGGACGGCAAACTCTTCTTCTCTCCAGATGAGATACGATCTTCGCTGGAGCGAGAGGTCTTTTACTGTATGGATCCAAGAGGTGAATCCCTATGGAAAGATATGGCAAATTTGCCCGAATCGTTCCTAGTGAAAAGAAAGAGGGATGGACAAGCGAGTTCCAGCGTAAGTTGTTCCTGACCTTGTTTGGCTTTTCTGAGATAGAGAGGGGCTTTTTTTTGGCAGGGGGGACGGGGCTTTTCGTGTTTTATTTTGGGCACAGAAAAAGTGAGGATATTGATCTTTTTTCGAGAGAAGATTTCCCTTCGGCCTGATGTTTTTTCCGGTTGGTTATGGTGGTTCCTATGGTTTTGAGTGAGGCCAATTGCGGAGACCTTTTGCACTCCCTTACCCTTGAAGAGTGGGAGCCCCTTCTCTCTCTCATCCCTGAAATTGAAAGTACGTCATCCTTTGGCGAATGGTCCCGAGGGAGTTCGGGGAACGAAGGGGCTTTCCAAATGCCCTGGTGTACCCCTGCGCCGGTGGTGGAGCGATTTCTTAAGGTTATCTACGGCATCCCCATTGTCATAAGTTTCGACTGGGGCTCCTGGGATGAGGGGCGCAGGATGGTGGGGGATGACGATTTCGACTATGACAGCGTGGATCTTCTTACAAAGTGCAAGCTGATTACCGCCATTGTTCGGAATGACAGGTTCTGTGAGGGCCTTCTGGTCTCTGCCTTTGAATCTGGCCTTATGCTGAAAATTCTTAGATCCCTGGAGCGATCGCTGCGCTCGTGAAGCTCTTCCATGCACCTAGGGCAGGCACATACAGAAGAGGGGCTCCCGTTACGTGGCGGGGCTTGTCCCCCGTTGTAAACCTTGCCTTCTTCGGCTGCTGCTGCCACTTCAGGTACTGCAGCCAGAGCCACCCCCTTTTCGGGAGTGGCTTTTTTGGTATCCTTAGGTTGAAAAAGGGTGGCGCGCAAAAAGATCAGTTTTGATCAGCTTCTCTTTACGCAAAATAGTCCGGTATAAATGAAAAATTAGTAAAACCTATGTGGGTTTTTCACACTACCCGCCTCTTTTCCCACACATAACGAGGCAGAAGGAGGGCTTATGAAACTTATCCATACCTCGGATTGGCATCTCGGCCGGGGGCTCTATGAGAAAAAACGCTATGAGGAGCACGAAAAATTTCTGCACTGGCTCGCCCGCCACATTGAAGAGACCGCCCCGGAGCTTCTGATTATCGCCGGGGATGTTTTCGATACGGGAACCCCCAGCAATCGCGCCCGGGAATTGTACTACCGCTTTCTCTGCCGGATGGCCTCCTCCCCCTGCCGTCATGTGGTGGTGGTGGGGGGCAATCACGATTCTCCTTCTTTTCTGAATGCTCCCCGGGATCTTCTTCGGGTGCTGGATGTGCACGTGGTGGGGGCTCTGCCGGATACTCTTGAGGAGGAGCTACTGATTCTCCGGAATGCTTCGGGGGAGCCCGAGGCGCTCTGCTGCGCCGTTCCCTACCTTCGGGATCGGGATGTGCGCCTCGGAGAAGAGGGGGAGGATTTTGCCGCCCGGGAGGAGAAGCTCCTTGCGGGGATCCGGGAGCACTATGCCGCGATCTGTGCAAAGGCCCGGATTGTACGGCAGCAGCTGGAGGATAAGGGGGGGAGAAAGATCCCTCTTATCGTGACGGGGCATCTCTTCGCCGCGGGAGGGGTGGTGCATGAGGGGGATGGGGTGCGGGAGCTGTACGTGGGCTCTCTTCCCCGTATCGGGGGGGAGTGCTTTCCCCATGATGTGGATTACGTGGCTTTGGGGCATCTGCACGCCCCCCAGAAGGTGGGGGGGAATCCTCTGCGGCGCTACTCCGGGGCCCCTCTTCCCATGAGCTTTGGGGAGCCCTCTCAGAAGTATGTGCTGGAGGTGGATTTCGGGGAGGGAAGCCCGGAGGTGCGGGAAATTCCGGTGCCCTCTTTTCAGAAGCTCCTCCGGCTTTCGGGAACCCTGGAGGAAGTTACAAGGGGGTTATCGGATCTCGCTGGGGAGAGAGAGTCCTGCTGGATCGAGGTGGAGTGTGCTGCGGAAATAGGCGCTTCTGCCCTCCGGGAGGCTCTGGAGCAGTGCATTGAAGGAAGTTCCCTGGAGATTCTCCGCATCCGCAACCCCCTGGATCTCTCCCGGAGGCTTTCGGGGTTTTCCCAGGAGTGCCGGCTTGCGGAGCTGGATCCGGAGGAGATTTTTCTCCGCTGTCTCGAAGCTCGTGAGATTCCGGAGGAGCAGCACCCCCGCAAGAGGGCTTTTTTTCGGGCCGCTTTGCGGGAGATGCTGGAAGAAGATTCCCAGGCGGAGTAGCTCAGAGAGGAGAGAATATATGCGTATCTGCAGCATTCTGCTGGAAAACATCAACTCCCTGGTGGGTACCTGGAAGATAGATTTTTGCACCTCTTCCTATGAGGAGAGCGGGCTTTTCGCCATCACCGGCCCTACGGGAGCGGGAAAGAGCACCCTTCTGGATGCCCTCTGTCTGGGGCTTTACGGACGAACTCCCCGGCTGGAGAACATCAGCAAAAGCAGCAACGAAGCCATGTCTCGCCAAAGAGGGGTCTGTCGGGCGGAGGTCGTTTTCGAGGTTCCCCGAGGCATTTTTCGGGCTTCTTGGGGGCAGCATCGGGCCAGGAAAAGCCCCGAAGGGGGGCTGCAGCAGCCCTGGCGAGAGCTTGCAAATCATGCTACTGGAGAGATTTTAGAAAGCTCCATCACCGGGGTGAACGCCCTGGTGGAGGAGCTTACGGGGATGGATTTTCACCGTTTTACCCGGTCGGTACTCCTTGCCCAGGGAGGATTTGCCTCCTTTCTCAAGGCTCCCCCGGCAGAAAAGGCCCCCCTGCTGGAGCAGATCACCGGTACCGATCTCTACAGCCGCTTCTCCATCTACGTGCATCAACGGCGTAGGAAGGAGCAGGAGATATTGGGGGAGATCGAAAGCCGGAGTGCGGGGGTGCCTCTCCTCTCTCCGGAAGAGCTTGAAGCCCTGAGGGTGGAGTCTGGCCGCATGGTGGAGGAAGAGAGGGCGCTTGGACGTCTTCAGGAAGAGCTTTCCCGAGGCAAGGAGTGGCGGGGGGCCTTGGAGCGGTTGGAGAGAGAGATTCAGGAGGCGGAGAGAGAGCAGAATCTCTGCTCCGAACGCCGGAAAAATGCCGAGGAGGATCTCCAGAGGCTTCGGCGGGGGCAGCAGGCCCTTGTGCTGGAAGCTCCCCATGGGGCTTTGGAGGGGGCCCGGAAGAATCGGGAGGATCTGGCCCGGAAGATCGGCTCTCTGGAAGAGGAGGAAAAAGCTCTGGAGGAGTGCCTGGAGCAGCTTCGGCAAGAGGAGGAAGATGCCGCAGCCAGATTGGAGTTGGCCAGGAAAAACCGGGAAGAGCAACGCCCCCTTTTGGAAGAGTGCCTTCGCCGGGAGGAGGAGCTTAAGGCTCTGGGGGAGCGGCACAAAGAAGTTTCGGAACGCACGAAGAAGAAGGAAAAAAGCTGGGAAAAACACCAGAAGGAGTGCCACGCTCTGGAGGAGGAGTATGAGGCCTCTCGGAACTCTCTCGAAGCATACGCCCAGTTTTTTGAAGAGCACCACGAGGATGCCTCCCTGGGGGAAGGTCTCGGCCTTCTCCGAGAGAAGTGGGAGCAGTGCCGGGAGAAGGAACGCCGCAAGGGGACTCTCGGTAAAGAGAAGATAGCGGAAGAGAAAAAGCTCGAAGCCGCAGAGAAGGAACAGGAAACTCTTGCCAGAGAGCTGGAGGAGCTGAGGCAGAAGAAAACGGAGCTGGAAAGCCTTCAGGAAGAGCAGCGGCAGAAGCTGGTAGATCTTTTGGAAGGAGAGGATGTCTCTGCCTGGCGTACTCGCGAAGAGAGGTGCCGTACAAAACTCCGTTGGAGCGAGGATATGCTGAAGACTCTCGAAGAGACGGAAGCTCTGGAAAAGGATCTTGTAAGGCGGCAAAAAGAGAGAGCCCAAGGGGAGCAAAGCCGGGAAGAACTCCGTCGAGATCTGGAACAGGTGGAAAAGCTCCTCGCCCAGCTAGGAGAACGCTACGCCGCTCAGGAAAAAGTATTGCATCTCTCGCTTCGAGTCGCCAGTCTGGAGGAGGAGCGTTCTCGCCTTGCGGAGGGGCTCCCCTGCCCTCTCTGCGGCTCTACGGAGCACCCCTATCGAGAAGAGACGGCTCCGCCGGCAGAAGCGAAGGAGCAGCAGCAGCTGGATCGGATCCGGGAGGAGCAGTGCCGAGAGGAGAAGAGCCGAAGAAAGCTCGAAAAAAATGTGGCCACCCTGGAAAGCCGCCTAGAGGGAGGGGCTCGGGAGGAAGAGCGGCTCGAAAAGGCTTTGGAAGGGGCGAAAAGCCGCATAGAGGCTCTCAAGGGGGAGAGCCCGGTTCCTTCTTCAGAAGCCCCCACGCAGGATTTCACCCCCGAGGGGTTGCAGCAACGCCTGGAAGAACTTCGAACCGAAGAAGTTGCTCTCAAGGATCGCCTGGAGAGCATTGAAACCCTTCGGAAGACTCTGGAGGAGCTGGAAAAACGCGAACGATCCGAAAATGAAAGATTCCAAGAGAAAGAAAAGAGCATGCAGTCGCTGATCTTTACTGTCCAAAAGGTGGAGGCGGAGATAGAGAGACGATCCAAAGAGCTGGAGGATCTCCGGAAGGAGCTGGAGGCTTTGGAGCAAAACCTCCGCTCCCTTCTTGCTCCCTACGGAGAGATCCCTGGGGAAAAGCCTCTGGAAGAGTCCCTTTTCGAGAATCTTGAGCATCGTAAACATATCTGGAAGGAAAAAACTCTCAAAGAGAAAGAAGAAAAGCTCCATTTCCGGGGGCTGGAAGAACGCCGGGAAAGCGTGAAAAACAAGACCCTCTCCATGCAGGAGGAGCTGGAAGAGCTTTGCCAGGATGCAGAAAAGAAGAGAGCAAATCTGGAGGAGAAGAGGCTGGAGCGCCTTGCTCTCTATGAAGGAGATCCTCAAAAAAGGCTGGAAGAGCTGGAAAAGATTCTCGAAGAAGCCCAGAAGGAGCATCAGAGTCTGATCGCCCGAAAAATGGAGCTTTCGGGGAAGCAGGAGGTTCTCGCAACCTCCCGGAAAAGAGAAGAAGAGAGTTTTCAGCAAGCTCTTCGTGACGAGGCTCTTCGAAGCGAATCTTTCCAGAGGGATCTGCAGAAAAGCTCCTTTACAGATGAAGAAGCGTTTCTCGCCGCCCGGATCTCTTCGGAACTTCGAGAAGAGCTTACCCTTCTTCAGGAGGAGCTAGAGCAGAAGGAGGCCGCCCTCAAGGAGCGGCTCTCTCGGGGAGCCGAAGCGCTGAAGGTGGAGCAGAAAAAAGAGATAACGCTTCTTTCGGCACAAGAGCTTGAGGCGGAACATCTCCGATGTGCCGAGGCTCTTCGGGAAAAACGTCAGCGCATGGGGGCTCTGAAAGCGAAGGAGGAGGAGCAGGCAAGCCTTCTGAAAAAGGCCGAAGAACTTCGTGGCCAGCAGGAGGCCCAGAAAAAGGTGCTTCGGGAATGGGAGGAGCTGCACGCCCTGGTGGGGTCCGCCGACGGCAGCAAGTTTCAGAGGTTTGTTCAGGGGTTGACCTTCGAAATGCTGGTGGCCCAGGCGAACCGGCAGCTCCAGAGAATGACGGATCGCTATCTGCTTCTTCAGGATCCCGAAAGACCCCTGGAGTTCAGCGTCTGCGACAGCTATCAGGGGGGAGAGATTCGATCTTCGAAAAATCTCTCCGGAGGTGAGAGCTTTCTCGTGAGCCTCGCCCTTGCCCTGGGGCTCTCCCGGATGATCGGCGGGGAGAGCCGGGTGGAGTCCCTCTTTTTGGACGAAGGCTTCGGCTCCCTGGATGAGGAGACTTTGGAGGTGGCCCTTCAGGCTTTGGGCGAGCTTCAGGGGAGCTGCCGCCTGGTGGGGGTGATCTCCCACGTGGGGGCCCTGGCGGAACGGGTATCAAACCAGATTCGAGTTATTCCCATGAGCGGCGGCCGAAGCCGCCTGGAAGGTCCCGGAGTGACGCTTCGGGAAAAGTAGCCGCTGCAGGCTTAAAAAATTCTGGCACCGCAAAGGGGCCTTTTTCTCGGTTTTTCTCGGGAGAGGGCCCCTTTGTTATGTTCATTATGTTCGCCTGTGAACCGTGCACCTCCCTTTGACACGTGGCAGAAAGAGCATGGGGTATTGCAGAACCGTATGCCCCTTGAAAATGGTCAGTGAAAGTCTAGCTCTCCATACTTCTAAAAAGCTTTTTTGCGACAGGAAAAGCCCGTTTCTTCTGGAATATCGCGGCATCTTTGGCTTAAGGACATTGCCGTAAAGAGAGAATGCGAGTAAAGTATGCAAAAGCGGTAAAAATCTCTTTTTGTAAGGAGAACAGCCATGTATCCCTTCTTTGTGAGCCCTCCTCCTCAGGGTGATTGTTAGTTTCTAGATCACGTTGAGAATCTTTCTCTTTTGGCATCCTCGGCTGATAACGTCTTTTTGTTACCGGCCCGGTTTCTGTATGCATTTTGCAGAGGCCACGATGTCTTGTGCGTAGATAAAGAAGGGTGATATCCATGAAGCAAAACAGATCGTTTCTGGCGCTTGCCGTGGCGGTGTTCCTCCAAATGGTTGGGGTGGGGATGATTGTGGCACTTTTGCCAAGCCGCATGATCAACCTTTCGGGATCCATGGAATATGTGGGATACATTCCCTCCGCCTTTGCAGTTTCCTTCCTTGTTTTCCAGATTCCTCTGGGATATCTCGGAGATCGTTACGGCTATAAGATATTCCTTGTGGGAGGCTATATTCTTTCGGGCCTTACCGGAGTGGTCTATTTTTTATCGGAAAGCGTTTGGGGCATTCTCGGGGGGCGGGTTTTGCAGGGAATTGGAGAAGTGGCCGCCTGGGCTCTTGCACCGGCTCTCATCTCTCTGCTTTTTCGTCAGGCCAAGGGAGAAGCCCTGGGGAAATATAACGGAGCCATGCATCTCGGATTGACTGCGGGGGGGCTTCTGAGTGTCTACGCCTATTCCCTGTGGAGCGGCAACGAAGCGTTCCTCTTCTATGCCGCGGTAGGTTTTGTGAGTGCCCTGGTGGTGGCTCTTTTTGTGGAGAATCCGAAAATTTCTCTCGGAGAAGGGACAAAAAAGCCCCTTGAGTACAGCCAAATCCTCCCCTGCTTAAAAAAGGTACGGGCTTTGGCGGTTCTTGGGGGGATATGCCTTTACGGCGGAAGCTACGGGGCCTTTATATCGGTGGTTCCCGGGGTTCTTCTGAGTGAAAAGGGATTTTCCCAGACCCAGGTAGCCCTTTTCTTCGCGCTCTTCTATATCGCCATAAGCGTTTCTCAGGTTCTGGCGGGTCGATTTTCCGACAGGCGAGGGCGTGAGGGTACCATGTACATGGGGCTCCTCCTGGAAATACTTGGTTTGACTCCCTTTATGTGGCTAACCGGAGGGATGATATTTCTTCTTCTCTTTGTGGCCAGCTTTGGATTGGGTATGTTCTGTGTTGCCGCCATGGCTTTTCTGAATGAAGCGGTGCCGGATTCTCTCAAGGGCTCTATCTCGGGTATTTTTTTCGTCTTCTGGGGGGTGGGCTTTTTCTTCGTCCCTCCCATCATGACCCATGTTGCTGGAATAGTTGGATACCCGGTCCTTTTTCTCGGTTTTTCAGCCCTGCTGCTCCTCGAACTTCTGGCATTAAAGTTGCGGAATCGTTCGGTATTAAGGAATTACTAGGGTTTTGAGAAAAGCATGAATTTCTGAGGTTGTAGAAGCAGTAGGGGCCTCCGCTAGGGGCCCCTACTGTGCTGTTTCTCTGTCTCGATTATCGAAACTGTTCGTCCAGCCAGTCCAGAGCTACCCCCCAGGAGAGAGGCATGTTGTCAAGCTGGCAGTGGATGTTTGCCCCCTGCTCCTCGCTGAAGATGTGGAGGCTCCCCTTCGGGGCGATATTCGCAAAGCGTTTTGCCTGATTCAGAGGAACCGTTCCCTCTGTTTCGCTCACCATGCCCAGGGCGGGTATTTCCATGGAGCGCAGCAGATCCTCGGGTACCCGGAACTCTTTCATGGCCTCCAGAGTAGCCTGCACCGAGGGTTTTCCGTAGCGGAGACAGAGATTCAGAAGGGAGAAGCGATACTTCGGAGGAAGCTTCTCTTGAGGAAGCTCGTTGATCTCCTCCACCGTCAGATCCTGGCTCTGAAACATGGCCACGAAGGTTGGTCCCAGGGCGGCGAAGAAATACTCCCCGGCGTCGAGAATGGGGGAGTTGGCGATCACTCCCCGGAGCCGTTTCTCCCGCACCGCTCCGGAGAGGGCAAAATACCCCCCGAAGCTCGCTCCGTAGAGGGCGATTTTTGAAGGATCCACCTCGGGGCGGGAGAGGGTGTAATCCACCACCGCCTTCAGAGCCGGGGAGGTGTCGGGAAGGAAAACGGAATCCGGATGGAACCGGCGCATCCCCACCTGTCCGGGACCCTCGAAGAGAAGCACTGCATACCCCCGTTGGAGCGCCGCTTTTCCCAGGGCAAAATACATCTCTTCGGCGGTGCCGTCGAAGCCGCTCTGGATGAGCAGAGTTTTTCTCTTCTCTTCCGCACCTTCCTTCACATCTTCAGGAGAAAGAAAATAGGCGGGGAGAAAAATGTCTCCAAAAGGAATCTTCAGCTCTTCCACCCTCCAGGGAGAGAGGGCCATGCTCTGTAAAAAGGTTTCCCGGCATCGCATTCCCCAGGAGATAGTCTCCTCCGAAAGGGGATCCCCGTAATATTCCGCTGCCCGGTAGTAGGAAGCTGCTCGGAGCAGGCTTTCTGCGGCACTGACTTCATGCCCCCGTTCCAGCCGGGCCTTGCCGTCCTGCTCCAGCCGTTCCCCCAGAGCGAGAAAGACGGCGGACCAGGATGCGGGATCTCCCCCCTCAATGCTCTTTGCCCCCAGCAGAATCTCCCCGGGGGCCCCACCCCCTGCACTATCCGCTCCGAGACTACGGAGAAGCTGAAAATTCATCTCCGTATCCTCGAAGAGGGAGAGAAGAACCTCCCCCCGGGAAAAGTCGCTCCCGTTGCTCCCCGCCTCGGATTCCCGGGCCACCCCGGACGCAAGGGTTCCCGGAGCGAGAGAGAGCAGGAGAAACGCCGCAAAAAAAACGCCCTGTTTGAAGAATCTTCTCATGATGAATCACCTCCGTAAGCTTTTTACTGCCTGCATCTTCGTGCTGGCTCCATGCCGAAAAAAGCGAAAGAAAATCGGAGGGTCCGGAGGGTGAGGCGTTCACTTTTTTGAAGAAGAGGACCCCTCCGGGGGGTAGGGGATGCTTTTTTCCAGAGCCCTCTTCTCCTCCGGAGACATCTCTGGAAAGGGGAGCTTCTGCTCTTGCCGCCACGCTGCCACTGCCTCTTCGGCTTTTCGGGAACGATCCGCATCCAGCCCCGGATCTTTCGCAAGATAGGTGGTCTGGGAGGGGAAGGCGAAGCCCGTCCCCGAAGCCTCGATAATATCCATCATCCGAAGATAGAGATCCTCCTGAATGGCGAGAAAATCTCCCCATACCCGGGTATTGATGAAGGCCTGCACCTCCACGTCCAGAGAGGAGGCCCCGAACCCCACCAGACGTACCCGCATATCCTCCCGGTGCACCCGCTCGTGGGCGGTGAGCATCTCTCGAAGCTTTGCAAGAACCCAGCGAAGCTGATCCGGGGTGGTTTCGTAGCGCAAATTGACACAGAACTTCATGCGTATCCGATCTCTTCGCGAAAGATTGGTGATCTTAAACTGGGCCAGATCCGCATTGGGAATGGAGATCACCGTGCGATCCAGCCCCCGCATGCGGGTGGTTCGAAGACCGATATTCATGATGGTTCCCACGGTATCCCCGAAGGAACAGGTCTCTCCCACCCGGATACTCCGATCCGCAAAGAGAATGACCCCTCCGATAACGTTTTCGATGGTGGGGCGTGCCGCCAGAGAGATGGCAAGCCCCGCCACTCCCAGCCCCGTAAGCATGGGAAGAAGAGAGAACCCCAGACGGGTACCTCCGTTGATAATAATCCCCAGAGCCACAAGAATGCTGAAAAGCTTGGCAAAGCTTCGGACCAGGCTCGCATCAATCCCCTGGGGATCGATCCGGGGGGAGGCCACGATGATCTCCGCCACAAGATTGCCTGCAAGAAAAACGCTCCAGGCTCCGAGAACCCAGCGAAGACCACTCAAAGCCGTAAGCACCCAGGCGAGAGGAGCGTGGGCGATATTGATCACGTTGCTGATGATATACGCCGTACCGAGACTTGCGAGAATTGTTCCCAGAGGAAGCAGCAGATTGAGCCCTCCCTGTAAGATGGTATGGGATTGCCGCCCCTTGCGAAAAAAGAGCCGAAAAAGCCCGAGGGAAAGGAGAAAAAAGAGTCCCAGAGTGAAAAAGAGAGATATCCATTGCCAGAGCGTCTGCTCCCCGATGAGCTTCCGAGACCAGGAGGGGAGAGCGAGAGCCCACTTAGGGGGGAGAAGCCTCCCCGGATTAAGATCGTAGAAGTCGTAGAATCCCGGAGTGGCGCCGGGTTGATAGGGAAGAGGCTTTGCCCTGCGATAGAGCTTCTCAGCCTGGGAGACCGTATGGGCGGAGAAGAGATATCCCCCCTGCTTATGCTCCTCCTTCACAAAGTGCAGCTCTAACTCGGTTCCCGGAATGCGCCACGAAAGAGGGAGGGGATCCTCTTTGGGGGCCTTTCCTTCCCCGGCTCCGTTCCAGCGGGGGGCTCCGGGAATCTCCTCCCAGGGGGGGAGAGGCACCCGATCCAGCACCCCCTTAATAAAAAACGCCGTCTCATACCCCATATCCGTGCGGTGTATTTTCGGCACCATGCGGAGATCCAGACATTGCACCGCCCGGGCAAAATAGCGCTCCCCCTCCTCCTCCAGCCTGCGGACCTCCGGCAGAGTCCAGAGAAATCCCTGGGTGGCCAGTTGCTGCTCATGGGCCTTCATGATAAGCGCATAGGAGCTGTTCATGTTATCCAGAAAGCTCTTCAGGGTAGCCCGGGGGCTACTGGTGTCGGGAGGAGCCAGAAGATCGAGATGCCTCTCCTGACGCATCCGTTCCGATGGGGGAGCTTCTCCGAAGACGGGGGAAGCGCCGTCCCAGAGAGGGGTAAAGCAGAGCAGAAGGAGGGGTAGGACTATTTTTTTGAATGTCTTGAAATATTTAAAATTTTTAAATAAAAATAGAGCCATGGGGGCACCTCGTTTTTAAAAAATATAGCCCATTATACGGTATGCGTCAGAAAAATACTTCCAGGGAAAGGGTTTTGTAACAAATACCGGGATGCTCCTCTCTTGGGAAGGGCATCCCGGTATTTTGGAAAAAAGGATTGCAAAGGAGGCAAGCGGGAAAAGTTACTCCAAACCCTTCATGCTCCCCAGAACCCGCTGCATATCCTCCTCGGTGCCCACGGTGACCCGAATCCAGGTCCCCTCCCAGGGAAGGTTCAGAGAACGTACCTGTACCTGGGCCTGAGCAAAAGCCTCCTGCAGCACCTCCGCGGTGTGATCCGTCTTCAACAGTACAAAATTTCCCGCACTCTCGAAGGCCTGCCAGCGGGAGAGGCGGTTTGCCTCCCGAATAAAGGCATCCCGGGTGTACTGAAGGGTGAGAATCCGCCCCTCCACCCACTCCCGATGCCGTACCAGCAGCGCTGCAGCCTGCTGGGTAAAGAGATTCACGTTAAAGGGGCTGCGGATGCTGTTGAGCTTATCCACCATCTCCCTATCCCCCACGGCGAACCCCAGCCGGAGCCCCGCCATCCCCCAGGCCTTGGAAAGAGTGCGCAGAAGCAGCATGTTCTTTGGGAGATCTCCCTTTTTCCACAGCTCCAGCATGGAGGAGGAGTGGAAATCCACATAGGCTTCATCCACAAGAAAGGGGGCCTTGGTGGATAAGGCAGCCCGAATCAGCAGATCCGGATCGAAGACCATCCCCGTGGGGTTGTTGGGAGAGTCCATAAGCACCAGCCTGGGATCTTCTTTTTCGAGAAGCTCCAGAAATCGCTCTTCCTCCGGGATAAAGCGGTTTCCCTCTATGGAAAAGCCGAAGCTCTTCTCCTGAAGGTTAAATACCCCCTGAAGGTGGCGGTACTGGGAGAAAGAGGGATTGGGATAGAGCACCGCGTCCCCCGGGCGGGTAAAGGCTATCACCAGAAGCCAGAGAATCTCGTCTCCTCCGTTGCCCACCACAATATTTTCCGGAGGAATTCCGTAGGTCTCACCCAGAACGTGGCGAAGCTCCCGGTACTCCGGATCGGGGTAGCGGTTCAGATCAATATGGGAGACAAGCTCCCGAAGCTCTTCCCGAGAGGAGGGGGGGAGGGAGAAGGGATTTTCGTTTTTATCCAGCATGGCGGGGGTGCGATTTTTTTCCAGTACGTACATGAGAGCAGTCCTCCAGTGTTGCTTTATCGAATTAAAGTGTCACCACGAGCGGTGCGAAGGTAGGGTAGCATGAGAGAGCCGGAGCTGTCAAGCTCTTACCGAGCTGCTGTGACGGCACAGCTCTTCCCGACCTGCTTTTTTGAAGTCTCTGCCCCACCTGCTCGCCCTGAATTTTTGCGCATTTCTTGTAAATGTGGTATGGATTTGCATAGAAGAGAGGGTGCATTTTTCGATATATTTTCGGGTTGCAGGAAAGCGAAAAAAAGCGCATACTATACCCCGTACGGTATAAATAGGATGATGGGTTCATAGTGCGATAGGCGGTGCGGTGCGGTGTGGTGTTGTGGCGTGTGCGACGTTAGATATTGAGAGGAGTGAGGGCGTGTGAGTAAAAAAGTAGTAGTCATCGGCGGTGTGGCCTGTGGGGGAAAGACCGCGGCCCGGCTTCGGCGGCTGGACCCGGAAGCGGAGATTCTCATCCTCGAAAAGGGACCCTATCTCAGCTATGCAGGATGTGGCCTTCCTTATTATATTGAGGGCGTGGTGAAGGAGTATAAAGATCTCATGTGTACCCCCATCGGGGTGGTGCGGGATGAGAGTTTTTTTCGAAACGTTAAAAAGATCGACGTGCTTACCCGGCACATGGCCACCAAGATCGACCGGGAGAAAAAGGAAGTAGTGGCGGTGGATCTTGAAATGGCGGTGGAAAAACGTTTTTCCTACGATGATCTCGTCATCGCCACGGGAGGATCTCCCATCAAGCCCAAATTGCCCGGGGTGGAACTCAGCACGGTTTTCACCCTCTGGACCTTGAGCGATGCTCTTGCCATGCGGGCTGCCATCGACAACGGCAGTGTAAAGCGCGCTGTGGTGGTAGGGGCGGGGCTCATCGGCATGGAGGTGGTGGAGGCTCTGGTAGCGCGCGGTATTGAAGTCTCGGTGGTGGATCTTCTCTCCTGGCCCCTGCCGAACATGCTGGATGAAGAGTTCGGCACCCGCCTTCTGGGGGGGCTCAAAACCAAGGGAGTGCACTTCTACGGCGGCGAAAAGGTGCTGGAGATCCTGGGGCAGGATTCGGTGCTCACAGGTGTGAAGACCGATCAGCGCACCATCCCCGCGGACATGGTGCTTCTTGCCATCGGTGTGCGTCCCAACATTCACCTCGCCCAGGAGGCGGGGCTCGACATCGGCCCCTGCGGCGGCGTGGCGGTGGACGAATACATGCGCACCAGCGATCCCAATATCTACGCCGGGGGGGACTGCGTGGAGGTGCGGCACATCCTTACCGGCAAGGGAGTACGCCAGCCCATGGGATCCTCCGCCAACCGGGAAGGCCGGGTTATCGGGGATAATATCATGGGGCGGAAGGTTCCCTTCAAAGGGGTTCTCGGCACCGCTATCATGAAATTCTTTGAATACACCGTGGGGCGCACGGGGTTCAACGAAGACCAGGCCCGCAAGGAGGGGTTCGATCCCATTACCGTTACCGTCACCGCAGCGGATATCCCCCACTTTATGCCCGGGGCCGCCTGGATGGTGATCAAGCTCGTGGCGGATAAAAACACCAAGCGCCTTCTCGGTGGGCAGATCTTCGGCCCCGGAGTGGTGGATAAGCGGCTGGACGATCTCGTTACCGCCATCACCGGGGGCCTTACGGTGGATGATCTGGCGGATACGGACTTCGCCTATGCTCCCCCTTACGCCACCGCCCTGGACCCCATGACCCAGACCGCCAACGTGCTGCGGAACAAGCTGGAGGGGCTCATGATCTCCTACTCTCCCCAGGAGCTGAAAGAGAAGATGGAGCGGGGAGAAGACTGCGTGCTTCTGGACGTGCGAAGCGACGGAGAGATTAAGCTTCAGGGAAAACTCCCTTACGAAAATCAGGTGCATATCCCCCTGGGGGCCCTCTGGAACCGGGCGGAGGAACTCCCCAAAGACAAGGAGATCATCGCCTTCTGTAAAATATCCCTCCGGGGATGGGATGCCCTCTCGCTGCTTCGGGGAAGAGGGTTCAGCAATATCGCCATCCTTGAAGGAGGCATCATCGGCTGGCCCTACGAAAAGGCGAAGGGAGAGATGTAGAGATAGATGCAGGGGTAGATGCAGGGATAAGATGCAGGGGTAGATGCCAAGATATAGATAGATCCGAGGGGCGATTCGTGAATCGTCCCTGCGGATGGTAGTACGGGTAGTACGGGTAGTACGGTGCCCCTGCGTTTTTTCCGAAAAAGCCCCGGGAGTTTCTGAAGAAATCCTTCAGAGCCCCCGGGGCTTTTGTATCCCCCACGTTCGGTATATGCCGCATTATGATACTATATCGGGGAATGTGCCGGGTATTATAAATCCCCGTGCATTCAGAAGAGAGGCAAAGCCCTGTCGCATAGAGAACATCATGGAAAGGAAGCGTAGATATGGCGCAGCTTGAACACATTGAAGCCATTGAAAAGCGGCTCTGGAGTGCTGCGGATACCCTGCGGGCCAACTCCAGCTATGCCAGCAACGAATATTTTCTCCCCGTCATGGGGTTGGTCTTTTTGCGCCACGCCTACAGCCGCTTTCTCGGGGTTAAGGATGCCATTGAGGCTAACCTGCCAACCCGGGGGGGCAAAACCCGGCCGCTCTCCAAGGAGGACTTTTCCCAGAAGAGCGCCATCTTTTTGCAGTCCAAGGCGCAATTCGACACCCTGGTAGCCCTCCCGGACAGTGCGGATCGTGCCAGGGCCATCATTGATGCCATGGAATCCATCGAGGAGGACTACGAAAACCTGCGTGGTGTACTTCCCAAAAGCGAGTATCAGGAACTCGACAACGCAGTGCTCGGCCAGCTTCTGCGAACCCTTAACCCCGAGGAACTCAAACACGTCTCCGGGGATGTCTTCGGCCGGATCTACGAATACTTCCTGACCCAGTTCGCCGACAAAAAGGCCCACGACGGGGGCGAGTTTTTCACCCCCATCTCCCTGGTTTCAATGATCGCCAACGTTATTGAGCCCGTCAGCGGCACGGTGCTGGATCCGGCGTGTGGTTCCGGGGGGATGTTTGTGCAGAGTGCCCGGGTGGTGGAGCAGCGGCATGAAAACCCCACGGAGAAGCTCACCTTTTACGGCCTGGAAAAAAACGCCACCACCATCCGCCTGGCCAAGATGAACCTGGCGGTACACGGCCTTGAAGGGGATATCCAGAAAGCCATCACCTACTACGAAGATCCCCACGAACTGCTGCATAAGGCGGATTTTGTCATGGCAAATCCCCCCTTCAACGTAGATGAGATCGACGCCGACAAGGTGAAGGGGGATCCACGTCTCCCCTTCGGGTTGCCCGGGATCAACGATGAAGGTAAAGTTAGCAACGGCAACTACATCTGGATCAGCTATTTCTACAGCTATCTGAACGAAGGGGGCCGGGCGGGGTTTGTCATGTCCTCCCAGGCCTCCAGTGCGGGCCGTGGCGAGGCCAGGGTGCGCCAGAAGCTGGTGGAATCCGGGGACGTGGATATCATGATGGCCATCCGCTCCAACTTCTTCTACACCCGAACTGTTCCCTGCGAACTCTGGTTTCTCCATCGTGCCAAGCCCGAAAGGTACCGAGACAAGGTGCTGATGATCGACGCCCGCAATATCTACCGCAAAGTCACACGAAAAATCTACGACTTCAGCCCCGAGCAGGAGCAGAACCTCCTGGCCATGGTCTGGCTCTATCGGGGGGAGACCGGGCGCTATCTCCGCCTTGTGGGGGATTACTGCCGCCGCATGCTGGGGGAGGGGGCGGCATGTTTTGCCACCACAAAGACAGGGGCGGTTCATGAAACTCCCTTACCGGGTTTCATCCGTGCCATGGATTCCCTCCGTGGCGCTGTGGAACCTTTCCTCAACACCCTGGGCACGGATCTACCCCATATGGAGACGCTCAAGGAGCTGGATGATGCCATGCGGCTCTTCAAGGCGGAAATGAAGATGTTTCAACGCTCCGTTACGGAACAACAGGAGGCGTGGGGAGAGCAGAAGAAAACCAACGGAGAGCTGAAAAAGGCGGTGGATCGCCTTGCACCCCTGGCAGAAACCAGCCGCGACCTGGTCAAGCAGACGGATCTGCTCTACAAGCTCGCCTGCCGCCTCATCGAAAGCTGTGAAAAGGAAGGCCACCCCCGGAATAACGGCGCCTGGGCAGGTCGTGACATCGCCCGCAGCCGCAAGGCCGCCGACGAGGCCCGTGCCCTTGCGGTGGAACAGCTCAAACAGGTGCGCTATTTCTGGAAACAGGCCCATTGGCTCACTGAACGCTTTCCCGAGGCGGAACTGCGTGATGTGGAAGGACTGGTCAAGCTGGTGGATCGGGGGGAAATCGAGGCCAACGACTGGAGCCTCACCCCCGGCCGCTATGTCGGCGTGGCACCGGAAGAGGAGGACGAGAACTTCGACTTCGAGGAGGCCCTGCGGGAGATTCATGTGGAACTGGAGGACTTGAACGCCGAAGCGGTACAACTGGCAGGGATGATCAGGAAGAATTTTGAGGAGCTTGGGGTATGAAGCGAGCCATAGTTCAACTCGGCGACTTCCTCACACTGAAAAGAGGTTATGACCTGCCGGAACACGCTCGACTCCCCGGTGAGATTCCGGTTGTTTCATCTTCCGGTATTACTGGCACGCACAAGGAACCAAAAGTAGATGGTCCTGGTGTTGTAACAGGCCGATACGGCACATTGGGCGAAGTGTTCTACATCGAGGAGCCATTTTGGCCGCTCAATACTGCTTTATATGTCCAAGATTTCAAAGGTAATCATCGCCGCTTCGTGTCCTATTTTCTTAAATGGTTCCTTAACGGAACAGGGAGTAACAAGGCAGCAGTCCCAGGTGTCAATCGAAATGACTTACATGCTCGCAAGGTTGGTGTACCGGAAGACCTTGGTGAGCAAGCGTCCATCGCCTCCGTCCTCTCCGCCTACGACGACCTGATTGAGAACAACCGGCGGCGGATTCAGTTGCTGGAGCAGTCGGCCCGGCTCCTCTACAAGGAATGGTTTGTCCATCTCCGCTTCCCCGGCCACAAACACACCAAAATCATCGACGGCGTGCCCGAGGGGTGGGGAAAAAAGTCTTTGAGCAAGATTGCCAATATTACCATGGGGCAAAGCCCCAAATCTGTCTATTATAACGAAAATGGAAATGGCTTACCGTTTCATCAGGGGGTGACCAATTTCGGAGTTCGCTTCCCCTCGCATAAAACGTACTGTACGGTTAAGAATCGAATTGCAGAACCCGGGGACATACTTTTCAGTGTGAGAGCACCCGTGGGACGCATCAACATAACGCATGACAAAATTATCCTCGGCCGGGGGCTTGCAGCAATTCGATCAAATTGCGACCAGCAAAATCTTCTCTTCTATGCACTCAAGAGCCATTTCTTCAGAGAAGACATGATGGGTGGTGGTGCAATTTTTGCAGCCATTACAAAGAAAGATTTGCATGGTGTTGAACTTATGCAGCCGACAAGCAAAATTGCAATGATGTTCATGGAGAATGTACTTTCTATTGATCTTCAAATTGTGAACCTTGAGAAAACAATCGAAAATCTCGCCAAAGCCCGGGACCTCCTTCTTCCTAAGTTAATGAATGGGGAAATAGCGGTATGAAAGATGACAGGAACACAAAAGGAGGGAGTGCGTAACATGGCAACCGCCGAACAGATCAAATCCCTCATCCGCTCGCATTTCAGCGATCAGCCCGAGCAGTTTTTCACCATTGCGCTGCAGGTTGCTGCCCATGAAGCAAAACAGGGGCACCAGAGCCTGGCCTACGAGATACGAACTCTGGTCGATAAGGCTAAGGTGCGACCCTCCCGGGTGATTCCTTTCACCCCGGATCTGGATTATTTGGTGCTGACTTCGGAGCCCAAGGAGCGTCTTGGTGTACTTGTACAGTCCGATGAAATGCGTGGGCGGATTGAGCGCATCCTGCGTGAATACCGACAAAAGGCGAAGCTTGAAAAGCACGGTTTGTCCCACCGGCGAAAAATTCTGCTCGCCGGACCGCCGGGAACGGGCAAGACCCTGACCGCTGCTGTCCTAGCCGGAGAATTGGGTTTGCCACTCTTCACCATTTTGATGGATAAGATCGTCACCAAGTTTATGGGCGAGACGAGTGCCAAGCTGCGTCAGATTTTCGATGTGATTCAAGAGCGTCGTGGGGTGTATCTTTTTGACGAGTTCGACGCCATCGGCGGCGAACGCAGCCGTGAAAACGATGTGGGCGAGATGCGCCGAGTGCTCAACTCGTTTCTTCAGTTCATCGAGCGGGACAGTTCGGACAGCCTGATCGTGGCGGCGACCAATAATCCTCGCATTCTGGACCAGGCACTTTTCCGGCGTTTTGATGACGTGCTGCATTACCACTTGCCGGAAAAAGCCGAGATCGAGCGGTTGATCGAGAACCGCCTGGGATCGTTCCGCTCGAAGAAAATGCAGCTTAAAACCTCGGCACAAATTGCTGAATTACTCAGTCATGCCGAGATTGCTCAGGCCTGTGACGACGCGATCAAGGAGACGATCCTCGCCGATCGGAAAACCGTGACCGCGACGCTGCTTAAGCAAATGCTTCAGGAGAGACGATCTGCCTATAAGGCGTCCACGAGGAGGTAAGATCTCATGGCTGCAGAGCATTCCCATATCTTTCTACGCGAGGTACAGAAAACCGAGGAGTTCACAACCCCTCCTGGCCGTGTTCCCCAAAAAGGTATCCCCCAGCGCAACCGTCAATCACATAGTGCCAAGCTGCAAAGTCAATGGGCAGCCATTTGGACCAAGGCAAGAGAGCAGAAGGAATTTCGAACGGCGGTATCGATGCCCACCAGCGACGGCGTTTATGTTGAGTTCGAAGGAGCACCGGGGCATGAACTGGCCACAAAAAGCCTTGAAGATCGTCGTGCGGGAATTCGTTTGCTTAACGTCTATACCGTTTCCTCCGAGAGTGATCCGACGCAGGAGATCACCCGGGCAACTGTTTTTATTCCTTCGGGCAAGCAGGACCATTTCCTGAAGAAGATTGATGAATACGCCCAGAAAGAGACAACAAAGGGCAATCCCAAGTATGCCGAGTTGGTACAGAGCGTTGAGGATATACGTCTTGCGGTCCTGGAATCCTTCTGGCGTGACGATTTGAGATTGTTGCCACAAGGGACCACAGCGGTTTGGTGCGAAATCTGGTTGCGGGAAACTGGTGATGATGTGGAACAACGTTTCCGGGGGACTGCTTCCACCTTGGGCTTTGAGGTACAGGCACGATCACTTCGTTTTCCCGAAAGAATGGTAGTCCTCGGTAGGACTACCCGTGAGCAATTAACGAATCTGATCGAATCCAGCCCTGATATCGCCGAATTCAGACGTGCCAAGGAGACCGCACGATTCTTCCTTGAATTGGGAAACCGGGATCAGACGGAATGGGTTAATGACCTGTGCTCTCGTTTGCGGACTAATCCCGATGCTACGGTGGCCGTATGTGTGCTCGATACCGGAGCTAACAACGGACACGCTCTGCTCCAGCCAATCCTTGCTGATGTCGATTGTCACACGGTGGAACCCGACTGGGGTGTCAAAGATGATAAGGGCCACGGAACCTTGATGTGTGGGGTCGCCGCCTTTGGGGACCTGACGGAGGCCTTGCAGCACAACCACCCGATCCGGGTCGATCATTGTTTGGAATCGGTGAAGATACTTCCTCCGTGGGGAGCTAATGACCCCGACCTGTACGGCGACATCACCATTCAGGGCATGTATCGTGCCGCAATCCAGGCCCCGGAACGGAATCGCATCGGTTGCATGGCAGTGACGTCGGAAGATGGGCGCGATCGTGGCCGGCCTTCTTCATGGTCGGCTGCCATCGACAAACTTACCTCCGGTTATGACGATGACAATAGGCAACTATTGGTCGTTTCTGCCGGAAACATTGAGAAACAGCAGTGGGCTGGCTATCCGCAAAGCAACTTGGAGTATTCCGTCAGTGATCCAGGACAGTCCTGGAATGCTCTCACCGTGGGCTCATACACGGAAAAAGCTGTTCTTTCGGATCCGGATTTTCAGGACCATATGCCTTTAGCGCAACCGGGTGAGTTGTCACCTTTCAGTTCCACTTCTTTGACGTGGGACAGAAAATGGCCCGTCAAGCCGGACATTGTGCTGGAGGGTGGAAATCTCGTCAGGGCACCGGATAATTGTATCAGTATGTGCGACGATTTTTTACTACTGTCAACGGGGCATGAACCGACACGGAGACAGTTCGGTGCGATTAATGCCACCAGCGCAGCCGCCGCCCAAGCGGCTTGGATGGCGGCCCAAATACAGGCACGATATCCCGAGGCGTGGCCGGAGACGATTCGAGGCTTGATGATCCATTCGGCGGAGTGGCCGCTTGCTATGAAACGACAATTCCTGAATGCGAATGGCCGGGGGGAATACTCAAAATCCGATTATGGACGGCTTCTGCGCATTTGCGGTTATGGAGTTCCCAACCTTGCCAAGGCTTTGGCCTGTGCGTCGAATTCCCTGACACTCGTTTCTGAGGCGGAAATTCAGCCCTATACCAAGAAGGAAGGTCGTTCCGATTGTTCGACCAAGGACATGCATTTGCACCAGTTGCCCTGGCCGTACGAGATCCTGCTCGCATTGGGAGAAACCCCTGTGGCCTTGCGGATTACGCTTTCCTACTTCATTGAACCGGGACCGGGTGAAGTCGGCTGGAAGGATAAATACCGTTATGCCTCCCATGCCTTGCGGTTTGATCTTAACAGTACCGGTGAAAATGAAGAACAGTTTTTACGACGACTGAATGCTGCTGCCCGCGAGGATGGAGAACGTCCTGATAGTCAAAGTGGCAGCGAACGATGGGTGATAGGGGCTAAAAGCCGGAATACTGGTTCAGTCCATTCTGACATCTGGAAAGGCACGGCTGCCGATATTGCGTCCTGTAATCTGATTGGTGTTTATCCAGTAATCGGTTGGTGGCGTGAGCGGGCATGGCTTGGACGATGGGGCCGGAAGGCCAGATATTCTCTGATTGTTTCACTCCATACGCCGAACGAAAACATCGATATCTATACGCCGGTTGCTGTTCAACTGGGCATTCCTGTGGAGGTGACGGTGTGACGCTGACTTTGGTCTGTGCCAAAGACACCCTCATGCAGCAGACCACCGCAGAGTATTTCGATCGTGAACTCGGCTGGGAGTCCCTGTATGCCTGCAACAATAAGGGCTTCAGGCCTGGCAAGATATGGCATTGGTATGAACGCTGGGTTGACGTGGTGCGAAAACACTGCCGGGAAAGCGGAGGGGAATATAGGGAGAAATCTATATGAAACTGGAAACGCTCCTCTCCCAAATCGCCCTCGGTGAAGATTCCACCCGTCAGTTCAAGGCGGATGTGAAGAACGCCGACTCTCTGGCCTCGGAGATGGCCGCCTTTGCCAATACCAAGGGGGGTACCATCTTTATCGGCGTGGCGGATGACGGCTCTACGCCGGGGCTTTCAGGGCATGATGTGGCCCGGATCAACCAGCTCATCAGCAATGCCGCCAGCCACCTGGTACGCAGCCCTTTGGCGGTGCAGACCGAGAACGTGGGGTTGGAGAATGGCCGCATCATTATTATGCTGACGGTACCCAAGGGAATCGACAAGCCTTATTTCGATAAAAACGGGGTGATCTGGCTCAAGGCGGGGGCGGACAAGCGGCGGGTGAACTCCAAGGAAGAACTCCGCCGCCTCTTCCAGTTTACCCATCAATTCCACGCGGACGAGCTGCCCACCAAGGCGGGGATCGATAAGCTGGATAAGCTGCGCTTCCGGGATTTTCTGCGGGATGTCTATAAACAGCAGTATCCCGCTTCCACTTCCGAGCTTACCCGGCTATTGCAGAACATGAACCTGGCTACAGATGAGGGGAGATTGAATCTGGCAGGGGTGCTGCTCTTTGCGGAGCAGCCCGAGTGGATCGTGCCGCAATTTGTGGTTAAGGCGATCCGCTACCCCGGTAATAAAATCCACACCACGGAGTATCTCGACACCGAGGATTTTGCGGGGCCCCTGCCGAAGCTCTTTGAGGGGGCGTTGGCCTTTGTTATGCGCAATCTGCACAAGGTGCAGGCGGGCCGTGGAGTGAACGCTCCAGGAATATCGGAGATCCCCGAGACGGTTTTTGAGGAGTTGCTGGTAAACGCCCTGATGCATCGGGATTATCTGGTCAGTGCTCCCATCCGTCTCTTTGTTTTTGATGACCGGATTGAAATCATCAGCCCCGGCCATCTCCCCGACAACTTGACGGTGGAGAAGATCCGCACCGGGAACTCCAACATCCGTAACCCCATCCTCGTTTCCTATGTCGCCAAGGGGCTTCTTCCCTACCATGGTCTGGGTTCAGGCATAAAACGGGCGTTGGAAAAATGGCGGGATATCGATTTTACCGACGATCATGATGGCTGTCTCTTCACCGCTACGGTTCATCGCAAACCTTTGGAAGAGCTGGAGTTGGTAGAGACACGAGCCTTAACGGGTCAAATATCTACTTTATCCGGTCATTCCGACCCGATAGATGACCTTTTAAATGCCTTGCGTTCCGATCCGTCAGCAGGCTATACAGTATTAGCAGAACGACTTGAAGTGAGTGAGGCCACAGTAAAACGTAATATTCAAAAACTGAAACGACAAAATCGCATCCGCCGGATCGGCTCTAAAAAAACCGGCCACTGGGAGGTGCTTGAATGACCCCTTCACCCTATACCGAAGATACCCTTGTTCAGCAGACCACTGCGGAGTATCTGGAGCGTGAACTCGGTTGGGAGTCCCTGTATGCCCACAATAACGAAGATTTTGGGCCGGATAGCCTGCTGGGGCGGAAATCGGATCGGGAGGTGGTGTTGACCCGTATCCTCCGGGCCAAGCTGAAGGAGCTGAATCCGGATCTGCCGGACACGGCCTATGAGGATGCCCTTCGGCAGATTGTCACCGTCTCTGCCTCCCAGAGCATGGCCGCCACCAACCGGGAGAAGTATGATCTGATCAAGGAGGGCGTGCTGGTCTCTTTTCGTAATTCCAAGGGGGAGCGAGTGCGTCAGCGGTTGCGAATTTTCGATTTCCACGTTCCTGAAAACAACCACTTTCTCTGCGTGCGGGAGCTGTGGGTGCGGGGAGATCTCTACCGCCGTCGGGCGGATATCCTGGGTTTTGTCAACGGCCTGCCGCTGCTCTTCATGGAGCTGAAGAACGTCAATAAGGATATCCGCGTGGCCTACGAGAAGAACTTTCTGGATTACAAGGATACCGTTCCGCATCTCTTTCATCATAATGCCATGGTGGTGCTGGCCAACGGGGTGGATGCCAAGCTCGGCTCGCTTTCCAGCCGGTTTGAGCATTTTCACGAGTGGAAGCGGCTGGGGGAGGATCAGCCCGGGGCGGTGGATATGGAGACCCTGCTGAAAGGGGTCTGTGCCAAGGCCAATTTCCTGGATTTGGTGGAGAACTTCATGGTCTTCGACGACTCTGCGGGGGAGACGAGAAAGATTCTGGCCCGGAACCACCAGTACCTCGGGGTGAATCGGGCCATTGAGGCGGTTCGTCACCGCAAATGCCGGGAAGGGAAGCTGGGGGTTTTCTGGCATACCCAGGGTTCCGGGAAGAGCTATTCCATGGTGTTCTTTACCCGCAAGGTTCATCGTAAGCTGGGGGGTAACTTCACCTTCCTGATTCTTACCGATCGGGAGGATCTGGACAGGCAGATCTACAAGACCTTTGCGGGGTGCGGCGTGGTGGATAACGAAGGGAGCCCCTGCCGGGCGGCGAGCGGAGAACACCTCGTTCATCTGCTGGCCCGGCATGAATCGCATATTTTTTCCTTGATTCAGAAATTCAACCAGACCGTCCTCGAAGGAGAGGCCTACACAGAACGGGACGACATTATCGTCATTACCGACGAGGCCCACCGCACCCAGTACGGTACCCTGGCGCTGAACATGCGCAACGCCCTGCCGAATGCCGGCTATATCGGCTTTACCGGCACGCCGCTTTTTAAGAATGACGAGATTACCCGGCAGGTCTTCGGGGATTATGTCTCCACCTACGATTTTCAGCGGGCGGTGGAGGATAACGCCACGGTGCCGCTCTATTACGATGCCCGGGGGGATAAGCTCGGTGTGGCGGTGGGGGATCTCAATGAGCGGATCGCCGAGAAGCTGGAGGAGCTGGAGACGGATAACATCGATGTGGAGCAGCGCCTGGAGCAGGAACTCAAGCGGGACTACCACATCATCACTGCGGGAAAACGCCTGGATCAGGTGGCCCGGGATTTTGTGCAGCACTATTCCGCAGCATGGGAGACCGGCAAAGCCATGCTTGTCTGCATCGACAAGATTACCTGCCTTCGTATGCACAAGCTGATTGGGTTCTACTGGAACGAGAGAATCCGGGAGCTGGAGGGGGAGCTGCTTGGGGCTGGGGACGAGCAGGACGAACAGTACCGCCGCCGTCAGATCGAGTGGATGCGCCAGACCCAGATGGCGGTGGTGATCAGCGAGGAGCAGGGGGAGATGGAAAAGTTCCGACGGTGGGATGTGGATATCACACCGCACCGCCGGCTGATCAAGGAAGGCGTGGAGCTGCCCGAGGCCATGCGTGAACAGCCGCAGTTCCAGAACATGCAGCGGCTTTCACTGGAAGAAGCCTTCAAGGCGGAGGAACACCCCTTTCGCATTGCCCTGGTCTGCGCCATGTGGCTCACCGGTTTTGATGTCCCCAGCCTTGCCACTCTTTACCTGGATAAGCCCCTCAAGGCGCATACGCTGATGCAGGCCATTGCTCGGGCGAACCGGGTTAACGAGGGGAAAAACAACGGCATGATCGTGGATTACTGCGGTATCCTCAAAAACCTGCGTAAAGCCCTGGCGACCTTTGTGGGATTCGGGGATGGGGGGCATGGCGGAGAGGGGGAGGAGACCGAACCCGCCAGGCCAAAAGAGGAACTGCTGGGGGATCTTAGCGAATCCATCGGTTTTGTACGGTCTTTTCTGGAAGAGCGAGGAGCATCTTTGGATGACATTATCCAGAAGACCGGCTTTGCCAGAAATGCGGCGATTCTGGCGGCCAAGGAGGGGGTAAACGAAAACGACGAGACGAGAAAACGCTTTGAGGTGATGTGCCGGGGGGTGTTTTCGAAATTCAAAGCCTGTTTCAGCGTCGAAGGTATCAATGAGTACCGGAAGGACTTTGACGCCATCAACATCATCTACAAAAGCCTGCAGCAGGATCGGGAGCGGGCGGACATTGCGGACATTATCCGGCAACTGCATCAGGTGGTTGATGAAGCGATTAGAACCCAGCCGGATCGGGTAGCCCAGAAATCCGAGACCTACGATATCAGCAAGATCGATTTCGAGGGGCTGCGCCGGGAGTTTGAACGCAGCCCCGCAAAACGCACCACCGTGCAGAATCTGAAAACCGCCATGGAGCAGCGTCTCCAGCGCTTGCTGCAACAGAACCCCCTGCGGACCGATTTTCAGAGACACTACGAGGAGATCGTGGGGGAGTACAACCGCGAGAAGGATCGGGTGACCATCGAAAAGACCTTCGAGGCGCTTCTGCAGATCGTTAGAGACATGGATCACGAGGAGGGCCGGGCCGTACGGGAGGGGCTTGACGAAGAATCTCTGGCCTTATTCGATCTGCTGAAGAAACCGGATCTAAGCGCTCAGGAGATCAAGCGCATTAAAGCAGTTGCGGTAGATCTTCTCGAAACCCTGAAGGCGGAGAAGTTGAAGGTCGATCATTGGCGGGACAAGGAAGCCACCCGGGATGCGGTACGGCTTACGATCCGGGATTATCTCTGGAGCGAGAAAACCGGGTTGCCCGAGGCCTATTCAGAGGCGGAGGTGCGTGAAAAATCCGAGGCGATTTTCGTTCATGTTTTTCGGGCGTACCCCACGGTGCCCTCACCTTGCTACGCAGGCATGGCCTCCTGAAGAGATTCCTTTGGCATTGATAAGCTCTTGAATAGCTTGAATAGCTGGAATTGGCAGGGCGGAACAAAAGCCCCGGGGGCTTTTTCCTACCCTCCCACAATTTCGTTCAATCCTTCCAGGATGAGGGCCAGCTTCTCCGGGGAGACGCTACCGATTTTTTCCCGAAGCCTCCTCACAGATAGCGTGCGGATCTGGCTTATCTTCACCCAGGATTCTTTGGGAAGCACTCCCTCGGAAAGTTTCAGAGTCAGGGGAAATCCCGCCTGCTGAGGCTGGCTCGTGATGGCTACCGCAATGACGGTTCCCGACCGGGTATTGAAAACAGCGTGACTCAATATCAGGAGGGGGCGCAATCCTCGTTGCTTGCTCCCTATAACGGGGTTCAGGTCTCCCCAATACACATCGCCTCTTAGTATTCCGGCCATGTCTCATCCTCCCCAAAAAAAGCCTCCTCTGCCAGGGATTGTTCAAACTCAGGATCAAGTTTTGCGCACTCCCGGGCGAGCCGGCTCTTTTCCAGGCGCATGAGCTTTTCCTCCACCGCATCCTGAATGGCCTTGCTGCGGTTTGGATATGACCGGGATTGCACCAGAGAATCAAGCTTTTGTACGATTTTTTCGTCCAAAGTAATGGCGATTTTTGAGACAGCCATAACAATCACCTCCACGGTATGATATTACATCATACCGTTTGATGATGCAACGGGGTGCGGGAGTGCACCGCATACTTACGTGATAGTGACACGATAAAGGAGAGACTTCATGTTTGATAAAGAAATTTTGAAGAAAGTCTTGGTAAGCTACAAAAAAGATTTTGCTAAAAGGCAGTGGCCGGAAGAAAAGTACAAATGGGAAGCGGTAAAGAACTTTCAGGATAACTGGGATGTAAATGCACCAGATTTCGCGGGCATGCTTACCCGCTCCCTCTCAAAAACCTGGAACCTGCTCGCTTCGGCGAATAACTTCCCGGGGAAGATGATGCAGGAGTTTGCTGAGGCTGCGCCGGAAGAGGTGCGTGCCATGTTTCTTGAGCTTTTCGATGAAAGCACAGAGGTTTACGAGCGTATGGAGCGTTTTAAGATACGATCGGAAGAGCTTAGGGAGCAGTATAAAAAAGATGCGGCTCAGCACTATCAGAATGAAAACCCTATAAGCACATATTTATGGCTTCGGTATCCAGATGCATATTACATATATAAATTTACTGAAATCAAAGCGGTAGCCAAGGAGCTTAAGAGTGACTGTACCTTCAAAAGAGGGGCATACGCCGAAAACATCAGGAATTTTCTGGAACTGTACAACGGAATCTGTGGGGAATTGCAGTCGGATCATGAGCTTGCGAATCTTCTGAAGGCGCAGATTACAGAGAGCTGCTATCCGGATCCAGAGTTGCGCACCCTCACCATTGATGTAGGATTTTATATCAGCCGTGTGTATGCTGAGCAAAAAAATCCGCCCGAAGAGGGATGGTGGCCTAAGGATTACTCTCCGGAGCTTTCCGCCGCGCAGTGGCTCACTCTCCTTCAGGATAGCGAGGTGTTCCGTGCCAGCAACCTCGAAATTGTGAAGCGCATTAAAGACTATGGAGGCCAGGGAGTTATTGTCAAATCTGGTGTATGAGGGCTCAAGCGGCGTCCCTCCCAGATTG